>CALVEM010000001.1 GCA_944326605.1 Candidatus Gastranaerophilales bacterium
CTGAAACGAACTTATTCACATATTAACCTATTCACTTATTCACCTTATAAGAAAGCTGCCTTTACTCTCGCTGAAGTCCTCATCACTCTCGGTATCATCGGAGTTGTTGCAGCCATGACAATTCCTGTACTTATTAATAAAACTCAAAATAAGCAGCTTGAGGCTGCTTTAAAAAAATCTTATTCGGTTGCTCATCAGGCTTTGATCCGTATGGGAGCTGATAGAGGGGAAATTATTAAGGCGGGCGATTTTGATACATGGACATTTGCAAAAGCATATTCCAAATATTTCAATACAATAAATTATTGCGGAAATACAGGGTGTGTAGGACAAACAACAGAAGAAATTGAAGGCGAAGGTTCTCAATACGTGATACATCAATATAAAAGTTATAGCAAAACCCGTGCTATTGCTACTGATATATTAGATGACGGACAATTTGTGTTGGAAGACGGTACATTTTATATGATTGAAAATCCTGCGGCATGGCATAAAAAACTGTTTATATCTATAGACGTAAATGGTTATAAAAAAGGTCCAAATGCATGGGGACACGATTTATTTACTTTTCAGATTACTGCTGACGGAAAATTTTTACCTATGGGTGCAGAGGGAACTAACTATACGAAACTCGATACTTACTGCTCAATTTCTTCAACTAACAAAGAAAACGGAATAGCTTGTGCTTATAAGGCTTTAACTGATCCAAATTACTGGAAAAATCTTCCTTAAAAGTTTCTATATCTCTAAAATATGTAGGCGGGCTCGGGCTACGCACCTCATTTGGTTTAAACCGGCTAAGCTTATACAACACTCAGGTGGCGTGTGTCGCGGAACGTTCCTATTTGACCCATTTGAAACTTTTAACATAATCTGAGCCGTTGATATCGCCGTTGATTTCTGCTGCAAAAATTCTATAGATATCAGTTGCATTTTTGATATCCGGAATTTTACTGATTTCGGTTTGTAGTAAAAGTTTCTCTGTCTGATTGCTTATGCCCGGAATTGTGTTGAACAGAGTGTTAAGTGATGCGTTTTTTATTTTACCGAAGACTGTTGTTATATTTTTAGATAAACTTCCGTAGATTTTCATATCTGCAACAGAGGTTGTAAGGTTATAATTCCCTGTCATATACATATTCAGATCGTTTCCGTTTGAATAAATATTTATTTCATCCGCAATGCCGTCTGTAATATGAATATCTCCTGATATACTGTCAAAGTCGCCGGTTTTTAATGGAGTTACAAGATCAATAAGACTGTTTATGGAAAGCCCTGTAAAACCGCCTTTAAGCAGGTTGCCGGCTTTAAGAAGATATTCAAGCGAGCCCAGTTTTGGCATTTTGCCGTCTGCAATTTTAAATGTGCCTTCTCCGGATAATGTTTTGAAACAGTCTGCACTGTCGCCGGTGCAGCTCAGGTTGAAGTCCCCGTTAACAGAACCGTATACTTGACCTTTTAAGTCAAACAGAGCTTCGGACATAATAAGAGCATTTGCCCTGTCAAGATTTATGTCAAGGTTTGTTTTGTGAGTGTTTATATTGTGTTTAAAATTCCCATTAACCGAACCTTCCGCGATATCAAATTTAAAGTTTTTAATATGGGCAAGTCCGTTTTTATCAAGACTTAGATTTGCAATAAAATTGTCTGCATTAATATTTCTGACTTTAATTTTATCAGCCTCAATTTCAGCTTTATTAATAATAAGCTGTTTGATATCAAATGGCGGAATATTATTTGAAGAAACTGTCGGATTTCTGGTAGCTTCAGCTTCAAAATCTCTAAGAGTATCTGTTATCTTGTTAACATTTAAATCTGTAAGTTTTAGTTTCGCAGAATCTATCACATAAGGCGGTGTAAGGTTATTTTTCATAACGGCATTTAAGAATACATCATTTGTAATAACTGTACCTTTGCTTGTTATATAAATTTTATCGTTTTTGAAATCAAGACTTACATCTCTTATAGTTGAGTCAAAAAACGGAATATCAATACTTGTAATCTCGAATTGTCCGTTAATTTTGGGATTTAATGAGGTTCCGTTTAGCACAAGATCAGATGTAAATACTCCCTGTTTCATAAAAGGTTTTCTAAAAATAATGTTGAATATTTTTGCATCTGTCGGAGTTTGGGTTTTTACTTTAAAGTTATTAAATCCGGCAATATTATCAGCCAGAAGAGTAATTGTACCGGAGGCGTTAAGCTGCGGAGCTACGTATGGTTTGTTATTCAAAGATGTTATAATTTTGTCGTATTGCAGCCTGTTAATTCTTAATTTATCAGGAGAATAGCTGCTGTTTAGTGTGATTTTTACCGGATTTTCCGCATCTCCTATAGATGCCCCCATGTAATAAATACTTGAAGCGGCATCAATATTTAATATTGAGTTCGTATTAACATTGTTTAATGTTCCGTTGGCACGTGACGTTAATATTACATCACCTTTAAGCTTTACAGGATAAACTGCTTTGTTGTTGAAATACTGATCAAAAAATTCTTGAGTAAGTTTTGTATTAAGATAAATATTCAAATTTGGATTTTTGTGTATATTTGATATTTTACCGTTTACAAATACCGGCATGGTTCCGAATTGTGCATTGACTTTATTGAGATTTAGTATGTCATTATTTAATATGACATCACCGCTGTTTACTGTAAGCTTTACTTTTTTAGGTTTATACAACACGCTGATATCATTTAGCGGCACAAATGCTGTAATATTGTTGTTTCTGGCTCTTGCTTTAAGGTTGACTTTCCCGTTCAGAAATTCAATATCATTGAGCTGTTTGGAAATATTGGAGGGCAAAAGAGCCTGCAAGCCTTTGTCGTTAATTACATTAAGGTCGAGTGAATTGATATTGCATCTGCCGTTAATAACCATTTTTTTGCTGAATATATTTGAAACATTCAGAGAAATATCATAAGGACTTTTGTTAAACGTCCCTTTGAGTTCCGGAATTTTAAATGCGGAATTATTAAGTTCAAATTCTCCGCCGTTGGTGATTATGGCAGATTTTGCGCCTTTGTTAGAATAAATTTTCC
Source organism: Candidatus Gastranaerophilales bacterium (assembly GCA_944326605.1). Classification (GTDB taxonomy): domain Bacteria; phylum Cyanobacteriota; class Vampirovibrionia; order Gastranaerophilales; family Gastranaerophilaceae; genus Stercorousia. The sequence goes on from CALVEM010000001.1 coordinate 3,043, forward strand.
CTTTTGCGGAAATTCTGTCATAGTTAATTTCGTTTAAATCACCTCTGTAGCCGGCTGTAAAACTTGTTGTAATTGTACCGATATCTTTTCTGTAGGGAATTTTGTATTCTTCAGGCAGTGTATTTATTGCGTCGGCAAGGTTAAATTTTGGAGAAACCAGTTTTATATCGCAATCAGAACCTTTAATTTTACCTTTTGTAGAAATTTTAGATTTGTTCAAAAGCGAATTAAGACTGAAATCTGCATCAAGATTGTTGAAATTGATTACCCCTGAGGTATTTGATATTTTAACAGGCAGGTCTTTAAGTTTAATAACTGCCGAATGCAGATTGATATTTCCTTTTGCAAAAATATTTTTGTTGAATACTATGTCTTTTGGATCTTTTACTTTACCTGTCAGATTTAGGAAAAAATCGGATGAACCCGAGGCATTATCAATGCTTTCGGTCATTTTTTGAATATCTGCTAACATCGGAGAGGTTTTTATGATTTTAATTAAGTTCCCGAGATCCTGACCTGCTGTTTTTACCGTAAAGTCAAGAACTCCGGTCAATGAGCATGTGCCTCTGACAGAAACAGGTTTGCCGTTAAAACTTGCGGTTTTCGTCTGAAATAATGTATTTTGATCATCAAAGTCAAGCGTTCCTGAGCCGTTTGTCAAAAGCATATTATGGATATCTAAAAAAGATACTGTTGCATTTTTAAATCTGAACTGTCCCCAGCCGTGCGGATTTTGTCTTGTTCCGATAACATGAAGATTTATTCCGCCTTTCCCTTTGATATCCATAATAGGAACCGGACCCAGGTCAAAATGCAATATATCATGCAATGGATTAAGTACAATTTGTGCGGTTTTCAAGTCTACATTTTCGGTACTTGTAATCATTAAATCCGCATACTTGTCATTATAAATATTTATAGGACCTTTAACATATACGGTTTCTGTCGGGCTTGTCGGGACTTTTACATCCAGATTAAATTTTTGACCTGTGAAAGCAAGTTTAATAACAGCTTTTTGTGCATTTTTAATAGGCTGAACCATATAGGCATCCCAAACAAGAATATTCCCGAATATATCAGGAGAATCCGCTTTACCTTTAATTTCCAGATTCCCTGCTGCTTTACCCCAGAAACCAGCCTGTTTAAGTATAAAAAAGTCTATATCAGGACATAAATTATGTTCTGCCGGTAACAGCGCTACAATGTTTTCAGCTTTTGACTGGTTAATGGTAACTTTAAGATCAAGATTTGGAATTTTGTTGTTTAATTTTGTAATTTTGCCTGTTGTGAATGCTTTTATTCCGTCAGCGGAAATTTTCATTTCATTAATATCAATTCCGTTTTTTATGGTGTTGATATCCGTTTTTATTTCCATCTTGTCTTTTGAATAAACAGACGCCGACAAATCTTTTTTATAAATACCAAAATCTTTTATATAAAGTACTGTTTTAATTTGTTTTTTGTTGTCCTGTGTTGCAACTGTATTTGCGGTAAAATTTACAAGACCGGACACTGAATTAATTTTATTTTTCGAAAAAGCTTTTGCATAGGCTGAAAAATCCGCCAGATCAAGGTTTATTAAATGCCCTGAAAGTTCAATCTGGTTGTCGGAAATGTGATTGAGCGGCAGTTTAAGGTCAATGTCAGACTTAATGTAAGAAGTTTTATCACCTGTATGCAGCTGTGCTGTTGTTGATAAGTCAATATGTTTATTATCCTCATAATTTTTTATGATAAGATAATCCCCGTTTAAGGAAAGTTTTTTTGATTGAAGTTGGTCGTCAAGACTAATTGTGTATTCGTTTAAATTCACGGAGGCATGTTCAAGTTTAAACGGCATATCGAATTTTTCCGCTATATTATATTGACCGAGTTTCAACTGTGAATTTTTTGTGAAAATAAACTCGGCATCAATGTTATCAGCGGAAAAATGTCCGATATTAATATTTTTAAAGATTAAAGGCAGAAGTTTAATATTGATTACGGGATTTTTAACATCAAGAGCTTTTGAGTTATCATTATTTAAAATAGCGAAATTATCAGCTTTTATCCATACAGATGGAATAAACCCCATTTTTAAATCGGGATTTACAAGTGATATTTTGTATCCGGATTGTTGCAATACTGTTTGTTCGATATAACCTGCTTTTTCAGGCATATTTATAAGTGCAGGAATTCCCCAGTAATAAGCCCCGTATAGAACCGTTAATGAAAATATAGTTATTAAAATTTTTAAATTCCTGCCCATATCCTGTTAAAATTATACGATTAATATTGCTAAAATAAAAGGATTTTGGCAAAATGTTACATTGTTAAAATTTTATTCATAACTCGCGTGATGTGTGGAGCGGCTACGCTCTTTCTTTAGTTTAGACCGATTAAGTTTATACAAAACTCATGGACGGGTGGAGCGGCACGCTCTTTCTTTAGTTTAGACCGGTTAAGTTTATACAACACTCAGGTGGCGGGTGGAGCGGCACGCTCCTAATAGTTTTCACAAAGTATTTGAAAATATGCCTGCTCGTGATGACAATTAGGGCATTTAGAAGGTGCAGATTTCCCGCGGTAAACATAGCCGCATTCTCTGCACATCCAGTTTACCTCTGTATCTTTTTTAAAAACAGTTTTATTTTTTACATTTTCAAGAAGTTTTAAATACCTTTCCTCATGATGTTTTTCAGCGTGTATAACATGATGGAATGTATCTGCGATTTCATCAAATCCTTCTTCGCGGGCTGTTTTTTCTCCGTCTGCATATAAAAAAGACCATTCTTCTTTTTCGCCTGCTGCAGCACTTTCAAGGTTTTCTTCTGTTGTGCCGAGTTCAAACGGGTATTCAGCATCTACATGTCCTCTTATGTTACCTAAAAATTCATAGAACAATTTTGCATGTTCTTTTTCGTTCTCCGCTGTTTCAAGGAATATTGCCGCAATTTGTTCATAGCCATCTTTTTTTGCCTGTTTAGCAAAGTATGTATATCTGTTTCTTGCCTGAGATTCGCCGGCATAAGCATTAATCAGGTTTTGTTCCGTTTTAGTCCCTCTGAGTTTTTTTTCTGTCATAAAAATTTTCCTCCGGAATTATTTTAAACAGACGTATTGTTTTACGGTATTAGACCGGCGGGTAATAAATACTTAACAAATATACTACTTTTTCGGGATTATAAGCAGCAAAAAAAATTTGATAATGGATTATGTAGACGCAGGTAATTGAATTATGAATTTGTTAGATTATACTAAAAAATTAGCTGAAAAAATAAAGTTTTACGATACAATTTCGCAAAATCCGTATTGTTCCGTTAAGATGTCCAATCCTTTTGCCAGACCTGTTAATATTACAGTTATCTGGGTGGAAGATGAAAACAGAGATTAAATTCGCATACCTGTTTCGCTGTCAAAGAAGTATAGATCATCAGGATTTATACTTAATTCAAGTTGTTTTTCAACGTTGAAATCAGCGGGAAGTTTTGCCGAACATTTTTTGTCCCCGATGTTAAAATATGCGATTTTTTCACTGCCCAGAAGCTCTGTAATGTCAACATTTACGGTTAATTTTATACTTCCTTCGGGATTAAACATTTTTTCCGGACGGATCCCGATTATAATGTTGTCCTTTGTGTTATAAGGAAAATCCTTAGAATTTATAAAATTCATCTGCGGCGAGCCTATAAATCCGGCAACAAATGTATTTGACGGATTGTTATAGATTTCTTCCGGACTTGCAACCTGTTGAATTACGCCTTTATGCAGTACAACAATTCTGTCACCCATTGTAAGAGCCTCTGTCTGGTCATGAGTTACGTATATGAAAGTTGTCTGGAGCTTTTCGTGTAGTTTTTTTATTTCTGAGCGCATTTGTACGCGTAATTTGGCATCTAAATTTGATAAAGGTTCATCCATCAAAAATACTTTCGGATTTCTTACGATTGCGCGACCGAGTGCGACACGCTGGCGTTGTCCGCCTGAAAGCTGTTTGGGTTTCCTGTCCAGATATTCACCTAAATCAAGAATTTTTGCGGCTTCCTGAACTTTTTTTTCAATTTCGGCTTTCTCAACCTTGCGCATTTTAAGTCCGAAGGCAATATTTTCTCTTACTGTCATGTGAGGATAGAGTGCGTAACTTTGAAAAACAAAAGCTATATCGCGGTCTTTTGGCTGTACATCGTTAACTTTTTTGTCGCCAATGAATATTTCTCCGTCCGTTATTTCTTCAAGTCCGGCAATCATCCGAAGGAGAGTTGATTTGCCGCAGCCAGAGGCTCCGACAAGTACTATAAACTCCTTATCATTTATAGTTAAATCAATATTATCAATAACCTTTTTTTTATCGTAAATTTTGGTTACATTTTTTAATATAACATTACTCATTTTATCCCCGTAGCAGACTATTTTACCGGTTTTTCAACAGGCAGTATGATATAGAATGAAGAACCCTTCATAACTTCTGAATTTACCCACATAGCACCGCCCATTCTCTTAACCATTGTATAAGCTGTTCCCAGTGTAAGAGAACGTACAATAGTTTTTTTATGCACTTTATCAAGTTGTGTATATGGTTCAAAAATTCCTTCGAGTTCGGTTTCGGCAAGTCCTACCCCTGTATCTGTAACCGTAATCCTGATATAAGAAGTTCCGGTTGCGTTTTTAATATGTTTAACTCCGCTTTTTTCGATAACTTCTGGTTCGGGATAGTCAACTTTTATCGTAATTGTACCGGCATCAGTAAGTTTGATAGATGTTTCCAGTACATTTTGTAATATGATTTTAATATCATTTTCATCATTATAAATTGTCTTTTTCAGCAATTCATCAAAATCATAATTAACAGTTAGATTTTTAGCATTTAAAACACTGTCGTTATTTCTTACAACCGACTGAATTGCATTAGTAATATCAAAAGGTTGAATGTCACAGGTGAACAGAGAAGATTCCGCCTGTGCAAATTCAAGAAATTTTTCCATAAAATATAACAATTCTGTTGAATTTTTGTTAATAATTCTCACATATTTGTTTTGTTTATCCGTGATTTCTCCGCCCAGTCCGTCTAAAAGAGCCTGAGAAAACCCTATTATTGACTGTATCGGAGATTTAATTTCGTTTGACAATCTGACAAGCATAAGATTCTTTTCTTTATTTAAACGCCCTGTCCTTTCAGCTATAGTCAGAACATTTGTCATTGCTGTAACATCTCTGATAGTTATAAAATACTGATCAACGTATTTTTTTGCATTCATTTCAATAAAAAATTCTTTGCCTTCAACCGTGAAAGCTCCTGTAACAACGGCATTTCGTTTGGAATAGGATTTTTCAGCCATTTCCATACCGCTTGCGACCAGTTCATCAAAACTTAAACCTTTTAAATCCCCCGCATTGCTTTCAAAAATTACTGCAGCTTTGTGGTTTACCCAGATTATTCTTCCGTCAAAATCGACTACCAGTACGGCATCAGGTAAATTTTTAATAACTTCTTTCGGATTTATGTTACTAAATAAATTAGTAAAATTCATTGTTGCATTACTTCCCTTAATGTTGTATACTTTATATAATATTTATATATTTGCACAGAGTACACTATATTCTTAATATAGCATAAAAAGTTTGTGAAGAAAGATTATATATTAATTTTTGTAATTTTTTTTTTACAAACTAGCAAAAAAATTTGTTCTTATGTTTTAAAGCATAAAACGAGAATATAAGAAAGATTATATAATCGTTACGGCGAACAGCTGTAACCCCGAAAAGAAAAGAGGATGTGACTATGAACGAAATTCCTAAAAACCCGCAAGGGTCGCCTATCCCACAGCAGACAGCAGCTCAAAAAACAGAACAAGTAAAACCTGAAGCTGTTCAAGACACTACTCAACCCCATGCAGCAGAAGTTCAGACCAAAGAAATTAATGTTATTCCTGAAAATCCTGCAGATCGTTCTACAGTCAAGGTAGATAATCTTGAAAATGACATTAAAGTGTTTACGTCTAATCCTGAATTAGCTGCAAAAGCTCTTGAAATTGCTGAACTTGCAGAAAAGAAATATGCTGATGCAGGTATTCAGAACCCTGAATTGAAAGCACTTGCTGTAGGAAAAGCTTTTGTTGACGAGTTCCAAAAATAGAACCGTAGTTCAAGAATCGCTCTCTCCAAGGGAGAGAGTTAAAACAAGGGTTGAAACTCAATATTTATTTGTTGTCGTTTGATAAATAATCGACAACCGCTTTCAGACCCAATTTGTAACTGTTTTCTCCAAACCCTGATATCTGACCTATACATACCGGTGCAAGATATGAATGATGCCGAAATTCTTCTCTTTTGTAAATATTGGTCATATGAACTTCAACTGCCGGAACATTAACTGCAGCTAAAGCGTCCCGTATCGCAATACTTGTATGAGTGTATGCACCTGCATTTATAACTATACCGTCAATTCCTGTATTTGCGGAATGAATTTTTTCAACAATTTCACCTTCCATATTACTTTGGAATGTCTCCAGTTCGATTCCCAGTTCAAAAGACAGAGCATATAATTCCTTTTCAAGATCTTTTAAAGTCATGGAACCGTATTTTTCCGGTTCGCGTAATCCAAGCATATTCATATTTGCGCCGTTTATTACAAGTATTTTCATGCTTTTTCTCCAAACACTATTATAATATAAAATCAAGGAATTGTAAATTTTTATTAACTTTTTAATTACATGTGTAACAAAAAAAGCATGCTTGCATTATCATGCATGTACAACTATCCCCAAATCTCCTCCCAAGATTATTGTTCAAAAGCTGTACAGGTTAGTGCAGCTTCTTTTTTTGTGTAAACTTCGATCTAAGTACCTTTTTTTATCCTTGACTTCTTGAAATAAATGACTAAAATATATATGTATAAGATATTTACGGGGATGTAGGATGAGATTAGTCGAAAAACTAAAAGAATACGAAAATCAATACATGTTCATCAAATGGGCAACAGGCGGCGAATACGGAAAACTAATATATGCCGGTGAAGATTTCATTGAATTCAATGTTATAAATGTTGACACTATGGAGTATTCGGAAACTGTATTAATTCACAGTCCGTTAATTTTGGAAGTAGCAATCGGCGGTGCTGATATTCAGCGTATTGTAGCAGAGGTTTCGTCAAAACTTCCGCTTGAATAGTTTTTCTTTGTTATTTTATCCACAGATAATCATCAGGTATTTTCCAGCCGTTAGCTTCAATCAATGCTGCGCAATTTTCTCTCGGGTGGAGGAATTGATTGAGAGAGGGGGTGGGGCAATTCTCAGTTTTAAATATTAAAACTTTTTCTTGCGCCTTCTTCGTGGTAAAAACCGCCGCCGCAAATGGTTTCTACTACTTTTAATACGAATTCCCGCGGGGCATCTACCTGATTAAGATAAAATTCGCGGTTCGGGATATGGCGGATTTTCATAATGGAATTTTGAGTGGATTCAGGCGGGATAAAAAGAGAAGCAACTTCATTATCAAGAAGTTTGCCCATTTCTTCATCATGGTCTGTAACTCCCTTCATAATTTCGTAGTAATTTCCTTTAACCGCCATAATTCTGCTTGAAAAAAGATGCTGACCGTCTTCTCTGTAAAGAGCTTGAGGCTGATAGTTACATCTTGTTGTAAAACTCATTTTATGCCAGAGAATATTTACGATAACGACTGATTTTTGCGGGTCAGTGTCAACGTAAATATTTTGTGTTGTAACATTTCTGGATGAAAATGCCTCTTTTAATGTATCAACAACAATTTGCAGGTTGTCAATCATTCTTATAAAAATTTCATTTGTATTAATATTTGCGTGCTGATAATCCAGAAACTGTTTATACATGTGGGTTGAGACAAGCCCTACTCTTTCTTGTATTAAGGCAGATTTTCTTGCAGATGTTTCAGAATTATCAAAGCTTTCAAAATTATTTAGCAATTTTACCGATCCTTATACCGACATGAAATAATAAACATGAAATTATGTAAATATTATATGTTTTTTCTTTACAAAGTAGAATACATAAATAGGTTTATTTATGTTTGTTTGAATTTTAACATAAACTATGTTATTGGAAGTGAAACAATCTGCTAAAGACACCTTGTTGGTATTTTCTTGTACCGACAAGAAAGTACCGCAAAGAAGCTCCCGGCAGTCACTGCGTTCACTAATCAATTGTAATTGCTCAACTCAAGCCGGCTAAACTCGCTTATACGTCACCCTGAACTTGTTTCAGGGTCTTATTGACTTTGCGCTCAAACAATAGCCGGCTTGTTGTTGTTTCGCAAACATTGATTGTTCACTACGTTAAATGCCGGATTATTTTTTTATTTTACGTGCGCTTTGCGCACCATAAAGAACTTATCGTCTTAACGTCCTATCGTCTTATCGACTTCCAATAACATAGTTTATGCAATTTTTTTACAAATTACAATAATCGGAGAATATGTCAGTGTCAAATCCGGATAAGCAGATTTATAGCTGTCACAAAATTCTTTAATCGCTTTAAAATTCCGGTGTTTTATAGAAAGAGAATTTACTCCTGTATTTTTCATATGTGCAAGAAGCTCCAGCGGGTTTGAAAATTGCATGGTGTATTTAAATTCTTCAGTATACAGAATTTCAAAATTATCAGAAAATATTTCTTTTAATTCATCAAGAGTTTTATATTCAAGTGAAAGCCCGCAAAGTTTTCTGATTTCTTTATAGTTTTCCGGTGAAAATGTTGAAAACGCAAGTATTCCGTCTTTATTTAATATATTTGTAAGATGTTCACGAAGTTTATCAAGGCTGCTGAACCACTGAAACATTGCATTTGAAATAATCAGATCCATTTTTTGCGAAGTCTTAATTTTTTGCGCATTTCCGCAGATGAATGTAAATTCAGGCGAAATTTCCGATAAATATTGTTTTGACTTTTCAACTAGATCATTTGCATAATATTTTTTATAATTTATATTTTCTATTAATTCTTTAGTAAGCAGACCTGTACCGCATCCGAGCTCAAGAACATTTTCAAAATTCTGATTTATTTTTATCAGATTTTGGACTAATTTTTGAGCGGTAATATTTTGCACAACGGCATTGTCGTTGTATTTTTCCATACTTTTTTCAAATTGTTTTTTTATAATTTTAGGGTTTATCTGCATGTTAAAATCTCATCCCAGTTTTTGAAATTATAAAACGGGAAATGTCCGCATTCAAGCATTTTTATATTTTCAACTTTTCCTGTCCAGAAGTTTATTTGATTTTTTGACGGTATAATGATGTCATTTTTGCTTATTATGGCTGTATTATAGAATTTATCGTAATTTATATCTATATTTTTAATAAGTTTGTATAAATTGTTTAATTCATCTATTCTGTTTTGAACCTGTCGTTTTACGGGATTTTGGGTATAACGTTCATAATCTTTAGAACTGTCAAAAATGTTCCGGTAAAATTTGCCTTCCAGCCCCTGTCCGGCGTGTTTCAATGTTAAAAGAAACGGCTTTAAAGGAATTCCGTTATCATCATCAACAGGGTAAGGGGTTCCGTTTATTGCAATTTTTTGTTCAAAAGCGGGGAGCTCCTCTTTAAGAAGATATGCCGTAAAAACTCCCATAGACCAGCTAATTAAAAAATATTTTTCGTATTGCGGAATTGGCGGCAGCTCTAGAGTATTATAATCATACAGCATTAATACATCATAATCTCCGGAAGGTAGAAATTCAAACGGGATATAGTCAAAACTCCAGCCTGCAAAAAATATTATGAGCTTGTTGTTATTTTGTTTGTTTAGCCAGTGATATTGCATCAAAAAGTTCCTTTTCATTAATGTCTGTTGTTAAAGAAATTCTTATTCTGGATGTTCCTTCCGGTACTGTAGGCGGTCTTATCGGAAGTGTAAAATACCCGTTTTGAAAAAGAATTTCGCACGTATCGACAGTTTCTTTATTTCCGCCGATGATTAGCGGGATAATGTGGCTCTGGCTGCCTGCTTTATGCCCAAGTTCAAGCATTTTCATCCTTTTTTCAAAAGTATAAGGCAGTTTATTTTCTATTATCCATTTTGAAAAAGCAATATTAACAGGTGGCAAAGATGTCGAGAATATAAAGGAACGGGCTTTATTTGTAAGATAATCAATTAAAATTTTATTTCCTGTGGCGAAGGCTCCCATAGAACCGATTGCTTTGCCGAATGTACCGATAATTAAATCAACTTTTTCAGTAAGTCCTAAAGTTTCAGTGACGCCTAGTCCGTTTTGGCCGAATACGCCGAATGCGTGTGCTTCATCAAGGACTAACAGACAATTATATTTCTCCTTCAACTCAGCAAGTTTATTAATATCTGCGATATCCCCGTCCATTGAGAAAACACTTTCTGAAACGATTATCGCATTATTAAAATTTTTTCGTTCTCTTATTAATAAATTTTCAAGAGCCGGCATATTGTTATGCGGGTATCTGAAAAATTTTGCTTGAGAAAGCCGCATACCGTCGATAATGCTTGCATGATTAAGCTTATCTGAAAATATAACGTCACCGCGCTCGGCTATGCAGCTGTTTATCCCGACATTTGCGTGATATCCGCTGTTAAAAAGCAGTGCAGCATCTTTATTAAACATACAGGATATTAGGTCCTCAAGTTCGTTATAAACCGGTAAAGTTCCTGTTAACAGCCTTGCGGAAGCACTCCCCAAGGAATATTTATCTCCTGCATAATCCAAAAATTCTTTTGTAATTTCTTTGTTATCCGCAAAGCCCAGATAATTATTTGATGAAAGGTTAATTAATTTATTATTTTTTAAATATATGTACTTGTGGTCTTTCCGGCTGAAATCTTTAATATGTCTAAGGTGAGAGTGCTGTTTAAGGCTATCTAAACTCTCTGAATAGTATTCAAGCATAGCTGTAATTTATAATAAAAGTTCAAAAAAGTCTATTTAAGATTGATATACATTAAAACAAATGTTAAAATAATAGTATGTATTCTAAATTTGTTGCATTTCAGACAAGTATAACAGACAAGTTTATTATAAAAAATTTTCATTCAGCCTTTACCCTGGCGGAAGTTTTGATTACTCTCGGCATAATAGGTGTTGTTGCAGCTATGACTATCCCTGTTTTAAATCAAAAGATTTCGGATCAACACAATATGTCAATGCTTAAAAAAACATATTCGGTTTTGCAGCAGGCAACAAATCTTGTTATATCCGAACATGAAACTCCTGAATACTGGGGAATGGTGGATAATAATGATGCTGTTGTTACACAAATTTATAATTATTACAAACCTTATTTTAATATGATGCGTGAGTGCCAGAATTCTTCCGGCTGCTGGTCATATCCGACTAAGCATTTTGACGGTTCAACATACTGGTCTGCACATAATAGTTCGTGGTGTCAGTTTGCATTTACTCTTGTTACAGGTGTAAACGTTTTAATGGATATATATCCGGCAAATATGATTAGTGCAAGTTCAGGCTCGGAAGCTTTCGGAATGGGTAATATCGACTATGATTGTCTTGTTTTCTGGATTGATGTAAATGCCGAGAAGCTCCCCAACACAATAGGGCGTGATATTTTTGCTTTTGTAGTTACACATAGAGGCTTACAGCCTGCAGGGCTTGGTTTAACCGGCTCTGATGTAGGAAATTGTGATAAAGGAAAATCCGGCTGGATGTGCTCTTCGAGGATTATTCGCGACGGCTGGACAGCAAAATATTTAAAATAATTATTATTTCTTAATTTTTCTTTATAAAATTGTTACAATTCTTTTTATTTCGGGTATATAACTAATATATATGTATTGTTGAATAAATGTCTTTTATCAAGAGATATGAGGCGGCTTATGAATTATGAAAGTTTAAACAAAAAACACTCAGGACTTACCCTGTCAGAAGCATTATTTACAATTGCTATAATAGGAGTTATAGCATCTTTAACTATCTTTGGTTTGATGGCAAAATTCAATGATACAAAAAATATTGCAGCATTGAAAAAATTCTATACCTCAATCAGTCAGGTCACAATGTATGTTATGCTTGACAGATCGTCTCCTAATTACTGGGGACTGGATGAGTATTCACAAGATTCTTCTGCTCTGGCTTTTTCATATTTTAAGCCATATTTTAAAGTTATCAGAGAATGTTCCAATTCGACCGGCTGCTGGCAATATCCTACCAAATTTTTAAGCGGGAAAATATATTTGCAGCGTGCACAAATGTATCAATACATGTTTACGCTCGTAGATGGAATGAATGTTTTGATAAACGTTTATCCTAGAGACATAGTCCGTTCGGAATTCGGAGTTGATGTTGACAAAGATTCTGTTGTTTTCATAATAGATGTTAACGGTAATTCTTATCCTAATCAACTGGGACGCGATATATTCGCTTTTGTCCTCAACGGACGTGATATAGTTGCTGCCGGCAATGATAACACTTATAACTGTAATAAAGCAGCATCAGGTTTGACCTGTGCGGCAAGGGTTATCAATGACGGCTGGAAAATAACTTATTACTAAATCTTATATTTCAGCTCCTTTCATCTTTCATAAAAGAAGACCGGTGGGGGCCGGTCTTTTCTTTTTTATGAGTTATTCTTTTGTTCTCATAGTCGGGAAGGCAATTACGTCTCTTATTGAAGGCGAATCGGTAAGAAGCATGACAAGTCTGTCTATACCCATGCCCATACCGCCAGTCGGCGGCATTCCGTATTCAAGAGCTGTAATAAAGTCTTCATCTATTTCCATAGCTTCTTCATCACCTGCGGCTTTTGCCTGAGCCTGAGCCTCAAATCTCATTCTCTGATCAATCGGGTCAGTGAGTTCAGAAAATGCATTTGCGATTTCCCAGCCGTTTACCCTTGTTTCAAAACGTTCGGTTAATCTGTCATTATCTCTATGAACTTTTGCAAGAGGAGAAATTTCTCTGGGATAATCAATAATGTGACAGGGCTGAATTAAAGATGGTTCAATTTTTGCTTCAAATACAGCTTCAACAACCTGCCCCCAGTTCATAGTATCATCAACCTGAACATTGAGGCTTCTTGCAGTTTCAATAGCCTGTGCCGGTGTATAAATTTCCATAAAATCAACACCTGTTGCTTCTTTTATTGAACCGAGCATTGTTTTTCTGTCCCACGGCGGTGTAAGATCAATTTCATTTTCACCGTATTTAATTTTTAATGTTCCTAAAACTTCCTGAGCAACGTATGCAACCATATTTTCCGTTAAAGTCATCATATCGTTATAGTCAGCATACGCCTGATACAATTCTATCATTGTAAATTCAGGATTGTGGCGTGTATCTATGCCTTCGTTTCTGAAACATTTACCGATCTCATATACACGTTCGGAAATGCCGCCTACAATCAATCTTTTGAGGTATAATTCAAGTGCAATTCTTAATGTCAAATCCATTTCCAACGCGTTGTGGTGTGTTGTAAATGGTCTTGCATTAGCACCTGATGCCATTGTCTGCAAAATAGGAGTTTCAACTTCCAGATAGCCCTGTTTTGCAAGATATTCTCTAATTTTTTGTATTATAAGACTTCTTTTGCGGAAAGTATCCCTGCTGTCTTCATTTACGATTAAATCAACATATCTCTGGCGGTACTTAAGTTCAACATCTGTCAGCCCGTGATAGTGTGTTAATTCTTCCATTTTTTCTTTGCTGATTTGTTTGTTAGGCAAAGGCAGCAGTGATTTCGAAAGAAGCTTTAAAGAAGTTGATTTAATAGAGAGTTCGCCTCTCGGAGTTCTTCTTATAGTACCGGTAAAACCAACAATGTCACCAATATCTATGAGCTTTAAAATTTTCATTTGCTCTTCGGATAAGTTTTCTTTATGTGAAAAAATTTGGATTTTACCGGAAGCGTCCATCAAATCAATAAACATACCAGTATTACGGATTGCCATAACACGTCCTGCTACGGAATATTTATCTTCAGTTTCAACTCCGGCTTCAAGATTTTTGTATTTATCCTGTAAAAAAGCTGCATCAGCGTCTTTATCAAAAGAGTAAGGATACGGATTAACTCCTTTGTCAGCAAGATCTGCAAGTTTTTGAATTCTGGTTTGTCTTATTTGTTCTTTTGTGGAACTTGATTCATGTGTTTGTTGTGCCATTTTATACTTCCTTTTAAGTTATATACGTTTATAATAGAATTTTAGCACAAACAAAATCAAATAGAAAAAATAGAGCCTTTATAGAGGTCTACACTAAAAATTTCCAAATGGTCACCCTGAACTTGTTTCAGGGGCTAAACTTTTAAGAGATGCTGAAACAAGTTCAGCATGACTTTATTTATAAAGCAGATATAAACCTCTATAAAGGCTCTATTTTCATAAGCAAATATTATTTTATGGTTAACCAGCACCGAGTTGTCGTCTCAACTCATCCGGTCTTGACGATCTTTGCAGTGCATCTTCTATTGTTATAAGGTTTTGTTTATACAACCCTGCCAGAGCCATTTCAAGCGTCTGCATGCCGATTGCGGAGTTCATTTGAATTGTGGAGTAAATCTGAGCAGCTTTTGCTTCACGAATAAGGTTTGCAATAGCAGGAGTAACAAGCATGATTTCCTGAGCCATTACACGACCTTTTTTAGTTCCGTCAGGCTGTAATTTTTGTAACAAAGTCTGTGAAAATACTGCAACAAGAGAGTTTGCAAGCTGTACACGAATTTGCTGTTGTTGACCTTCCGGAAATACGTCTATGATACGGTCAATTGTCTGTGCAGCTGATGATGTGTGCAAAGTTCCAAATACTAAGTGACCTGTTTCTGCAGCAGTCAGTGCCAAGGCAATCGTTTCGTGGTCTCTCATCTCACCTACGAGAATGATATCAGGGTCTTCACGGAGTGCTGATTTCAACGCATTTGCGAAAGATCTTGTATCCATTCCAAGTTCACGCTGGTGTATGATACTCTGTTTTGATGTATGCACAAATTCTATAGGGTCTTCAATAGTAAGAATGTGTTCCGCTCTATTTGTATTTATATAGTCTATCATAGAGGCAAGTGTTGTAGATTTACCTGAACCTGTAGGACCCGTTACAAGTATAAGACCGCGCGGCTTATCAGCCATTCTTTTGACAACTTCGGGGAGCCCGAGCTTGTCAAATGAAGGAACTATAGATGTAATCGTTCTGAATGCCGCAGCATAGTTGCCTTTATCTTTATAAAAGTTAACCCTGAAACGGCTCAAACCTTCAATCCCGTATGAAAAGTCAAGTTCCCAAGTTTGTTCAAGCGTTCTTCTTTGTTCATTAGAAAGCATTGGAAACAGTAAAGTCTCTACATCATCAGGGCTTAACGCCGGATAATCATACCTTGTTAAATTCCCGTCAATACGAGCGACAGGAGGCAAACCGCTTGAAATATGCAAATCCGAACCGCCGTCTGCAACAAGTTTTTCTAAAAGTTCTTCTATTAACATCTATTTACCCTTCCTGAAAGTTCATTAGTGCATCGTTATCTCTCATAGCCAATTCTATTAATGTATATGTCATATAAGCCCCGAGTGCAACAGCTTTAGGATCTAAATCCGTTTTGTTTGAAGCTTCTATTATTGCTGTATTTATTTCCGGATTTTCATCCTTTATGTAGTGAATCATTTTTTTTCGCCACGCAGGCATATCTTTAAATATTTCACTAAAAGCCTCTGCTGCATTCTCTTCTGAGATAATCGGTAACATAGTACTTCCTTATTTTATAATTTTTATAAATTTATTATATAAAAAATTTTTACAATAGTCTATATAAAATTAAGAAATCATATATTTGAGGTATAATTTTTTTATGAGATTGAGGGATTTAAAGCTTACAAATTACCGTAATTGCAAGGATTTAGAACTTAATTTAAATTTTAACAAAATTCTGATAATAGGTAAAAATGCTCAGGGCAAAACTAATATTCTGGAAAGCATTTATCTGTTGTCAACTCTGAAATCCCCAAGAACTTCTAATAATACAGAATTAATAAATTTTGATGCCGAAACAGCGGAAATTAACTGCAATATGATTAAGGCTGGTACTGATGTAGAATTGGATTACACTTATTCCAGAGAGAAAAAGCGGACACTAGCTTTGAATAAGGTTAAAACAACACCGAAAAATTTTAAATCAGTATTAAAAACAGTTCTTTTTTCAACTGCGGATTTGCTTTTACTGCGAGGAAATCCTTCTGACAGGCGTGATTGGCTTGACAGAGCAATTTCACAAATTTACCCTGCTTATGACGACAGGCTTTCAAAATATGATAAAATTCGTATACAGAAAAATAATCTGCTCAAAGAGTATCTGAAAACAGGAATCTTGAATAATACTCTCTTTGATGTTTATAATGAACAGCTTGTGATTACGGGAAGCAATATTATTTATCTGCGGAAAAAATTCTTAAAAGAAATTGAACGCATTGCAAGGGAAAAACACAAAATCATAAGCGAAACAGAAGAATTAAGAATTAATTACGACTGTTCGTTTTTGAATAATGAATGCGAGTTGGAAGAAATTGCAGAAGCTTTTAAGTCATTGCTTGATGAAAAAAGAGAAGAAGAAATGCGTAGGGGGCAATCCTGTGTAGGTCCGCATAGAGATGATATTATTTTTTACATAAATGGTAATGAGGCTGTAAAATTTGCATCACAGGGGCAGCAAAGAACAATTGTTCTGGCTCTTAAACTTTCGGAACTTGATATAATTACCGCTAAAACAGGAGATGAACCTGTTCTGCTTCTTGATGATGTTCTGGCAGAACTTGATGATATAAGACAAAACTTTCTTTTAAAATCAATTAATGAAAACACACAGACAATAATAACTTCTGTAGACACAATCCTTTTTGAAGACGAATTTTTGAAAGATGTAAAGGTATACAAAATAGAAAACGGGCATATTTTGTAATATAAATAATGTTATTCACTTCCAATAACATTATTTATATTACAAATACACATTCTTTAAATGCTCTATTTTTATCTCAGGTTTCAGGGTAATTCCTATTACATCTATTCTGTAATCTTTAATTTTGTTTTCTGACAGATAAAATTGAACGCCTTTTTTCAGGTTTTCAAACTTTGTTTTTGTAATTGCTTCAAAAGGGACACCGAAATTGTCTGTTTTTCGGGTTTTAACTTCTACAAATACAGTTGTGTTTTTGTATTGCGCAATAATATCAAGTTCGCAAAAACGCGAGTAATGCTTATTCCTTTCTAAAATTTTATATCCCTGTTTTTCTAAGTACCGGCATGCACGGTCTTCTCCTGCATTTCCGAATTTTCTGTTATTCATTACTGCTTAATACTTCCTCTTGCAAATTTTTTCACATCTCCTAAAATTAAAACTTCATCAGGTTTGTAATTTTTACTCCTGCGCACAGGGCAAATATCTATTCCTCCTCTGCGGGTGTAAAGTGCACAGACAAAGAGTTCATCATCATTGTCAAGCAAATCATAAAGTCTTTTGTAAATCATTTCACAGCATTCTTCGTGAAAATGGAATTCAGAACGGAAAGAGCTTAAGTATTTTACAAGGCTGTTTTCTAAAATGTGTTTTTTAGATTTGTAGTATAAAAACAAATCCCCGAAATCAGGCTGGTGAGTAACCCTGCAGTTTGAGCGCAGAGAGTCAAATGTTAAATAATAACTTTTTTCTTCATCTGTTTCTTTCGTTTCTAAAAGTTCGGGTGCTTCTTTAAATTTTTCGACTTTAAGAGTTTTTTCATCAACAAAATTCATTATGTTTTGAAAGTTTTTAAATATTTCTTTGCGTTCGGCGCTGTTTTCAATAAAATTTGCTTCGATTTTTGTCTGCAGTTTTTCTGCCAAATCTTTTTCAATGATATTTCTGCAGATTTCAAGGCATTCGTTTACAGTTGCGCCAAATTTTGACATGTTGAATGAGTTTAAATAAAGCTTTAGCGATTTTGATTCAACAAGGAATTTGCTTTTGCAGTCGTATTTAAGCTTTAAAAGTCTTGTAACAGGAACTCCGTTTTGGGTAAGTGCCGAAAACTCGTACACATGCCACACATCAAAGCCAACAAACGGTAGATTGTTGTCATCTATATTGTATTGTTTTCTGTTTTCGCATCGTGGTATTGCAACAAGAAGCGCTGGATTGTATTTCTCGCTCCCTTGAGATTTTTTGCCTAAATGTGTTGATGCAAGCTCGTCTGTTTCGTTCATAACAAAACCCTAGCAGAAAAGCCAGAGTTTGTAAATGTTAGTATGGAGTTATACTTCTAAAATGATAAACTATTTCAAACGTATTAAGTTATACATAATTATTTCCATATCCTTTTTACGCACTTTTGTTTCAAATAGCAAATCGTCAAACCACTCCTTTTGTTCTTCACATGTTTGAGCATCTGTTTCACACAATTTTTTCCAAGCGTATTGCATATTTTTTGTGTGCATTTTTACAGCTTGTTTTTTTATGTATTCAATTTTTTCTTCTGTGGATGAATGCTTGCTTATTGCAAAACAAGGAACAGCTATTACGTTAAGTATACAAATTGCGGATATTAATGTTATAAATTTTTTCATTCTTATCCTTCTTCCATTTTTAAGCTATATCTTCATAAGCTTCAGGATTGTTAAACAGATCGTAATTGATTTCGTTTTCGTTATCCGCGATAGCTGCAACTACAACCGCATCTGATGCTACGTTTACAAGCGTTCTCATCATATCCGTAATTCTTTCGATTGTAAACAAGAATGCAAATCCTGCAACGAGCTGTTCCGGGCTTAATCCCATTCCGTTAAGGATAAGAGCAATTGTTATCAAGCCTGCTCCCGGAATTCCTGCGCAGGTAGAAGACGCGATTATCGCGAGTAAGCAGATTTCAATAATCAGGAAAGGAGTAAGTGCAACTCCGTATGCCTGTGCTAAAAATATAACAGCAACCGTCTGCAATAAAGCTGTTCCATCCATATTAAGCGTTGCGCCTAAAGGCAGCACAAAGCTTGAAATCTTATGAGAAATTCCGCGTTTTTCACAGCAGGCAACCGTTAAAGGCAGCGTAGCTGATGAACTTGCCGTTCCGAAAGCCACCATTAATGCTTCGGCTACAGCAGAATAAAGGATTATTATATTTACTTTTGAGAAGAATTTTAAGAACAGCGGATAAACTACGCACAATTGAAGCATAAATCCGATGAAAAGCACCAGAAGATATTTTGAAATGCTTGCGAAAATATCTATGCCGAAGCTGGAAACAGCGCTGGCAGTCAGTGCAAACACACCGGGAGCAGCAAAAAACATTATCCAGTCGGTTATTTTCATTGTTGCAGCAAATACTGATTCAAAAAATGATACAATAGGTCTGTTTACATCGCCGACTTTTGCTAATGCAACGGCAAAGATTACCATAAATACAATAATCGGAACCATATCGCCTGCAGCGAGTGAATGTATAGGATTGTTAGGTACAAAACCCAGAAATATATTCAGAATATTACCCTGCTGCTGCTGTACAGCTGCTGCAACTGATGCTTGAACTTCACTTGCGGTATTTGCAGCTATATAGTGTGCTGCACCTATTCCGGGTTTGAAAATAAGTGCAAGAACTGCACCTATTGCAACTGCTGCAACGGTTATTATACCGTAATACGTAATCATTTTTGTCCCGAATTTGCCTAACTGTCTGTTATCGCCGACACTCGTTATACCGATAATTATTGCGGATACAACAAGCGGTATTACGACCATCTGAATTAATCTTATAAATACCTGTCCTATAAATGTCAATAAAGTAGAAACAAGCGGATATTCATGTCCGTGTAAAAATATTCCGACTAAAATCCCTAAAATAATTCCGAAAAAAATATGCCAGTTCCGTTTAATTCCAAGACCTAATGCAATAAGTATCTGCATGTGTAATTTCATATAATAACCTCTTTTAATAATCGCTACCCATCAATTATAATACTTTTTATTTAAAATTTCAAACATTTTATATAAAAATCATAGAATTGAGGGAGAAATTATACATTAAAAAAAATATTCCTCTCTAATTTAGAGAGGAAATTATTACTATCAGATATTAAGTTTATTCGCGATTTAAATAATTTATTATTGCATCAGCAAAAGCTTTGCTTGACTGATAATTTTGTGCGGTAATTAAATTTTCGTCCTCAACAATATTAATTTTACCGGGAGCTTCTTTTACAAAAACTGCTCCTGCATCTTTTAATTCGTCTTCAAGCATGAAAGGAACAAGGTTATTCATTTTTGCTTCGGTTTCTTCCTCGTTTGTAAAGCAGGTAAGTCTTTTACCGTTTACAAAGGGGATACCGCTGACTTTTGCTGATAAAAGACCTGCCGGACCGTGGCATACCGCTGCAATGAGTTTCTTTCTTATGCTATAATCTTCAATAATTTTCCCGAGGTTTTCATCCCTGTATAAATCTAAAATAGGTCCATGACCGCCCGGTAAGACAAGTGCGTCAAAGTTCGTAAAATCAACAGTTTTTAAAGGAACAGTGTCATTTAAAGCCTTTTTAGCGTCATTCCATTCGATTTCTTCATATAAATTTTCGCTTCGGGGATCAATCGGAGCTGCCCCGCCTTTAGGAGAAGCTGTAGTGACTTCATACCCATGTTTTATAAACGCTTTATAAGGTACTGCGAATTCTTCAAACCATACGCCTGTTTTGTGGTGTTCATCAAAACTATCAGCACTTGTTACGACCATAAGAATTTTTTTAGACCCGTTCATCTGACAAACTTCACAAACTTCAACATCAACTATTTCATCATTATCAAACATTTTTACCTCCTTTTTAAGAAAGTAAAAACTGTATGAATAGTTTTGTCATCGGTAAGAAGTATAAATTATGAAAAATTTTTAATACAATAAAAAATCGGGATGACAAGATTCGAACTTGCGACCCCCGCGACCCGAACACGGTGCGCTACCAGACTGCGCTACATCCCGAAATTTTTTTAATTGCTATTCTGTGCTTTAAATGTACTGATTGAATTTTACCGGAGATATAGCGGAATAGCAAGGCGCTACCATTCCCTCTCGCAAACGATACTCAATCGTTTGCTCGGCAGAGTGCTACATCCCGATATTATAATCTTTAAAAAATCGGAACGACAGGATTTGAACCTGCGACCTCTACCACCCCAAGGTAGCACGCTACCAAGCTGCGCCACGTCCCGATTCTGTTATCAAAGTTCAACCGTCCGAAAATATTCGGTACTTTTCTATTATATCACCTAAAAATTTTTTGCAAGCGGAATTGCTTTTTTTTCTAAAAAGTGTTAATATTTTATCTATGAATATTAATGATTACAGAAAAAAAATATTTTTAAACTCACAGTATTGTACTTATTATAATGAAAATAAAAGTACTGTTTTAGCCGGTATAATGAGAAACTTCGGTTACAGATATTCTGTTTTGCTGCCGGATGAAAAATTAAAGGGAATTAACAAAACATATCGTAAATTTACTGCGATTATGAATGTTTGCGTCGCAGTAGAAATTATTTTGTATATTTATCTTGTTATTTTCCCGTTTTTTACACAGTTTATGAAAATGCCGTTTATTGCGGCTGTACTTATTTTATCGTTAATTCCGCTTGTTTTGTTGTATGTAAGCTATTTAACGGTTAATTATTTGTATGAAAATTATTTGACGAGATATGTCGGGACGTTTCAGAAAACAAAATTTAAGCCCGAATTAAAAAATATAAGTGAACAGGATTATTTAACATACAAACGAACACCACGTAAAAGTGTATATGTTTTAGGTGCACTTATAGTCATTTTTTGTTTGTACGCTTTTGTTCCTGTTTTAATCGGGAACTTTAACCTGAATAAGAAATATGAACAGGCTGTTACATTATCAAATATTTATCTGACTTTTGTTCCTATATCTCCGGAAGTTTATGCTGACAGAGCTTACGCAAAATTACAATTAAAACAATATCAAGCTGCCGAGGCAGATTATGAAGCGGCAAATAAATACAGTCTGTCTGACAATTTCTCAACTGATATTTTAGGCGCAAAAACTTATTATTTGCAAAAAGATGAGATGCTTAAAGAGTTTGATGACGCAATAAATTCTGAAAAAGAAGAACCTGTAAAATATCTTTTGCAATATGAAAAAGCAACTTATCTTTTGAAAAATAAGGATTATCAATCAGCATTAAATATTTATAATTCTATCCTTGCAGCTTACAGACAGAAAAAGAAAGTATTTTTCTCTCCCGCAAGAGCTTACTATAACAGAGCTGTTGCAAAACAGGCAATAGGTAATTATTCTGATGCAAATCTTGATATAACGATTGCAAAAAGAATGTGCCCGAAATGCGAATTCAGTACTGAAACAACTCTTATTCAAAGACCGTTTTAATATTAACCTGTTATAGTATTGAGTTTTTGCTTCTTTTAATGTATTCTCTATTTATAGAGAGGGGAGAAATTGATGCTTATTTTAGAAGATTTAAAAGAGATTAATGATGTAATCAAAGAACTTGCAGAATTTATACAGAAAGACGAAACGGTTAAACCTGACTTTGAGGAGTATTTAAAAACTATCGGGCAGAGCAGTATGAATTTTCAGTCTGCATGTTTTAACTATATTTTTGAGAGAAATCTGGACAATAAAAGTATATTACAGCTTTATCTGGAAAATACTAAAAAGGTTTCCGCTTCTGCAAAAAAAATTGTAAAGGCTCTTATGAAGTCAATTTCTTCTATATATGAAATTAAAAGAGTTTTACAGAACGGTTTTGAGCTGAATAATATAATTAATGAAAAGACTTATAGTGTTGTGTCGCTGGTTAAGATGACGACCTTCCGCGGTATGGGAGCAGGTCAGTATGTTGTTGCACGTATTTTTAAGTTTGAGGATGCATATTATCTTCTGGAAATTTCCGGCGTTCTTCCGGCAACCAGAAGGGACGATGCTTTGAGATATTCAGTTGCAAAAATTATTCAAAATCCTGAGCTTGTTTATATGGATAATCCGGAAAAACAAAAAGAGATAGAAAAAGAAATTAAAAATATTTATTCTAAATTCATTGACTTTTTCGGTAAAGATGAGATTGTCACAACAAACAAATTTGCCGATGATTTGATAGGGGCATTTAATGATTATGCAGAAGGCGGCGAAAAGATTGATGTCTCTGATAAAATACAAACACTTGACAGTTATAAGTTTTTTAATGTTTCGGAATTTAACAATTCATACGAAAACTTTCTTGAAAATTCTCTCGGCGGATTTTCTTCGCACAAGGAAACTTATGATGTAGGAATAATTTTTGATAAAGAACTCGGGCTTTATGCTGTTCCTTTTTATGAAACATTTAATAAGATTTTTGAAAATCCGGAAAATATTGAAAACGCAAAAGAGTGTCTGGAATTTTTCCTGAATAACGACAAATTCTCAGCAAATATAATAAAAAGAGTTGCAGACAGACATGAAAATTTTATGGAAGTTGTAAACAGCCTTTTAGGAACCGGTTACACTTTTGATGAACTTTTAGAAAACTATAAATCCCGTTATCTTGAAAACAAAATATTTTCATCAACTACTGTGCTGTATAAATCAAAAGCATTTTCCAGAACTCTCGGTATAATAGAAGAAGATATTGAAAAACCTGATCTTGAAGGCGTTGATTTAAGCAAAGTCGGAAGAAATGATCCTTGTCCTTGCGGCAGCGGCAAAAAGTTTAAAAAATGCTGCGGGGCGAATTTATAATAAATCCATTAACGCTTTTGAACTCATGCCGATAATATTTTCAAGATCGCCTGTGTAAGATTTTATATATCCTTCAGGCATTTCCTGGATACCGTATGAACCTGCTTTGTCAAAAGGCTTGTATTCATTAATATATGCCTTTATTTGTTCGTCTGTAAGGTTTTCAAAAGTGACATAGCTGGTTGTTGAATTCTTTTTATATTCACCTGTTTGAGAATCCATAACAACAATGCTTGTGACAACAAAATGGGTTCTGCCTGAAAGTTTTTTTAACATTTCAAAAGCACCTTTGTACCCATCCGGTTTCCCGAGAATTTCTCCGTCAAGAACTACAACAGTGTCTGCGCCTACAATTGCAGCCGGTTCTTTTAATAGCGGAATTACTGCTTTTGCCTTGTTATAAGCCAAATTTTCTATAAACTCATAAGAAAAAACCGTCGTCGTATGATCTTCGATATACGGGGACGGTACAATCTCAAATTTAACTTTAGCTTTTGTCATAATATTGGCTCTTCTGGGAGAAGAAGAAGCCAGGACAATTTTTCCCACCATTTGTTCTCACTTTCTTTTCAGTTATTATAACTTAAAAAAGTGAGAACGTAAATCTGTTTTATCAGTATCGGGAAGTTTTGTTATATCTGGCATTCCTTGCGTTAATTGCATAGCATGCGATATTCAGCCTTTGTTTAAGGTTCATCATATTTCTGTACATGCTTGCGTAATCATTCATAGCGCTCATCATTTTTTGCGGATCAACCATTGATTCCATATTGTCATGGTTGTCTACTTTTTCTTCAGCGTATTTTTTTACCAGAAGCTGGTCAATGTAATCCTCAGCACCTATTGCCATTGGTGTCCTCCCTAAATTTAATTGTTATCCTATTGATGTGTTTGGTGAGAAAGTGTTAAACTTATCCTATGTATTTCCTATATATATACTAAGTATTTCTTTCCCAGAAAATTGCTTATTTTTACAATAATAATTAACATTTGTTAACATAATAAATATTATTGGAAGTGAATAAGCAAATAGGTTAATAAGCGAATAAGTCATTACGGTGCGCTTTAGCGCACGTAAACATTATTCTCTCGCCCCATTGGGGAGAGAGTTAGAGAGAGGGGCTGATAGGTTAGGAAGGCAAGAGGATAGTTTTTTCGTGCGCTTTGCGCACCGAAAAGAACTTATCGTCCTAACGTCTTATTGACTTCAAACAACATAATTTATGTTATAATACATCTATGGGAAGTATAAAAATTGTTTCACCTGTAAAAAAGCCTGATGATATTGACGTTTTCGCAAAAAAAACCTCTTGCAGAGAGTATTACGTTTATTACAAAAAGTTTTTAAACAACAACTTTGAATACGTTAATGAATTTGTGGAAGCTGCAAGACGTAATAAATGCGCGATATACATAAATTTTAAACACGATATAACAGAAGAAAACCTGCCGGAGATAAAAAAAATGCTAAGGTTTTTAAAGACTGCAGGTATTGACGGAATTTTTGTAAACAGCTTTGCTATCTTGGAAGCTATAAAGGTTTTTAACCTGCCGTTTAAGGTTATAGCCGATTCTTATTTTGATATTCATAATCTCGCCGGAATTGATTTTATTAATAACTTTCATAAGGTTGATGAAATCATTATCACGGAAGAAATCTATATGAAAAATATTTCAAAGATTAAGAAATATACAAAACTTCCGCTTGCAATAGACAGCGACAATCTTCCTTACTGCGCCGAAGATATAAAAAAACTTAAAGCTATTGACAGCGTTGTTATTAAGGGCAAATTTAACAATTCGGAAGAAATTCTTGAGGCAATAGAACTTATACAAAAGATACTTGATAAACCAAAACTCTTTAAACATCAGAAATTGCCTTTCAAGCATGTCAGAAAAAGCATATACAGCACAAATCATTTTCTGGGCGTTGTTGTCAGTGCGGAAGGAAAGGATTTTAAATTCAGCCGTAATATTAAAAATTTTGAATGGGATATAAAAAGCCCGAGAATAAAGAAAGATATTGACTATTCAAAAAAAGATATTTATCGTATAAACCTCAGATTGTCTGAACTTGCGCAGTTGAAAGAGCTTGAAAAATATATTAAAAAAATCGGAACAAATCCTGTTTATTCTATTGAATACGGTGAAATTCTTGCGACACGAGATCTTGCGACAAGCAGCTTTAAAGATATAATAACAAAGGTTAAGAAATTCTGTACAAAATACGGGATAAAGTTTCAGCTTTCAACTCCAAGAATTCTTATTGAACGTGATTTTGACAGAGTTTATGAGTACGAAAAACAGATATTACTTCAAAATCCTGCACCTGACAGCCTTATAATTAATAATATCGGTTATTTCTGGACAGCGATTAACGATCCGGAGATAAACCATATTCCTATAGAAATCGGTCAGGGGATAAATCTTTTAAACAGCCTTTCAATAAAGTGCCTGAATGACCTTGCGCAGATTGATACTGTCGATTTTACGTCTTTTTCAGATATTGAAAGCACAATAAAGACAATAAAGAAGATTAAAAATGAAATTCCTAACAGAAAATATACAATTGCGGGTAATATAAGGGTTCCGAGCCTTGGATTGTGTCCTTTGAATAATGACAGTGCGATTATTTCGCGTCTATCCTGTCAGGCTCCGTGCCACAGGGGCGGTTATGCACTTCATGATCCGTCGCTGGATAAACTTTTTCCGTTTACCTGCGATGGTTTTTGCAGAATGCACATGTTTGAGGACAGAATACTTGAACAGTTTGATAAGGTCGAAGAACTTTATAAAGCGGGTGTAAATGAGTTTGTGTTTGATTTTAGTGCACTGGATGCGAAATTTGTACCTGTTTTGTTGAATAAGTTTTTTGTGGAGTAAAAATAACCGCTACCCATCCAAACCTTCCCTAATCAGGGAAGGCTTATTATCCCCCTCCCTAATAAGGGAGGGGGATAATGGTGGGTAACTGTCAAAAAAGTCAAGAATAGCTATATTCCTGTCATTGCTGACTTGATTTGCAATCGCATAATTGTTGAAGAAAAAATCGCTACCCATCCAAACCTTCCCTAAACAGGGAAGGCTTATTTCCCCTCCCTGATTAGGGAGGGGGATAGGGGTGGGTAACAATATTAATCATAAATTTCAAATTCTTTTTTCAATTGTAAATATACACCATCAAGGTTATTATCTATATCGTTATTCCAAAATCTGATAACTTTATAACCTTTATTTATGAGATATTCTGTTCTTTGGTTATCATACATGATATTTTTTTGTTCATTATGCTGACTGCCATCAAGTTCAATTATAATCTTCTTTTCTCGACAAATAAAATCAGCAATATAATTTCCAATTACATACTGACGCAGAAATCTAAACCCGTAAAATTGTCTGTTTTTAATAATTTGCCAGAATTTTCGTTCTTGATCTGCCATATTATTTCGCAGATATCTTGCATTTTCTTTTAAATTTTTCATATATAAATCTTATCATAAAATTAATTAATACCCATCCAAACCTTCCCTAATCAGGGAAGGTTTTATTTCCCCCTCCCTTATTAGGGAGGGGATAGGGGTGGGTAGCAGACAAGCAGTAGTTTGAGAATAAATACTCATTCATCTATTCCAAATATTGAAGGTTTATTTTCCCCTCACTGATTAGGGAGGGGGAAGGGGTGGGTAACAATAAAATAATCCGCCCTGTGAATTTTCACAGGGCGGATTTGTGTATACAATCATTTTATCCGTTAAGATATTGATTATTTACCGTACAATACAGCTCTACCTGCATCTGTTGACGGTAATACTGATGTATCAAAAATAACTACAGGATAAATATCTGTCGGGTTTGTAACTTTACAAGGTGTGTTACCTGTTCCTGTCTCTGCATCGCAAGTTACAACTTTGTTCGGTCCTTTAGTACCGTTTACATCAATGAATGCACTGCAGTTTCTAACGTTAGTACTGCCATCATCCCAAGATCCCTTATTGATAGATTCATCTTTGGTACATTTAGTAGTTTCACCGATATTAGTAGGGAATTGGAACATAACACCGTCGTTCATAAATAAAGTTGTGTTAGCACCATTTGTAACACCGTCTGTACCTGTGTTTGCAATAGCATATTCTGTATTAGGCAAATCAGTTGTACCTGTTGTAGTTCTAACAACATTCATACGCTGAGATAAAATACCAGCCATAGTATAAGTTGTTCCGTCGATTTCACCGAAGTCAACTTCATCAAGAGCAACGTTCAAAGTAATTGCCTGTGATAAAGCTGATAAAGCTTTTTTGTAGGCAGCTTTATATTGAGCGCCCTGAGTAGAGTTCATCAATGTAGGCATAGTCATTGCAGCTACAACACCGATGATACCTAAAGTAATCAACACTTCTGCGAGTGTAAAGCCGAATCTTTTTGTCATAATCTTTTCACCTTTCTTTTTTGTAAAACTTTCTGATTTCTCAAAATGCTTTACGCGTTTTATCTCTCTATCCTAAATTATCATTCTCGAATCTTTTTTAAATTGCGGATATGCATAAAAAACTTTTGAAAAATCTTTTTGTATTTTCATTTTAAATTATGTTTCAAAAAATGTCAATAGCTTTACAAAAATTATTAATTAATTTTAACTAATTCTCAAGGATTAGAAACGGAAAAATCATACGAATGGAGTAATTTTTACCTCACCCCTAACCCTCTCCTTTTTTACCCTCTTTGACAATTTATGTAAATAATTTATATAACTATCGTTAAGGGTTAAGGAGAGGGAGTGCGATACTATTCCAATTATCTTTTTCGTCATTCCGTGCTTGACACGGAATCGCAAAATCGTGCACTTTAGCTAACTATGCGATTGCGGATCAGCTTCGCTGTCAGCAATGACGGGAATATATTTCCCTCTTGACTTCTTTTTTTGACCGTTACCCACCCCTATCCCCTCACTGATTAGGGAGGGGCAAATAAGCGTTTCCAAATGTCATCCTGAACTTGTTTCAGGATCTCATAACTGCTTAACTTCCTCAATCACCTCACCCTACCCCTCCCCGTCCGGGGAGGGAAATAAACCTCACCCCTGCCCTCTCCTTTGCAAAGGAGAGGGAAAGTTTGTAGGTCGGATTTACAAATCCGACGAAATTTAATTTTGTACAGTAAGGACAACCTGCTTGATTTAGCGATAGTGCGATTGCGAATCAAGCGAAGGTCAATTCGCTTGTCCGCAATGACGGGAATATGTCTCCCTCTGAACTTCTGTTTTTCCGCCCGTTACCCACCCATAGCCCCCTCCCTAATCAGGGAGGGGGAAATAAACCTCACCCCTTCCCTCTTATTATCAGATTTCCACCCACCCCTTTACTTCCCCTCCCCTCAAGGGAGGGGATACTATAGAAGGACTGGTATCTAATGCATGTTGAAAATTTAATTCTCTCATGTTATCATCGGTTTTGTTGATATATAAGAAGAAGGGGTAATTATGACTTGTGTATTAGAAAATAAATCCAATCTTTTGGACGAAAAAGCAAAAAAAACTGTTCGTAAAGCTTTAAAAGCTCTCGGCAAAAAAAATCTTGCATTTATTATGCACAGCGGAAGTTTTCCGTCTGCGCCAAACCAGAATACAGGTTTCGGTTCAATTAACAGCGACGGCGGAAAAGAGTTTATTGAATATGCGTCAGGTCTTTTTGATGCTATACAGCTCGGACCGGCAGGAAAAACAAAATCCTGTGATTCTTCTCCGTACACAGGAACAATTTTTTCCGGCAACCCCTTATTTATTGATCTGAAAGAACTTACAACAAAAGCATGGGGGAAAATCCTTTCGGAAGATACTTACAACAAAATTGTTGCGGAAAATCCGAACAAAGACGTTAACAAAACAGCTTATTCCTATATTTATAAAAGACAGGATGAGGCTTTACAGGAAGCGTGGAATAATTTCAAGGCAAATCCCGTTAAAAAACTTGAAAAAGAATTTAAACATTTTAAGTCAGAAAACAGTTTCTGGCTTGACAAGGACAGCCTCTATGAAGCCCTCTCAATAGAGCATGGAAATGATTACTGGCCTTTATGGGAATCCGAAATGGATAAAAACCTTTTCAATCCTTCATCTATTGAACAGCAATTAGAGTTCGGAAACCGTATAAAAGAACTTGAAAGCAAGTATTCGGATGAAATTGAAAGATATAAATTTATTCAGTTTATAATTTCAAAGCAAAACGAAGAAACAAGAAAATTTGCCGAAAAGCATGATATAAAAATGATTGCTGACAGACAGGTTGCTTTTTCTGACCGTGATACCTGGGCTTATCAGGCATTGTTCTTAAAAGGCTGGTGTCTTGGCTGCCCGCCGGATTATTTCTCAAAAGACGGTCAGGCATGGGGCTTCCCTGTTATGGATCCGGAAAGACTTTACAATGCTGACGGCTCTCTGGATGAAGGCGGAATTCTGCTTAAAAATCTTTATAAAAAAATGTTCAAAGAAAACCCCGGCGGTGTTAGAATTGACCACATTGTAGGGCTTATTGACCCGTGGGTTTACAAAGCCGGCAAGAAACCGAAAATTGAAGAAGGTGCAGGCAGATTGTATTCTTCTCCAGAACATCCGGAACTTTCAAAATATGCGATTGCAAAATTAGAAGATCTGGATACGGAACTTACTGCCGACAAAGAAAAAAGGGTTAAAAAATTAACAAAGCAGCAGATAAAGGATTACGGCAGATTGATTGAAAAAATTGTTATTGCAGCTGCAAAAGAAGAAGGTCTTGACAAAGATGCAATTGTTTGTGAAGATCTTGGGACATTAACAAATCCTGTTGCTTCGGTTATGAACGCTTACGGACTTCAGGGAATGAAGTTAACCCAGTTTGTTGAGGCTGACAAACCGGAAGATCCGTACCGCTGCTGTAATATCGGCAAAAAATGCTGGGCAATGGTCGGAACTCACGATAATGAACCTATAAAAATGTGGGCTGATCAGAATATTCACACGCATGTCGGTTATCTGCATGCAAAAAATCTTGTGGATGATTTGTTTGCGGAAGCTGATAACAAAGACGATATTATCGTAAGATTGACAAATGATGCGGAATTCCTCGCTCAGACAAAGCTTGTTGAGCTTTTTGCATCGGCAGCGGAAAATATTCAGATTTTCTTCACTGATTATTTTAATGTTTACGATGTATACAACAGACCCGGAACATCGGGCGATGCGAACTGGAGTTTGAGACTTCCTGATAACTACAGAGAATTAAATGCCATAAACCTTGCTAATATCTTGAAATTAGCTATTCTTGCAAGAGGGCATGAATTCGCTGAAAAAAATAAAAAAGTTATTGAAAAGTTAGATGAAATTATATAGAATTATTCGGGTTAATGCCTGTGTCTTACGGGTATTAACCCTTTAATTAAAAAAGGGGTGTTAATGAAAAAGTTTATAGTTGCGTTATTAATTCTTGCAGGTACGGGATTTACTTTTGCGGCTGAACAGGCTTATGAACCTTCAACAGAGGCAAAGCTTCAGTATAATCAAGGGGTTGATTATTACAAAGTCGGGCAGTATGATCAGGCAATGGCGGCTTTCAGGCAGGCAATAAGTCTTGATCCTAACTATATTGATGCTTATTACAATCTCGGCTCAATTCTGGAATATTTAAGACAGGATGAAGCTGCACTAGCGATTTTCAAGCAGATTATTGTCAGAAAACCGGATGATTATGAATCTGTCTACAAGGCTGCTAATCTGAGTTTTAAACTCGGCTTTACGGACAAAGCAAAAACTTATCTTTCCTTAATACCGCCGGAAAGCAGCGTTTACGCATCAGCTCAGGCTCTGGCGTCAAATTTAAACACTGATATGCAGACAATTAAAACTGAAAAAGCAAAAGAGACAAATCCTCCGAAGATAGATCAGACAAACGGAATGTACAATAATATTCCGAGCCCTACGGGGATTACAACTGATAATAACGGAAATGTTTTTGTTGCCTGCTTTTCGGATAACATGATTTACAAAATTTCGCCCGATGGGAAGAAAGTTATTTTTATTAAAACTCCTAAGCTCAACGGTCCTATTGCGATGGTTAGCGATGATGCGGGAAATATTTATGTTTCTAATTACAACGCAAATAATGTTCTGAAAATTACGCCGCAGGGTGAAATTACAACGCTGGTTTCTAATGTTCAAAAACCTTACGGGCTGCATGTGGACGGAAATCTTTTGTTTGTTTCCTCTCAAGGGACTAATTCCGTGTTGAGGTATAAGCTTTAATCTTATTCCTTTACTCCGCCCTGCAAAATATCAGAGATAAAGTATTTTTTGCCGAGAAGAAATACACAAATTACCGGTACTGTACAGATAACAGAACAGGCAAGAAGTTCGCCCCACAAAGTTATTTCTCTGAAACTTCCTTTATAAACCGCTAGTGCAACCGGCAAAGTCCGCATGCTTTCCGAGTTTGTTACAATCAAAGGCCACATAAAACTGTTCCACGTCGTGACAAATGTAAATATTGCAAGTGTTGCAGCTGCGGGCAGTGCAAGCGGCAATGCAATTTTGAAGAATGTTTGAA
This sequence comes from Candidatus Gastranaerophilales bacterium, assembly GCA_944326605.1. Taxonomy (GTDB): domain Bacteria; phylum Cyanobacteriota; class Vampirovibrionia; order Gastranaerophilales; family Gastranaerophilaceae; genus Stercorousia. Next base: position 35,296 of record CALVEM010000001.1, read on the forward strand.
ACAGATTGCATCCGTCGATTTTTGCAGATTCTTCCAGGTCTTTTGGCAGTCCTAAGAAATACTGCCGCATTAAAAATACCCCGAAACCGCCGAACAGAGCGGGCAAAATTAGCGCCTGATATGTGTCTATCAGACGAAGCTCCCTCATTAAAAAGAAAAGAGGAATAATATTAACCTGAGGCGGTATAAGCATTGTAATTAATATAATAAGAAACAGAGTATCTCTGTATTTAAAATCCATCCTTGCAAAAGCATAACCCGCCAAAGATGCAAAAATTACCTGACCGATTGTTGTAATTACTGCAACAACAAGGCTGTTAAAAAAGTACAAGCTTAAATGAAGTTCGGTAAAAACGTTTTTATAATTATCCAGAGTGAGATTAGTGTGAAAAATTCTGTTTGCGTTAGAAAAAATTTCGCTGTTATCAACAAATGACAAATTTATCATTGCCAGAAACGGATATAACATGCTTAATGCAATTAGAATAAGCGTAAAATAACCCAAAAATATCCTGAATTTTTTCATAAATCTATTATATTACAAAATATAACAGGGCGAACATAACGCAAAGGGATAATGAACTTAAAACAAACCATGTATGCATTACGGGGTGCTGGTAGTCCCAGATTTCTTTTAATGTGCTTGCGGCATTTTCAATTGTTTGCATAATCTTTTTTCTCCAATAACATATATTTTGTTCGTCATTCCGAACTTGTTTCGGAATCTCTTTGAGATGCCGAAGTAAATTCTGCATGACAGAAAACTTTTTCTATATTTATATCTTATGCATTAATCATTTTCGGACATCACCTAATCGGTTGATTATTTGTATTCTTTAGGATAATATACACTTATGCAGAATGTAGAACTTTTAATGCCTGCGGGCAATTTGGAAAAGCTTGAATATGCCGTAAAATACGGAGCTGATGCAGTTTACCTCGGAGTTGTTGATTTTAGTCTTCGCGCGATGAGAAAGGGCAGCCTTATTACTATGGAAAACCTGAAAGAGGCGGTTGATTTAGCTCATTCGTTAGGTGCAAAAGCTTATGTAACAATAAATATTTTTGCTTTTAACAATGATATCAAGCTTCTTGAGGCATCATTAGACAGATTTAAAGATGCAAATCCCGATGCATTTATCGTAAGCGATTATGGAATTTTTAACTTAATAAAACGTAATATTCCGGATGTTCCGCTTCACATAAGTACACAAACCAATACATTAAACTATGAAAGCGTAAAATTCTGGCGGGATTTAGGTGCAAGCAGAGTTATTCTTGCCCGCGAACTTCCTATTTCTGATGTTGCGGAAATTCGTAAACAGGTGCCTGATATAGAACTTGAATGCTTTGTGCACGGCGCTCAGTGTGTTTCTTTTTCGGGGAGATGCCTTTTGAGTGACTATTTTTCTAAAGGCGAAAGGAAAGCAAATCACGGAAACTGTACCCAGCCTTGCAGATGGAGCTACAAACTTGTTGAAGAAACCCGCCCCGGAGAATATCTCGAGATTAATCAGGATGACAGAGGATCGCATATTTTGAGCCCTAAAGATTTATGTCTTGTAAAGCAGTTGCCTCAATTGATTGATGCGGGTGTTGATTCTTTGAAAGTTGAAGGACGGACAAAGAGCCTTTATTATGTTTCAGCCGTTGCAAAAGCATACAGGCAGGCAATTGATGATGTTTTAAAAAATCCTTCTGCTGATATGGAAAAATATTTTGTTGAGTTGCAAAAAGTCGGTAATCGCGGTTATACTACAGGATTTGCTCTTGGTAATAATAACGGTGAAAGTTACAGTTACAATATTTCAAAAGGGTTAGCCGGTGCAGATTTCCTTTGTGAATTCCATTCAGATAAGCCGGTTCCGTTTGAGCAGGAGGGGGAAAAATATTTCCCTGTAAAAATAAAAAATAAAATGCTTGTCGGTGATGTGGTTGAAATAATTACTCCTGATGAGCAATTTACTGCACTCGTGGAAGAAATTAAAAATGAGGATGGAGAGGTTTTGCCGCTTGGGAACACTAATGATGATGTTTATATTAAATTCTCTAAATCGCCGCAAGAGCCTAAATATGCATTAGTTCGTACTATAGGAGTAAAGAATGTTCATTAAGCCCGATTATAATTTGAAAAGTATATATGATATTAACCTTGATGAGCTCAAAGTTAAAGGCATAAAAGCTTTGTTGTTTGATCTGGACAGCACATTAATGGGTTCAAGAACGGGTTGCTATACTGAAAAAACACTTAAATGGCTTGAAAATGTAAAAAAAGATTTTTTTGTCGGAGTTGTATCTAATAACAATAATCCTTTGTATATTGAAAAAGTTACATCCTGTACTGATTTCCCTATAGTATTCCGTGCACATAAACCTGATACAAGGGTTACAAAAGAATTTATGAAGAAAAACGGACTTACACCGCAAACAACCTGTTTTGTCGGTGACAGGCCGCTTACTGATGTTTTATGCGGAAAAAATCTCGGCTGTACTACAATTCTTGTTGATTCAATCACTGCTGATATTGAAAAACCGGTTGTCCGTTTTGTCAGATGGCTTGAAAGATGCAGTGTTAAGAAATCTTAAAATATTTTTCAGAAGTAACAAATTTTTATATTTACCGGCTTTAATCAGACTATTAAATTAAAGATTAAGGAAACAAAAAGAATGACAAATATTATAACAGATAACGGTCAGATGTATACTACTCCTGGTTTTTGGACGACGGCAGGAGCAGTTGTTGCCGGTTCTGCTGTACAAAGTGCTGCTTTAAAATCTTCAAATTTTATCACAAAACCGATTATAAAAGAAATGAAAAAAACATCTCAAAGTTGTGATAATAAGACGCTGAGAGCAGCAATAAACGACGCGTTTACAAATTCTAAATTGATTCAAAACGGTGTTGAACTTCTGGATGTTAAGCTGCCTAAAGATAATAGTAACTTATCTGCAAATAAAAAATTACATGAGGCAATTTCAAATTCGTTGCCGAAATTTTTCCGCAATACCAGATACGGTGATATTGCTGTAGAAGTTATTAAAGATATGATAGAAACAGGTAATAATGCCGCATACTTCGTGAAACCCAAAAAAATTGGTATTAATATTGATAAATTAGGGACTTCGGCTTTCCATGAGATCGGGCATGCTATTAATCATAACCAGAGTAAGGTTTGGAAACTAATACAAGGCATGAGACTTCCTTCTATGCTTGCCCTTGGCGTATTTAGTCTGACAGCTTTATTTAAACGTAAAAAAATGGAAGGTGAACAACCTGTTAATACTTTTGACAAAGTGACTACGTTTATAAAAGATAATGTAGGCAAACTTGTTCTTGCATCGTTTGTTCCTATTGTGTCTGAAGAATTAATGGCAACATCCAGAGGCAACAGGATGGCTAAGAAATTATTACCTTCTGAATTGTTTACAAAGGTTAAAAAGACAAACAGACTGGGCGCAGCTACATATATTTCTTCCGCACTGTTAACTGCTTTTGCCGCTTTTGCAGCATCTAAAACACGCGATGCAATTGCGAAACCAAAACCGGTAAACTAAAATTTAAAATATCTGTATTATCAGACCTGAAACAATACTTATAGATAATAAAATTGTTATAATTTTTATAGTATCTTTAATATTTTCACTATGTCTGAATAATATTAGTATTCCAAGACCTGCATTTGCCAGTAAACCAGACATGACGGCGCCGAAACTTATTGATCCTTTAATAAGAAGCATGGTCAGGGCAATTGATACGGCACAGTTAGGAATAAGACCTATGAATGCGGTTATTACAGGTTCAAGTATTTTTATTTTCCCGAATAAAACGTGGAGCATTGCATATTTGCCGTAAACAAAGATTAAAAAGTTTAGAAGAATTGTAATACCAAGAATAAACGCAAATATGTTTAATGTGTGTTTAAGCGGATGAATAATAAGTTCACGTTTCCTTTTTTGAGATACACTGTGTTTGCAGCAGCCTTCATGTTCATCATTGTCCGTTTCCTGCGCAATCGGAATATATTTATCATCTTTTAAAATAAAATCAATTAAATATCCTGCGCAAATACCGATTATAAGTTTTATTCCTATTATCGGTATGACAAAATGTGTTTGTTCCGGAGCTGCAAGAAGTATTGGAATTGCTTCATCAGATGTTGCAAGATAAATTGCAATAAGTGTGCCTTTAGTAATAAATTTCCTTATATAAAGCGTACTTGCAATAACCGAAAAACCGCATTGTGGAATAATCGCAGCCAAACTCCCTATTATCGGGGAAGCTTTTTCAGTATTTTTCATAAAATTATTTATTTTTTCAGCATAGAAGTATTCGATAAACTCAATAGCTATAAATACTATAAACAATAAAGGCAGAACGTGAAAACTGTCAATAATTGCATCACACAGCCAGTCAGGCATTCCAAAATGTTCTACAAACGAGTCAAAGCCCGCAAACATATTTTCATTTATTGAATTTATTTTGTTGAGTATATCTATAAGCATAATTTAATGATAATATAAAAATTTTAATTTGTTTTTACACTTTTTAGAATATTTATTATTTTTGTTCTTTCGCTTTCTGAAAATTTCTCTGTTTTTTGTGCGAAATGAACAAAATAAAGCCCTTTATCAGTTGTAAATATTCTGTCTATTTCGCATTCATTTCTTCCTGTTATACACCATTCAAAATATATTTCGTTATTACTTTCGCTTATTGTGTTAATTCTAAGAGTTCTGTTTGTTGTATCTGCCTGCTTTTTTAGTAAGTTTTTAAAAGATGAGTAATATGTATTCACATCAAAGTTATATTTGTTTTTTGCAAAGAAGTTAACGGTAAATAGTTTTGTCCATTTATAATTTATAACGTCTTCACCTTTTATTCCGTATTCTAAAATCCACTTAGTATCATCCCCCTGTAAATATGCAAGGTACCACTTATTTAAATCGAGGTCAGATGTAATATCAGGGGTTACTGTATTTGAAATCCCACTGTTGTTTAGCTTTTCATAATCTTTTTGTTCCTGAATAGTCTGTCTTATTAATTCTTTGTAATATTTTTTCCCGTCTTCCGGCATTGAAGGCAGACTAATTGCCTTTTCATAATAGTCTATTGCCGGCGATGTCAAATGCTGTGCTCTTTTTATGTCTCCCAGAAAAGTGTATGCTCTCCATTCATCAGGAAATTTTTGTGTTGCTTTAATTAAAATTTCTTCTGATTTCTTTAGATTATTTGAAAGACCATAGCTTATCCCCAGCAGCCAATAAGTATCATAAAATTTATCATTTGCCTGTAGAGCTTTTTCAAAATAATAAACTGCAGATTGGTAGTTTTGTTTTTTGTATGCATTATAGCCGGTGTTATAATAATTTTCAAAATCTCCGGCAAAAACCTTTGAACTCAAAAATATAGTTATTAAAACAGCCAATATAAAAATTTTTTTATTCATATACCCTCCTTATTATAATTTCTCTTTTTTATTTTTATGTTTACTTTGTCTTGTTTCCTTTTCGTCGCAGCCGAGCACTCTGTTCAGATGTTCAATAAGTTCATCGGAATGATATTGTATTGCATGCTCTGACCTGTGATGAATATCAACCAGATGGTAATGCATTGCCATTTCGACCTGAATTAGTGCAATATTATAATTGTAAAGTGAATTTATGTATTCCGTAAGCGCCTGAATATATTCTTTTCTTGCATTTTGAAGCGCAACATAGTTTAACCGGTCTGCTTTATACTGCGTTTCTACAAGTTTAAGATTTTCAAGCGATTGTTCGGTTTCCATTCTGGCGGTCGGAATTTGATCCTGAGCCTTTTCTACGTTGTTTAGCGCCCTTTTTACTTCAAAATACAAATCCTTTTTAAATAACAAAATTTCATTTTCGGCGAGGTTAACCTGTGCATCCGCACCTTTAATACTGTGTTTTAATTCCATCAGATTGACGGATGTGGTCAGGTTTACTCCGACATGGAAACTGTTATTGTTTGTCTGATTTGTATGATTTAGTCCGTATCCGGCATCAGCGGTTAAATCAGGCAGATAAGTTTTTTTTATGTATGCTAAAGATTGCTCCATTGCTTTTTTAGTAGAAATCAGTACATTTAAATCCGGACTGTTGTCATAAGCTATCTGTACAGCTCTTTCAACAGGAAATGTAAAGGTTTCAGGCATGAAAGGCTGCGGTTTTTCACCTTCTGTACCGTAGGCAAAATCGTTTTTGTAAGCAAAAGTGTATGTATCTTTAATATCGTAATCCGGTTGATTGTCAAGATACATTGAGTTGTTCAAATCAACCTTTGCATTTTTGTAATTATTTTTTGCTTCTATCAGTTTTACTTTAGCATTACTTAAATTTAATTCTGCTGTTGTAAGATCTGTTTTATTTTTACTTTTTGCCAGCTTAACAAAATTTTCATTTATTTCGACATTATTTTCTGCAGCCTCAAGCATTGCCTTTGCCCTTAAAAGGTTGTAATATTTCATCTTCACATCAAACAGAGTAGAACAAAGGCTGTCCATAAACTCGTATTCAGCCCCGATTTTATAGAATTCTTCCATTTTAATGTAAGCGGTTGTTTTACCGAAATTCCAGATAAGCTTGTTAACAGTTACGCCAATTGAAGGCAGCTCACGGTAATGACCTATATAATAATTATTGTCTGAATTATTTTCATTATAAAACCCTGCACCCGCGCTTATTACCGGAAAATACTGTGATTTTGCAATACCTACATTGCTTTTTGCGATATCAAGGTTATATTTCTGGCGTCTTATTTTCGGGCTATTTTGAAAAGCCGCAGCAACACAATCTGCTATTGAAAGCGTCATGCCATCTTTTATTTCTATTGGTTTAAATAAATCATCTTCATCTACTATGCCAAAGGCTTTAATATTTCCTGATATAAGAATAATAAAGCCAAGGAGCAAAAGGCATATTATTTTTTTAGTTTCCATATTTTAATTATACAACATGTGTCAAGTATAAAAGAGTATAATTAATTTTTCTTTAGACATAATAGTGTGTTCAAAAAATCTGCGTTGGAATATCCATTTTTCACCTTTATTAGCACAACCTGCAAATTCAATCCTTAATTAAAGAGAAAAGTCTTGAAAAAAGTTATAAAATTTGATACAATTAATATTGAGAGATTAAAACAAAGAGGAGTATAGAAATATGAAAAGATTGTTTATGCCGGAATGTCGGGGGGGGGGCGCTTGACCGCTTTATGTAGTGCTTTCACTCTTGCTGAAGGTGCTACGCACGTAGTCCACTTTGACAATATCCGTCGAGCCGCGTTTACGTTGGCGGAAGTTTTAATAACATTAGGCATTATCGGCGTAGTCGCAGCCATGACTATTCCTGTTCTGTTTGCAAACTACCAAAAGATGGTATTAAAAAATCAGTTTAAAAAGGCTTATTCTACAGTTTATCAAGGAATAAGGCTTGTTGAAGTTAATATGGGTTATAAACCTGAGTGTTATAGCTGGGATACGTCGCCTTATGCAAATGGCTTGGTTTATTGCACAACTTATGATGATGCCGGTAATTGCACAAGCTGGGGAAATAATGAGGGTAAGCCAATTCCGTCTGACTATAACGGCAGAATGGGTGAATGTACAGCATTTTGGAATCAGTTTGAAAAATCTGTAAAAATTTTAAAAATTTGTGAGAATAATGCTTATCCTGCTTGTATTCCTGAATATAACGGTATTGATACTATTAAAAAAGCTCAAGATGACAGTTTATCAGATGAGGATTTAAATAAAGAAACATCAGGTGCATCATGGTGGCGTAAAGATGCAATACTTAATGACAGAAAAGCCTATGTGCTGGCTGATGGAACGATAATGCTGTTTAAGGGTTCATGGCCTGGGAATGTAGGTTTTGCTATAGATGTTAATGGTAAGAAAAGACCTAATAAATGGGGGTATGATATTTTTGATTTCAGTATTGTTTCAACTGATACAAGTGCGTTAAAGCTTAAAGGCGGGTCGCAAATGATTGAAGAAGGCGGAACTTCAGCAGCATCTATGGTAAAAAATATTGGACAGTAAATATTATAAAAAGACCGCGCTAAAAGTTTGTAGTTTGTAGGTTGGGCTTTCAGCCCAACAATTAATTAGACTTTAACTGCTAAAATTCTTTAATTTCAGTAAACATTGCGCGAATTTAAAAGTCCGTAGGTTTGACTTTTAGCCCAACAAGATTTGAAAGGACATTAATGGGACTTTTATTTGATTTTGGAAGTATTTAGTTGGGGTAGAAACCCCAACCTACAAACTCCCGACGGCTATAATTTTGTGTTGTTGGGATAGAAATCCCAACCTACATAGATAATGTTTAAAAGCTATTGTAAAAGAACACATTAAATGATTATTTGTAACAGTTAAAATAAGTATTTAGACATATAAGTTACTACTAATTTTCTTTGATTAAACATAAAAACTATAGATTTCATTAGCACCTATGATTTGTAGGTCTAATTTACTAATTCTAAAAATCCACATGCAATAAAAAATATAATTTTTTATACATCTATGCTGACAAATAAAAGAGTAATTTAATTGTTAGCTAAGTCAATTTTTTGATTATTGATTATTTTTTATTCTCCAAAGTCTTATCTTGTTTTGTTTATCTGAAATAATCGTATCAGTTCAAATTCAATAAAAAGCACATAGTAAAAAGTTTTTTCTATAAGTGATAATGTAAATCCAAAGTAAATACGAAATTATAATTTTAGATTATTCTATGTTGTGACTTGTAAATAGACATACAAAATGAGATTAAGTTAGCAGTAAGATGTAAATTGTAATTTTAATAATTAAAAAATAATTAAGTTTTATACCTATAAACAAATATTAATTTATAATGGTCCTATTGCGTTACATGGAGTTTTTATATGAAACAACAAATTATAATACAAGGTAATGATTCCTCTTTGCAATTCAGAAAAATTTGTGAATTAATAAGAGAAGATATAAGAGATAATCCATACATAGAAGAAACTTTAAAGGTTTTAACCGTCGGTGGGTATAGAAGTGCTATTGGCTCATTTTGGAATGCAGTTGTTGATGATTTAAGAAATAAAATTTTGTTCAGGAGCATTTCAATGTTTAACAAGGAAATGAATCCTCGTAAAGGTGTACAAACATATGAAGATTTTCAAGATAATGTGAATGATGAAATGCTCATTGATGGTGCATATAAAATAGGAGTAATTGGATGGGAGGCTCATAAAGTTTTAAAACAAGCAAAAGAAACTCGCCACATTTTTGACGGACATCCAAAAAGTTCTGACCCTGGGCCATTAAAAGCCTTGTCAATGATGCATGATTGTATCAAATATGTTTTAAGTCAAGAATATCCCCCGCAAATTGTTGATATTGATGAGTATATCAATGTTATGGGAACAAATGAATTCGATAGAAATGAGTTTAGTGTAACAGAAGCTATTTCTAATTTACCAGACACTTATAAAAATGAACTTATAAATAGATTTTTCACATCTTATATAACTGAAAATTGTTCAACGATTCTACGCTCTAATATAGAATTTGTAGCTCCTATTTTATGGAAAGTATTACCTAAAAGAGTCATGGTTCAGGTTAGTAATAGGGTAGATCTTGTTATTGGAAAAGCAAACGCATCTGAAATTAATTATGCTTTTTCATTTATGAATATAGTAGATTCAAAGAAATATTTGACAACTAGATCGAAAAAATATTTGTTAGCACCCATTATAGAAAAACTTATATCCAATTTAGATAATTTCTCAGAAGAAGATAGGTGTGTTTATGAACTTAGTAAGTATGCTGGTTATATCCCACGAGAATTATTATACAATTATGTATTCGCATTAACTCAAACATACGTTGGTTACATTGGAGGAAGTTATAGATTCAATAGAACCGACTTTTATGCAAATGGCGCGGCAGTTAAAATTCCAGTAATGTTTGAAAGTTTTGATGATGAATCAGCACATGCATTTATTGAATCAATCAAAAATAACAAAAGACTACAAGATAGAATATCTAATAAAGTAAAATTGGATAGGCTAAGAACTTTAGGTGAAATTGTTAATAGAAAAATATCAGAAAATTTTGATGAAGTAGAGTTTTTGGACTTACTTATTAATAAAGAAAAAGAAAAAGATTTTTTTGAAGCTTTGAAAAGAACTAAAACATAAAAAATAAAATTATAACTTGTTAGATATTGATCTCGCATAAAGAACTACTTTTTAAGATATTTTTTAAAAGTACTATTTTTTATTATATATAAATTTCCTCTTGTTCTGGTTAAAGCCACGTACAGTTGATTTATTGTTATTTGCGAAATGTTTTTACAAGAGAAATCATTATTACATAATTTTTCAAACTTATCTGTCAAAATTACACAAACATTGTCAAAAGTATCACCTTTTGAATATGACCAATTCATGGCTCGAAATTTATATTTAGTTGCATTTTTATATACAAGTTTCATAATATTATTGTCATTTAAAACATTTTCCATATTCTTTTCATCTAATAAAATAACATTTCCTATATTTTCATTATCATGCGTAAATGATATATTCAACTTATTTTGCACAAATTTGCATATATTTTCAGGGCATCTTCTAGATGCTTGCAAAGTAGTTTCATCAATAATAAATCCCAAATTCAAGACTATATTTTTAAAATCTTCATATGAAACATTGGCTCCACTTTTTTTAAATGGTTTTCCTGAATTATTTGTTCCTGAAACGGAATGTTGATAATAATCTCCAACAAGAGTAATGTTGTCTATCTCTTTTGCTAATGCAGTAATTAAATCATAATCATATTCTCTAAAGTCTTGAAATTCATCTATTAAAATTTCGTTATAAAATTTATTTAAATTATTTGCAATTCTTTTGATTAAACTCTTTCTTCCATTTTTTACATACATAATAAGTTCTGTTAAATTATCACAATAATAGAACCCACTTTTCGTAATATAATGCCCAATTTTATCTTTTTTTATATATTTAGGATTAGGACTATTATTAACAATTTGTGGTTCGGGTTTTTGTAAGGTAATACCTTTAGTTTTTAAAGTTTCTTTTTGAAAGAACTTTAATATGCTTGATTCATATGGCAAAATTAAATATCGATACACAAATGCATCAAATGTAATAATAGTTGTTAACTCTGGAATAGATCCAAATGCGTTAATAAGTTCTTTTTTTATATTTTTAATATTTTCATGAGTATATGCCAATATAAGATTTTTCTTATCTCTATCTATATTATGACATATATGATAAGTTTTCCCTGCTCCAGCAGCTGCTAATATTACTCGTTTAGCCATTTAATTGCATCCTGTATATATTGAGGAATTAAAAATTGAATCTCTGAATTTAACATTGAATAAGCTGTCTCAACTTTATTATTAAGCATTTTACCTAAAACTTTGCCATAATCTTTTTCATGGAATAAATAATTGGCAGTTTTATCAATTTCAATTAAATTATCCAACGTATCTTGATTTAAAGCATAAAAACATTTTTCCCAAGTCCAATTATTAATATTATTATCCATAAATATATGTTGACTTTGATGTTCATCATTATAATTTATAGATTCTTCTATTTTCTTGTTATTCTTGTCATTATCAGTTAAAACTGCAATTTTCTTATTTGTATCTTTGATAACACTCAAGTATCTAGAATAAGATATTCCATTACAAGATATTATACTAATTTCATCATCTTCTATAGACTTTCCCGTAATTTGTTGATAGATTTTAGGAAACAATAAAAACTCTGTTGCTCCTTCAACTAAAATAGCTTTTTTAGACAATAACAGTTGTAAAAAATTATTATTGTCTGTTTTTATAAAAAAATTTGCATCTGATTCGGCAATATTATTTAATGATTTGGCTTTATTCATAGTTATCCAAATAACATTTTTTAAATTTAACCTGCTTGCAATAAGGTTATTATGCGTGGTAATGATGATTTGTGAATTTGACTGTTGCTTTTCTATTTCTGCCAACATTTTTTGCAATGTAGTATGACATAAATGAGTTTCTGGTTCTTCAATTAAAACTACATCTAAATTGTTTTTGGATTTATCAAGAGCAATTTGAGTTTTTATTAAACTGCTCATTCCACTACCCTTATTCTCTAATGCAATTGAATCTTCATATACCGCTAATACAGATTCTAAAATGACCTTTTTATCATTTATCCCAAATTTTCTGTGCTCATCAATATCATCAAGTTTTATTGTTTTAAACATTTTACTTAGTTCATTGCGGAATTTATTTTTTGATGCAATCCTTTCTTCCTCGTTGTACCGACTATAGAATAAAGATCTATTAAAATAATTAAAAGAATTATATGTATCACTTTCAGAAGTGTCGATAGCTATAAAATTTAAAGGACGTTTTATTAAATAATATTGTTGCTTTGAATATGTTTTCCAGGATAAATTATAATATTCGTAAGGAATTTCACCACTATTAATAACATCAATTAAATTAGCACCAATGTCTTCATTAAATGAGCATTCAAATTTTATTCCAAAAATTGCTTTTGCATTTCTACTATTTTCTCCAAAAAAATATTCAGTATTTTTTTCTGTTGGATCCAGTTCTAAATCTAGCTCAATTTCAATTTTGGGTAATGTTTCTAGAGAAGGATTGCCATTAAAAATATCCATTTGAGTTTTATTAAATAAATCTTTTAAAATGGATTTATCAGCATTTTTGTACATTTGGTTTAGTACAATTTTGATAGCCTCTAAAATAGTACTCTTACCAGCTTCATTTTCTCCCACAAGAATATTCATATGTTCATTAAAATGAACTGTAATTTCATCAAATTTCTTAAAGCCTTTTATGTATAAAGATTTTATATATCTCATTTTAAATCCTTTATTTCAACCATATTAATTTGATTGCTTTAAATCATCATATGATATTTGTCCACTAAGATATTTATAAAATTTACTCATCCCACCATCACCACGAGGGAAAATACCTTTTGAAGAATCAAAATCTTCATCTAATATCTCAAATTTCTTAAATAAATTTTCAAATTCTTCAACGGAAGGTATCCCTTTATTTTCTTTTGAAACTAGTTCTGGATATTTGTCTCGTAAAAATCGAATAAGTGCTCTAAAACAATTATTTTTAGGCAACAATGAATTCTCAACATCATCCCACGCATTTGGCCATTTTTTCTTTATTGCTGAATAATAGTTCCATATTATATCAAGCATTTCTCCATCTTTTTCTTGTTCAAAGAAATCTCTAAAAATAAATTTTGCTTTCTCACTATTTGAATATATCTCAATCTCGCCTTTTTTAAAAAGTCTTTGTCTGTTTAATATATCACGATCTTTTTCAGGATTTTTTGAAATCAAAGATATCAATGCCTCGACAAAAGTTGCTTGTGTCAATGGTTCAATATAATTTCGACCTTCTGTTTTACATCCTAACATCTTTATTCTTTCATAAAATGGTGATTGCATAGATTGGTCAAGCAATTTAGCAATATTGTGACAAACTCTTTGAGGACTTCTAGATTTGGAATATTCTTCAAGATTATAAACCAAACTTTTATTCACTTTGGTCTGAGCGAGATTTACTATTCCAAATAACTTTGCCTGTTCATGAATATCATAACCAATAAATATTGAAACATTTAATTCAAAATTTTCTAGTCTTTCTAATAATTCCTTATTATTTTCATCATCAAATAATGTTAATTGATTACCTTGTAAAGAATTAATGGCATATGCTAAGCCAGCTAAACGATGCTGACCATCTAAAATTTTTGCAATTCCACCCTTTAAATAATTATCTTTATAGGAGTTATTAATTATTTGGTTATCAATTTTTAATTTAATATCATCATCAGAGAAATCTTTTAATTTTAAATGTAAACCAGTTTCATCTTTTATAATTTCGGCACAGTCTTCCGTAACAGCAAGAAGTATTGAAGTTGGAAAAGCTGAATCTCTGTTTTTAACATATTCGGCAATTTTTTTTACCCTAGATTCATCTAATCTCCTTTGTATTCCTAAGTAACTAGCCCGACAGTCTCCTTCTTTTTCCATTCGCATTCTATCAACAGAAGATATTTCCAATAAGTCTTTAGTCTTTATGCTTGCAATATAATAAGAACCAACCCGTTGCCTTATTTCAATAATATCAAGCAATAATTCAAAATTACTCATTATTATGTTCCTCCTGTTGTATGTTTTTTGAATATTTTTTCATAGATTCCTGCTCTTTTATATCTATATAAAATACATCTCCTAAATTTTTCTTTTCATCTCTATAAGTTCCATAAAACAATAAAAAAGATGAAAATATAAATAAACTTACAACTATAATAAAGGCAGAAGTATAGATTCCATTTTGAATTAATGGACATTCAAATATTATAGATATAACAAACAATACTAAAACTATTATGGAAATAATTAAATGAAAACCTTTATGTAGCATTTTATATTCTTGCTCTTTAATAATCCCTATTAATCCCGGAATTATTAAAGAATATATAAATGACATCCCCAATGCAAATGTAATACCTGTAAAATAACTTTCATTTCTTATTAAGTTACATAAAAAAACGATTAGTAATGGTAACAAAGAGAGAAAAATTGAAATAAGAGTTATAAATAGTGCTTTATAACAAATTTTACAACTTTTCAAATATTCAATCAATTTTAAAAATTGCAACTTCATTTGAAAATTCTAGCATAAAAGTTTTATATAAGGATTCTTTGTAAATTAATGTTTATAAATCAGTACACAATATCATCTTTAGAATATAATTAACTCATGCAAAAGGTCTATGAAAAGGATGATATAACTTTATTTCAAGGTGATTGTATTGAAATTCTAAACAAAGCAGCTCCAGAATCTATTGATATGATTTTTGCCGATCCCCCGTATATGTTATCTAACGGTGGAATTACTTGTCATGCAGGAAAGGTCGTTTCAGTTAATAAAGGAAAGTGGGATGAGAGTAAAGGGATTAATGAGGATTTTGAATTCCACAACAAATGGATACAAGCCTGCAAAAGAGTTTTGAAATCTAACGGAACAATATGGATTTCAGGAACTTATCATTCTATTTATGCTTGTGGTTTTGCCTTACAAAAAAATGGATTTAAAATTCTAAATGATATTTGTTGGTTTAAACCAAACGCTTCGCCGAATATGTCTTGCAGGTATTTTACAGCAAGCCATGAAACACTTTTGTGGGCAAAAATCGATAATAAGGAAAAGCATACATTCAATTATGAACTTATGAAAAATGGCGATTGGGGTGAAGATTTTATTAAAAAGCCAGAAAAACAAATGCGTTCAGTCTGGGCAATAGGAACACCTAAAAATTATGAAAAAGAATTTGGTAAACATCCAACACAAAAACCTTTAGAATTGTTAAGGCGTATAATCCTTGCATCAACGAATATTGGAGATTTGATTCTTGATCCTTTTACAGGAAGCTCAACAACTGGTATAATGGCTTTAGAATTAGATAGGAAATTTATTGGTATAGACTTGGAAAAAGAATATTTAGACCTTTCAATCAAAAGGTTCGAAAAAGTATTTTCAAAGAAAGAAAAAGTATGGCAGTAGTTTTAGAACAATTGAAAAGTGAAACATATCCGATTGTTAAATGGGTTGGTGGGAAACGTCAGCTTATGTATGAACTGCTTAAAAATATGCCAAAGTCTTACAACAGATATTTTGAACCATTTATAGGTGGAGGAGCGCTGTTTTTTGAGTTGCAACCACAAAATGGCTATATTTCAGATATGAACGAAGAGTTGATAAATTTATATTTAACTGTTCGAGATAATGTTTATGAATTAATTGCAGATCTAAATAAGCATGAAATTTCAAAAGAATATTTTTTAGAAATAAGAAATTTAGATCGAACTGAAAAATATTCAACACTTTCAAATGTAGAAAAGGCAAGTCGTTTTATTTACTTAAATAGGACTTGTTTTAACGGATTATACAGAGTAAATTCTCAAGGACAATTTAATGTCCCGTTTGGAAACTATAAAAATCCAAGAATTGTTGATGCGGATAATTTAATAAACTGTTCAAAATTACTTAAAGATACTGAAATTAAATGTGCTGATTTTTCAGCGATTTTAGAGAAAGTCAAAAAAGGTGATTTTGTCTATTTTGACCCGCCTTATGTTCCATTAAATGAGACTTCTAGTTTTACTTCATACACAAAGGACGGTTTTGATTTAGATATGCAATTTAAGCTGAGAGAGGTTTGCGATGAATTGGATTCTAGAGGTGTAATGTTTATGCTATCTAATTCTGATACTAAATTAGTAAATGAATTATATGCGAATTATGAAATAAAAAAGGTTTTTGCTTCTAGGGCAGTAAACGCTAATGCTAATGGTAGAGGTAAAATTACAGAAGTTTTAGTGAGGAATTATTAAAATGGAAGAATCGATTGACTTAAAAGATTTTATGACACATAAAGTACGTGGAGAGGACAGATACCTGACACCACTCTTTGCAGAGAGAATAAACGGGAAATATATTTTAGCTGCATACCAAGGAAATCTTAGTAAATATGATATATTAATAAAATATAGACAGTTAGAAAATGGTCGTTGGTCAAATATAAGAACGCCAAAACACATACATTGGGCTGTTGATATCTTAATAAAAATGAAACAAGAGCCAGAAAAAACAAAGAAATTTTTGGATATATTAATTAATCTTTGGAATACTACAAAGCCAATAAAATCGGAAGGCTACTAAATTTATATTTTAGTTTTCTTTTTTCTTTAGTATCATATTCATCATCAAACATTGGGATTATTGCAACTCTATACTCTTTTTCATGCATCCAACTGGTATGCTTTGTATTTATACAATTCGTAATATTGTCCCAATAATTTTTTCGCCATTTATCTTCTCCTGATTTATCAAGCAAATCCTGTACAATTTCACTTACTTCTCCATTACTGTTAGAATACCAGTGTGTTTTTAGTTGTTGCAAAGTTAATCTACCAAGACTTCTAAAAAATGGAATTAAAGGTCGTTGTTTTGAATAAGATACCGGTTTCAATTCCATATCAACAAAACTTTTGCTTTCTCTGTATTCACCATTTTTATTTACCCCCCAACTTGTAACTTTTTTAATTGGCAAAAAAAATGAATTATGTTTTACTTTAGGTTTATATATTAAACATACACCTTTACTTGAATTTGCATAATATCCCCACATAGATAAATCTTGATAATCTTCTGAAAAACAAGCAAGAACAGGATATGGATACATTATATCGTACAATTTATCTATATAAAGTTTTGGAAAATTTAATAATAATTGAAAATTATTTTCAGCAATAACATTTTCGGCATTTTGCAAATTCCTTAAATACACAAATGTATCAGTCATAGTGTTCATAAATTGTGATATAGTTTTAAATACAGAAATAGTATCGTCAGTTTGAGTTAGTGTATCTATGGCTTTACCTAAAAATTCCAATGAACCTAAGCTTTCATTATATCTTTTTTGTATTTCTTCATCAGAAGCCTTCATTATTCCTTTCTTCATCTCAACTAGTACAAATGTATTTAAAAAGTAAAAATGTAAACCTTTTAAAAACATAATGAGTTCATCTTTAGATATAGGCTTTTCTCTTATTGAAAAATAATCAATAATTTTTTGAACTACAGGATTAGCAAATATTTCATCGCATAAAATTCTGTATGGTTGTCCTTCCATACTTAAATCTTCTTTTTGTTTATAATTGAAATTTGTATTTATATCATCTTTAGTAAATTTATCATCATTGCCTGCAAGAGTAACCATAAATCTAAATGTTAATAAACAAAATATATAATTTTTGAAAAAATTTGTCCATAGGATTCTATCACCTTTAAAGCTTAAATCCATATATCCTTCAAGAGGATCATTTAAATATTTTGCAGGAGTAAAATATATTTCTTCATTTTCGAGTTCCTGATAGTCTTCTAATAAAGCTTCCATTGATCTAAATCTATAAAAAAATTTTTCATTTTCCATTTGTAATATCCTTCCACATTAATTTTTCTACTTAATCGACACAGCTTCAGACCAGTATTTAATTATCGGATAAATAAAGAATTCAATAATTCTTCTTTTACCTGTTTTGATTTCTGCAGATAATCCCATACCTGTCGAAATCTGCTGTTCTTTACCGTCAACCATTAAAGATTTTGTTACGGGAGTTATGAATACATCATATACAAGCCCCTGTTTTTCATCTTCAACGCTGTCTTTTGAAACTTTTTTGACTTTCCCTTCAATCATACCATATTTTTGAAAATCAAATGTATCAATTTTTACCTGCACAGGCATTCCTTCTTTTACAAAACCTATGTCCTTGTCTAAAACAGATGCTTTTATTATCAATGGAGAATCCACAGGGACAATTGAGATTACTTTTTCTGCAGGTGTAACAATACCGCCTATTGTGTGGACAAGCATTGTATTTACATAGCCGTCAACAGGTGAGATTATGTTTTGCTGTTGTTTTTTAAATTCTATTTCTTTTATATTTGCTTCCAGTTCATTTGCTTTTTTATCCCTGTCAGCAAGTTCTGTTAAATTTTGTGTTCTAAAATTTGACCTTATATATGCCATTTCTTTTTGAACACCTCTGATTTGCTCATTAAGACTTGCAATTCTGCTTCTGTAATCCATATTTTCCGAATGGACTTTGTCTAACTCATTTCTGGCAATAATATCTGAAACTTCCTGCATTCTTTTTTCTTTGTCAAGGTTAAGAGTAAGCTGTTTCTGGTAATTACTTATTTCTTCACGAAGTCTTTTTATTTCATAATTTTTTGCAGCTAACTGGTTATTCAAATCAGCATAAGCAGATTTTGAAAGTTCATTTTGTGTATATGAATTTTCGGCATTTTCGACTATTTCTCCGTTTAATCTTTTTCGTTCCGTATTTATATAATCAAGATTTGCCTGCAAAGATTGAAGCTGAGGCTGGGTTGTGGAAGTATCAATTTCTATTAATGTCTGACCTTTTCTTACAAATTGCCCTTCTTTAACATGAATATCTTTTACAACGCCTGTTTCAAGAGGCTGGATAATTTTTATTTCACCGTCCGGAATAACTTTTCCTCTTGCAGTTACAACTATATCTACTTTGCCGAAAAATAACCATAGTGCAGTAAAAAATATAAGGGTTATTATTATCCAAAATGTTGTCCTTCCAAGAGGATTTATCGGTTCTTCTTCAATTTCTGAAATTATAGGAAGAAATTCGTGGCTGTCATCTTTTTCATTTTTCAAAAATCTATCTAAAAATTTAATCATTTTAATGCTCCCTGCTGAGTGTAAAGATTATAGTAATAACCTTTTTTAGATATAAGTTCTTCATGCGTTCCGACTTCAATTATATTTCCTTTATCCAGTGCAACAATTAAATCACAGTTTTTTACGGTTGAAAGTCTGTGTGCAATAATAAACATTGTTCTGCCTCGTTTTATTTTATCGAGATTTTCCATAATTACTCGCTCTGATTCATAATCAAGAGCTGAGGTTGCTTCATCAAATATTATAATTTTAGGATTAGTAATTAATGCACGTGCAATTGCAATTCTCTGTCTTTGTCCGCCGGATAACGTCGAGCCACGTTCTCCGACTATTGTGTCATAACCTTCAGGCATTTCCGAGATAAATGAGTGTGCCCCGGAGATTTGTGCAGCCTGAATAATCATTTCTATCGGAGCATCAGGTTTAGGCATTGAGATGTTGTCTCTTATAGTTCCGGAGAATAAATAATTCTCCTGCAAAACAACACCTATGTTATTTCTGAGCCATATCGGGTTCATTTGCCTTATATCAACTTCATCAATGTAAATAGTTCCTTCAAACGGTAAATAAAGTTTTTGAATAAGTTTTGTTATTGTACTTTTACCGGAGCCGCTGCGGCCGACAAGTCCTATACTCTGCCCTGCTTTTATATTTAAATTGATTTTATTTAAAACCATCGGCCCATTAGGAGTATATTTAAACGATAAATTTTCAACTCTGACAGAGCCGTTAATTTTCGGTAATGTAATAGCCTTGCTTGAAGTTATTTCAACAGGATTATTTAAAATATCACCGAGCCTGTCAACACCTAATAATACCTGCTGAAATTCGTTCCATAAATTTACAAGTCTCATAACAGGTGCGGTAAACTGGTTTGCAAACATCTGAAATGCAATTAATTGACCTATGGTTAATTGATTTTTTATAACTAATGTTACACCAATCCACAAAATCGCAATTGTCATCATTTTTTGAAACAGATTGGATAAATTGCCTGCAAAGTTACTCATAACAGAAAGATTAAAACCTGATTTTACGTAACGTCCCAAATAATCATTCCATTTTTTCTGCATAATCCCTTCTATTGAAAGAGATTTAACTGTTTGCACTCCTGTAACGGCTTCTACAAGATATGAATTTGATTGTGCTGACATCTGAAATTTATTTTCTAATCGTGCACGGAGTTCAGGTGTCATTGTTACATATAATATCGCGATTAAAGCAACAATAAAAAGTACAACAAATGTTAAAATTCTGCTGTAAACAAACATAACTACAAGAAACACCGTTGAAAAGAATAAATCAATTATTACAGACACTGATTTATTGGTAATAAATTCTCTTATCTGATCTAGCTCTCTTATTCTTGAAATAATATTCCCGACTTTTCTCGACTCAAAATATACAAACGGCAAAGCAAAAAGATGATGAAAAAGTTTTGCTCCTAGTTTTGCATCAATTTTATTTGCAGTATGAATAAAAATATAATTTCTTGTAAGGTTTAAAAGAAATTCAAAAATTGAAACTGCAACAAAAGCAATTCCGAGTACATCAAGAGTTGACATACTTCTGTGAACAATAACTTTATCCAGTATAACCTGAGTAAATAAAGGAGTTACCAGACCGAATAACTGCACAACGAATGACCCGAGCATTACCTCCGCAATTATTCGCTTATACTTCATAATTTCAATAAAGAACCATTTAAATCCGAATTTTATTTGTTCGTTTATAAGCTTGTGCGAAAGAAAAATGTATTCCCCTGAACCGCTTTCTTTTAATTCTTCAAAAGTTACCTCTCTTGCTTTTTGTTCTTCCGGTATAAAAACTAGAGCTTTTTCATTTTCAAAATCCGGCTTTAATATAACTCCGTAAGTTTTATTTTTTAAGATAAATATTGCAGGAAACGGATATTTTTTAGCATCAGATAAATCAATATTCTTTAGTTTTGCTTTAAATTCTGCATGTTTTGCAATCAAAAGCAATTCTTCAACACTTATTTCTTCATTAGTAATTCCGTTCTCACGAACAATTGCACGTAAATCGACCGGAATATTGTTTATTTTGCATATAACATCAAAGGCTATAAGTCCGCTTTGTATCATAAGTCTGCTCCTGCCATTATTTTCATTTCTTCTAATTTGGAAGTTATGTTTATTATGTTCTGTTCTAATTCAAATTCTTGATTTAAAAGTTCTGCTTTTGCTGATAGAAGTTCGTTTTCATCCGTAAGTTTATTTGCTTTTAATCTGCCGACATCGTGTAATTTTTCTTTCACTGTTGCAAGAAGCTCTTTATTTGTACTTAATTCTTCATTATATGATTCGTAGGCTTTAAAACTTTTTGTATATTTATTTTCAAGTTCACTTAGTTTCTTTTCTTTTTCTATTTGCAGTTTCTCAATTTCTAACTTTGTTTTTTCTCTGTTAGCACGATTTTTAAACCCGTCAAAAAACACATATTGTGATGAAATTCCGACAACAAAACTTCTCTGTCCGACATCCTGAACAGAATGCCAGTAATTATTGGGATTTTGTCCGTATAATGCATATCCTGCATATAATCTGAAAGAAGGTAAAAGTTGCCGTTTTAAAATACTTAGTTCCGATTTCTTCTTATCAATTTCTAAATCATAATATTTAGCCTCATCTGTAAATGCAGGATTAAATACAAAATTATATTCCGTCTTGTTAATTTCTGATTCTATAAGATTAGTATCACTTATTTCTATAATGTTATCGTCTTCTATATACTCATCTGCTTCATCCTGTTGTTCTATACCTTTTACGCGAAGTCCGGTAATATCATATTCATTTTTTGTATAATATGATAAATCCTGAAGAGTATTTTTTAATTCGCGCTTTGAATTTTCAATTTCATTCTGTGTTTTTGCTATTTTAACAGCTTCATCCATAACCGTAAGTTTGCTGTCTATACCTGCTTTAAACATTCGCTCTTTATTGGTGAACATATTTTGATAAAGACTCAAAATTTCTGACTTAGTGTTAATTGTATTATTATACTGTTGGGCTTTGCTGTATAAATCAAGAATTTTTAATTTTAAATCTTTTAATTGTAAATTATAATTTATTTCCTTTTGTGCTAATTCCTGTTTTGCAATATGTACTTTTTTACCCTGAACACCAAAATCAAGCAGGTTATAAGAAAGTGTCAGATAAAGCATATCTCTAAATTGGGTGAATGGAGTAATCATAGTGTTCCCGGCATAAGCGTAAGTCCCGCGTCCATCTGTCAGATCTCTGTTATATTCTGTGTTAAACTGCATACTTAAAGTAGGATACCAATCAGCACGTACTGCTTTTAGCTGTGCTTTGCTAATACCTATATCTACAGCCGACATCTTTAAATCAAACGAATTATCTATAGCGGCTTTTAATGTATCCTGATAAGATATTTCTGCCGCATAAGTGCTTATTTGCAAGGTGATAGTAAATATGAGAGCTAAGTAAAATTTGTATATCTTTTTCATTTATCCGTATGTGAAAAAACAGGTTGGCTTTTAAACCAACCTGTTTGTAATATCTGACTATTAACTGTGCCAAGCAGTGGCAACTAAGTTCATCAAATCTGCATTGTTTTTAACATCATTGATTGAACTAATTTGAATATCATTATTTGCAGCATAGGCTGTCATGTTTTGGATTAAAGCATTAATATCTGAATTTGAGAGGTAAGAACCGTCATTTAATTGAACTCGTTCAACATATTTGCTAGAATCCGTTCCACACTGATTTAATACAGTAATTCTGTCAGTTCCGAGATTATCACCATAATCAATAATCAAATCTTCATTATCCTTGTAAATTGCGATGGTATCTTTAGAAATATCATCTCCAAGCATAATTGTATCATCTGAACCTGCATACTCTCTTACTGTATCAATGCCATCACCTTTATTGAATACAAATATATCACTTCCTGTCGAGCCGGATAAGAAGTCATCTCCTGTGCCGCCAACAAGTGTGTCATCATTTGCCCCGCCGTATAATGTATCATTACCTGCACCACCATATAGATAATCGTTACCACCATAACCAAGTAATTCATTATTAACAGCATTTCCTATAATGGTGTTACTAACATTATTTCCAAGTGCTCTGGTATCTGCTCTGTCGCCGATAAGTGTAAGATTTTCTACATTATCTTTTAATTGATATGTGATATCAGAAAGAACTGTATCAATTCCTTCATCTTCATATTCAATAATTTTGTCGGTTGCGTTGCCTACATAATAAGTATCATTACCCTTTCCGCCAATCATTACATCGCGATTTGCTCCGCCATCCAAAGTATCATTGCCTAATCCGCCATATAAAGTGTCAGAACCGCCTTCTCCTTTCAGATAGTCATCAAAATCACCGCCGTAAAGGGCATTATTATCATAATCTCCGTATAATTTGTTATTATAGTTCATTGCAACTTCTTTAACAAATTCGTAAGAGTTAGCCTGATTGTTGCTTATAATACCATTGTATAATTTTTGAGATAAAAGGTTGCCATTATCATCATAAACATATTCATATTTAAGAGATTCTGTAAGATTTGAACCTTCATAAGTATTTGTCAAAATAAGTCTTCCGGTTTCTTCATCGTATGTATTAACAACTCTTTGAGCAACAACAGTGCTATATGATCCGTTTGACTGTAAAGTATAATCTGTTCTTATTTTTTCAGTAAGCATTCCTTGCAGATTATATTCATAAGTATATACCTGAGAGGTTTTGGTAGTCCAAGAACCATTATTTTGATAACCTACATCTACTGTTTCCTTAGACAATAAGCCTGTTTCCTCATCATATTCGTATGTTACTTTTTCGGATACATGCATTTGCCATACATTATTAACTCTATACCCGGATTCTGTGACTTTAGTAGAGAGTTTATTTAATCCGTCATACGTAAATGTTATTTCATCTTTATATTTTACGTACTCTTCATTTTCATTCATATATCCAATATGGTGGGTTATACTTTCTGTCTGACCGTAATTATTATAAGTATAATTATCCTGTACGGCTGTATATTTAGTGTAAGAACCATTTGCTTTCTTAAACCAACCATATTCAAAATAATATGCTACTTTTCCGTCATCATTATAGGTATACTCTTTCATAAATTTATTCTGCTGTCTTGAAGTGCCATCGGAATTATAAAGAACTTCTTTTTCAAGCATACTCAACAATTTATTATCTGAGTTATATGTATAACTGCTTGTATAAAGTAGCTTATCATCTTCTGAATATGTGTCTTCTTTAGTTACTAAATCATTAGAATTATAGTAAGTAAGAATTTTCCCTGCATAACTATTATCTGATTTTGATGTTATTGTATCTGTTCGCAAACCTGAAGAATATGTATATGAATGCAGATTTTCTCCATCATCCATTGTACTAAGAGTTCCATCTTCATTATACGTGTAAACACGCGTACTGCTTATTTCCCCGGTTTCTTCATAATAAGTTTCTTCTACAAGATTTCTGTTTGCATCAAAATAGAAATTACTGCTCAATGAACCATGGTCATAATATGTTCTGTCCATATACGGAGAAACAGAATTTGTATTTGCAAAGGAAAAGTCTGCGTAAGCCTCATTATGAGAGCTATCTACTGACAATTCATAGAATTTACTGCCATCAACAATTGTTCCATCCTGGAAGATAAATTGTTCTATTCTGTTATCTGGATTAATATTAGAATCTTTTATGATTACCTTGTCATTTGTGCCTGCAATAGATACAATTAAATCATTACCGCTTTTATTGAAACGAACATCATCTATAGTAATACCTGTTCCAAAACTTAATTTATCAATATAGCTGTATGTTGAACCTATTTCAATAATTGTATCTTCTCCGTCTCCACGATTAAAGACATAGGTATCATTACCTTCACCACCGAAAATTGTATCATTTCCCTTTTTACCCTCAAGAATGTTATCCGCAGAGTTCCCGTTGATAACATTATCTAAAGTATTTCCAGTAGCATTTAGATTTTCATTTCCTGTTAAAGTTAAGTTTTCAACATTATTTGTCAATGTATATGAAATGCTTGATAAAACAGTATCGTTACCTTCATTTGCCATTTCTTTAATTAATGTTGTATCGTTATCAAGGATATATGTATCATCGTCAACTCCACCGTATAACGAGTCTACACCACCTCCGCCATAGAGGGTATCATTTCCATTAACGCCTCTTAAAACATTACTGCCTGAGTTACCTTCTATATAATTGCCAAGTTTATTTCCTCTGCCGTCAATATCATCGGTACCGGTCAAAATAAGATTTTCAATGTTTGCACGTGTAATTGTATATGTAATACTTGCTTTTATAGTGTCATTACCTTCATTTTCACCTTCATGGCAAGTGTCATTGGCATTAGAGGCATTGATAATATAAGTATCATCACCTTTTCCGCCCCATAAATCATTAGTTCCGGCTTTACCATCTAAGATGTTGTCATAGTCGTTTCCAACGATTTTATTATCCATATCATTCCCGCGACCATTAATTGCTCCACCTAATTGATGTAAATAAAGTTTTTCAACATTATCAGGTAATTCGTATGAATAACTAGCCCAGATAGAATCAATACCTTCATTTGCATTTTCTATTACTCTGTCATCAGGTGTTTCTACGTAATATGTATCATTACCGTCTCCGCCAACCATGATATCATTTCCAAGACCACCATATATAACATCGTTTCCTGCACCTGTTGAAACAAAGTCATCGCCATCATAACTGTGAATAGTATCATTACCGTCAGTACCAAAAATATTATCGGCACTATTGGTAACTTGAGAACTTGTTGCTCTTGTTAAAATATCTTGAATAGTTGCGGTTTCACCTGTTGAAAATTCGATTGTTTCTGTACGATTTCCTTCTACTGCAAACCAGTCTTTAATTGTTAAAGTATCAGTCGAATTTTTAAATTTCAGAATTAAATCCCCGCCGACTCTTCTGTAAAGTGTTCTATCTTTGCTATATCCTAATACAATTTTATCAGTACCCGCATAATCATAAATTATGTCCTGACCATCGCCTTCATTGAATTTATAAATTGTATTTCCTGTCTGATTTACAACAACATCGTTGCCTTTACCCATTGTAATTGTGTCATTTCCGCCTGTTGTAAATATAAAGTCAGCATTAGCAGTTCCGTTTATTGTATCATTTCCGGTTGAACCAGTTATCATACTTAAAATTTGGTTGGCATTCAAAATTAATCCATCCGCAAATTGGAAAGTTTCAACTCTCTGTTTATCAGATGCATACCAGTTTTTTATAGTTAATGTATTGTTTGTATTTTTTAATCCGAAAACAAGATTATTTCCATCTTTTGTTATTGTTAGATCTTCAGGAGTAACATTTTTCCCGAAAGAAATAACATCATCTCCTGCATCTACAAGTTCTTTTGAAACTTCAACCCAAACAGGATACCAATCTGTGTAGTAGTTATCTTGCTGCCATTTTTGTTCTCTGACAATTGCCCATTTTTCGTCTAAAACTGCATCTTTACCATCTCCGGCATAGATATATGTGTCGTTTCCGCCACCGCCTTCAAGGGTGTCGTCTCCTTCTCCACCTATAAGAGTATCATTTCCATCACCGCCGTATAATGTATCGTTACCTCTGCCGCCATGAAGAAAATCAGCTCCCCCACCGCCATTTATAAGGTCATTACCATCCATACCATAAATTATGTCTGCGGTATCGCCGCCTGTAATTGTATCATTACCGTCAGTACCAATAACATATAGCGGTTTTGAACCTGCAACGTATGTAAATTCCCCATTTTGGAATTTTAAACCGCTGTTTAAATAATTTATTAATTGTGCACCATATCCTAATTCTTTAATTGTATTAGCAAGTCTTGTAACATCCAAAGAACCGTCATCAGCAAGCATTTTTGCAATGACATAGGAAGCTGTGAATGCATCGCCGTCTGCAGTGTTTGCTACGATATTTTCATAAGTGTTGTCGCTATAAATGATGCAATCTGTTGAATAATCATAAGCAATATCAAATTTATCAGCCAAACCTGTTTGAGCTATAAACTGTACATATAATTTGTCTTTCAAAGAATTATAGGCATTACCAATATTATTTGCCTGAAATTCGCTCATATTATCTACATCAAGTCTGAGCAACTTTGATAAAACCAGTTTTTGCATTTCTTCTCCGGTTTTATTTTCACCAAGCCACATTGACATCATATTATCAAACTGATTGTATATATCATTAGCATTAGTCATTGAAGCCATTTGTTTGATAAGAGTTTTTAAATTATCATTTTGTGAAGCTGCAAGCTGTAAATCTATTGAATTGCCATATCCCCTAAGCCATGGCAGATCAATAACATCCACATCCAAGATATAATCTCCGCCATAAACTGAATTCATATCACTATATTGTGTTGCAACATCATACAAGTCTTTTGTTGTACCGTCAGTGTATTGTACGGTTGATTTTTCTGTTACAATATTATTATTGTCAATAGCATTTATCTTATATGAATTTGTATAAATAGATTGAATTCCTGCCTCTGTAAGAGTTTTCAATTCACCTTCTTCAGTAATGCCGTTTTCATTCAAATCCTGCCATAATCGTATCTTATTAAAATCAGCATCTTGAGAATTTATAATACCATCACCGTTTGAATCTACAGCTTTTAAATCTTCAAAACCTGTAGAATCTGTAGAGCCAAACATTTCTGATTGATTGTCTATTTTTTCGTTTCCATTTTTATCAATAGCAAGTATTGCCTCATTTTTAGAAATCCAACCTGTTTGTTCTCGGAAACCATCATTATCTACATCAAAGTAGACTTGGCTTTTACCAATGTCTATAGTTTCAATACCTTCGCCATCAAGGTCTATTGCCATTGGAGGTATATAACCTGGTTTTACAACAGGGATAGGTGAATTTGGATTCCAAAAAGGGAGATTATTAAAGAAAAATTTATTTATGTCTATTATATTTATTATTGAAGCACTAGTACTTTGATTTATCCAAAATTGAGGTTGATTTAACATATCACCAAGTACTAGCCCAGGATACGTCGGAATTTTTATATTATTTAAATTTTGTGTAAATTTACCAATATTATTTGGAGATAGAATAACAGCTCTAATTAGATCAAATACTTCTTTACTATATTGGGGATAAATGGATTTGAATGCTTCATAGTTTCCTTCTGCTAATGCTAAATTAAATATATCATTTGTAGAAAACATATTAGGTTTTGTGGTATAATGTTCGACTATAGGGTTTTCAGTTTGTCCTGATGTAGGCAATGTAACTCCATCAGGAGCAATTGTATCCGGATGAATATTCCCATTTAAAGCATCATTTAGATATTTATCCATACCACTATTGTCTGTTCCTTTAATACTACCTTCAGGAATTATGATTTGTTCATCAGTACGAATTAACGCAAATGATTTATCTTCTGAATATCTATCAGACAACCATGGATTTGCTTCTATTAATTCTTCTTGAGTTACTCCGAAACGATTAGCAATATCCCACATTGTATCGCCAGTTTTAACATGATAAGTATTTGTTTGATCTCCAACTTTTTGGTTGATTATTACATTGTTAATGTAGTGATTTTCTTCTACTGAACCAAAAAGAATTGTTGGTTCAGTTAATGTTTTCAGATCTTCAAAGTTGTCAGTATTTGTACCGATTGTCAATTCTTTTGTTTGTTCATTAAATTTTGCATATGCAATTTCATCTTCTGCGAAATCGTATATTCCATCAAATAGCTTGCCAAGTGCTAAATTGGTAACACCACATAAAATACCAACTCCAAATACAACTCCTGCTGTTAGTGTTGATTCTGGGATAGTAGCTGTTATAGCTACACCAAGAGCAATTGAAACTCCAGTAGAGGAAATAGCTGTAATTGTAGCTTGCATAATCCCTTCCTCTTGATAACTCATTATTACATCAATTGCTGTAAAAGGAATTTCTGCAGATGCTTTAATGCCAATTTTAACAACTGAAGTCAACATTCCTTGCCCTTTAATAAGGCTTTCTCCAGCAGAAAGGACAGCTCCTCTAATTGCACTAACACTTGAAACAGTAATTTCTTCTGGGGATACGTCTGGGATTGAAAATTCAGGATTAGTAACTATTTTTGCAGATACATTTTTTTCGTACATTACTCCACTTGTCATTAAAATTTACCTCCTAAAAGATAAGATATTTTATTGTAACATTCTATATTATTCGGGTAGGAAGTTAATGGAAATGTTAAATTATTATTCCCAATTAAAATTATATTTTTTTTATTTATTTTTATCTCTTTTATTTCTAATAATAATAAATCAGTTTTTTTAAGCATATCAAAGCAACAAATACCAATAATGCGTTTATTCGTTAAAAATACGCTGTATGTGCCTAAAAAAAGGGTGAATATAAAAGAAAAACTACCTAATATTAAATAAAGAAAGAAAGTTTCAGATGTTACCATTTTAATTTTATTTACATCAAAGAAGAAAAATGGTAATATATATCCTCCAATAAAAACGCCTACTAAAAACTCAATAAATATACTAATTCTAACAATTGGTTGGTAAAAATATATAATAACTTCATTTGTATAATAATTTGTGATTTCTCTATTCAATATTTTATAAGAACTTCTAAAAAATAAGAACGCAATCGTACTATATAATAATCCTATAATCAGACCCAATATAAGTGTAATATGGTTAAAATCAAAAGAATTAAAATGTTTAACTATATAACTTAATACTACTAAAGCAGTGCAATATGATAATACTAATACACAAGCAAATCCAATTAAAATAATTATTAAATTTTTAATTTTTTTCATAACTTCTTCATTAACCCAATTTTAAATAGAATATAATATTTTTTATTTTTGACTAGAACCTATAAGTTCATATAATGAGACCTAAAATAATAAACATTCCATTCTACTTCTTACCCATTACTCAAAAATACTTCAAACAAAATATATGTCTATTACCCAAAAGTCTATATTTTTTTGAAATATTTTCTCGTACACGATAACAAATTTAGAAAACTTTGTCAAGCTCGTATTTTACAGCTATTTAAGAAAGCAATCTGCTCTTTTAATAAATTTTGTAATTCGAATTTTTCTATTATTGTTTCCCTAGCTGAAATTCGTATATTTGAATACTTTTCAGGTTCTTCAAGAACTGAGTTTATTTTTTGCGAAAGTAAATCTATATTATAAAAATCTGTTAAAATACCGTTGAAACTATCTTGTATCACTTCTTTTACCGGTGCTGTATCAGATGCAACAACACAACAGCCGACAGACATAGCTTCAAGTAATGACC
Organism: Candidatus Gastranaerophilales bacterium; assembly: GCA_944326605.1. Taxonomy (GTDB): domain Bacteria; phylum Cyanobacteriota; class Vampirovibrionia; order Gastranaerophilales; family Gastranaerophilaceae; genus Stercorousia. Next base: position 66,006 of record CALVEM010000001.1, read on the forward strand.
AAGACAAAACAAAAGGATAAGTTAAATAAACGTGGCATCTTGAAACCTGCAGTAGTTTTATATATTCAGGATAAGATAAATTCCCGACAAAATGAATTCTGGATAAATCCAAATCCAGTTCTCTCAGCATTTTTTGTTTAAAAGTATCATTTATTAAACGTCGTCCGTAACAAACTCTGTCTTCTCCGCCAATTATAACCTGCAAATGAGGTCTTGTCTTCTGTAATTTTTCAACAGCCCTCATAAATTCGGGAAAACCTCTGTATTCTTCCATACCGCGTGTCGCATAGGTTAAAATTTCATCTTTTCTTGTAAATACTTTTCCTTTAAATTTAAATTCGGCATTTTCATCAGGAGAACATATTTCTGTATCAATTCCTTCATGTATTACTCGAATTTTATGCTGAAATTCTTTCGGGAATTGAGATTTTTGCCATTCTGTCGGAGATATTCCATAATCACAGTTTACTAAATCCAATAAAAGATGTGAATTTTTGCACCTTAATTTTGCTCTTGTATCAATATCTACAGGTTTCCCGTCAAATCCGACATCTGCCCCTTCCGCGTTATAAAACCATTCAAAATAACAAATCAGCGGAACATCAGGAAAGATATCTTTAACAAACAGAGTAGTTCCCCAAGTATGTCCATAAATGATATCAGGTTTATATCCCTGATTCTTCATTTGGATTAAAATTTCAGCCGCTGACTGCCCGTGAATTATTGCATCTTCATAAAACCTTAAATATTTATGGCAGTCTTTCGGAACATCTCGTTTTAATTTATAAATAGTTTTGTTTATTCTTGCCGTAGTTTTTGTAGCTGTGTTATTTGTTACAAAACAAACTTCATTAGCAGGATCTTTTGCAAGAGCCATTGCTAAAAATTTAAATTGACCCGGAAAATTTCTGTGCAAAAACAAAATCTTCATATAAATAAGATAATATTGAAAAAATTTTTTGCAAGTATTTTTATTTTAAATAATCATTTATTGAATTCATAATTTCTTCAAAATCATCATCAGTAAGGTTTAAATAAGGACGTGAAGGTATTTCAACAGATTTATTCCGCCCTGCTTGTCCGCCGAGTTGGTGTATTGCAGCGTATTCAAGGTTTGAACCTATAATCGCTGAATCGTTATCATAATAAGTATTAACAGAAGATGCGAGCTGACCTGATACCTGCAAAATCATGCCGGGCCACTGTTTATTTTTAGTCCGCTGTTTTATTGTGGAATCTTTTAGGTTTTCCCACTTCGGACGACCTTCTTCTTTAAAATTTTCTTCTGTTGAATATGCGAAAATCCCTGCGATGTTTTTCATTAAAGGTCGCAGGTTTTCGCTTCTTTGAGCCAAATCAAGGAGTCTTGATTTAACTTCTTTATTGTCGATTTTAATTTCTATCGGGTTGGACATTATCCTCGTTTATTTTTTCAGTAAAATTGAATGTTTCTATTAGGTGTGCTTCCACTATATATATTCTTTCTATATTGTAAGATACTAGTATCCCAGTCTTAGCATCTTTTTTTACAAGTACATATAAAAATTGTTCATTTTCTTCTACTAATGGCTCTTGCATCTTGCTAAGAAGAATTAAAATAAAATTTCTAAAACTATTATCATGGTACGCTTGAGTGATTGGATGATCTTTCCACACAGTATAAGGTCTAAAATTGTTTTTTATAAACGTTACTAATTTGTCAAATGATAATTCCCCGTTTTTATACGAATTAATTTTTTTTGGTAATTCTTTTAGTGCTTCCATTTTATTTACTCCTAGATTCAGTATATTAAGATCCACTTACACTTAATATTATATTATATTATGTGATAATTTGAAATCAAGAGTTCTTTATATACCTTGTTCGCCCTGCTAGTACCCTCACGATTGTTAATTCCGTTCTGTCTTTCAACTTCAATCATCTCAAAGCCTTTGTATAATTCTCGGACTTTTGGAGAATCATCGTATGAGAGCAGAAAACGCCCTTTGATGCTGCCTAAAACATCTCTTAAACGTTCGTGGTCAAAGTCTGCTGTAGAGGTTACTTCATAACCGCAGCCTGAAGTGTACGGCGGATCGCAATAGAAAAATGCACCTTCAAAATCGTATTGTTTAATCAATTTTTCAAAGTCACGATTTTCAACCATAACCTTATCAAGGCGTTTGTGGATTGCATCAATTTTTTCTAAAACATTGCGTTGAGATTTCGATGCACCGCCTGAAGATTTTTTCACAGTTCCGAAAGTGTCTCCACGACCGCCAAATGAACGGGTGATTAAAAACAGAAATTGTGCGGCTTTTTGGATATCGGTAATAAAAGTTCCGTTCAAAAATTGCAAGAACATCTCACGAGAGCCTAAAAGATACTGCAATTCTTCTTTTAAAGCATTAGGGTGGTATTTTACAATTCTGAAAAGATTAACCAATCTTCCGTCAAGGTCGTTGTATATTTCTAAATCAGCCCAACGGTCTTTATAAAACAAAACCCAACCTGCACCGCCGAATGGTTCAATGTATGATTGAATATCCGTAGGAATTAACGGTGCAATACGTTTGCGGAGTAATCTTTTTCCGCCAACCCAGTTTAATAAACTTTTTTTATCAACTGTCATTCAAAACTCCTTTAATTATTGTTTAATTGCCTGTTGTACATACCTGTCTAACAATAAAATATAAAAAACTGGGACCGGAGGGATTCGAACCCACGACCAAGTTTTCAATAAACAAGTTAAATCCTATTCAAAATCTAAATCTTTAATATTTTTAATGTCTTTTTGTCCCATTTAAAATTTCAAGTGCTTTGCTATACAGCTTTTTCTGCCAAACACCTATATAAGTCGTAACAACAATCGTTACAACAAAATATAAATACGTTGTCTGAATAGGGTTATAAATCCAGTAAATATCGTGGTTTGCACGCTCTGCTATCGAAATTCCGTTTATATGCAAAAGTGTTGCTGTAATTATGTACATTACAAGCAGATGATTTGCCATAATATGATAAGTTACCTTGCCCATATCCTGAATAAATTTTATATCTTTAACATAAGGGTAAAGAATTTTCACTGTAAATAGTGAAGCCCAGATTCCTGTTAATGCCGTAAGTATAGGAACTATTAACTGATCATCAAATCTTGCCCATACAAGAACATAACTCAAACCGATACCGTGTTCAGGATCATAATCTCTGTTAAACATCCACAAAATCGACTGTAAGACAAAAACTGCGCCGAACCATTTCGGAGTGAAAATATTATAATTGTCTTTTATATAATGTGTATAAAAATACCCGAGATATACAAAAAACATTGAAAACATTGTTCTTATAATGATAAGCATTAACGGTGTAACCGCAAACCATTTTGAAAACGGAATTGCCAGAACGCCAAGCAGCGCAAAAAATCCCAGATGAATAAACTTATTTTTTGTAGCCGCATTCAAAGCCCTGAACAAAAACAAAAATGTTATCATTGTCATAAATAACTGGGTTACAAACCACAAAGGACAAGACAAATCAAACTGATGTCCGTTTAAAAACGGAGTAATAAAGAAATTCTTAAAGCTCAAAGGCATTCCCCAGAATTTCCCTGTCAACTTTGCAATCAATATTGTAACAAGCATATAAAATAAATTGTACCAGAAATAAGGAACCAGAAGGCTTTTTATTCTGCGTTCAACGAATGTCGCAACATCCGTCAAATACTTATCCTTAAACAGGCAGCCCGAAATAAAGAAAAACAAAGCGAGCTGAAAAGAATAAGGAGGAAAAATTCCGAGAAGCGAAAATTCTAAATGCCCCGACACAACAAGCAAAATAGCAAGTGCCTTTAATACATTCATTTCATTTGAAAATAATTTATCCATACAAAAAATGATAACATAAAAAATTTTGATATATAATAGAACAAAAGGAGAAAAATATGACTATTCTTGTTTTAGGCGGGGCAGGTTACATCGGCTCTCATACAGTTTATGAACTTATAGATAAAGGCGAAGATGTTGTTATTGTTGATAATCTTCAAACAGGACATAAAGCGGCACTACATCCTAAAGCAAGATTTTATAAAGGTGATATAAGAGACAGAGAATTCCTTGATGCAGTATTTAAGAAAGAAAAAATTGATGCGGTAATTCACTTTGCCGCCTGTTCGCTTGTAGGTGAAAGTATGGAAAAACCTTTAAAATACTATGATAATAACCTTTGCGGAACAAAAATTTTATTAGATTCTTTGACTGCAAACGGGATTGATAAGATAGTATTTTCTTCAACCGCAGCGACTTACGGAGAACCGGAAAGAATACCAATTCTTGAAACCGACAGAACCGAACCCACAAATACATACGGAGAAACAAAGCTTTCTATGGAAAAAATGTTCAAATGGGTAGGAAAAGCACACAATATCCGATATGTTTCATTGAGATACTTTAACGCCTGCGGAGCACACAGCTCAGGCAAAATAGGAGAAGATCATAACCCTGAAACCCATCTTATACCGTTAATTTTGCAGGTTCCAAACGGCAAGAGAGAATTTATATCAATTTTCGGAGATGATTATGACACAAAAGACGGGACGTGTGTCAGAGATTATATACACGTAACAGATCTGGCACAGGCGCATATTCTTGCGGTAAAATACCTGCAAAACGGCGGTCAAAGCGATATATTTAATCTCGGAAACGGTGTAGGATTTACGGTAAAAGAAGTAATCGATTGTTCAAGAAAAGTTACAGGGCATCCAATACCTGCAAAAATTTCGCAAAGACGCTCAGGAGATCCTGCACAACTTATTGCCTCGAGCGATAAAGCTAAAAAGATCTTAGGCTGGCAGCCGCAGCATGCCTCACTTGAAGAAATAATTTCATCAGCATGGCTCTGGCATAAAACCCATCCAAACGGATTTAATCAGCAATAGCAAAAAAATTCTTGTTTAAACTTATAATAACTATGAAAATTCAAAATTCTTATTCTCAGCAAACATTTCAGGCTAAATTTCTGTATAGTGATTCTTTAAAACAAATTGCAGACTATGCTGTCGCTCACGGGAAATTTGATAAATTAAATACTGCCAGAAAAAATATTGAAAGCTCTTATCTCACTATGCGCCTAAGGGCAGATATATATGAAAATGATGAAGGGGAAAAATTTATTAGTTTTTCAAAATTTATACCTAAGAAAAATGTATTGGTTGCGAAAAATCAGGATGATTATATAATGGCAAAAACTACAACCTATAAATCCAATAAAAAGGGCAGTCTTTTAAAGTTTGCGCTTGAACAAATTATTAAACTCGGTAATAATGCCCCAAATAATAAAATGTACAAACACGTTGTAATAGAAAAATAAAGTTAATAGTGTTAGAAGTACAAATCAACAAAAACCGGCAAATGATCACTCCCAAAATCTTTCCCCAGGACAAAAGATTTGACACCTAAGTCAGGAGAGAGCAAAACGTGTTCCAGAGAAATTCTTAAAAAAGGGAAATGTTTTGCATTCCAGGTGCCTTTCATAGTTTTTGCAAGAGTTTGCGCATCTTTAAGATTAGAAGATTTTATATATTTTTTATAAGAAACAGAATACACTGTAGTATTCAGGTCTCCGGCCAAAATAAACTTCTCTATATTACTATCATTAGACAGTTCACTAATTTTTGCCAGCATTTCATTTCTAACCCTGAAATATTCACTACCCGTAGGAGGTAATGTATGCACTCCATAAATCTTTAACACTTCGCCATATAGCTTTATTTCCGCAGTAATAACAGGAACTTCATAATCCGTCCAATCTTCAATTTTAGGTTCTATAAGAGGTATCTTAGAATACAATGCAATACCGAAATTATCTAACCTCGAGTGTTCTAAAAAATATGGATAATCTTTTTTTAATTCTTTAATATTTTCCAGCCAGATGTCATCAACTTCCTGCAAAATAATAATATCAGGTTTTTGCTCATTGACCTGCTGTTGTAATTCATTATATTTACTATTTTTCGTCAAAACATTAAATAATGCTATTTTTAATGTCTTTTCCCCTTTTGAGATTTGTGTATTCCCAAAATAATCTCTCATACCAACAAGGTTAATTCCTGTAAAAATCAAAGCTATAATAGACCATATTAAAAATTTTTTACTCAGTCCGGCTAAATACAAAAATAAAATAAAAAAACAGCCTCCAAGTAAAACAAATTGAAATTTAAAATGAGAAAATATGTCTATATAAATATTTTCAAAGGGTAATAGTCCCGCAATATTAATAAATACAAAAATTATAAAGGCCAACAACCCCCTTGTTTTCAGGTAATTATCAATTTTATTTTTCATAATTTTTAAATATTATCATTATTAAGTGTATAAATCAAATATATATTCAAAACAAACATCTTTAAACTCAATCTTTATATATTCTGTGTCCATTACTATTGCACAATAACGTGCATCATCGGAGAAAGCCACTGTTTTTTTTTGAACCATTTTTATTCTTAAAGTAAAATATCATGTAAATTAGTTTTAGGCTATAAAATAAAATTTTTATAACTTTCATCGATTTGGTCTTGTTCTATGCCTATATACCTTAAGTTGTAGGTTGGGCTTTCAGCCCAACAATAAAATAGGACATTAATCAGACTTCAAATTCCCTTTGATATTAGTAAATTTCGAGCAAATTTTATAATAATTTTTTCTATTTAATGTTCTAATAAAGTCCGATTCCAACCAATTTGATTTTGTATAATCAAGCAACTTCCAACCAGTAAAATTGTCTCAAAGTCCTACAGTTATAAGATCCTGAAACAAGTTCAGGATCTTATTTTAAGATTTGACTTCCATGTAAACTGGATATTAAAATGCACCGCCTTGTGGTTCTCATCCCTGTATTCGTTGTAAAAGAACACATAGTTTGATTTCTTGTTACGTATGGTTTGATTATTTTCGGACACTTTGTGTTGGGGTAGAAACCCCAACCTACAAACTCATTTCCTTAAAAATTTTCAAAAACAGAGGGGATGGGATTCGAACCCACGGTGGAATTGCTCCCACACAACCTTTCCAAGATTGCACCTTAAACCGCTCGGACACCCCTCTTTGGCTTTTCGTTTGTATGCTCAAATTGTACTCTTTTGAGTATTTTTATATTACCACAAACATTAATTTCATGCTAAAATTTTTTTATGCAAAAAATTGTCAATAAAATAAGCCGCGGATTAAAAGGCTCTGTTACAATACCGGCCGATAAGTCTATATCACACAGAGCAGTTATGTTTGCATCACTTGCAAAAGGAAAATCCGTTATTAAAAATTTTTCAAAAGGGCAAGATCCCATATCCTCACTGAACATATGCAAATCGTTAGGGATTAATGCAGAATTTAAAAATGATTTATTAATCATTAATTCAACAGGAAAATTATCACGGTCATCAACTATGCTCGACTGTGGTAATTCAGGTACTACTATGCGCCTGATGTCAGGAATTCTTGCGGGACAAAATTTTAACTCAACATTAACCGGTGATGAAAGTCTTTCTAAACGTCCGATGAAGCGAATAATTGAGCCTTTGTCACTTATGGGAGCAGAGATTAATTCAAACGATTTTAAAGCCCCGCTGAATATTTACGGAAAAAATTTACACGCAATTGATTATGTATCAAAACTTGCCTCTGCTCAGGTTAAATCAAGCATTATTCTTGCAGGTTTAAACGCAGACGGGAAAACAAGTTTTACCGAACCATATACCTCACGCAACCACACAGAAATTATGCTCAAATATATGGGTGCAAATATTAAAACTGATAAAAATACAGTTACAATTGAAAAATCATTTCTTGAACCCCGTACTATAGAAATTTGCGGTGACATATCTTCTGCCGCATATTTTATTGCTGCCGCTCTGATTATTCCAAATTCAAAAATAATATTAAAGAATGTCGGGCTAAACCCTACAAGAACAGGGATAATTGAAATTGCTGAAAAAATGGGCGGAGATATTGAAATTCTGGATAAAAAAACTGTTTCAGGCGAACTTGTTGGAGATATTCAAGTATCTTATTCTGATTTAAAAGCCTGTACAATAGAAGGCGAAATAATTCCGAGACTTATTGATGAACTCCCTATAATTGCAGTTCTTGCAACACAGGCTCAAGGTACTACAATAATTAAAGACGCTCAGGATTTACGCAACAAAGAAACTGATAGGATTAAAGCTGTTGCTACGGAGTTGAAAAAAATCGCTGCGGATATTGAAGAAACATCAGACGGTTTTATAATTAACGGAAAAACTAACCTTAAAGGTGAAACTGAAGTTGAAACTTACCATGATCACAGGCTTGCTATGAGTTTATATGTTGCAGGCTTAATTTGTGAAAAGCCCATTACCATAAATGGTTTTGAATGGGTTAAAATATCTTTCCCGGAATTCGAAAATTTATTTAATACTTTATCTTTGTAACAAAATATTAACATCCCAACATGATAAAACGCAATTTTAACTTAATAAAATTGTTTATATAAATAAGGTTAGGTTATTTTAACTTTTGGAAAGGTAAAGGTGTTTTATATGTCTACGCAGATTGATGGTTTAGGGTTGTATAATAATCCTTACGGATTGTATAATTCGTATTCAACAGGGGCGATGAATGATGATTTTATGGCTCAACAAATATTTCAAAATAATGGACAAAACGCTGCTCAGCCTTCTAATCAAACTTCATTTCAAGGCTATCAACAACCGCAGGCTGATACATTTGAAAAATCCGGTTCAGGATTTTCAACCGGTTTAAAATTAGGACTGGTAGGCGGCGCAGGTACAACTGCAGGAATGTATTTTTTCGGAACTAATCCGGTAAATGACGGGAAATTTAATGATAACATTTTAAAAGCAGTCGATATTAACGTAGATCAAGCTGCAAAAACCAGAGCTGCAGAAATATTCGCAAATAAAAAAGCTGAAATCCTTCAAAAAGCAGGTATCCCTGAATATGTAAATTCAGAAAATTTAAAAACTTATGCAAAAACAGGTGCAGGTTCGCAGGAACTTAAAAATGCAATGAACCAGCAACAGGCACAAGCTGTATATGAAGAACTTGAAAAAATTGATATTGAAAAAATCGGCAAGGATGCATATACTGAAACTTTTGAAAAGACATTGGAGGGAAGAAAAGACAAACTGGCAAACTTACAAACACAAAGAGCAAAACTTGAAGCACTTGCGGATGATGCAGATTTAGAAAAGTTTTTCAAAGATAATGCAAACACCTTCGGAATTTCCGGAGATGAAAAAACAATAGATGCAGAAGCTAAAAAACTTGCTGCAAAATACAAAAATAAAGCAGGTGCTATTTCTGATTATACAACTCAAATTACAAATCAAGAAACTCTGGTTAAGTCGACAAGAGAAGCTCTGAATACTAAAGTTGCAGCTTACTATGATGATGCTGCAAAAAGTTTAAAAGCAAGCGCGCCTGAAAATATTCAAAAAGCATTCAAAAATTTCAAATTGAAAACAGCAGGCAAATGGGGTGCAATTGCAGCCGGAGCAGGGCTTATACTTGGTTGTTTATTCAGCGGAAATAAATAATAAAAAAGCAAGGGAATATTTCCTTGCTTTTTTATCTTTTAGGCTTCTTTACTTTTTTCTATTCTAAGAAAACCGGACTCAGAGGGCTGTCTTGCTCACTCGCTTTTAACAGGTCTTCGGTTGTCGGGCTGCAATTATTTCAATATTTTGCAGACAAACCTCCGCCTTCAGCTCGTTCGCGTTCGAACCGGACAAGGCTGTGCCTTGTGGTTCTCGCCTAGAAAAATAAAAAGTAAGGAATAATCTCCTTACTTTAAAAGCTTTTACTGTTTTCATTACTAAAAAACTGGGCTCAGAGGGGCTCGAACCCTCGACCAATTGATTAAGAGTCAACTGCTCTACCAACTGAGCTATAAGCCCGTATCGTTTTATACCAATATTATACAACCTGATTTTTTATTTGCAATAAATTATTTTTTGTAGTAAAATCAGGTATTATGAGCGGGATGATTAAAGCTATGGTTATGTCAGCAGGTGTAGGATCAAGACTTGACCCGCTTACGAAAGCTGTTCCCAAACCGCTTGTACCGGTTGCTAATAAACCGGTTATGGACATTTTATTTGAAAAACTTCATGCCGCAGGTATAAATGACATTATCTGCAATACTTATTACCTTGCAGACCAAATTATTAACAGGTATAAAAACAATAATTTAGGCATAAACTTTAATTACATAAAAGAAGACACACTGTCAGGAACGGCAGGCGGCGTCAAAAAATGTCAATTTTTCTTTGATGAAAATAATACGTTTGTTGTGCTTTCTGCAGACGGGCTTACAAATGCAGATATAATAAAAGGGATTGAAATTCACAATAAATCAAATGCAATTGCAACAATAGGAATTAAACAAATCCCAATGGAAGATGTCCCTCATTTTGGCGTGGTCGTAACCGATGAAAACGGTTTTATTACGGAATTTCAAGAAAAGCCCTCCATTGTAGAAGCTAAAAGCAATTTTATTAACACCGGTATTTATATATTTAATTATGAAATATTTAATTATATTCCGGCAAATACATTTTATGATTTCGCAAAAAATGTGTTTCCCGAACTTTTGAAAAAACAGGCAATCAATACATTCCCTGTTGAAGAATACTGGAGTGATATCGGTACACTTGATCAATATAAGCAATCAACCCAAGATCTATTTGACGGAAAATGTTCTTTTAAGCACGACGAAATTATTTCAACACCGACAGGAGCTTACATCAGCGCTTCAGCGTTAATCGATGAAACCGTAAAATTTATAGGGAATTCAACAATAGGTAATAATACAAAGATCGGAAGAAATGCTGTTATTGAAAACAGTATTATCTGGGACAATGTTAGAATTGATGATAATGTATATATTTCAAACAGTATTATAGCTTCAAATTGTATAATTAAGACAAATTTGTACTCACAAATAACAGGCTCAAACGAATTAATCGCACCTGAAACTGTTCAAATTTACACTTGATTTTTAAAGTTTTTGATGATAAATTAATTGTATTGTCTATCTTAAGACATGCGGATAAGTCAGCACTATACCAGTAAATCTGGGACTGTGGCGCAGCGGTAGCGCAGGGGACTCATAATCCCTTGGTCGTGGGTTCGAATCCCTCCGGTCCCAGTTTTTTATATTTTATTGTTGGTCAGATAATTTAAATTCATTTGTGTAAATAATACGATTTTGGTATATTTTAATGTCCAATTTACTTGGAAGTCAAATCTTAAAATGTCATCCTGAACTTGGTTCAGGATTTTATAACTGTAGACTTTGAGCCAATTTTACAGGTTGGAAGTTGCTTGATTATACAAAATCAAACCGGTCGGAATCGGACTTTATTAGAACATTAATTAGAAAAAATTATTATAAAATTTGCTTGAAATTTACTAATATCAAAAAAATTTTAGAGTCCGATTAATGTCCTTTCAAATCTTGTTGGGCTAAAAGCCCAACCTACGGACTTGTATTTCTTTACAATGCCCTATATTACTTTACAGTTACAAAAAGGATTGTTTATGATTTTGAATACTTTTTTATTAGATATAATAAAGAAGTTATATTAAACTACATTAAGTGAATTATCTTAATGAATACGGGTAAAGGGTTACGCTCTACATTTTGAGCCAGAGAGCATCGTAGGCGTTAAGTCTTACGGTTAATTCTTTATTTTCGACCCGTGCACGCACCATTTTATCTGTTAGAAGATTTTTTAAATAGATATCTTTACCTTTTTTACCGAAGTTGTCATCCGTAAATAGAACTGTTGCTTTGATTTTGTTATCAGAAAGGTTATTTATTACAACAACTCTGTCTGTATCTGTTGCACGAACGTAAGCAAAAACTTCCGGCGATTTTGTTTTCAGTTCTACAAATGAACCCCTTGTAATTACCGGATATTGTTTTCTGACTTTTATAAGTTGTTTTACGCGTTCATAAACTCTGTTGTTGTATGTGCCTTTGTGGTTAACAGCATCTTCAAAAGTCTTCTGCGTAATCGGTCCACGGTTTATGTCGCGGCTATCAAAGTAGCTCAGCATTTTAACTTTATTTTTAACATCTTTCTCTTTTTTCTGTTTTGCTTCTCTCAATTTTGCGCTTTTGTTTGCGTTTGCAAAATTATTTTGAATTCCTATTTCATCTCCGTAGTAGATAATAGGAATTCCGGGCAGGGACATCAAAATAGAAAATGCCATTCCTATTCTGTCAGGGTTTTTATCCAAAAAGTTTGCCATTCTTCCGGAAACTCCGAATCCTTTTCGGAAGGCTGCTCCTTTTGGAGCAAGATCTTCAAAGAGAATTTCGCGAGTTTTTTCGTTTACCATTTCAAGGGTAAGTTCATCATGTACTCTCAAAAATATTGCCCACGAAGCGGATTGAGGAATTTGCGGGGTTTGTTTGTAAGCTTTCCAGAAATAGCTGTTATCAGCTGTTACAAGTGATGCCCAGATAGCAGGCATGTAAGGAAAGTGATAGGCTATTTGAACTTCATCTGTTCTTGTTAATTCTTTTTCCTGCCCGTTTATATTTTCTTTGATTTTACGTTCAGTTCCGAAATACGGAAGAATTTTATTCGGCATCTGGCATGCTTCTGCCTGAATAACAGAACGGGGTGCAACTGACTGAATAAAAGCACTCAGAATTTTTATAATTCTGTGTGTTTCTTCAAGATTTTCAGCGTTTGTGCCATCTTCTTTTATAAGATACGGGATTGCATCCATTCTGAAAATGTCTACTCCTTGATTTGCCCAGAAGGCAATTGTCTCAAGATTGTAATATAAAACTTCCGGATTTTTCCAGTTTATGTCAAGCTGAAACGGATAGAAAGTGTGATAAAAATAGTAATCCTTTTTATTAATTGTAACTTTTCTGTAGTTATTATCAGTAATTTCAGGGAAAATAATTCTTCTTTTTGAAATTTTACCGTTTGGTTCTTTGTATTCTGCAACCCAGCCGAGTTTTTCATCTTTGTATTTTGTGTATTCCGGCATTTGTTCTCTGACAACAAAATAGTTAATTTTTGAAGTATCGCCTTTTAAGGCTTGCTGGAACCAAGCATGCTGGTCTGAGAAGTGATTTAAAACTAAATCAGCTTTGATTTTAAAGCCTTTTTGTCTTGCCGCTGATATAAATTTCTGGAATTCAAACATTCCGCCGAGATCCTGCCTTATTCCTCTTGGGTTTCTGATATCGAAGCCTGCATCCTCCATTGGAGAATCGACGAACGGAAGGATATAAATTGTTGTGACGCCGAGGTTTTTAAGATAATCCAGCATGTGAATATCATCTTTAAAAGTATTTGACTTATCAGGATTTTTTACGCCGAAGTGGTTAGCGTAAAACATATAAATTACTTCATCTTTATACCAGTCTGCAGGTCTGGATAGGTCCTCTGCAAGCAAATTCGCTGGTCTTTTTGCTTTTGTCTCTTCTGCTATTTTTAGTATATTTGAATAGATACTGTCAACATTTTCAGCTCCGTAAACTTTAGCAAGTGAAGTTTTTATTTCTTTTTCAAGTTTAGAAGGAATAATTTGATTTTCTTCCGTTTTAGTTATTTGTGAAATAACAGGAGCATTAATTGCAAATACTGCAGGGGTGCTGTTGAATATAAACAGGAGTATAAGTATACTTGCTAAAATTTTTCTCATTAATTTTACCTCTCTATGTTTAATATAATTGTTAATTGTATCATCGGGGATGGTGATTACAATTAACAATTCAGGTAATGTCTTTTTACAAAATAAAAATTAATATCCCTTTTGATAATGATATTATATTATAAAGTATAATGTCCCGTACGGTAATTTAAATTTATGTATAATTTTGTTACAAAAAAATTATGAGCATTCTTGTGAAGATATATATTCAGCTGTTATTCGTGCTGCATCCCGGATTATGCCCTCACATGGACGGTCTTTGTAATATTGTTCAGTTCTTTGGGATGGTATAGGACTGTCATGTTTTACGTCCAGTCCCAGAAGTTCGCGGCAGATAATGGTGCCGTGTTTTTCCGTAAATCTTTTTGCAAGTTCTTGAATTCTTGCATAATGTTCTCCCTTTATTTTGTCATTGTTAGGAGTTGTGTAACCGTATTTTAAACCTGCAATCATAAACATTGCGCTTACGGCTCCGCACACTTCTCTGAGCCTTCCCATTCCGCCTCCGAATGAAGAAGATAGTTTCAATGCGGTTTCAAAATCAAGTCCGAGATCTTCCGCAAAAGCACAAAAAACGGATTGAGCGCAGTTATACCCTTCTCTAAATAATTCCGCTGCTTTTTTTGAATATTCGTTTTCCATAATCATATTGTACTATAAAATTAATCTGTTCGGGAATGCGTTTTTATTTTAACGGAAATAATATTTCTGATATGAACAATTTATTAAAATATTTAATTTTATCGACAATATTGATTACCATAGGGATTTCTTATTATTTTTACAGAACGCGTACTTATGTTACGGCTGAATTCAAAAATTTACGACCGTTTCATGACAGAGCTCCGATTTATTATAACGGATTTAAAATCGGTAAAGTTGTAAAAGTACGTCCGAATAGAACGTATACGGCAACTATTGTAACTTTAAGACTTCATCCTATGGATTTGAGGCTGCCGGTAAATATTACGGCAAATTTAAAACGCGAAAAAAATAAAAAAAATGATAAGTATGATTATATTGATATAATTTATCCTGAGCATCCTTCCCAATTTTTGATAAAAGACGGTGACAGAATTGCGGGAAAATCGAGTGTAGAACTGGATACATATCTTTCAAATCAAGATCCGGACTCATTGGATGATATAAAGGAGGATTTTGCTCAAACTGTTGAAAATTTAAATATAACAGTTCAGGCGCTGGGTGATTTATTCGGGACAATCAACTCAATAGCATCAGATGTTAAACCTAATGTTGTGCAGGCTTCGTCTGACTTAAAAGACAGCAGCGGTAATTTTGTTAAAATATCCGAAAACGTAAGTTCTGTAACGGGTAATATAAACGAAGCCTTTGACAGAAAAGCGATGGATTCCGCAAATGAGGATTTTCAAGCTGTGGGTAACAATGTAAAGGTTATGACGGATGAATTCAATAAAACTATACCTCAAATAGGATGCACGATTAGTGAGATAAACAGGGTTTTATGTAATATTGATGAAATGACTGCAGGATTAAATCGAACCATGAAGAAACCGTTCGGCGGTTTAAGACTTATTTTTGGCAGCCCTGTCGGCAAGAAAAAATGTAATTGCGAATAGATTACACATGTGGGGAATGTTTTTTTTTATTTCTTAATTTAGTATTATTAATACTCATTTGGAAATAGAGGAAAGTATGCCGAATTTATCAAAAAATTACATTTTTTGTGTTCTTTTATCTCTCACAATATGCACATCTTTGTGTTTTATAATGAATTTTCAGTGTTCATTACGTATACTTTATTTCATATTGCTATGCTGTATTATTAACGTATATGTTGTTTTGAGTATTTCAAAACGGTATATTTCCAGAGAAAATGAAGAAAGAGAAAATAAGTTAATAAAACAAATAGAGCATAGTTCAAACCATCTTGCAACAATAATGTGCAATCTGCCTCTTGTTGCTTATATAATCGACACGGAATGCCGCTTTATAACAGGAAATGCCGAGGCTGTAAAATATTTTGAGGCAGAGGAAAATATTGAAAAATTGCGCAATCCTGAAGCTGTTTTTGAAAAAGATACGTTAGAGATGATTCGAGAAGAAAATAAACTGATAATTCAAACGAAAGAGCCGTTTGTAACGGATAAAATTGTAAAGCTTAAATCCGGGAAACAAAACTGGTTCAATATTCGTAAAGTTCCTATTTTTAATGATTCGGATGAAGTCAAAGGCTTTGTAATTTTTGGAAGAAATATCGATATTGAAAAAGCTGCTCAAAAACAAAGAGAAACTTATATTTCAACTCTTAGTCATGATTTAAAAATCCCTACTCTTGCACAAATAAGAGCGTTAGAATTGTTAGTTGACGGCAACCTCGGGAAAGTCAACAAGATGCAAAAAGAAGTTCTCAATTTAACTCTTGACTCTTGCCGTTATATGTACGATATGCTTTCAACTCTTTTGTCTACTTACAAATATGAAAATAAAGATATATCATTAACGTACGAAAAAATTCAGGTTATGAAACTCATGGATGAATGTTTTCACAAATACGTGAAGTCTATGCATCATAAAAATATTCATATTAAAGTCAAGGCTAAAGAAAAATTCTTTACTGTATATGCTGATAAAAATCAGATAAAAAGAGCTTTTGAAAATTTGATTGATCACTGCATATCAAGTGCTTATGAAAACACTGAAATTATTTGTGACATCAAGAAAACCGGCAACGGCAAAAATGTCTTTTTATCATTAGGCTTTGAAAGTCCTTTTATATCATCCGAGCAGATTGAAAATCTGTTTAAGCGGTATTCGACGCCTTCCGAAAAAATGGGGAAAGTCGGAAGCGGGCTGGGGCTTTATCTTGCTAAACAAATTATAAATGCCCATAACGGAGTAATTTATGCAGAAAGCAAAGAATCTAATTATAATATTTATAATATTGAGCTGCCCTGTATTAACGAATGTAAAATTTCAGCCATTACATGCTAAAATTTGTATAATGTGACTATTATGAAAAAAATATTCTTACTTATTTTGTTATTGAGTTGTACCGCCTCAGCACTTGCTGCTGATAGTGATGTAAAAAAGCAGGCTTACAGAGCAATGATAAACAGCCAAAAGTATCATAATGAAGTCTGCCAGAGAACTGCCGATAATTTTCGGGCAGATCACAGATTTATCGGCTATATAAGATCAACATGCCTTATGTTTCAGGCAGAAAGGCAAAGATTAATTGACGCTGTTTTCCCGAGTGCAAATAATGTGGAAGACGCAAATTATAAAGAGCAATATCCTATTTTATTATCAAATTTTATTATAAATATTAATAACAGGGAAATTGAAACTTATAAAGCAATAATAAATGAGTACTGCAAGTATAATACTTTCAGATATGTAAAAAAAGACCCTCAGGCTTGTTCTCCTGCCAGAATTGAACAGCTGTTTGCGCCTGTTCAGTAATTTATACTATTCCCTGTGCAATCATAGCATCTGCTAATTTTGTAAATGCAGCAATATTTGCCCCTGAAACGTAATTGGCATCTAAATTGTATTTATTTGCGGCAGATTTACAGGACGTAAAAATATTTGCCATAATTTCATTAAGCTTTTTATCAACATCTTCAAATGGAAGATAGTATCTCATGCTGTTCTGGCTCATTTCAACAGCGGAAATCGCAACTCCGCCTGCATTAGCGGCTTTAGCCGGCGCAACAAGAACATCTTTGCGTAAGAAATATTCCGTTGCTTCTTTCAGGCATGGCATATTAGCTCCTTCTCCGATTGCAATAACTTCATTTTCGACCAGCTTTTTTGCGGAATTTAATGTAACTTCGTTTTGAGTTGCGCAAGGAAGGGCAATATCTGTTTTTATTTCCCAGATAGGAGAGTCTGCTCCTTTGCATTCGATATATTCTGACTGCGGGTGTACTTTTTGATATTCACTTATTCTTCCGCGTTCCACTTCTTTAATTTGTTTAATAAGCGGTAAATCAATGCCGTTTTTATCGTATATACAGCCTTTAGAATCGCTCATCGCAACAACTTTAGCGCCGTATTCCAGAGCTTTCTGACAGGCATATATAGCTACGTTGCCGGCTCCGGATATCGTAACGGTTTTACCTTCAAGTGAAATACTATTATTAGCAAGCATTTCGCGCATAAAATATATAAGTCCGAAGCCTGTTGCTTCTTTTCTTGCCAGAGAACCGCCGTATGAAAGCCCTTTCCCTGTTAAAACTCCGCCTTCATAGACATCTTTTATTCTTTTATATTGTCCGAAAAGATAACCGATTTCTCTTTCTCCAACGCCGATATCGCCTGCGGGAACATCAATATCATGACCTATATGACGCTGTAATTCTGTCATAAAACTCTGGCAAAATCTCATTATTTCGTCATCGGATTTCCCTTTTGGGTCAAAATCGCTTCCGCCTTTTGCTCCGCCTATAGGAAGCCCTGTAAGTGCATTTTTGAATATTTGTTCAAATCCTAAAAATTTTATTATACTTTGATTTACGCTTGGATGAAATCTTAAACCGCCTTTATAAGGACCTATAAGACTGCTGAATTGAACTCTGTAACCTCTATGAACGACTGTCTGCCCTTTGTCCGTTACATAAGGAACTCTGAAAGTTATAATTCTCTCAGGTTCAATCATCCTTTCAAGAAGTGCAATTCTTTCATATTCGGGATGCTCTTCTATTACCGGTTCAATTGATGTAAGAACTTCTTCTACAGCCTGAAGATATTCTGTTTCGTGTATATTTTTTTCTCTAACCCCGTTTAAAACTTTTTCTATATATCTATTCATAAACACCTTCTTTATTGTAAAAAAATTGTAACATATTATTTGATTATATGCAATTGATTTTTATTAAAAATCGTTTATAATATGACATATAGTTTATTTAAGGAGTGCAAATATGTTAGAAAAATTTGAAAAATTACAACTGGTGTGGTTAGCTTTAATTCTTGCTTTAGGGCTTATATTTGCTGTAAAAGTCGGAACAAATACCGTATCAAAAGACAGCATTACGGTTACAGGATCTGCATATCAGATAGTGAAATCTGATTCGGGACGCCTTGAAATTGAACTTAATGCACGCAAACCCGATAAACAAAGTGCCTACAACACTGTTAAAAATCAGCTTCCTGTTGTTATGAAATATCTTGAAGATAAAGGCATAACGGATATTGAAGTAAAAGCTGCAAGCGGCTATAATACTTATAAATACACCCCGAACGGCAATATGACGAATGAAATTGCTTACTTCAATCTTTCACAGCTTGTTATTATAAAATCTGATGATGTTCAAAAAATTAAAGAAATTTCTACGGATATTCAGCAGTTGTTAGATAAAGGAATTGATATTAATGTTCGTTCTCCTGAATATTTTTATTCAAAACTCGGAGATTTGAAAGTTAAATTGTTGCAGGATGCGACAACAGATGCTAAAGACAGAGCAACAGCAATGCTCAAGGCTACTCATAATAAACCCGGTAAAATTCAAGCAGTCCGTATGGGCGTTTTTCAAATAACTCCGGTGGATTCAACCAATGTTTCCGATATGGGAATTAATGATACAACAACTGTTGATAAAAAAGTTACGGCAGTTGCAAATGTTGTTTTCCGTATAAAATAGGAGATTAATGTTATGAAAAAGATTTTTTCATCAATACTCTTTTTGTGTACAGCATTACCGGCGTTTGCTTTTGCCCCGCCGGATGCTTCAATAATTCAGGTGCATGATATGCAGATGATTAATCAGCAAAGGTTCAGACAGGAAGTGCTGAATGATTACAATGACGTTCAAACTGAAAAAGAAAGATTTGAAAAGAAAACAGCGCCTAAAGAACCGTTAATGAATAAACTTTTTAATAAGAAAAAATTTGTGGAAGAAAACGGCGAAATAAAAATTCAGAGTGATGAACAGGTTGAACAATTACCTGATTAGTTGCTCATTCCTGCTCTGTAACCGCACCAGCTGAATATTACAGGCAAAATTTTATCAACATGCAGTTTTGCAGCAATCGGAACTCTTGTTAATACCAGAACACCTAAAGCATCATCTATATTTGCAATAGAATCTTTTATGGTAAGCTTTCTGTCCGGTACTTTGTCCTGAGGATCATTGATTTTGTTTGATAAAGCTGCTGCAATATGCATTCCGGCAAACAAACCTGCGAGTGTTCCAACAATTTTAAATGCATTGTTATTTAAATTTTTAACCTTATTGCTCAATTCAAATATTCCGCCGCAAATTAGTGTCGGCACAGTAGCGTTCATAAATTGGAATACACCTTCATTAAGTTTTTGTTTAGCATATTCCTTTTCTGCTATCATACCCGCTGCCGTTCCGCCGGCAATGGCGCAGGTGCCAACCAGAAGCAGCTCTTTTACTCCGTATTTAATTTTATGAAGTTTAACATTTTGTTTTTTTGCAAGTAATACCATAGGCAGTAAAGTCGCTGCAACAGAACCTGCCGCTACTTTACATTTTAGCGGGGCTTCGGACTTTTGCGAACTTACAGTCCTGTGATATCTGTATGTCCTTATGTCGTATTCAACTTTATTCCCTGAAACAGGAGTAAGCATAAGAGCATTTCCTTCTTATATTTTATTTTTATTCTATCATATTAATGTCCGAGAATTAAAATTGTTGCCGAACCTATAAGAATTATTAAGGAACCTGTTAATTTTTTTAATAAATTTTTCTCTTTAAACAGTTTATATCCAAGAATTACATTAATAATAATTGAGATTTGAAAAAGAGAAAGAGCGTACCCGACGTTCATATATTTAAAGACGTAAGCTGTAGTGAATGTCATAATCCCAAAACATATTGCCGTCAAAATATAAAAAAGAGTATGTCTTTTTTCGGATTTTTTAATTTTTTCTTTTGTAAAAATTTTAAGAGTTACAAATGAAAAAATTCCGCCTAAAAAGCTTGATACAATAAAAGATGTCATAACAGATGATAAAAGTATAACTTTTTTGATAAAAACAGCTTCTATTGCGGAGAAAACAAGTGCATAAATTCTGTATTGAATATCTTTTCTCAAAAAAACTTTAGGGCTGGCTGTATCAAATATAAAATATGAGCCGAATATTATTAAAGCTATTCCTAACAGTCCGTAAATATTTGGAAATTCATGAAGGATTACAATCCCGAACAACATTCCGATAATTGCTTTGTAGGAATTAATCGGTCCGAGAACGGACAATTCTCCTGTCTGCAGTGCAAGAACCATAAAACAGTTGCATATAGTGCCGCAAATTCCGCCTGATATTGCGTATTTCCAAAAGGTTAAATTGAAACATGAATAATCAGTAAAAAACAGCATAGGAATAGATGCTGCGCTTAATAAAAGATAGTTTATAAAATTTACATATACGGGATTTTCTCCCTCTAGCGTAAGTTCTTTCTGGAAAACATTGGAGAGAGAATTTGTGATTACTCTTAAGAGAACAGCTCCGGTATTCAATAAGATTTGCATAGATTTATTATAGCAAAAAATAAAGCCCGAATTTAAACAACTCGGGCTTTATTTTTATTTATTGAAGTTTATTATTTCATACCCAAAAGGTTTTTCAATTTTTCGATGAAATTGTACTTGCCTTCCGGAGCGTTAACTGTACCGTTCATTTGAGCTTCTTTAGTACCGGTGTTAACGATTTTTACTTCTTCATCGTTAGTGATAGTGCTGTCTTTAGTTATATTTAAGCCTTCGCCTTTGTTAGAAATAACAACTGAAGATCCGCTGTTTGTAATATCACCGGAGATGTTCATATCACCTTTGTGGTTAACAAGAGCTGATTGCGTACCGTCAGTGTTTTCAATAGCTCCGTTGAAGTCTAAGCCGTCAGAACCTGTAATATTTTTGATTAAGATATTACCTGAGCCGTCAACTTTGAAGTTTTCAGAAGCTGTCAAACCTGTACCGTTTTCTCTTGAAGCAGCGTATGTGTAATCACCGCCATTGTTGTGAATTTTACCGCCGAGGTAGAGGTGATTTGTGTTGCCTAAGATGTTCAATCTGCCTTCGTGCGTAATTTCATTGTTAACTTCCATATCACCGGAACCATAGTTTTTGATGTTTGTAGTTCCAATGCCTGATTGAGTAATTTTGCCATTGCTTGCAAATGTTGCTTTGCCGCCTCCCTGCCTGTTAATTACACCGAGGTTGCCGTCTGTAACATTAATGTTGCCTGAAACATACATATCACCGCTGTAGTTGTTGATTGCTGTTTCTCCGTCAGCGTTTGTAATGTTGCCCTGAAGGTTCATACCTCTTTCACCTTCAGCAGTTGTGCCTTCATGTTTGATGGCAATGTTACCCATGTTATTTGAAATATTTGTACCTTCTTGAGTTGTTATGCCGGTTGATTTATCTCTTGAGAAGATGTACATATATCCTTCTTCATTTTTCAAAGAACCCTGTTTAGATAAATCAGTATTATTGGCTACAAGTAGATGGCCGTTGTCGTTGTAAACACGCATATTACCTGTATTTTCCACATCGCCGACAACAGTTAAACCGTCAGCACCTGATGAGTTAACGATTTTCAGGTCGCCTTCGTTTTTAATTTTACCGTTCTGGGTAATAATAAGTCCGGTGCCGTTTTCTTTGTTAATGATACCCATATTCCCGTTATTATTAATAACACCGTTAACCATTAACTCACCGTTAGTATTGTTAATAGCAGTTTCACCGTTATTTGTAAGTGTCCCTTCTAGTGTCATACCGTCTTTACCGCTGTTTTTAATAGAAAGGTCACCGTTTCCGTTGATTTTACCGTTTGAAGCAAGTGTAAGCTTAGTTCCGTTTTCTTCATTCCAAACGTTCATATCGCCGTCAACAACTCCGACAACACCGTCAATTTTCATTTCACCGGCTTTGTTTTTCAAACCGAAGTTTTCCTGTGAAGTCAGTTTTGCATTTTGTTGAATTTCAAGGCCGTCTTCACCTCTGTTTTCAACCTGTAACACTTTGCCTGCGTTAACGTTGCTGCTGCCGGCAAAAGTCATTTTACCGTTGTAGTTGACAATTCTTACGGTATCAACATCTTTGTCGCCTATATTGCCTGCGATTTCCATTCCGCCTGCACCATGGTTTGTAATATTGGTATCACCGACGGATGATGTAGTACCGGCAACTGTTAATTTGCCTGTACCTCTGTTAGAAATAGCTATTTCATTATCTGTAACAAGTTTTGCATCTTTACCGATGTTAACGTTAGCGCCTGTTTCTCTGTTAGTAACAATAAGTGTATTATTTTTACTTGAAACAGTGCCGTCAACGTCTAAATCACCTTTATAGTTATAAAGCTGTGCTTTATCATTTGAAGCAATAACTGCACCTTTTTCAACGGTTAAACCGTTTTCCCCTTCGTTAGTTAAGAAAACGCCGCCTTTGGTAAGGTTTGCGACTTTACCGGAAACGTTGATACCTGCACCGTCTTTGTTATCGGATCTGATAAGAACTAAACTTCCGTTTTCAATAGCATTTGCAGTTAACATGCCGTCTGTATTAACCAGATTATTAAATACAGCATCAGCTTGTGCTTTGTCAGAAAGAACATTGATACCGTTTACGCCGTTAACAACATTACCTGAAATATCAATTGCGGAACCGCGTAAATCAACTCCGTTTCTTGCAATGATGCCGCCCTGAATATCAATCGGAGCGTTACTGTCGTCTTTCATCTCAGAAATTTTGTTTATATTGTCAAATACTTTATGAGCCTGACCATAATCTTTCATTAATACGTTATCATAGTGATCCTGGCTCGGAGTTACAACAGATAAAGAACCTACGTTCAATACACCTGAAGCTCCGACAACCATTCCGTTCGGAGAAATGAATATAGCATGCCCGTTGTAGAAATCATTTCCGCGCATTGTATTTACAATACCGTTAATATCGATCTTGCCGTCAACAAGGTTAACGAAAGTATCAACGTCTTTTACTCCTAACTGATAAAGCAAGTTTGCTATATCACCTTGACCTAACTGGAATTGATTATAATGTCTGTATCCTACATCACCGTTTGTCACTTCAGGATGGATATCAAAAATTTGACCACCGCCTGAAGCCCCAGGCACTCCTTCAATGCCGGTAATATTGGATTCGGCATACACGCTTGTCACAGACAAGAATGCTGCAATTGTCGCAATCATAAGCTTTTTGTTCATAAAATACTCCTTTATGTTAGTAAGTTATTAAATTTTCACAATTCAAATACAAATATACCTATAGAATAAGTATACTTATAAAATGCACAAAAAAATATTAATTTGCGCATTTGTGAATAAATATTAAGCTTTTTTTATTAACCCATTTTTATACTCCTTTTCTTCTATTTTCTAAAAAAACAATAATCCTCAATATTGCACATACATTAATAAAGTATTTTACGGCATAAAAATTGCTAAACTTTAGAAAATTTTAAGAAATGTAAAGTATAGATTATCCTTTGAACGCGCCCCAGGCTTTTATTGTGCCCTTTTGATATTTTATTAAATAGTATTCCCCTTTCGGAACATATTCTAACGTAGCTTCCATATAAATTTTAGGTTCATCTGGCGGCATGCCGACTTTTGCACGTTTTTTGTTTGTATCTTCCCGTAACTTCTTTTCTTTTTTTAATTCTTTTTTTACGGTTTTGTTGTTTAAACGCGCCTTTTCGGTTGCATCTTCTTCAATTTTTATTACGGGAATTATTGCAACGGGATTTTTAGATTCCAGAAGAATTAAAAATTCCATAGAATCAGAAAGAGCGATTTCATAGTGTCCCGGCTTTATCATGCCGCCGTCGCCGTTATAAATCGGATCAGGTATTGTAAGTGTCGGATATTGCGAGTCTTTTAATGAATACCTGTAAATCGCCTGACTGCCTATGCTGTAACCGGCTGTTTCCTGCGGTTGCTGCGGGTATGGACGAATATATTTCTGTGTAAGAACTTTTTCAACGTACATTCCTTCAAACATTATTCAAGCCTCTGCAAAAGATTTTTAATTATATTTTGCACTTCATGAAAATTTTTGCCAAGTGCGTGTTCTCCTCCGACAAATATCAAAGACATATATTTTTGTGAATTATAAAGCTTTCCTGATTTTAGTGCCAGACGGTAGCTTTCGCGCATAAGTCTTTTTAGTCTGTTTCGCTTTACGGCTCTTTTATGCGTTTTTTTGCTGACTACAAAACCTGCTTTTGTAAAAGAGTTTTCATCTTTTTTCAACAATCCCGCAAACAGTGTTATGCCGCCTTTGTGAAATGATTTTTTTACCCTGTAGGTAGCTGAAAATGCTGATTTGTTTTTAAGTCTGTACTGTTTTTTTAACATATTTTCCCAGAACAACACAGCACGCCTGAAATATTCCGACCTGCTGTGTATAATTCAATTCTTTAAATTTACTGCTATTTATGCACGTTTTTTAGCGGTTATAGCCAATTTATGGCGTCCTTTGGCACGGCGTCTGTTCAATACTTCCTGTCCGCCGGGTGTTGCCATTCTTGCTCTGAAACCGCTGACTTTTTGTCTTTTTACTTTTGTTCCTTCTAGTGTACGTCTCATTTTTTTATTCCCTTTAATTTATATTTGTCGTATAATTCAAATGTTAAATGAAAAAAAAATATTAGTCAACATAAAAAGAGGGGCAGGTTAAATAATATGAACAAAAAATGTAAAATAGGATTTATCGGATGCGGTAAAATGGCAGGTGCAATAATAAAAGGGGCGCTTTTATCAAAGTTTGTGTCCGAAGAAAATATTAAGGGTTCGGAAGTTAATTGTGATATAGCGGAAGCCGCTCAAAAACGCCTTGGAATTGAAGTTTTGACAGATAATAAATGTCTTGTTATGGACAGTGATGTTATTTTTATAGCGACAAAACCGAATTATGTCGCATCTGTACTTGAGGAAATTAAAGAAGAATTAACACCTGAAAAACTCATTGTTTCAATTGCTGCAGGTGTTTCAACCTTAAAAATCGAAAATATAACGGGCAGACAAAGAGTTATCCGTGTTATGCCCAATACTCCGGCACTTGTTCTTGAAGGTATGAGCGGAGTTTGTAAAGGTAGTTATGCAACCGATGAAGATGCTGAATTTGTTATGAAAATGTTATCCAGTATCGGCAAATGTATTGAAGTTTCGGAAGAGCAGATGGATATAGTTACGGCTATATCAGGTTCCGGACCTGCATTTTTCTATAAGGTGATAGAAGATATGGCTCGTGCAGGCGAAAAATTAGGACTTGAATACGAAAAGTCATTGATGCTTGCGACCCAAACTGCTTTAGGTTCTGCAAAAATGGTTATTAACAGAGGAGAAACTCCTGTTCAAACATTGATAGATAATGTTGCTACAAAGGGTGGTTGTACATTTGTAGGAGTGTCAGCAATGAGTGAAGGAAATTCTGAAAAACTTTTCTATGACGTAATTTCAAAGACTGCTCAAAAAGCTGGAGAATTAGGTAAATAAAAATTTACAAAATATTACAAAATAGCAAAAAAATCCGTTTATGAATTTTAAGATTTTTTATAAACGGATTTTTTATGAACTTACTCTCTAAAAATTTATTTAACAAATGTATTTTAACATCAGGCAGATTAAAAATGCTGCACTGGCGTGAACTAAATGGCTGCCCTGATATTGTAAATGCGGCTTATGACGGGTATACGGGAGCAAAGTTTCATAAATTCCCGACCGGTAAATCATTTCGTTTATGCGCTTATCCTGATGTGACAAAAGATTTTAACCGTTTAAAACATATTCTTGTTAAAGATATTAAAAAGACAAAATCCGAAGTTTTCGGAAGTTTTAAAGTTTTGAAAATGTTTCTTGAAAATTTTGCAACAGGCGAAAAGTGGGATACAAAATTCCTTCCGGAATTCCCCGGTCGTGACAGATCAGGGCGTGTTCAGTTTGCCAAATATAACGGAAAAATTGTTGCGGGAAATTATTTATCAAATCATATATACGGTTTTTTGTGTGCTGCGGCAGGTATTCCTGAAAAACTGTCAAAATTTGTTGCCCGTATTTATTCAAAAGGTTTTATAGAACCTCTTATCTCAGGCGAAATACCAAACAAAACTCTTTTAAAATTCAAAGATCCGATATCCGATCAGGAGGCTATATCTGCCGGTTACAAAGAATTTAGGGAATTAAAGTGATTTATTTAGAAATTCTGTTAATCCTAAAACTTTCGGACTATTTTTTCGCCCGGCAAGTCCCTGTTTCAGTCCGATAATACATCCGGGGCAGGTCGTTATAACATAGTCTGCACCTGTTTTAAGAATATTTTCAGCTTTTTTATCTGATATAGCTTTTGAGATTTTATGATTTTTTATTGAGAATTCTCCTCCAAAGCCGCAGCAGCTGTCATAAGCATCCATTTGAATATATTTGACATTTTCACAATTATTAAATAAAGGTATTAAAAATTTATCGTTTTCAAGGTGACAGGGCTTGTGAAATGTCACTTTTAACGGTTTTGGAAATGTAAATTTCAATCCGAGCAAATTTATCAATTCCCCAATATTTATAAATTTTGCATTCATGTACTGTTTTAATGTACTTTCACAGCTTGCGCAATCTGTCAAAATATAATCAAAATCACAATCAAGCATTTTTAGATTATGGTTTTTTACTTGCTCAAATCTGTCAAGGTTTCCGCTTGAAAGAAATGGCAGACCGCAGCAGTCAAAATCTTTTTCAATAATTTCAACGTCTGAGTTTTTTAAAATTTTATTCAGATAATTGTCATTTTTCGGGCATAAATTATTTACACAGCCTTTAAAATAAAGAAGTTTCAGACTTTTTGGACTTTTACCTTTTATGCTTTTTCTGAAGGGTTTTGTTATATATTTAAAAAAGTTTATAAAATTACCAAAAACAAGTTTTGATTGAAGGGAGAAGATTATTTTGCCTGTTAAAGTGTTTTTTGCATATTGATATTTTGCAGTTTCGAAAATTTTACAAACGTCTATTCCGCTAGGACAGAAATCAGTACATTTACCGCATTTCAGACACAAGTCCAGATATTTGTTAATATTTTTGTTAAGTTTTAAATCTCCTTTTAAAACTCCGTCCAGCATAACAAATTTTCCGCGTGATACTGCGCAGTCGTTGCCAGTTTCTTTATAAACAGGGCAGACAGACTGGCATAGTCCGCACTTGGAGCATTTATTAATATCATTTTTGAAATCATTTAGTTTTTTCATATCTAAATGTTATCATAGATATTAGTATTTGTTTAGCATATATGCTGTGCACCTGGTATCTCTTGGTGTTTTCTGGCACCTATATTTTGTTGTCCCTGAATCTTGGTCAGCTCCTAATGGTACAAGTCCTTTTTGAATTACAATAAATCCAAAAACATCTTCTCCTGCTTTGTTTGGTTTTTTATCTCCGTTAACATCAACTGTAAAAGCTATAAAATTGCTGAGAGTAATGTTTTTAATTCCGAATAAACTATATAAAATATCTTCACTAAAACCATTATTACTAATATCGAGCGCAACCATACTCCCGTCGTTTAAACGGAACGTATAATAGTTCGCCATTTGAATATTATATGGACTAAAGCATTCTGCAGAGTTTTTGCATTCTTGTGTTATGTTTAAGTATGGTTTTATGTAATCATTGTAGATTGTACCTGTAGAATTATTATTTCCATCTATTACAGGCCATCCTGCAATATCCCCGTATTCGGCTTCAGCCATTTTGACTGCTTGTGATAGAGTAGAGTATACTTTTTTTAATTGGTTAACAATAACTCTTTCTTGATAATTAGCAATTAGAGCGGGTATGGTCAAAGCCGCAACTACCCCGATAATTCCAAGTGTAATTAAAACCTCAGCTAACGTGAAACCCCTTCTCGTACGTGAGTTTTGCGGGGGGGGGGTACTCTTAAAGCCTCTCTATTATACATTTTTTACCTCCTGTTTTTTTATTATTTATTATTTTTAACTTTTTGTCAAGATCTATACGATGGGAGTTATATCGCAGTTTACACCAATTATGGGTGAAACGTCATGCTGAACTTGTTTCAGCATCTCATAGCAACTAGACCCTGAAACGAGTTCAGGGTGACAATTTAGATATTATTTGGTGTAAACTGCGATCCCTACACGATTGCTCCATGTGAAGCGTCTTGTACATTCTTTGCATATTTATAGAGGTAACCCGATTTTACTCTGGGTTCAAATGGTTTTAGTTTTTTTCGTCTGCTTTCAAGTTCTTTTTCATCAACAAGCAGGCTTATTATCCGGTTCGGTATATCAATTTTTATCCTGTCGCCATTCTCGACCAGTGCTATTATACCGCCTGTTGCAGCTTCCGGACATATATGACCTACACAAATTCCCCGTGTTGCACCTGAAAAACGTCCGTCTGTTATGAGCGCACATTTTGTCCCGAGACCTTTCCCGACAAGAAGCGATGTTGGGGCAAGCATTTCACGCATTCCCGGACCGCCTTTGGGTCCTTCATAGCGGATTACTATTACATCGCCTTCTTTAATTTCGTCTTTTTCAAGAGCTTGCATCGCCGCTTCTTCGCTGTCAAACGTCTTTGCCGTGCCTTCAAATGTATAACATTCAGGGGCAACTCCCGAGGTTTTTATTACACATCCGTCTTTTGCAAGATTGCCGTACAAAATACTTAAACCGGGCTGTGTATATGTTGATTGTTCATATTCAGGAATTATTTTTTTATCAGCCCACGCATTTTCAGCTATTTCATTTATTGTTAATCCGCTTACTGTTTGAGTATCTTTAAGAAACTTTTTCAGAGATTTTATAACAGCAGGTATACCTCCGGCATTATGAAAGTCTGCCATGGTTAATGTTGATGACGGGTTAATCTTCACTATTTGGTGAATATGTTCACTTATTTGTTCAAAATCTTTTAAGGTAATATCAATATTCCCTGCATTTGCAATCGCAAGAAGATGTAAAAATGTATTTGTAGAACCTCCGAGAGCTAAATCTGCGGTAATAGCGTTTCTTAAGCTGTCACGTGTTATAATATCGGACGGTTTAATATCTTTTTTTACAAGTTCAACAACCTGCATACCGCTTTCAAATGCTATTCTTCTTTTTTTAGCTGAAACAGCGGAAGCTGAAGAACAGTAAGGCAGGCTCATTCCCATAACTTCTGCCAGGCATGCCATAGTATTTGCGGTATACATTCCCTGACAAGATCCGGCAGAGGGGCAGGATTCTTCTTCCAGCGCTAAAAGTTGTTCTTCGGATATTTCACCATTCCTATATTTCCCGACAGCTTCAAAAGAACCGGTTACCATTGTTAATTTGTGATATCCTCTGCATTCCCCGTCGAGCATAGGACCTGCTGTTACAAGGATTGCCGGAATATTTAAACGTAATGCGCCGATGAGCATTCCGGGTGTAATTTTGTCGCAGTTTGAAAGCAGGACAATTCCGTCAAGCTGATGGGCTGCAGCGACTGTTTCTATACAATCTGCAATTAAATCACGAGAAGGCAGAGAATATCTCATTCCGCAGTGTCCCATTGCAATGCCGTCACAAATTGCCGGTACACCAAACACAAATGCCTGACCGCCGCCTGAGTGTATTCCTTTTTCAATCTGGCGTTCCAGATCCCTCATCCCGATATGTCCCGGAACAAGGTCTGAAAAAGAGCTTGCAATTCCGATAAACGGAGCATTTATATTTTTTTTACTGACGCCTGTTGCCATTAAAAGTCCGCGGTGCGGAGTTCTGGCTATTCCTTTTTTAATACTGTCGCTTTTCATTTTTTTATAACCTTTGTTATATTCCACTCATCATCCCATTCAATATGACCTTCTAAATCTATGTTATGGTATTTGTAAGGATTGTTGATATATTCGGGATTAAACAAATTTTGTTTTGCAAGACGTTTTATAATATCCGGCAGCAACGTTGTGCTTCCTGCAAGCGTTCCCTCTTTTGAAGTCGCTTTTATTCCGTCGTAATAAACTTTTTCCCCCGCAAAAAACATAGTTTTCAATTCACTTTTAGTTATTGGCAGGCAATCGCTGATAAGTATTACTTTATCTTCAGGTTTTGCTTTAAATGTTAATTTTAAAGCTTCATCAGAAACATGCACATCATCTCCAATAATTTCTGTATAAATAGTGTCATCAATTAGTGAAGAAAGTGCTGTTGATTTTCCTCTGTGTGTGATCCCTGACATAGCATTGAAAAGATGAGTAGCTCCCGTACAGCCTGTTAAATATCCGCCCATGCAGTGTCCTGCCTGAATTTTGTTTTTTTTATCTGATAGATAATCAATAAGACCTTCATCAAGTTCAGGAGCAAGAGTTACAATTTTGATGAAATCATCCTCAATAAGTTTATAATTTTCTATTGTAGGCTTTAAAAATAATTCAGAATTATGAATTCCTTTTTTCTCCGGATTAAGAAATATTCCTTCCAGATGTATTCCGAGAATACGTGCCATATCAGGTGTCTGACGTTTTGAAGCCTCTTTAATCACTGAAACTGCACGCTTTGTATTTTCGACAGTATCCGTCACAAGTGTCGGAAAAATTCCGCCTATACCGAATTTTAAAATCTCTTTTGAAAGGTACAAAACATCATCAACCGTGGCAGTATTAAAATCTATTCCGAAACATCCGTGAAAATGCTGTTCTATTAAAAGTTTTGTTTTCAATACCCCTCCCCGAAATCATAGATTTCGACCCTCCCTCAAGGGGAGGGTATGATTGTCTATATTACGCTTACTTCAAAGACTTTTCGCGCTTCTTCCCTGTCGTCAAAGTGGATTGTTTTGTCTTTGAGTATTTGATAATCTTCATGACCTTTGCCTGCTATTACGACAACATCATTGTTGTTTGCAATTGTTTTTAGTAATGCAATTGCAGTTCCTCTGTCAGGTTCAACAATCACGTTTTCCGTATTAACTGATTTTAGCCCTGCTATAATGTCGGTTATAATAACCTGCGGGTCTTCAGAACGCGGATTGTCGCTTGTAATAACGATTTTATTGGCAAGTTTTTCAGCTATAGCTCCCATTTTGGGACGTTTAGTGGCATCTCTGTCACCTCCGCATCCGAAAAGACATATAAGTTTACCATCTTCCGGAGTAATTTCTCTTGCAGATTTTAAAACGTTTTCCAGACCGTCAGGAGTATGAGCATAATCAACTATAACCAGCGGTTTCTTTACGACTACTTCAAATCTGCCTGCAACACCTTTTACGTTTTGCAAAGCTTTCAGGGCGATTTCTATATCAATTCCCATTGCAAGTGCTGTTGTGACGGCTGCAAGAACATTATAAACACTGAACATGCCGTTCATGTGGAGGTTAACTTTGTATTCTTTTGCATTTGCAACCAGCGTGAATTCTGCACCGTTTAACGAAAAGTTTATATTATGTGCCATAACATCGCTTTGCTGTTTTACTCCGTATGTATAAACTTTTACATCTTCCGGCACAACACTTATAAATCTGTCTCCGTACTCGTCATCTGCATTTATTACTGCGAAATTTCCTTCTTTAAGTCTTTCAAAAAGTAAAGCTTTAGCTTTAAAATAATTTTCCATTGTTATATGGTAATCAAGGTGATCCTGAGTTAAATTCGTCAGTACAGCCCCGTTGAACCTGCATCCTCCAACACGGTTTTGATCAAGCGCGTGTGAACTTACTTCCATTACAACATTGTCAATTTTTTCAACATCTTTTATCATTCGAAGTGTTGCTTGAAGCTCAGGAGCCTGTGGAGTTGTATGTTTTGCATCTCGATATTCACCATTTGATGACAGTTTATATCCAAGCGTTCCGATAAGCGCACATTTTTCTCCGTTTTCTTCAAATATTTTTTGGATTAAGTGAGTAACTGTAGTTTTACCGTTAGTTCCGGTGATTCCTATCAGATTAATACCTTTTGAAGGACTTGAATAAAATCTGTCTGCAATATCCGCAATTTTGTGGCGGGTTGAAGATACAACAACCTGCGGAATTTTAGTCCCTTCGACTTTTTTTTCTACAAGAAGAGCTGCAGCACCGTTTTCTATTGCATTTAGCGCGAATTCATGTCCGTCTGTGTGTTCTCCCACAAGGCAAACAAATATATCGCCTTTTTTAGTTGTTTTAGAATTATAGGAAATCCCTGTGATATTTACGTTTTTAAAATTTATTAAATCCTTGTAATCCAAATACTCAATTAATTCGTCTAATTTCATGTTTCTCTCCTATGAGTTAATCTAATTCTTTTTTACGGGGTTTTTGTCAGGTTTTAAGTTTAAAATTCGTGCAACCTGAACAGCTACTTCATGGAAAACAGGACCTGCAACGGTGTTCCCCCAAATTGCACCGACTTTTGCGCTGTCTACCATAACATAAATTAAGACCTGCGGATCAGATGCCGGGAAATAGCCTATGGTTGAGGTATACATATACGGGGTGTACCCGGCGCCGCCTTCTTTAGGTTTTCTTGAAGTTCCTGTTTTGGCGGCAACATTATATTTATCCATTTTGATTACCGAACGTCCGTTATTAACAGAAGCTGCGAGAAGTTTGGTAATCGTCTGAGCTGTTTCGGGTTTTATAACCTGAGTATGATGAATTTTGCTGTCATATTCTTCCTGTGACGTGTATTTAATAACGTGCGGGGTTACTTTTACGCCGTTGTTAGCAAGTGCTTGAACTGCCGAAATCATCTGGATTGCAGTAACTGATGTACCGTATCCGTAAGCCATTGTTGCGTGTATTCCCTGATCCCAATGGCTCCAATAAGGAAGCAATCCGACAGATTCTCCGGGTAGATCTATACCAGTTTTTTCTCCGAAACCGAATCGTTTTAAAACACTGTAAAATTCTGCAGGTGTCATTGTTTTTGCGACATTAATCGAACCTATGTTACTTGAATGCTCAAACAAGTATTCAAGAGAAATTTCTCCGGGATAAGGATGAACGTCGTAGTCATAATTTTTTATTTCCCATTTGCCGATTGAGGTTTTCCCTGTGTCAAGAATTTTGGAATTTTCATTTATTTTCCCTAAATCCATTGCGCTTGCAACGGTAACTGTTTTGAAAGTTGAACCGGGCGGAAAAACATCAGTGAGTGTCCAATTCTTTAGTTGCTGCGGGGTTGCTTTTCTGTAATTATTAGGATCAAATGTCGGGTAAACGGCGTAAGCAAGAATTTCCCCGTTTTTGGGGTTCATTACGATTACTGTTCCGCGTTCAGCTTCTTTTTCTTTAACCATTTTTTCAATTTCTTTTTCACATACGTGCTGAATTGCGGCATCAATGGTGAGTGTTACATTTTCACCTTTAGGATTTGTCGTTGTCGCAACAGGATCGGTTGTAAAATCGTAAATTATTTTCCCGTCGCGTGTTTTCTGATATTTAACAGTATTTATTACGTGTTCAAGTCTGTCTTTTGCGGTATATTCAACTCCGTTTGCAATGTCTGCATCAAAGTTATAATATCCCAGAATATGAGCAGCCAGTGTGCCCTGCGGGTATTCTCTTGTATTTTTTTTGCCGAGGCTGATTTCTCTCAAATGCAGTTTGGAGATTTCTTTTGAGGCATTTCTGTCAATATCCTTTTTCAATGTAATAACGGGACCCGGTTTTTTAAGTTTTTGTAAGAGAGTATCTTTAGGCATTTTTAAAATCGGTGCGAGCATTTTTGCAAGCTCTTCAGGAGAATGGTCATAATCTGCCGGGTGTGCGTAAACGTCGGAATAAACCTTATCAGTTGCAAGTTTTATACCGTTTCTGTCAAAAATATCTCCGCGCATTGAAAATATCCGGCCTACTCTCTGACTTCTAGCTCTGGCTCTGTATTTGCCGACATCAATTACCTGTATAAAAAACAGATAAATCACAAGCAGAACCATAAAACATATAAAAAATATGTGTAAAAATCCTACTACCTGATCGAAAGTTTTATTGCGTTTTTCTATTTCATTTTCCGGCTCGTTGCGCAATCTTCTTCTCAAAACATATCCCTCTCTTTTTTAATTTTAGCATAACAAGTTATAAAAGAAATAAATATTAAATAATTTTAACTTTAGTGTATAATTAAATTATGAAAAGAATTATTTTAATATTGGGGTTGTTGTTATCAGGTTCGCAGGTATTTGCATTCAATGTTGTATACCCTTGTAAAAATGACGTTATTATTAATGCTAATTCGACATTTTTTATCGGCTCGTCTGATAAGCCGTTGAAGGTTAACGGTCAGGATGTCCCTCTGCATCCGACAGGCGCTTTTGCGTATGTAGTAAATTTGAATGCCGGAGAAAATACTTTTGTTTTACAATCAGGAGACGAAAAGAAAGTTTTTGTGATAACCCGTCCTGTCATAAAGCCTGTAAATCCAAAACCGGCTGTATTTACCTCTTATAAGGACAAGAAGTTTTTTTATGTAACAACGGAGGATGCTCCGCTTCGTTCAACTCCGGTTGACGCAGGTATAAATCGTATAGCGCATTTGCAGCGAAATATTGAACTTGTTGCAGATGGCGAGCAGAGCGGTTTTTACAGGATTGTGCTTGGAAAAAATAAATACGGCTGGATTTCAAAATCCAATGTAAAAGCTTTTGAAAATTTTTCTGTTACGCCTGCAACGCTTTTCGGGTATGAATATGTGGACAGTAAAGATTTTTATACATTTATTTTCCATCTTGATAAAAGAGTTCCGTTTGAAATGGTTGAAGGTGATACTTTTTTGATGAAATTTTATAACATAAAAGATCAGCCTGATGATACTTATGTAATGAAGATACCTGTCAAAGATGTTTTAAGCGGTCGTCAGCTTATCGGCTACAGCGGGGAATATAAAGATAATGATTTTGTATTAAAAATCAGAAAACCCGTAATTACGCATTCGATTCGGCCGCTTCACAATATAAGAATAGCGGTTGATGCAGGGCATGGTGGATCTGAAAACGGGGCAACAGGCTGTCTCGGCAACAAGGAAAAAGATATAAATTTATCTATCGCAAAATATCTTGAAGCTGAATTAAAAAAACGCGGTGCAAAAGTTATTATGACAAGAAGCGGCGATAATTACGTCGGATTAAAAGACAGAGTTGAGATAGCAAATTACGGAGATGCGGTTGTATTTTTAAGTATTCATGGAAATGCTTTACCTGATGGTGCCGACCCTAATAAAAATCGCGGAACAAGTATATATTATTATTATCCGCAGGCAAAACCGCTTGCAGATTTGATTATGGATACTGTTACGTCAGAAATCGGAGTGCCTGATGATAAAGTAAGACAGGGGAGTTTAGCCGTCGTAAGAAATACAAATGCATTGAGCCTTTTGATAGAAGTTTCTTATCTCATAAATCCTGAAGACAATGCGAATTTGATAAATCCGGAGTTTCAAAAACAGTATGCAAAAGCTATTGCTGACAGTTTAGAAAAATATTTTGAGAAATGATTTCATTCGTCTGCAAACATAAAATTTTTTGGAAGCTCAGCAAATACCATGGCCGTAAATACTGCGGGATTTGTTTCAAATGCTTCTGCTATTCTGTAGAATGTTGAAATTTGCGGATCTTTTTCTCCTTGCAGAATTTTGCTAACAATAGACGGAGAAATGTCATAGGAAGCAGCAATTGTTGTTGCTGATTTCCCTGCTGATATTTTTCTTAACGCTCTGGATAAAGCCTGCTTAAATATATCTAATTTATCTTTTTCAATCATTTAATTTATTAAATGGCAATCAAAATAATATCTCATTCACGAACGCAAAAAATATTGAATATATTAAATATATTATATGTAATAAAGTAAGGATTTGATAGATAAAAGTTTAAATATATAAATTTATTTGCGCACAGATCTTTTTATTTTACAACTGCAGATTAGTGGTTTTGTTTGAGGAAGCAATTTGTTATCATTGTTTCAGAAAGGAGAAATATATGAGCTGGGTTCATTTAATACTTGCAATTATTTTTGAGACGTTTGCTACAACTTTTTTAAAAATGTCTAACGGTTTTTCTGTTCTAATGCCGTCAATCGGAACAGTTATAGGTTATGTATTATGTTTTTTCTTTTTATCTTACGCATTAAAAACAATTGATATAAGTGTAGCTTATGCAATATGGGGTTCTTTGGGAATTTTATTGATAAGTATAATCGGAATGGTATTTTTTCATGAGAGTGTAAGTGTTTTGAAAGTTGCATCAATTGCTTTAATCATTTTGGGCACTGTCGGTTTGAGGCTTGCGAGCTGAGAGCGGTTAGCTAATTCAAACTTTCCTTTCTTAATCAGGGAAGGCTTTATTCTAAGGTAATGAAAAAACGAAAAGGTAATAAGTGTTGCAAAAAAATAAGTTTGTAGGTTGGGGTTTCTACCCCAACAAAAATATTTGATGTTATGTTAATAAAGGAGAAAAGGAATATTCCAACGCAGTAAATAGGTCGGGGTTAGCCCGACCTGTTTAAATTTATTATCTTGTTACGTAATTCAATAATGTTCTGACTCCTGCGCCTGTCGCACCTGCTATAAATTCTTTCTGTGGTTTTTCAAGATATGCGGTTCCAGCGATATCTATGTGGCACCATTTTGTATCTTTTACAAATTCCTGCAGGAATAATCCGGCAGTTGATGCTCCTCCGTAGCGAGAACCTGTGTTTTTCATATCCGCAATATCAGACTTCAGACTGTCCATATATTCTTTGAACATCGGCAGCTGCCAGTAAGTTTCGCCGGAATCTTTTGCGGTTTTGATTAATCTTGCAATCATTTCTTCATCATTGCCCATAATGCCGGAAGCGACTGTTCCCAGAGCTACCATGCAGGCACCCGTCAGTGTTGCAATATCTATAACCTCATCAACTTTGAGTTCGCAGGCATAGCAGAGAGCATCTGCAAGCGTTAATCTGCCTTCTGCATCTGTATTATCAACTTCAATTGTTTTTCCGTTTTTGGCAGTTAAAATATCGCCCGGTTTGTATGATGAGCCTGATGGCATGTTTTCACATGCTGCGATAATCCCGTGAACTTCCATATCAGGTTGTAATTTTGATAATGCTTTCATTACACCTAATACACAGGCAGCGCCTGACATATCATCTTTCATTGTAAGCATTGATGATGGCGGTTTAATATCAAGTCCGCCTGAATCAAAACAGATCCCCTTTCCTATAAGGGCGATTTTTTTCTTAACGTTTTTACCTGTATATTTCATGTGAATGAATTTTGGCGGCTGAACACTTCCCTGACCTACGGCTAAGTATGCGCCCATTCCCATTCGTTCAATTTCATCTTTGTCAAATACTTTTGTTTCAATTCCTTCAAGTCCTTTCGCAATTTCAGCAAGTTTTGAAGGCGTTGCAATTTGTGCGGGAGTATTTGCTAAATCTCTTGTAAATTTCATTGCTTCGCCGAACACAATTCCTTTCTGTAAATCATTTTCAGAAAATCTTGCAAATGTAATTTCATCAAGATGATGAGCTTTTTCAGATTTGTATTTATCATAAGCGTAATCTGCAATCATTGCTCCGATTGCCGCTGATTTGCCGTAATCTGCATTTACATCAAAATCAAACACTGCTTTTTTTGCTTTAATTTGATGTAATTTTTTTACTGCTTTAGCAACAGCTTCTCTCATTTTGTTGTGATCAAATTCTTCTTTTTTGCCAAAACCGACAACTAAAATTTTATCTGCCGGAATTTTTCCTAAAGTGTGCAAAAGATAAGTCTGTCCGAATTTGCCTTCAAAGTGATCCTTATCGACTGCATAAGTATTAGCAAGTTCTTGAGACGTTTTTTCACCTTCAAACTTGTTAATGACTAAAACTTCTGTGGATGTATTTTTTACGTCCTGTGAAACTTTAATTTCCATATCTTCTCTCTCCTTTTTCAGTCGTAGTATAACACTATTACACTGTTTTGTAAATCAGTATGCTATATGTATCAATTTTTAAATTTATACTATACAAAAATATATAATCATGGTATTATATTGACAGATGTAGTAGGTAAATATTTTTTGGAAATATATGCAATAAAATTTATTTAAATAATTAAATAGTTTGAAGCTCGATAGGATATATGTATCGGGCATTGCGTGTATTATTAAAAAATAGAAAAGGATAAGGTATAAAACTTTATGGACTTTTTATTAATTATTGCGATTATTGCGGTAATAGCTTTAATCGCTGTGCTTTTTGTCCAGCAAAGCAAAATGAAATCTGCATTTCTATCCGTTGAAAAAGACAAGAAAGCATTAGAAGAAAAAGAGAAACTCCTTTTGAAGGAAGCCAGAATTAAAGCAATTGAAGAACTTCAGGAGGACAGAGAAAAACTTAACGAAGAAGAAAGAGAAAGAAGACAGGAACTAACAAGACAGGAACAAAAACTCGCAAAACGTGAGGATATGCTTGAAGATAAAATTCAGGAATACACCGACAAAGATCTTCAGGTACAAAGAAAAATTGATGAATTATTAGAAAAAGAAGATTATCTTGCAGAAATCGTTCAAAAACAGACGACCGAACTTGAAAGAATTTCTGGGATGTCAGCCGAAGATGCTAAAAATATGCTTCTGGAACAATTAAAACACGATCTAGCTCAGGAACAAATGCAGTTGATCCGTGAAAATGAAGCAAAAATTAAAGAAACATCATTGGAAAAAGCAAAAGAAATTTTATCAACAACAATGCAAAGATGTATGATTGAACAGGTTGTTGAAACAACAGTTTCAGTCGTTGCTTTGCCTAATGACGAAATGAAAGGACGTATAATCGGGCGTGAAGGCAGAAACATCAGGGCATTAGAAACACTTACCGGCGTCGATTTGATTATTGATGATACGCCTGAAGCTGTTGTATTATCAAGTTTTGACCCTGTTAGACGAGAAATCGCGAAACTTGCGCTTGAAAAACTGATTGTAGACGGTCGTATTCACCCTGTCCGCATTGAAGAAATGGTTGAAAAAGCACAGGAAGAAATTGACAGAAAAATCTGGGAAGAAGGCGAAAATGCAGCGCTTGAAATGGGTATTATGGGCTTGAATAAAGAGCTTATAAAAACTCTCGGGCGACTTTACTATAGAACAAGCTATGGTCAGAATGTTTTGAAACATTCTCTGGAAGTAGGTCACATAGCAGGCATGCTGGCAGCTGAAATCGGTGCGAATGAAAAAATTGCAAAACGTGCAGGACTTTTGCATGATATCGGTAAAGCTGTTGACCAAACACAAGAGGGTACGCATATTCAACTCGGGGTTGAACTCGCTGCACGTTATGGTGAAAGCCCTGAAGTTATCCATGCAATAGAAGCCCATCATGATGATGTTGTCGCAAATACGATAGAAGCGGTTCTTGTAAAAGTTGCGGATGCAATTTCAGCCGGCAGACCTGGTGCAAGACGCGATACGCTTGAAATTTATATCAAACGTCTGCAAAAGATTGAAGAAATTGTAAATAGTTATGATGGTATAAAACAATCTTTCGCTGTACAGGCCGGACGCGAAGTCAGAATTATTGTCGAATCTGAAAAATTTGATGATCTGGCATCGCAAAAACTTGCAAGAGATGTTGCAAAACGTATAGAAGATGAACTTGATTACCCGGGACAGATAAGGGTTACGGTTGTAAGAGAGTTCAGAACAACAGAAATTGCTAAATAAGTGAAAAAGTGAACAGTGAAGTGTGAAGAAAAAAGCTAAAATCCGCTTCACTCTTCACATCTCACGCTTCATTATAGAGGTATAAATGACAGGTGATGATAAAAACATAAAAGTTTTATTTTTCGGCGATCTGGTTGGCAAACCGGGAAGATTTGCCGTACGGGATTTTTTATTGAAAAATAAACAAAATTATAACTTTATAATTGCTAATGTTGAAAATGCATCACATGGTTTTGGGCTTACGGAAAAGAATTATAATGAAATTTCAGAATATGGTGTTGATTGTATGACATCAGGCAACCATATCTGGGATAAAAAAGAAATTTTTAACTACATCGACAGGGCTGATAAATTAGTCAGACCGTTTAATTATCCTGAAAATACTCCGGGAGTTGGCAGCCATATTTTTGAAAAAGAAAATGGAATAAAAATAGCTGTTATAAATGTTCTGGGAAGAGTGTTTATGTCACCGGTCGAATCTGAATGGACAGTTGTAAGAGATGAAATAATCCGCTTAAAAAATATTACTCCTGTTGTAATAGTCGATTTTCATGCAGAAGCTACGGCTGAAAAAATTTGCTTTGCAAGATTTTGTTCAGAACTTGGAGTAAGTGCGTTTTTGGGTACTCATACACATGTTCAGACGGCTGATGAACAAATTATAAATAATATGGGATATATAACCGACGCCGGTTTTTGCGGAGCGGCAGAAAGCGTAATCGGTATGGATTATAGAACTTCCTTTAACCGTTTCACAACTGTTATTCCTGAACGTTATGATGTAGCTGACGGTAATGTCGTCCAAATTAATGCTGTTGAGGTTGAAATAAACTCGATAAGCGGACATACTGTTGCTATGAAAAGAATTTTTTTGTTATCAGATAAAGAAAAGGAAGCGGACAATGAAAAGTGATTTACACATTCATACCCTTTATTCAGACGGTGTATTTTCGCCTGAAAAGATTGTGGATACGGCTATTGATGTCGGGCTGCAGGTAATTGCTTTGACAGATCACGATAATGTTTTGTCATATCCGGTTGCAAAAGATTACCTCAAAAAGACAAATAGAGAAGATAAACTGGAAATTATTCAGGGGATAGAAGTCAATACTCTTTATAAAAACTATGAAGTGCATATTCTGGGATATTTTATGGATGTTAATAACAGTGATTTCCAAAATATGATTAAAGTTCAGCAGCAGGCGCGTGTTAAGCAGACCAAAGAAATTATAAATCTTCTTGCAAAAAAAGAGGGTATAAAAATTAAATTTGAGGATATAAAAAAACAGGTTGCAGAAGGCGGCAGTATCGGTCGTCCGCATATTGCAAAGGCTATTACAAATGCAGGAGGAACCACAAGCGTTATAGAAGCTTATTCCAAATATATTCATGACGACTCGCCTGTTTATGTACAGAGAAAAACTGTTTCTCCTCAGGACGCTGTTGAAGTTATATATGATGCAGGCGGAGTGCCAGTTATAGCTCACCCTCATGATATTGATATTGCAGAGGAGCTTATTAAAGAACTAATGCAGCACGGTTTACGAGGTATTGAAGCATATCACAGAAAACATTCTCCAGCCTGTGTTGAATATTTTTCTTCAATGGCTGAAGAATTAGGACTTATTGTAACCGGCGGATCGGATTTCCATGCTCCAAATATTATGAACGGGCAGATTATTCTAGGTAAAAACTTTGTTCCTGAATGGGTTTATGACAAACTTGTTGAAGAAAAAAAACGTATTGATATGGCATAGGTGACGTATTATGGCAGGTAAACGGCATTGGAAACTTGAATATTCTATAGCGTTATTTGTAATGCTGGGTGTCCTTTTGCTTATAATGCCTGTATCTATTGAAAATACCCGTCAGGCAAATTTTATTTCCAAATGGAATGAAAAATTTAATCGGGTTGAATACATGTTTTCGGTAATAAATGCGCATGTTACTGATGATATGATAAAAAGTATTAATAAGGCAAAGACGCCCCAACAGCGTGAAAAATTTCTTCTTGCGATAGTAAAACCGTATTTGCGTATAGGAACTTATAATATACCTGTAAAGCATTATAAACCGCGCTATATGAACGGTGCTAAAGTTTATAAAGGGCAGCGGTATTATTTTGATGACTTTTATTTTGCTGAAAACAATACAATTGTCGGAATAAAAGATATAAAAAATGAAAAATCAGATGATGCTTTATTTATAATGATGTTTGATATGAACGGTCTTTTACCGCCTAACAGATGGGGTAAAGATATATTCGGAGTGAATATTTATGACGGAGGGAGGATAGAGCCTTTCGGATTTGATAATGATATGGATGAATTGAAAAAAGATTGTTCGGAAAGCGGTACGGGAGTAAGCTGTTCTTATTATTACAAAATCGGCGGTGGGTTTGATGAGTAGCATTAAAACTGTGTGCGTGTTTGCGTCTTCGTGTAATTTTCTGGATAGTTCTTATTATGAAGCTGCTTCTGAATTTGGAGATCTGTTGGGTAAAGCCGGTTTTGATATGGTATATGGTGGAAGTTCACTCGGTCTTATGTGGGCTTGTGCAGAAAAAGTTAAACAGAATGGTTCGCGAATAATCGGAGTAATGCCTGAAAAATTACACAATATGGGAGTTCATACAGATAAGTGTGTGGAACTTTTTGTAACTCCCTGTATGCGTAGCCGCAAAGCAAAAATGGATGAACTTTCAGATGCAGTTGTAGCACTTCCCGGAGGCTTCGGCACTTTAGAAGAACTTTCCGAAATGATTGTGCAAAAACAATTAGGATATAATCAAAAGCCGATAGTTTTATTAAATACAAATGGTTATTATAATAAATTAAGAGATTTTTTTGATGAAATTATAAAGCAGAATTTTGCGCGCGATATTGCAAAAAAAATTTATTATATTGCGGATACTCCTTTTGAGGCAGTCGAATATTTAAAGAACTATGTTTCTGAAAATTTTGCAGTGACAAAAGAGCATATTTACAAAAGATAAAATATCAGACGTTTTGCCTGATATTTTATCTTTCGTTGCAGAGAGTGTAAAATTAATATTTCAGCATTGAAACTGTTCTTGGCGAATCTGTCAGTTTTTCGCGTCCGTTTAAGTCGGTAAGTTCAATTAAAAATGCTATGCCAACCAGGTTTGCTCCTGTTTTTTTGACAAGTTTGCAGGCTGCTTCTGCTGTTCCGCCTGTTGCAAGTAAATCGTCGACTATCAAGACATTTGCTCCATGCGGGAATGCATCTTTGTGAACTTCAATTCTGTCAGTGCCGTATTCAAGCGAATATTCCTGTGAATATGTCTCTGCAGGTAATTTGTTCGGTTTTCTAATCGGTACAAATCCTGCATTAAGTTTATATGCCATCGGCATCCCGAATATAAAACCGCGGCTTTCGATCCCTGCAATATAATCTATTTTTACATCTTTAAATTGATCGCAAAGATAATCTATCATTACTCTTAGGGTTTCAGGATCTTTCAGGGCTGTTGTAATATCTCTGAAAATAATTCCGGGTTTTGGAAAATCTTTTACATCTCTGATTTTATTTTTTACATCAATAAGTGTTTCTGTTGTCATTTATTTTTCTCCTTTTTCGGCTTCGTTGTCTGTTTTAGTGTGATTATTTGCTAATATCTCGGTTTTTTCCGCCAGTATTTGTTTTAATTTTTCCGTATACTTTTCAGTGTATTCTTTTGTGTATTGTTTTGTTTTTTCAAGTTCTTTTTTTATAAAAGCTTTGATACTTGCTTCTTCTTCCATTACAAGTCCGTGGGCGGTTTTGCCCCAGTTCATATC
This sequence comes from Candidatus Gastranaerophilales bacterium, assembly GCA_944326605.1. Lineage (GTDB taxonomy): Bacteria > Cyanobacteriota > Vampirovibrionia > Gastranaerophilales > Gastranaerophilaceae > Stercorousia. The sequence continues at coordinate 110,142 of CALVEM010000001.1, forward strand.
TTTTTTCATAAACAAAATTTTGAAACAGATATAAAGCACAAGCGGAAACCAGATTATAAAAAGATATACAGATGTTTCAAGAGCTTCAAACGTAGCATCAAGCCTTGGCATGTAGTCATATCTTCGAAGAGCGTATCTTGCTGCAAAGAAAAAGCCAAAACCTATTATACATCCGATAAATATTGAAGAATAAAGCATGTGCGGCGGAGCCTGTTTAGCCAGAACTTTAAATCCTCTGATAAGTATTTCCATCAGAAACCATCCGGGCATGATAAATTGAGTAATATAAGCAGTCATATCAAGGCTTGCCCGCAAAGACATGTCTTTGGAAAATAATACATCGCCGGCATATTCAAGATATCTTCTGATAGTTCCTTCAAGCCATCTTCTTCTCTGTCTGTAAAGCGGTCTTATATACATAATCCCTTCTTCATAAACAATTGCATCGGGACAAAATCTAATATCCCAGCCTTTGATATGTAATCTTGTAGACATATCAAGATCATCAACGATTGTATAGTTGTTCCAGCCGCCGATATCGTCAATTGCTTCGCGTTTAATAAGTTCTCCGTTACCTCTCAGTTCAACAGCACCTTTTATGGAATCTCTTCCTACCTGGAAATGTGTATCCATTGTGTATTCATTATTCTGGCATCTTGTTAAAAGGTTCTGGTTTTTATTACGAATAACTTTTCTTGCCTGAACAGCACCGACATCTTTAGGCTCAAGATGCGGAATGAGTTTGGAAAGAAAGTCCGGCTCAACCGTTGCATCAGCATCAAATACAAGAATTGCTTCACCTTTAGCAATTTTATAAGCATCATTTAAAACGGCGGATTTGCCGGGAAATGCTTCTTTATCTCTGATTAAAGCTGTAACTTTATCATATTTTTTTTCTAAATCTTTTATAACGGAAGCTGTATTGTCAGTGCTTCTGTCATCAATTACGATTATTTCAAAATTTCCGTAATCAAGCTTTAAAATATTTTCGACAGTTGCTGCAATAACGCTTTCTTCATTATGTGCAGGAATTAAAATCGATACAAACGGTTTGTAATCAGGGTTTATGATTTGCGGGTATTTTTGAAGCTTTCTTTTTTGAAACTTGTAAGACAGATTAAGAAACAGTGCGTATATGAACATAAATGTACATAAAAGCGCCAGCCCCCAGACTGTATTAAAATAACTTTGAAAGATGTAAATAAAAATTCCGAGCCCAAAGACTATAGTGAATAATAAAACTCTTTCCTTCATCTGTGAAATACCTTTTGTACTCCCTTTTTAATTCCTACAATATTATATCAAAAACTTATTTAAAGTGTCGAAATTAAGGGAAATTTCATTACTTTTTGTAAAATAATTCATCTGTTTATATGTTTTTCCGGTAAAAATTTGTTAAAAAACGTAAAAATGCTTGCGTTCTGAAAAAATTCAGCTATAATGATTTATGTACAAAGAAGAAGGAGTTTTATCATGAACAAAGAAGAATTAGTACAAGAAATTGCAAAAAAATCAAGTGTTACACAAAAAGAAGCTTCAGAAGTATTGAGTGCTTTGATTGAAACTATTCAAAAAACAGTTTCTAAAGGTAAAAAAGTTACTTTAGTTGGCTTTGGTACATTTGAATCAAGAAAAAGAGCAGCAAGAATCGGCCGCAACCCTCAAACAGGCAAGGAATTAAAAATCCCTGCAACAACAGTTCCGGCATTCTCAGCTGGTAAAAAATTCAAAGAAGCTGTTAACAAAAAATAAGCAGCTTATTTGTAAAAATTGAAAGGCACTCTTTATGGAGTGTCTTTTTTTTTCTTTTTTATGTTATATTAAATGTATAGAAATTTTATAAAAAGGATATAAGATGCGTATTTTAACAAATATAATAAATATGAGCAACTTCGGGGGGGGGGCTGAATGCTTTAAACAGGCTAGTTTAACACTTCCACAATATGAGGGAGGTGTGGATGCCTAAAATATCAATAGTAGTTCCTGTTTATAATGTTGAGCAGTATTTGAAGGAGGCTCTGGATAGTCTTGTAAACCAAACTATGAAAGATTTGGAATTTGTTTGTGTTGATGATGGCTCAACAGACAAATCTTTAGAGATTTTGAAACAATATGCGGAAAAAGATCCAAGATTTGTAATTATATCACAGCAAAATCAAGGAGCCGGGATTGCAAGAAATAACGGATTGAAGGCTGTAAGTGGCAAATATGTAACATATTTAGATCCTGATGACTGGTTTGAACTCAATGCTATGGAAGTTTTATATCAAAAACTTCAGGAAACTAATGCTGTTGCTTTACAGTTTGATTGGATAAATAGATATGATAATGAATATTCATCTGTGCACAAGTCAGTAGAATATTCTAAATTCGCAGACAGGATAAAAACTTTTTGCGGCATAAATATTGCTGAAAAAGGTTTTTTCGACTGGTGTGAATATAAAAGTACATTCTTTAATTTTAGCGGCGGTACCTGGGGGCGTATATATTTAACAAGTTTTATAAAAGAAAATAATATAAGATTTTCTGAAATTCCTATAGGTGAAGATAGATTATTTGGAGTTATGAGTTTATTTTATGCTCCGAAAGTTTATTATTGTGAAAAATTTTTGTACAATTATAGAATAAGATCAAATTCTCTTTGCAGGCGTCAGTCTGAAAAATATTTTTACTGCCCTTTTATTTGTTATGATGAAATTGAGGAGTTTTTTAAAAGTAAAAATTGTTTTGATGATTTTCGGAAACAGTTTAATCAATCAAAAATCGGCTTTTTTAAAATGATTTATTATCTGTTACCGAAAAATAAAAGAAAAGAATATAAAAATTTGTGTCGTAAGAGATTATCAAGAGATTTATTTAAAAATATTTTCAGATTGAAGCAATCATTTATTAAAAACATTTTTTCAGTAGAAAATTCTTTTCGTCATGACGGATTGTACAAACAAATAGTATTATTTGGCTTTTCTATTGAAATAAAAAAGAATGCTAATCTACAGAGAAAATCTCTTTGATATCGTCCATTGTAAGTGATTTAACGATATTTCTGTCAACAGAAATTACACTGTCTACTAAGTTACGTTTAACGGTTTTTAATTTCTGGATTTTTTCTTCTACAGTGTTTTTTGTGATAAGTCTGTAAACAAATACTTTCTTGGTTTGTCCGATACGGTAAGCTCTGTCTGTTGCTTGATCTTCAACTGCCGGGTTCCACCACGGGTCATAATGGATTACGTAGTCTGCCCCTGTCAAATTCAAACCTGTTCCGCCGGCTTTCAGACTTATTAGGAAGATTGGAATTGAAGGTGTTGAATTAAATCTTTCAACTGCTCCCTGTCTGTCTTTGGTTTTACCTGTAAGATATTCATAAGGAATTCCTTCCCTTTCAAGCCATGCTTTAATGATATCAAGCATATCGACAAACTGGCTGAACAGTAGTATTCTGTGTCCCTCATCTATAATTTCTTCAAGCATTGCTTTTAGTTTTTCAAATTTACCTGACTTTATGATATTTTTGACGTTTTCTTTATCGTAAAGTCTTGGATGGCAGCAGATTTGACGCAATCTTAAAAGCGCTGAGAATATTGACAGTCTGCTCTTTTCAAGTCCGTTTTGTTCGATTGATTTGAACAATTCTTCTTTAGTGCTGTCAAGAACCTGCAGATAGAAATCTCTTTGCTCATCCGTAAGTTCGCAGTATGCAATGTTTTCAACTTTATCCGGAAGATCTTTTGCAACGTCGCGTTTCATACGACGCAGAATGAACGGATAAATCTGTAATTTTAAACGTTTTTCAACTGTTTTGTCCTGACGTTCCATAATAGGATTAACATATCTGTAATTGAATTCCGAAACACTGAACAAAAATCCCGGCATAAGAAAATCAAATACGGACCACAATTCTTCAAGTTTATTTTCAATCGGGGTGCCTGAAAGAGCCAGTTTGTGTACTGCCTGCAATTTTTTTACGGCCTGCGCAGTTTGCGACATTGCGTTTTTAATATTTTGTGATTCATCCAGAATTACGTATCTGAAATTATATTCTTTGAGTTTGTTAATATCGCGTCTTACAAGCGCATAACTTGTTATAACAACGTCGTAGTTAGGAATTTCTTTAAATAACTGTTTTCTGTCAGCTCCGGAGATTTTTAATGTAGTTAAAGTCGGAGCAAATTTTTGAATTTCTGCCTCCCAGTTAAATACAACGGTTGTCGGGCATATAACGAGTGTTGGCATCGCTCCGTCTTCTTCTTTTGCTTTTTGAATTGCAGCCAGTGCTTGAAGAGTTTTACCAAGCCCCATGTCATCCGCAAGAATTCCGTTCAAACCGTACTTATACATAAACCACAGCCAGCCAAAACCTTTTATTTGATATTCACGGAATTCAGCATTGATGCCTTCCGGTAGTTCAAGATTTTCAGAAGTTGAAAATGTTGACATCTGTTCCCAGAATTTTTGGAATTCATCACTCAAAACAAGTTCCACACCAAGGTTTTTAAGTTCATTAATCAAACCTGCACGGTAAGTCTTTACGATAAATTTGTTTTCATTGTTTCTGTAAACATCAAATGAATTGAAGGCACGCATCATTGCGTAAATATTTTGCGCCGGATATTCAACAAAACCTAAACTTCTTATTCTGCTGTACTTTTCACCGCTCTGGATGGTGTCATAAATCTCGTCGAAGTTAATTATTTCATCTCCGACCTGACCGTATAAAAAGATTTCAAAGCTGTCTTCGGACTCTTCCGAAAAATCTATTTTTGCACACAGTCTGAACGGGTCATCCAGAAGTTTGAAAAAGTTCATATCGTCTTTTTCAACGAATTTCCAGCCATCGCCTGCTTGTTTAATATAATAATTGTAAAAATCTATTGCATTTTCTTTTTCTAAAGCAAGGTTATTTGTCTGCATCGGGACAAATCTGCACGCCAGAAGCATCTGATAAGCTTCCTGTTCGTGTTTCAAGTTTCGCTTAATCCAGTAGACCAGATCTTCTCCCGGTTTTTTTATAGTTATATACGGCGCTTTTTCCGCGGTTGTTTTTGAATACGGAACGACAACACCGTCATATTCAAATTCAAGAGAAGCTTTCAGCGATTGGTCGTAATCAATTCCCATTGTTACGATATTCAACGGCGGACGTTCTTCAAGCATAAGTTTACTTATATTGTCTGCAATTTCAACATCCATAATCTCTTGAAGCTTTGGCAGTTCTTCATAAATAAATTTGCCGCCGTCTGCATCTTTAAGATCCGTAAACGAGGATTTTAGTATATTTTGCGGGATAGAGTTCATCGCAATATTAGTCGGGAAAATAATATTTTTGTACCTTCCCCATTTCAAATGTCTTGAAAAATATCTTACTTCTTCAAGCGGATAAACATCGTCTTTATCCGGTCTTTTCCACTCTAAAGATAGAAGAATTGTCCCCTGAGCACCTGTATTAACATTTAAAACAAGCTTCCATTCTTCATCAGTGAATTTAAGTCTGTCTTTTGTTTTTTCGTCCAGTACTTCATCTGCTTTAGAAAGAAGTGTAAACATCGGTCCGAATTTTGTAATAGGAATGTCGTACCAACCGGCTTTTTTATCCTGTCTTGATATTGTTAAGAGCTGCTGGAATATTGCAACTTCAACTTTCTGTGAATTATTGAGTTCAAAATTTTTATCCTGCTTTTGAGCTTCAATCAGGGCACGCAGAATAGGTTCAATCTGTCTTACGACTTTTCCGGTTTCTCTTGAACGAACCAGAACCGAGAAAAAGTTTGCTTTTCTTTTTGAATTAAAATGAAAAATATAATTTCCCTGCGGTTCTTCGGTTAGAGCGGTATTTTCATCCGGAAAATCGAACTCCATGCCATATTTTGTTTCAAGCCAGTCTTCGTAAGCATGCTCATCAATAGCTTTGAGTGCAACAGCAACAGCATGCTTGCACCATTCTTCTTTTAACGGACAATTACAGCGGGCTTCAACTTTGTTTTTCTTAAAGATTAAATCCGTATTGTAATGATCCTGAAAATTTCCTTTGACTTTTGCCATATAGAAGTTTTTTTCAGGATAATTATCAAATACCATATCTTTAAGATGGTATTCATAACCTCTGCGCCAGCTTCCCGCACTCGCATTTTCTTTTATATACTTGTAGTTAAATTCCTGTGGCTTAACACTCATTGTGAATTAGAGTATCTCTTTCTTTCCCTAAGGGTACAAATTATCGGATATAGAACAAATCTATAAGCCCTTAATAATAACAATATTATTATTACATAAAGAATAAAAAAAGGCAAGATATTTTATCCTAACAAAATATGAAAATGGAAGAAGTATGCAAACACAATTCCGAAAAGAGCTCCCATAATAACTTCAAACGGAGTATGTCCCAGCAATTCTTTAAGTTTACCGCCTATTGCCTGAACGTCGTGATTGTAAAAGTCATCCATCATTTTGTTCAGGCATGCTGCTGTTTTTCCTGCGGCACGCCTAACACCTGCTGCGTCATACATGGTTATTAAAGCGTATCCGAGAGCAATTGCAAATACTATAGAATCAAAACCTTCAATGATTCCTACAGTAGTAGAAAGCGACATAACACCTGCGGAGTGAGAACTTGGCATTCCGCCTGTTGTTGTGAATATTTTAAAATTAACTTTTCGGGTTTTAATTGTAAATATTACAAATTTTATTAATTGAGCAATGAAGGCAGCTAAAATTCCTGCCGCCAGAGCTTCATAACCTGTATTTAAGATGCTATTAATCATAAATATCCTTAATTTTGTCTCTTACGGTATTTAATTGTAGCATAAGAATGGAATTTTTGTAAAATATGTTAACACAACAAATATTACAGGAATTCGATAGGACGATAGGACGTAAAGCATTATTCTCTCGCCCCATTGGGGAGAGAGTTAGAGAGAGGGGCTGATAGTAGCTAACAAAGGTCAGTAAGGCAAGAGGACAGGCTTTTTTGTGCGCTAAAGCGCACAGTAATCACTTATCGTCTTAACGTCCAATCGTCTTATCGACTTCCAATAATATTTGTTATATAAATTAACAAGCTTTGATTTTATTGAGGATTTGTTCAAATACTTCAGATTTGAGATTGTTTCTATCTAAAATGTTAAAGCATTTATTAATTAATTTATTTAAATCTTCTTTTGATTTTTCAAGTCCGTAAAGATTTGTGTATGTGAGTTTCCCTTCGGCTTTGTCTTTGCCTAAAGTTTTTCCCATCTGCTCAAATGTTGAGGTTTCATCTAAGATATCATCTGCGATTTGGAACGCAATTCCGAGATTTTGCCCGAATTTAGTTATTTCTTCAATTTCTTTGTCTGACGCATCTGCAATTATTGCCCCTGCCCTGAGGGCAAGTTTAAACAAGTCGGCTGTTTTGTGTGCATGAATGTAATTAAGAGTTTTTTCAAGTTCACTTTTATCAATATCAATTTTTCCGGAAAATTCAAAAGACTGCATTAATTTTTCGCTTTCAATATCCACAATTTGACCTGCTATAACTCCGTATGCCCCTGCAGCCTGAAAATATTCTTTCAAAATTTTAATCAGTTTGTCTGCACCTAGGTTTTTTGAGTATTTTAAAATAATTTGAGGCGCAAAAGTTAGTAGTGCATCGCCTGCAAGTACAGCGTGTGCTTCTCCAAATACTCTATGGTTGGTGAGTTTGCCGCGTCTGTAATCATCATTATCCATACATGGTAAATCGTCATGGATAAGAGTTTGTGCATGCAGCATTTCAATTGCGCAGGCTGTAGGCAGAGCGTCTTCATAATTCCCGCCAAACAGACGACAGGTTTCAAGACACATTACCGGACGTAATCGTTTGCCAGGCAAGGTTACCGTATATTTCATAGACTTAAAAAGCCTGTGCGGATAGTGTACGGGCATAAATTCATCAATTGCTTTGTTTATTAACTCTATATAATCATTCATTTTCTTCATCTTCAATATCCTTATAAATATTTTGCTTAAGAGTGTTTCTTGCGCTCTGGCGTTTCTTTTCACTTATTTTGGCAATATGTTTATTATGAACAAGTTTTTTGGTGTGTTCCTGTTTATTCCCCTCAAATTTTATTTTTTCTTTGTATTCTCCGGCTTCTTTTATGAATTCAAGGTAGCTTTCATATCTTGTTTTATCAATTTTATCAATATTTTCCAGCACGTTACATCCATCCTCGCAGGTGTGAAGGCAGTTCGAATATTTACATTGGTCTCTGAATTTTGCTATATCATCAAAAAGTAAATCTACATCCGCCGGTAAAATAAAATCAAATCTGACATTGCTAAATCCCGGAGTGTCAACAATTCTTGATGTGTCGTTTATTTTTATAATTTCGCAGTGTCTTGTTGTATGTGTTCCCCGTTGAGTTTTTTCGCTTACCTGTTTTGTTCTTAAGTTTAAATCAGGGTTAATTGCGTTAACAAGGCTTGATTTCCCGACACCGGAATTGCCGCAGAGAACAGTTGTTTTATTTGTTAAAACTTTTTCAAAGTTTTTAATTCCTTTGTGTTCTGTTGCGGAGGTGTAAACTATTTTATAGTCTAAAGGCTCATAAATTTTTTTGATTTTTTCTTTTAGATGTTTATCCCATTTTAAATCTTCTTTATTAAAACATAGAATTGCCGGAATATTATAATATTTTGCAAGCGCAATATACCGGTTTAGCTGATGAAGATCCAAATCGGGTTCTTTAAGTGCTGATACAATAATAATTTGGTCAATATTTGCAACGCTCGGACGTTTAATAAAGTTTTTCCGCGGAATGATTTTTATAATTGCGCCGCTTTCAAATTCGACAAAATCACCGACGAGAATTTTTTCTTTCTGCTTTTTTAAAACCTCGCGAATTTTACATTCATGCGTTTTTTGTCCGTCATCAACATAATAAAAATCAGAATGAATTTTATATATTTGTCCTTCAGCCATTACAGAATTATTTTAGCATAAAAAGTTTTATTCCACACCCTCCTGATAATTTTCATATTCAAGTTTGTCCTTGTAGAGGAATGAATGATATTGAGCAGTTAGTTTTTGAGGGTAGACATCTAAGTCCCAAGTATCAGCTCCTAATTGATTTGGACCTTTTGCCCCGTTTGCATCAATCACAATAGACCCGCATCTCCCCTCGTCACTGGATACTTTTATTTCATTGCCGTTTTCATCTTTTAATGGATTACCCTTGTTATCTGTCTTTGTCCATGTATTTGTCCATTTACAATCTCCGTTATGATTATATCTATTTATTAAAATTACACTGCCATCACTTAAAATTGCAGAACTGCTTTTTGAAAAATCCCGATAAATTGTTTTTCCGTTTTGATAAGTTTTTTTATTGTATTTTGTTTTCCAATTCCAGCATCCGCCTTGATTTCCTTTACATATTTTAACCATTTTTAAGTTTTTTGAAAGTATTTCAACTATTTCATCGCTTGTATATGAAGGTCCGAACAATTCTCCGTAAGAATCGAAACCGTTTTGGCTTTTGGTCATAATCAAAGCGTTAGATAATTTAGAATAAGAATTCTTTGCCTGATTAAGGAGCACTTTATCTTTGTAATCAGCAATTAATGTCGGTATCGTCATTGCAGCAACTACCCCGATTATGCCGAGGGTGACGAGAACTTCAGCGAGAGTAAAGGCAGCTTTTTTATAAGGTGAATAAGTGAATAGGTTAATATGTGAATAAGTTCGTTTCAGGGAAATATTCATGTCATCCTGAACTCGTTTCAGGATCTTCTTTATCCATTCTCCCCTTTGCGGGAGAAGGTGGCACATCGTGCCTGATGAGGGGTGATTTTCATCCACCCCTTTACTTCCCCTCCCCTCAAGGGAGGGGATATTTTTTTTGTCCTCTCGTCCCTTTGGGGAGAGAGTTAGAGTGAGGGGGCAGCGTAGCCGCTGCATCCGGCATATGAGTTTTGCATGAATTTTTCAGGTCATTCTGAGCGAAACAAAGAATCGCATTATCGTCACGATTATGCGAATGCCTTAACTTTAAAAACCTGTAATCCCTTGTTAAATCTTTATCCTGTTGGGGGGGGGGCAACTCAAAGCTTCTCTGTTAAACATATTCCAACTCCTTCTTTTTATTTTATTATTTATGATTTTTTTATTTTTGTCAAGCTGTCTGAAAACTAAATAATCGTTATTTTAAATTTTTTTGTTACTAATTTTCTTTATTTTGTAACAAATATTTGAAGTTTGGAATATTTGTGTTATTATCAATTTATAAATTAAAATGACAGTATTATAAGGGGAAAAATATGATTTCAGTAAACGATTTAAAAACAGGCTTAACGCTTCAATTAGACAACGGTTTATGGTCTGTTGTTGAATTTTTACACGTAAAACCCGGTAAAGGTGCTGCGTTTGTAAGATCAAAACTTAAAAACGTAGAAACAGGACAGGTAGTTGAAAAAACATTCCGTGCCGGGGAAAAAGTTGCAAAAGCTATGCTTGACAGACGCGAAATGCAATATTTATATAAAGAAGGTAAAGAATATGTGATGATGGATAACGAAACCTATGAACAACTTCAATTAACCGAAGATCAAATAGGTGACGGTATTAAATATCTAAAAGAAAATATGATAGTTCAGGTCTTAATGCACGACGGCAGAATTATCGGTGTAGATTTGCCTGCCCATGTTATTCTTGAAGTAACTGATACTCCGCCTTCTGAAAAAGGCAACACTGCTCAGGGCGGCACAAAACCGGCAACACTTGAAACAGGTGCTGTAGTTAATGTTCCGTTCTTTATTTCTAACGGTGATAAAATCAGAGTTGATACAAGAACAAATGAATATCTGGATCGTGCTTAATTAAAAAGTTTTTTGAGTGTGAGGGGCGCAACAATCTTAATAATGCTCCTTTTATTCAGCCCCTCACTTTTACTCTCTATTTAAAAGAAAGGCAAAAATAATGAAATTTGATATAGATTATGTTGAAAAATTAGCAAAAGTTTTAGCTGACAATTCGTTAACCGAAATTTCTCTGGAAGACGGCGAACAGGCTATTACTTTGAGAAAAGAAGTTATGGGAGTAACAACTGCTCCTGTTGTTGCTTCAGCTCCTGCTCCGCAGCAAGCACCGGCATCTTCTGCACCGGCTGAACAAAAAGAAGTTAAAAAAGGCAAACCCTTAACATCTCCTATGGTTGGAACTTTCTATTCGGCACCTTCTCCTGATGCAGAGCCGTTTGTCAAAGTTGGACAGACTGTTAAAGAGGGCGATGTGGTTTGTATAGTTGAAGCTATGAAACTTATGAATGAGATTGAATCGGATTTCGCCGGTAAAATCGTTGAAATATGTGTTCAAGACGGTCAACCTGTAGAATTCGGACAAGTTTTAATGTATATAGAATGAAGTGGGACGTGAAGAGTGAAGCGAATTTCACTCTTTACTTTTTCGCTAGAAGTATGATTATTTGAAAAGGGTTTAAAATGTTTAGAAAAGTATTAATAGCAAACCGCGGTGAGATTGCGGTAAGAATAATCAGAGCTTGCAGAGAAATTGGGATTCCTACAGTTGCAATTTATTCTCAGGCAGATGCAAACTCGCTTCATGTTAGATTGGCAACCGAAGCTTACTGTATAGGACCTGCTTCAAGTGCAAAGAGTTATTTGAGTATTCCTGCGATAATTTCAGCCGCGATTGTGTCAGGAGCTGATGCTATCCACCCCGGTTACGGTTTTATGTCTGAAAGAGCTGATTTCGCTGAAATTTGCGCAAAACACGGAATTAAATTTATCGGACCTACGGCTGATGCTATGCGTAAAATGGGTGATAAAGCAACAGCCCGTAAGACAATGATTGAAAATAATGTCCCTGTTACGCCGGGAACAGGGATTTTAAAAACTCCGGAAGAAGTTAAAGAATTTGCTAATAAAGTCGGCTATCCGATTATATTGAAAGCGACAGCTGGCGGCGGCGGAAAAGGAATGAGAATTTGCCGTTGTGATGACGATGTTGAAACAAATATGAATTTATGCCAGTCGGAAGCTCAAAATTTCTTCGGCAACCCTGATGTTTATGCTGAAAAATATCTTGAAAATCCGCGTCATATTGAGGTTCAAATTCTTGCAGACCAGTACGGAAATGTTGTTCACTTAGGTGAAAGAGACTGTTCTATTCAAAGACGCCATCAAAAATTGCTTGAAGAAGCTCCGTCACCTGCAATTGATGAAGCTACACGTAAAGAAATGGGGGCAGCTGCTGTCAGAGCTGCTAAGGCTATCAATTACGAAAGTGCAGGAACATGCGAATTTTTGCTTGACCATGACGGCAAATGGTACTTTATGGAAATGAATACCAGAATTCAGGTGGAACATTGTGTTACGGAAATGATTTCCAATGTTGATCTTGTGAGAGAGCAGATTATGATTGCTGCAGGTGAAAAACTTGATTTTACTCAGGATGAAATTATGCTCCGCGGACATGCTATAGAATGCCGTATTAATGCTGAAAATCCTGAGAAAGATTTCATGCCTAACCCCGGAACTATTACAGGTTACGTTACTCCGGGCGGTTTCGGTGTCAGAGTGGATTCTCATGCTTATCAGGATTATAAAATTCCGCCTTATTACGATTCAATGATAGGAAAACTTATCTGCTGGGGCAGAACAAGAAATGAGGCACGCAGAAGAATGTACAGAGCCTTGAAAGAATACGTTATTACAGGCGTTGAGACAACTCTGCCATTCCATCAGGAAATCATTGAAGATCCTGTATTTATGAGCGGAAACTTCAATACCGGTTTTATTGAAGATTTCTATAAACGTACGGGTAAAGATAAAAAATAGTTAAAAAGCCGGAGGTGAAAGCTTTCGGCTTTTATATTGAAATATGAAGAGAATATGGTATAATAATAAATGTAATATGAAAGTTGAGGAGTATAGTATGAAAAATTTATTACAAAATGTAAAGTCGGGGGGGGGGCTCCTCTAAGTTATAATAAAGCGTTTACACTTGCAGAGGTTTTAATTACTCTTGGCATAATAGGTATTGTTGCGGCATTGACAGTACCGTCTTTGATAGGTAATTATCGGAAAACGCAGACAGTTACTCAATTAAAAAAGATATATTCCGCAATGTCACAGTCTGTGCAGATCTCTCAGAGTAATTATGGTGATATTGCCGGCTGGGATTGGTCACTTAGCATGGAAGATTTTTTCAAAAAGTATTTAAGTTCTAATTTGTCTATTATTGAGTTTTGCGGAAAAAATGAAGGATGTTGGAACAAAGATGGCGGCATCATGCTTAATGGAAATAAATACAGCGATACACCTACTTTTCAGGCAGGCGGAGTGAGATCAAAACTTACTTTAGCTGATGGTACGTTTATTGCTCTGAATAAACAGGACAATAACCATGTGCATATAAATGTTGATATTAACGGTTTTAAGCGTCCTAACACTTATGGTATTGATATTTTTTTATTTACTTTGACGCCTGCCCCTTTTTCAGATACTTCACATAAGATTACTTTACCAGGACTGTTTATGTTTGGGCATGGACTGAATAAAGACGAAATTAAATCAAATTATTACGGCTGTTCTAAAAATTCAACGGGTCATTTGTGCGGTGAAAAAATTCTTATGGATAGTTGGCAGATAAAAGATGATTATCCATGGAAATAATATTTAACATTAGGGTTGAGGTCTTCATTAAAATATGCTACAATAGTAACAGGTAGTATGTGTGTGAGTTTTTGAGTATGGCAGGTATTAATTTATTCTATAATTTTACAAATCCTTTTGAAAAGCAGAAAGAGCAGCGTCAGGCTCAAAGGGATGCTTTAATTAAGAAAAATTATGATGAGATATATGCTCACGAACTTGCACACAAGAGTGCAGGCGGTTCGCTTGCAGGTAGTATTGTTATAGAAAAAAATGCTGACGGAATTCCTGTCGGCGGTCATGTTGATATAAAAATGCCGTCGTTAGATAAAAATAATCCTCAAAAAACAATTAACGATGCAAATACAGTAATTCGTTCTGCTATGGCGCCTTCTGATCCGTCTGCTCAGGATTTTAAAGTAAAGGCGCAGGCTGAAAATATAAAAATGCGTGCTCAGGCTGTAAAATCTAACAATACAGGGAACAAGCTTGATTATAATGCCTAAATGATATTGAAAAATCAATAAATTTCAGTTATAATAATTTTTATAATAGCAAAAAGAGGAGATTAGAATGCAAGATTTATTAAGAATTATGAAGTCGGGGGGGGGGCAGCTCCTCGGTTAATCGGAAGCACAGACGCTAAGCGGTATAGATGCAAAGCGAGTATCGTAAAATATTTTCGCCTTGCCCCTTGTGAGAGTGCAGAATTTCAATGTGAGAATGACTATTCGAACATTAGAAATTCGGGAGAGGGTGCTACGCACGTAGTCCTGTCCAATAATTCATGTCAATTTTTACTAAATTATTGTGAGGTTGGTGCTCACCCCTCATCCGGCACAATGTGCCACCTTCTCCCACACAGGGGAGAAGGAATAAAGGAGATCCTGAAACACGGAGGTCAATCCGACGTTCAGGATGACGAGAATAACTTTCTGAAACGAACTTATTCACCTATTCACTTATTTTCTTATTCACATCGTAAACGCGCAGCGTTTACACTCGCTGAGGTATTGATTACCTTAGGTATAATCGGTGTAGTTGCTGCGATGACTATGCCGTCCTTAGTTGTAAATTACCAGAAAAAACAAACAGCTGTCAGGCTGGAAAGATTTTATTCCATTATGAGTCAGGCAATTCTCAGATGGCAGCAAGACGAAGGATTAATGCCTGAGGATATGCAGCTTCCTGCAGAAGCTGTTAATAACGGTCAAAAAACTCGAGAGTGGTTCAATTCTACAATTGGTAAATATATGACAACTGTATCTCAACAAGCCAACGGGCAAAATTTCTCTGTAGCATTTAATGACGGCTCCGGGTTTGACTCTTATATTGGAGGAAATAAAAATCAATTTTTTATATTTTATTGCGTAGATTATAAGTATTGTTACAAAGGTAGTGGCGAAGGTAACTTTAACGGCAAAACAGGTTTTCTTTTTGAAATAAACAAAGGTCGATTAGTAACATCTGCACCTCATTTTGATACTAAAACCAGAGAAGAAATCTTAGAAGCCTGTAAATACGGGAATAGTGATGACTCATCTGTGAGTTCAAAAGGTCGCCGTCATGCCTGTACAAGGCTTATTCAGATCGACGGATGGGAAATTAAAGATGATTACCCGTGGAATCAAACTATGCTTGAAAACTAATTTGTTTTTAATTGTTTATGTTATAATCATGTTCGTATGAGCGTACAATTCAGGTATTATGCTAAGGAACTTTTAAATATTGCCCTGCCTATTATTATGGGTAACCTCGGGTTTATCCTGATAGGTGCCGGGGATGTGCTTGTCGCAGGACATCATTCAACTGATACTTTAGCTGCAATAAGCATTGCAACAGCTATTACAAATTGTATTCAAACATTTGGCGTCGGATTAATTTCAAGCGTGTCGCCACTTTTGTCAAATTTCAGGGGTGAAAAGAAAAGCGCTAAAAAGTATTTTTATCCGACTTTGAGATTTGCAATGCTTCTTGCATTTATAATAATGCTTGCTGTACTTGCGTTTATACCTTTGATTGACTATGTGCACTTTGATCCTAAACTGGTTCCCATGATTAAAGAATATATGTTTATAACTGCTTTTGCAACGTTCGGAGCCTATTTACATTCAGCTTTAAAAGAATTTTTACAGGCTTTTGAAATTGTTGTTGTTCCGAATTTAATCACGGCTGTTGCTGTATTTTTAAATGTGGCATTATGTTTTGCTATGGTCTTCGGATTTGGTCCTATTCCTTCAATGGGGGTTGTGGGCTTGGCTGTTGCAAGTTTTATCATAAGATATTTTATGGGATTTGCGCTTTTGATATATTGTTTTATGTTGATGAACTTTAAGGATCATAAAGATTTTGAGTATTATAAGAGTTTGATAAAAATCGGTATACCTATATCCTGCGCCGTTATGGTTGAATTTATTGCGTTTAACAGCATTGCAATACTTATGGGAAGAGTAGCAGGAGTTTATGCTGCCGCTCAGAATTTGGTTTGTACATTAACAACAATTTCTTTTATGGTTCCGTTTGCGGTATCTAACGCTATTGCTGTTAAAGTAGGGTTTGCCAACGGCGCCGGAAATCTTAAAGATTTGAAACGTTATTCATTTGTCGGAATTGTTATTTGTGTAGGGTTTATGATGCTGAGTGCTCTTGTATTCTCGTCATTCCCGCATTTCCTTGTCAGATTATTTACGCAGGATGATAATCTTATTAAAATATCCGTGCCTATTTTGTATATCTTATCTGTATTCCAGATATTTGACGGATTGCAGATATCTCTTGCCGGAATTTTTAAAGGAATGAAGCGGACCGGAGTTGTTTTGGTTTCAAATTTTATTGCATACTGGCTGATTTCTATTCCTGTGGGGTATACACTTGCGTTCCATTATCACTTGAATTTAAAAGGTTTCTGGATAGGTCTTGCGTCTGCCGCAGTAATTCTCTGTGCTATAATGTCTGCAATGCTTATTAAAAGTATTAAGAAATTGGAAACTGCCAAATAGCTTATTTTTATGCTAACATAGAATCGAATGGAGGAATTATGCATACAGAAGAAAGAACATTTGTGGCTATTAAGCCTGACGGAGTTGTTAGAGGTTGCGTCGGAGAGATTATCAGCCGTTTTGAAAAGAAAGGCTATAAACTAATCGGGATGAAAATGCTTCAGGTTACGGAAGATATTGCCGCAAAACACTATGCCGAACATATCGGAAAACCTTTTTACCCCAGCCTTGTAAAATATATTACAAGCGGTCCTATAATAGCCATGGTATTTCAGGGTTATAAGGCTGTGCAGGGTATTCGTCATCTTTTGGGCGCAACTGACCCTTGCGAAGCTGATGTCGGATCTATCAGAGCCGATTATGCTCAACTGAAAGAATATAACACAATCCATGGTTCTGACAGTGTTGAGAGCGCTGAAAGAGAAATTAATATCTACTTCAAGCCCGAAGAACTTTGTACTGATTACAAAAATATGATGGAAATTGTTACTGAGGATATTGATGCGAGATAACGCTCACGATTACTTTAGTTATGAATTAGTTCATGAATGTAAACAGACAGGCGCAAGAGCCGGTATTTTAACGACCCCGCACGGAATGATTAAAACTCCGATTTTTATGCCTGTCGGGACTAATTCTGCCGTCAAAACTCTTACATCTGATCAAATCGCTGATACAGGTGCTCAAATTATGCTTTCTAATTCTTATCATCTGTATTTGAGAGCAGGCACAAAACTTATTAAACAGTTTGGCGGAATTCACAGCTGGATGAACTGGCATAAACCTGTTTTAACGGATTCAGGCGGCTTTCAGGTGTTTTCTCTAAGTCATTTGAATAAGATTACAGAGGATGGGGTAGAATTTCGTGATCCTAAAGACGGGAAAAAACATTTCATAAATCCTGAGGTTTCAATGGAAATTCAACAGGATATCGGAGCAGATATTATTATGGCTTTTGATCAGTGCGCACCGTTTCCTTGCGATTACGATACTGCTAAAAAAGCAATGGCACGTACTCACCGCTGGCTTGATAGATGCTTTAAAGCTAAAACTAACCCGCGTCAAGCACTTTTCCCTATTGTTCAGGGAGCTTTTTATGATGATTTACGAAAAGAAAGCGCAGAGGTGATTTCATCCTACGATGCTGTCGGGTATGCAATCGGCGGGCTTAGTGTCGGCGAAACAAAAGATATCATGAACCATTTTACTGAATTCACAGCACCTCTGCTTCCGAAATATAAACCCCGTTACTTAATGGGCGTCGGAACGCCGGAAGACTTGCTGGACGGAATTAAACGCGGTATTGACATGTTTGATTGTGTTTTACCGACGCGTAATGCGCGTCATGGCTCGTTTTTTACGTGGAACGGCAAATCAAATATAAAAACTAAGCAATATTATGATGATGAACGTCCGCTTGTTGAAGGCTGTAATTGTTACGCCTGCAAAAATCATTCAAGAGCTTATATAAGACATCTGTGGAGATGCGGTGAAGCAACAGCATCAACACTTTTATCTATTCACAATATAAAATTTTTAGTCGATTTTTCACAAAAATGTCGTGAGGCAATTTTAAACGACAGCTTCGGGGATTTTTACAACGAACATTACGCAGCCTTTTTATAGATAATTGAATTTTGTCTGGAACTCTCGTCCTGAACTTGTTTCAGGGTGACGATTGCAGTTATTTTTAGTGTAAACTGTGATATTGGTCGCTCTTATTTGACTTTGATTAAAAAATCATTATTAAAAAATTAGGTAATGAGGATTTAATTATGGACAAAATTGATGATGACTTATCTCAAACACAAACAGTTATTAATAAACCTGTAGAACCTGTTACAGTAAATAATGAGACTTATGAAACATTTGATATTAAAGATCCGATTGTATGGTTATATCTGGATGATAATGAAACAAAAGGCTTGATGAATGCCGATTTTCTTGAATTTTTTACTATCTGAGGATTATAACCTGTAAGGATAATCGTCCTTAAATTCCCAGTTATCAATTTCAAGAAGTGCTGAACAGTATTTGCCGTTGTTTTTACATTTTTCCAGTTTACGTTCCCTTGTCTCTATTTTATCAGATCTGTATGTGCACCAGCCTTTGTTATGACACCATTCTGTAATTGTTTTATCGCAGGCTAAAAATATAAATATATCTCTACCTTCAACGTTAGGTTTTTTGTCGCCGTTAATATCAAATTCGCAGTCCATACATCTGCCTCTATATATAGTTAATTTGCTTCCGTCAGAAAAATATATTATAGCCCTACCTCCCTTTTCTTCGATAGATAGAGTTTTAAGATACGGTGCCCAGTATCTGGCTGCAAATTCTTTCGGACGTAATGATAAATCCCATTCATTTACATCGCCGTTTTCTTCAACAGAGAAAATTAACGCCTGTCCCATCATAGAGTTGAATTTTTTTAATCTTGCACTTGCCTCCTGTTTTTTATAGCTTGTGATAAGGCTTGGAAGTGTTAATGCCGAGACTACCCCTATAATTCCGAGTGTAATCAGAACCTCTGCCAGTGTAAATCCGTTTTTATAAGATCTCTTGTTTTTCATAAATCAATTATAACTAATTATAATCATATTGTCAATATATAATACTCCTTTATATAGTATTATATATTGTTTATTGTAGTTTAAAATACTCATATTATTAAAATATGGATGATAAAGAACTTTTTAGCAGAATTGGTCTGAATATTAGGGTTGAACGGACAATAAAGCGCCTTACGCAGGCTCAGCTTGCAGAAATGATTGATGTGCATGAAAAATATATAGGCAAAATAGAAACAGGTAAACAAAATATAACGCTTAAAACTTTGAATAAAATTGCTAATGCGTTAAATATAGATATTACAAGACTTTTAGAAGATAAAAGTCTATGAAATTATTTACCCGATTTATTTGACTAATCTTTAATTAAACAGATTTAACTGCGGAACATCAACATTCGGCGCATCATCAGTTCTTTTGCGTGTTGCAAGATTATTTGAATAGTCTTTTTGCATTCTTGTCATCAAATCCTGAGACCGTTTTATAACAGCATTTGGAAGTCCGGCCATTTTTGCGACCTGAATACCGTAACTTTTGCTTGCACCGCCTTGAACTATTTTTCTTAAGAATTCAATTTCGCCGTTTTCTTCGCTTATTGTAATTCTGTAATTCTTTATTTGCGGATAAGTTTTTGTCATTACGTTTAATTCGTGGTAATGGGTTGCGAATATACATCTTGCTTTAATTTTTGTCGCGATATATTCAGCGACAGCCCATGCTATTGCTACTCCGTCATAAGTGCTTGTGCCTCTGCCTATTTCATCAAGTAAAATAAAGCTTCTGTCTGTTGCGGAATTTAAAATGCAAGCGGTTTCTACCATCTCTACCATAAATGTTGACTGTCCGAGTGTCAGGTCATCAGATGCTCCTACACGAGTAAAGATTTTATCAATTACGCCGATTTTTGCAAAATCAGCAGGAACCCATGACCCTATCTGTGCAAGAATTGCAATCAGCGCATTCTGACGCATATAAGTTGATTTACCTGCCATGTTTGGTCCTGTCAAAATCATAAATTGTGTAGTATCTGATGAGTTACATTTTAACTCCAGATCATTCGGTACATATTCGCCGAGCGGAAGGATTTTTTCAAGGACCGGATGGCGTCCGTTTTTAACAATAAAATCATCAGATTCGTCAATAATCGGTTTGCAGTAATTGTTTTCGGAAGCTGTTTGAGCTAAACCTGCATATACATCGCACAATGCTATGCATTCCGCAATTTCTCTGATTTTTGATACAAATTCTTTAGAATATTCTCTGAAATCGCAGAAAAGTTTATATTCCAGCTCCGTTGATTTGAATTTTGCCGAAAGAACATCATCTTCGTGTTTTTTAAGTTCCTCAGTTATAAATCTTTCACCGTTTGTTAACGTCTGTTTTCTAATATACCCTTCAGGGATCTGGTTAAGATAAGAATTTGAAATTTCTATAAAGTATCCGAATACCTTATTAAATCCGACTTTTAGGGATTTAATTCCCGTTCTTTCTTTTTCTCTTTCTTCAAAATCTCTGAGCCATTTTTCTCCGCCTGTTAAAAGCTCTCTGAAGTAATCAAGCTCTCCTGACACCCCTTCTTTTATAATGCCGCCGTCTTTAATCAGTGCGGAAGCATCTTCTGCTATGGTTCTATCTATAAGTGAAGTGTATTCAACAATTTCATTTTTATATTGTGCAGTTCTTTCAAGCGGATTGTATTTAAGATTAGATGCTGCATCAAGAAGTTCAGGCAGCAGGGATAGAGAATCTTTCAGGCTTAAAAAATCTTTAGGGTTTGCCGAACTGTTTGACATTCTTGTTGCGAGACGTTGAATATCGTAAATTTTTTCTAAAATGTTGCTTAAATTAATTCTTTCATCACTTTTTTCAACGAGTTCTGATATACAGTTCTGGCGTTTAAGTATGTCTTGAGAATTTTTTAACGGCTGACAAATCCAGTTTTTCAATAATCTGGCGCCCATATTGGTTTTTGTTTTGTCAACAGCCCACAAAAGCGATCCGAATTTGTTTTTGTCGCGCAGAGTTTCTGTCAGTTCCAGATTTTTTCTGGTGCTGCCGTCAAGAATCATAAATTCAGATAATTCATAAGGCTCAATTCTTTCAAATTTGGGAACATTTTCCATCATATTTTCCCAGACATAAGCAAGCAATGCTCCTGCTGCCCGAAATCCAAGCTTATAACGGCTGTATCCGAATGCTTCAAGACTTTCGGTTTTGAATACTGCTTTCAGATTGTTCACAGAAAAGCTCTCATCAAATACGGAGGTCGGAATTTTTGAACAGTTATAAATTTTTGTAATATTTTCGGGCAGATTAATTTTTTCATCCGGAACAATTTGAAACGGCATAATTTTACCTCTTATAGAAGGTCCGATAACTTCTGTTGGGGTTATTCTTGCCAGTTCATCCATAATAAGATCTAAAGGAGCCTGAGTAACCTTAAATTCTCCTGTGGATATATCAGCGTATGAAAAACCGTACAAGTCGCTTTTTTCATCTTTAAAAAGTGCACAGATGTAATTGTTAGAATTTTGTTTTAAGAAATTGCTTTCAGTAATCGTGCCTGATGTAATAATTCTTGTTACACCGCGTTTAACAATTCCCTTTGCGAATTTAGGATCTTCAAGCTGATCGCATATAATAACTTTATAGTTTTTTTGCACAAGTTTTTCAAGATAATTGTTGACAGCTTTGGCAGGAATTCCCGCAAGAGGAATTCTTCCAAATTTCCCCTGTTCTCTGCCTGTAAGTGTCAGCTCCAGTTCTTTAGACATTGTTACGGCGTCTTCAAAAAATGTTTCATAAAAATCGCCAAGTCTGTAAAGTAAAATTTTGTCTGGATGCTGATGTTTAATTTTTAAATATTCCTGCATTGCAGGTGTAAGATCTTCTATTTTAATGTCAGCAGTATTGATATAATTGATTTCCGATTTTTTCATAGTTATAATAATAGTATAACATGATAAGGATTTCAACATGGGTTGTTTAAAAAATATTTTGAGAGCAATAGTTATTACCCTTGCAGTAATCGGGTTTATGTCGCTGGGCGGCAAGGAGCTTATCGCGGGGTTAATCCATAATTATATAAATCCGTCGAAAGATACCTTGCTTGAAAGAGCGCAAAAAGTCGGAGATTTTTCGCAGATAAATGACGAGTTTGAAATAGAAAAGGCCGCCGGCATAATGGGTTATAATGCTGTTGTTGCGGAGCATAAGGTATCTGGTCAGAAAATGTTCGTAGTTGAATCAGGTGATAAAGCTATATTGACTGCAGAAGATATAAAATCTCCGGATGTCGAAGAAAGACTAAAAAAGACTATAAACAAGGTTAAATATCAGGCTTTATCTGTAGATGATTTGAAAATTACCAGGCATGGTACAATGAACTCTTACGGAAAAGAAGTTCCGTTTGTGAGATTTGAAGCAAAAGTTAAAAAACTTCCGATAGGTGATGTCGGCGGAATAGTATCTGTTGCACAGACAAAAGACGGTGAGCCGAGACTTTTGATTTCTGCAAATGAAAAAGACAAATATTCGCAGTTAATCTCAGATGAATTTTTTAGAAAAATAAAATAGATCCTACGGATGTGCTGATAAATATATTTAATTTAAGATATATTGCTTTCTGGGAATAATATACAAGTTTCCACTAAATATGCGTAATACTGTCATGCTGAACTTGTTTCAGCATCTCAAAACTGCGAGACCCTGAAACAAGTTCAGCATGACAATTTTAGCCATTTTTAGTGGAATTTGCTATATAAGTCCCCGCTTTCTGATATAGACAGATTAGATTTTTTGTGTTATTTTATGGATACTGAAAATTTAATCATGTCGGAGTGGTGGAATGGTAGACACGTACGTTTCAGGTGCGTATGGAGAAATCTGTGTGGGTTCAAGTCCCATCTCCGACATTAAAAAAGGGATAACTTATGTTATCCCTTTTTTAATCTTTGAAAGATGAGGGCTTTAATCTGCAAATTGTGGGTTCAGCGGATTTTGAGCAGGTACGCCGTGGGCGTAAGCCCCCAGTGCCTATGTGAACAAGGTTTATGGAATGTAGAATTTTTAGAATAAAAATTCGAAATGTAATTCTAAGCCTTGTGAACGCCAATAATCCAAGAGCGGATTTTACTTAAGAGTGGAGTCGAGCAAAGCGAGCGAACTTGAGTAAGTGAGGGCAAAATTTACGGCAACGTAGTGTAGCAAATTACTTGTCCGAGAGACAGTAAAAATCCAATACAAGTCCCATCTCCGACATTTAATTTCACAAAATTAATTTTCCTTTATTTCCCCTATATTTATATAAAGTATTTTTCTCTTTAGAAATTGTCTAAAGTTACTACAAGTTTTTTATTTTGTTAAGGCGTAAATGCTTAAATTGATTAAAATATTACAAATTCGTAATATTCTTTTGTCTAATATTACTATGTATTTTTAAGTCATTTGTGCATTTTTGTATACTGTAAACTCACAGCTTTAATTTTATAGCCAAAAGCCTAGTATTTCTGATGATATCTAACTTATATGATATTTATATGGTGGAAGTAGAGGGACAAACAATATTTGTTCTTGATGATGCTGATAGTATTTTAACTATACGAGAAAAAGAATATTTATCCCTTGTTGCAATGGGATTTAAAAATCACGAAATAGCTAAAATATTATTTGTAAGCAAAAGTACTGTAAAGAAAGAATTGGAGGCAATATTTAAGAAATTGTTTGCCACAAATCGTGCTAATGCCGTAGCAATAGCATTTGTACACCAAATTTTAAACACTTACATTTTAACAAATATTTTTGAACAATATAACCTTAAGGAGCATGAACACTTTAAAAGAACAACATAATACCGCGTTAAATAAAGTATTGAAAGTTTATGTCTAATATGATATAATATTTTATATGAGTGATTATTATAAATTAATGAAGATAGTTGACAAGGAAGTCATTAGTATAAAAGAACTGCGTGAACTTACTAATGATGAACTTGTTGCTGAAGTAAAAGAAACAACTCCTGATGCTAAACATAAATTTATGATGAGATACGAAATCAGATTAACTAATGGTGAAATTTATTTCTTGTTTGTTAAAAAACCATGGTATATGATACTTTCAGAGGTGTCAAACAAAAATAAAAAAAATTCTTAGACATTACCCGTAGAACTGTTTTTATCATCCTCTAACTGTTTAATATCAATATTTTCGTTTTCGTAGTCATAGCTGTTTATTACCGGTATGTCAATTTCGACATTCACATCAGCGTCAACCATTTCAATGTCGGTTTTTAAGAATTCTTTTACCTTGCCATCTTCCATTTTTACGGCTACTTTACCGCTTAAGAATTGCAGGTAGCAAACTTTGCCAAGTCCGTCAGGGGTCATAACTGCAGATCCTACAGGCGGCATTCCTTTAGCGGCATCAATGTAGTGAGAATATTCATAAGTAAGACAGCACAATAATCTTCCGCAGGTGCCTGAAATTTTACCGGGAGCAATCGGCATTCCCTGATCTTTCGCAAGTTTTACATTAATTGTTGCAAATTTTCTCAAAAAACTTGAGCAGCAGAAAGGTCTTCCGCAAATTCCGGTACCTTCAACAATAGAGGTTTCATCACGTACACCGATGTGTCTAAGGTCAATTCTTACGCGGGTAAATACCTGTGTTAAATCTTTCAATAGAGCTCTGAAATCAACCCTTTCAGGTGCTGTGTAATAGAAAGTTATTTTTCTCCTGTCAAATGTAATTCTGCATTGAACAAGGTTCATATTTAGTTTGTGCTGTTCTACCAGTGCCTGACATTTGAAAAATGATGTTACTTCTTCTTTTTTTATATCATCAAGAGTTTGTAAATCTCTTTGAGAAAGCGTTCTTATAACCTGAAAAGGTTCCGGTTTGTTATTACTTTCTTCCCAGATTTTTGCGACTTTTGAGTTAACAACAAAAGCTTTTAGAGCTTCTTCACCTTTTTCTGTTCTGACAAGCACCATTTGACCGTCTTCAAGCTTAATTGTGTCAGGTACGGAAAGCGGGTAAAAAGTATTTTTCAAATATTTTACGGCAAATTTCATTATACGTATCTTTCTTCTTCTTTCAGTTTTCTGTTCATAAGTTTTTCTAATAGCGCCTGCGGGGTGATATCTGTGTAAACTGCTTCATAAATTGCATTAGATACCGGAACTTCAATATTTAATTTTTTTGCAAGTTCGCAAATTGCTTTTGATGTCTTGACACCTTCCGCTACAGAGCCGAGTTCTTTTAAGATATCATCAATTTTCTTACCTTTCGCAAGCATTGAGCCTACGGTGTAGTTTCTTGACATCGGGCTTGAGCAGGTAGCTATTAAATCTCCCATTCCTGAAAGCCCGTAAAGAGTTGAAGGGTTTGCACCGAGATTAATACTTACTCTGACAATTTCTGCCATACCTCTGGTCAAAAGTGTTCCGGAACAATTGTCTCCAAGACCCATTGTGTGTGCAAATCCTGAGGCGATTGCTATAACGTTTTTCAATGAACCGCCGAGTTCTACGCCTATTACATCAGTATTTGTGTAAAGTCTGAATTTGTTTGGAACATTCATGGCTTTTTGAACATATTCCGCTGTTTTTATATCTTCGCATGCAACGGTTGCGGCTGTGGGCAGTCCTGCTAAGACTTCTTTAGCAAGTGTCGGACCTGAAAGTATAGCAAGTTTTTGTTCGGGCAGAACATCTTTTATAACTTCGGACATTCTCATTAATGAAGGTAATTCAATGCCTTTTGAAGCATTAACTAAAATTTGTTCTGATTTTATACCGGCTTCTTTAAGGTGTTCGCACACATCACGTGTCCCGGATGTGGCAACAACCGAAAGAATAATATCAGCATTAAAGATTGCATCTGAAAGGTTTGATGTAACTTCTACTTTTTTATCAAGTTGTACTTCAAGCGGTTTTGAACAATGTTTGTTCAATTTTAAATCTTCCGACAAATCTTGTTCTCTGCCCCAGACAGTTATTTTATCAAAGTTATTTGTTAACAGCCAGCAAAGTGTTAATCCCCAGCATCCGGCTCCCAGTATTGTTAATTTCATATTTTCTCCTTATACTGCCTGTCCTATATTTAACAATTTACGAAGAACACCGCCATGTTTTCTCAGCTCGGTTCTTGCTTTATCAACGTCAATTTTCATCATTATTGAAACAATAGATGTTTTAATTTCCCAGCCTGATTTCAACAACGCTGCAAGTGCTTCGCTGTGTGTTACATTTGCGATTTGAGCAACAATTCTGATAGCTCTGTCTTTTAATTTTTCATTAACAGGCTGCAGATCAATCATAAAGTTTTCGTATGTTTTTCCGATTTTAATCATAGCACCTGTAGAAAGCATATTCAAAATCATTTTTTGTGCTGTTCCTGCTTTAAGTCTTGAAGAACCTGCAATAACTTCAGGACCTACTTCAGGACAGATAACAAGACCTGCTTCTTCTGCTATTCTGCCTTTGGGATTGCAGGTAATACCGATTGTTTTGCAGTTGATTTCTTCTGCGCGTTTTAGAACCCCGAGTAAATATTTAGGGTTTCCGCTGGCAGAAATTACAACGGCAACATCTTTATCGGTAAGAATTTTTGCATCTTCATAACCAAAATCGGCATTGTCTTCTGCTCCTTCTATGGAGTGTCTGATAGCCTTGTCTCCGCCGCAGATAAACCCCTGAACCATATCATGAGAAACACTGAAAGTGGGAGGACATTCTGACGCGTCTAAAATTCCTAATCTGCCTGATGTTCCTGCTCCAAAATAAATTAACCTGCCGCCTTTTAAAAACTGTTTTGCGATTAAATCAATTGCTGAGGCAATATTTTCGCTTTCTTCTTCAACAGCAAGTGCAACAAGCTTATCTTCTTCATTCATCTTTTTTACGATTTCAATGGTCGGTAGAATATCAATATTTTTGGTATTCTCATTTCTGTATTCAGTAATAATGTCACTCATGTTTTACCCCTTTATAAATATAATATAAACACTAAACCAATTTCAGAAGATTAGCCATTTCAATAGCGGATTTAGCGGCATCTGAACCTTTGTTGCCTGCCTTTGTACCTGCTCTTTCAATGGCTTGTTCTATATTATCAGTTGTTAAAACTCCGAATATAACAGGAACACCTGTTTGAAGGCTTACCTGTGCTATCCCTTTGGAAACTTCAGCGCTCACATAATCAAAATGTGCCGTAGCACCTCGAATTACTGCTCCAAGTGTGATAATTGCATTATACTTTCCTGTTTGCGCAAATTTTTGTGCCGTAATCGGAATTTCAAAGGCTCCAGGGACTTTTACAATATCAATATTGTCATCCGTAACTCCATGGCGTTTGAGTTCGTCTAACGCACCTGACAATAATTTAGAACCGATAAAATCATTAAATCTTGATAATATTATACAAAATTTTTCATTACCTGCAACTAACTGACCTTCATAAGTTTTCATTTTTTTTTCTCCATTTAGATACATTAATTTTAACGCATTTGTATCTATTTTACAATAAGTGGAGTAAAAATCTTATAAAAAATATATATTGAGGCTATTACAAGAAGCCCGCCGCTGATTTTTAAAAGCCAGTCTGAAAATTTGTAAAATCCTTTCCAGTTTTTCAAATGCGAAGTTAAAAATCCTGCGAGGATAAGTATTAACCCCTGACCAAGCGAGAATAAGAATAACATTAATATTGCATGTGCAATACTTGCTGAAAGCGAAGCAAATGCCATAATTCCTGCTAATATGGGGGTAGAACACGGAGTTCCGGCAAGAGCAAATACACCGCCCAGAATTACAGGATAAAGATAAGTATTTGTACCGTCATTTTTTGGCATTTCTTTTATTACAACAGGAAGTTCAAAGTCAAGCACACCTATAAGTTTTAACCCCATAACCATAATTATTCCGGCCAGGAATATTCCGAAATACCCGCCTGCAAATGATATAAAAACTTTCCCTGTAATTGCACAGATTATACCTATTATAGAGAATACAATTGCTGTTCCGAATACAAAAAACAGCATTTGAACAAATGTTTTTACCGGTTTTTCGTCGGAATATCCGCCGACATATCCTACGATAATCGGAAGCATTGCAAGGGAACAAGGTGAAATTGATGCTACAAGCCCGCCAAAGAATGATAGTGCAAAAAGTACAGGTAAACTTCCGTGCTGGGTGAAAAGATTAATATATTGTTCCATCATTTAAGTCCTTTTAAACAATTATCCATTTCTTCTTTTGAAACAGCACCTTCAAATCTTTTAACTTGTTGACCTGCTGAGTTTAAAAGAATAATTGTCGGCACAAGAGTTACATTGTATTTTTTTATCTGATCATCGTTAAAAGAGTTTTTGTCCTGCACCTGAATTTCTGTCAGAATAATTTTACCTTCGTATTTCGGGAATATTTCTTTAAAAATTTTATTCATAGTTTGGCAATCTAAACACATTGCTGATGTAAATTTGATAACCTGCGGTTTACCTGTTTGTGCAGTCTGAGCCGTAGATTTATTAGATGCTGTAAGAAGCATATATGCAAATAGCGGTATTGCAAATATCAGGGTAATAATAATAGCATTTTTTTTCATGGAAAAACTCCTTTCTATTTTAATTTTAGCATAAACCAAAAAGGAAATTTTCAAAACCACAGTCGGGTAGTTTTATAGAACTACATAAATTATGTTATTGGAATATTTTCCTCTCTTGTGAGAGGGATAAATGGAGAGGATTTTGTTAAGCGGGAACTATGCGTCCCCGCACCCCGCACTTAATTTCTTTCTTTTTGAGCGACGCAAAAAGAAAGAAATTAAGCAAAGAAAGAAAAACGCGCGATTGCTTAATTACTGCTAAACTCAACCTGAAACGAGTGAACTCGCTATATATTTGTCATCCTGAACTCGTTTCAGGATCTAATTTTGCCGCTCAGACAGCACTCGTTTTGTTATTGTTTCGTTAAGCAGTAATTATTAAAGCCCCTCTCTCTAACTTTCTCCCCAATGGGGAGAGAGGACAATTTATTCGTGCGCTTTGCGCACCGTAATGACTTATTCTCTTATTCACCTATTTACTTATTCACTTCTAATAACATACTTTATGTTAATCTTCAGGAATATAGAAATCAGCTTTAGATAAAAGCTCTCTTGTGTGTTCATAACAGCAGGATTTATGACAAATCCTCTGGTATTCCCTTACAATATTTAAAATGTCATCCACAGACATTTTTATAATCCGTCTTTCACCTTCTATAACTCTTGCCATTATTACCTCCAGATTTTTATATCGGTTATTCCACAAAAAAACTTTTGTAAAATAGAATAGAAGGTTTAGAAATAACTGTTGAAATCAGATTGAAATCTTGAAATATTTTATAAAATATAATGTGTCTCAAATTCAACCGGAGTTGCAGGGTGTTTTGCTAAAATTTTAAATGACAATTGGGAAATGACTTATTAAAAATAAAAAAAAACGAGTACCAATTATTGATACTCGTTTTTCTCTTTAAAAGAATAATTTATTCTTCTTCATCGTTGCCTAATTGAAAATCCGGAGAACCAAACATACCTTCGATTTCTTCCAAAATCGCAGACGGTTTTCTTGCCTGATTTCTTTGTGCAACAGCACGTTTTCTTTCTTCGCGTTCTTTTTCTTCGTTCGCATTTGAAAGATGGTGGAAGCCGGTGCCTGCAGGTATCAAACGACCGATGATAACGTTTTCTTTCAAACCTCTCAACATGTCTTTTTTACCTTCAACGGCAGCTTCTGTCAGGATTCTTGTTGTTTCTTGGAATGAAGCTGCTGAAATGAAGCTTTCTGTGTTCAAAGAAGCTTTTGTGATACCTAATAGCATGTATTCACAAGTTGCAGGTGTTCCGCCTTTTTCTTCAACTTCTTTGTTTTCTTTTTCAAATGTCTGCATTTCAATAAGTTCACCCGGTAACAACGTTGTATCACCAGCATCAACAACTTTAACTTTCTTAGTCATCTGTCTTACGATGATTTCAACGTGTTTATCGGCGATTTCTACACCCTGAGAACGATATACTCTCTGTACTTCGTCTACAAGGTACTGCTGTGCAGCTTCCGGTCCGCAAAGCCTGATTACATCATGCGGATTCAAAGGACCACTTGTCAAAGGCTGCCCTTTTGTGATTTTTTGTTTATTTTGAACGATAATATTTGCATCAATTGCGTATTTGATTTCAGTTCTTCCGTTGTCGTTGACAATATAAAGTCTTGGAAGATCTTCATCGGTAACAATTTCTGCAACACCGTCTTCTTCAGCTAAAATAGCGCAGTCTTTCGGTTTACGACCTTCAAGAAGTTCTTCAACTCTCGGAAGACCTTGAACGATGTCACCTGTTTTTTGTCTTTCAAATACCAGTGTCGCAATGTTATCACCGCGTAATACAAGTGCGCCTGCTTCAACCTGTAACATAGTACCGGGGCTGATTAAGTAAGGTCTGCCGTTTCTAATTGTGATTTCACCTTTATTAACTGCTGTTACCATACCCGATACCGTTGATTTTTCATCCTTATCGGAAATTGTTGAATCAAGTCTTACAAAGTCGCCTTTTTTAACGGTTGCTTTACCTTTAACAGGAATTACCGTTTCGTAAGTATCACTTGTTAACAGTAATCTTCTTGCATCTTCTTTATCAGATTTTATAGATGCAACCCCATCATTGATTGCCAATACCTGAGTTTTAGCAACCGGTGTTTTAGGAGCAATAACTTCACCGTCTTTAACAAGTAATTCTGTTTGTAATGATGACATAACTTTAGCATTGCCTTCAAATTCACGGCGGACGATTAAGTTTTCAAGAACAACAATTCTTAAATTGTCTTTGTCGTCAAGTTCTACCATACCTTTAAGGTGTGATAAGTATCCCTGCATTTGAAGTACGAGACTTGTTCTTGTAATAGTTGAACCGTCAAGATTTCTTACTCTTGCACCGTCTTTGTATTGAAGCTGTGTTACAGGTACAATGTCAATCAAGTCATCAGATGTATTGAACTTTATAGAAACGTCTTTTTGTTCAACGCTTAACACCTGAACAGGTCTTATAAGTATCTGTATAGGCTGGTTCGAGATATTGTCTTCATCCAGAGAGAGACTTGTATCAAGTTCTTCATCCAGATCATCAATATCAAGATCATCCATTGAAGTATCCATAATTGTAACGATAGATGTTTCTTTTGCTTTTATACCGTCAGCAATTACTGTTCCTTTTTTAACCACTTCGCCTTCGTCGACTTTCAATTCTGAAACGCTTGAAAGCTGGTGAATTTCTCCGGGACGGATTGTAATTTCGTGAATAGTATCATTATATTCTTTAAATTCCACAATACCGTCAATGTGACAGTAAACATCTTTTACAACTTCGGTTCCTGCTGTAACATGTGTTCCGTTTTCAACCATTTTCAAAGAAGCATCTTTGTTAATCTGGTGAATTTCTTCCGGAATGAACACAACTGAACCCGGTTTTGTAATAATTTGATTTTCGTCAACTTCTACATCAACGTATCTGATTTCGCCAGATGAAGTTACAGCGCATTCATCATCAATAAGTTCTGCGATAATCATGCCGTTTTCAACAGTTGTGTCAACAGGTGCTTTTACAATATATTTTTCACCAGTTTTATTAACTGTCCAGATTTGTTCTTTTTTAGTTTGTTCAAATGTTGCATTTTCAGGCATTAATGAAGCAATTACAATTGTCAATTCTTTACCTTGAACAATTTTCTTAATCTTTTTGCCTTCAAATTTAACATCTTCAATAACTAAATCGTCACCGAAACGGACTTCGCCGCCGTGTTCGGAGATTGTCAAAGTTTCAGCGAGTTTTTCACCTTCTTTAATTTTCTGACCATCTTTTACAAGAACCTTGGAACCGCCGGGGAGGTTATAAACATCACCGCCGAGAACCCAGATAATACCCTGTTTATTTGTGGTTCTTGAGATGTTGCCCTGTCTGTCTTTCTTTTCATCGGCTACGAAATCTTCGTATAATACTTCACCTGAAAGGTCGGAAGTAATATCTTTTGTAGCTTTTTCAGTCAGACGAGAACCTGAACCTTGTGCTGCCGGCTCAAACTGTGCAAGTTTAAAGCCTTTTTTAACCTGCATTCCGTTTGTAAAGAAGATTGTAGAACCTGCAGGAATATGGTATTTTTCAGTTCTTTTAGCGCCTTTAAGTTCAATATCGGTTTCGTAATTAGAAATATTAACAACATCGCCGTGGCGTGTTCTCAATTCTCTTGTTTTAACATTTGAAATTACTTCGCCGTCTTGTTTTGCAATAACTTCTTTAATTGCATCTTTAACGCCTACCGCACCGCCTGTGTGGAAGGTTCTCATTGTAAGCTGTGTACCTGGTTCACCGATTGACTGGGCTGCAATAATACCGATTGCTTCTCCTATATCAACGAGTTTCTGGGTCGTCATTGCCCAGCCGTAGCATTTCTGGCAGATTCCGTATTCAAGACCGCAGGTTAAACCTGAACGAACTTTCAATTCCTGAAGGTTCAGATGTTTAACTTTTTGAATATCATCTCTGTTCATTGTTGTTCCGGCTTTTACAAGAACTGTACCATCTGTATCAACGATATCTTCGGCAATTGTTCTGCCTAACAATCTGTCAATCAATGGAACAATAACATTATCACCGTCAGTAATAGGCTTCATATTAATTGATTTTGTAGTATGGCAGTCATCAGCACGGATAA
Organism: Candidatus Gastranaerophilales bacterium; assembly: GCA_944326605.1. GTDB lineage: Bacteria > Cyanobacteriota > Vampirovibrionia > Gastranaerophilales > Gastranaerophilaceae > Stercorousia. Next base: position 143,081 of record CALVEM010000001.1, read on the forward strand.
TTACATCCTGAGCAACGTCTACCAGACGTCTTGTCAAATAACCTGAGTCAGCGGTTTTTAACGCCGTATCTACAAGCCCTTTTCTTGCACCGTATGATGAAATGATGTATTCTGTAACGGATAAGCCTTCTTTAAAGTTTGATTTAATCGGCAAGTCGATGATTTGCCCCTGCGCGTCAGCCATCAAACCTCTCATTCCGACAAGCTGAGATACCTGTGATAAGTTACCTCTGGCGCCTGAGAATGCCATCATATATACAGGGTTTAATTTGTCAAAGTTTTCAACCACCTGAGATGTTAATTTAGCTGTTGTTTCAGACCAGGTGTCGATAACTTTGGTATATCTTTCTACTTCGGTGATTTCACCTTTAAGATATCTGTTAGTTGATTTTTCGATTTCTTTTTCGGCATCTTGAAGCAATTCTTTTTTTGCTTCCGGAACCTGCAAATCTGCAATAGAAATTGTTGTTCCGGATTTTGTTGCATACTTATAGCCGAGGTTTTTCAGGCTGTTAGCCAATTCTGCGGTTTTAGCCCCGCCAAACTCCAGATACATTTGTGAAAGCAAATTGTTTAATCCTTTTTTATCCATTTGCTTGTTAATGAAATCTACAGTTTTTTTACCATGTGTGTATGTTGTTTCCATTTATATCTATCCTTTTTAGTTTGTATTTTTTACTAAAGTAAATAGGTCAATAAGTGAATAGGTGAATAAGTTCTTTTCGTTTTATAAAACTTCTTACCTTCCTAACTTCTTACCTTCTTATCCTCCGGCTTACGCAAGAGCATTTCTTACAGCTTCGTTGAAGATAATTCTTCCTGCTGTTGTTTCAATTCTTTCGCCGTGTTCGTCTCTTACAACGATTTTGTCGTGAAGTTCGATTACGCCGACTTCAAGAGCTGAAATTGCATCCTGGAAGTTGTAGAAATATCCTTTAGGTTCCATTTCAGGATTTTTAAGGATTGTCAGGTAATACATGCCCAATACCATATCCTGTGTCGGAGTAATAATAGGCTTGCCTGTTGCAGGAGCTAAGATGTTGTTAGTTGCTAACATTAACATTCTTGCTTCTGTCTGAGCTTCAATTGATAAAGGTACGTGAACTGCCATTTGGTCGCCGTCGAAGTCAGCATTGAATGCCGTACATACAAGCGGGTGTAATTGAATTGCACGTCCTTCTACCAATTTAGGTTCAAATGCCTGAATACCTAATCTGTGGAGGGTCGGGGCACGGTTCAATAATACAGGGTGTCCGTCGATTACCTCTTCTAAGATATCCCAGACAACAGCTTCTGAACGTTCAATTTTCTTTTTAGCTGATTTAATGTTTTGTACGTAGCCTCTTTCAATTAATTTATTAACAACAAACGGTTTAAACAATTCAATTGCCATTTCTTTCGGCAAACCGCACTGATTTAATTTCAATTGCGGACCTACAACGATTACTGAACGACCTGAGTAGTCAACACGTTTACCGAGCAGGTTCTGACGGAAACGTCCCTGTTTACCTTCGATAATATTGGATAATGATTTCAATGCTCTGTTGTTTGGTCCGACAACTGTTCTTCCGCGTCTGCCGTTATCAATCAGGGCATCTACAGCTTCCTGAAGCATACGTTTTTCGTTTCTTACGATAATTTCAGGTGCGCCCATTTCCAAAAGTCTTTGTAAACGGTTGTTTCTATTGATTACACGTCTGTATAAGTCGTTTAAGTCAGATGTTGCAAAACGTCCGCCGTCCAATTGAACCATAGGTCTCAAATCCGGAGGAGTTACAGGCAACACGTCCATAATCATCCATGTCGGATCTGTTTCTGATGAAATCAATGAATCAAGCAGTCTTAAACGTTTGATAAGTTTACTTTTCTTTTGTACTGAATTTACAGAACCTGCTAATTCTGTTCTGATTTCTTCAGCAAGTTCTTTTGTATTGATTTCAGAAAGAAGTTCTTTAATGGCTTCGGCACCGATACCTACTTTGAGTTCGGAATCTTCGTGTTCTGCCATATAATCTTCGTATTCTTCTTCTGAGAGCAGCTGTAATTTTCTAAATTCGCTGTCTGCAGGATCAAGAACTACGTAATTATTGAAATAAATTACCTGTTCAAGATCTTTCAACGTCATATCAAGGAGTAAGCCCAAATATGAGGGTATACCTTTCAAAAACCAGATGTGAGAAACAGGAGCAGCAAGTTTAATGTGACCCATTCTCTGGCGTCTTACTTTACTATCTGTAACTTCAACACCGCAGCGTTCGCAGATAATACCTTTGTGTCTTACTCTTTTATATTTACCGCAATAGCATTCCCAGTCTTTAGAAGGCCCAAAAATCCTTTCGCAGAACAGACCGTCTCTTTCCGGTTTTAATGTGCGGTAGTTAATTGTTTCCGGTTTAGTAACTTCGCCGTAAGACCATTTAAGTATTCTTTCCGGTGAAGCGATACTAATTCGTATATAGTCAAAATAATCTATGCTTGTTGACATTTATATCTCCTTTTGTATTGTTTGTTTTAAGAAGTTCGGATGTCAGGAAGTCAGGAGGGCAGGCTATTTACGTTATTAGCTTGACATCTTGCCCTCTTGCCTTCTGAGCTTCCTATATATCTCCGAATGTAGTCGGTGTTTCAAAGAAATTGATGTTTAACAACTCCGAATCCATATCTGAAAGGACTCTTCTCGGGGCTGATTTCCTCAAATCATCCATATCAGTCATTAAATCAACTTCTGTACCGTCTTTTTTCGCTACCGTAATATCCAAACCGATACTTTGTAATTCTCTTACAAGTACTTTGAATGATTCGGGAATACCCGGTCTTGGAATATTGTCGCCTTTTACGATTGCTTCATAAGCTCTGTTACGTCCGTTAACATCATCTGATTTGATAGTTAACATTTCTTGCAGAGTATAAGCTGCACCGTAAGCTTCAAGTGCCCAAACTTCCATCTCACCGAATCTTTGACCGCCGAATTGAGCTTTGCCGCCAAGAGGCTGTTGTGTAACAAGTGAGTATGGACCTGTAGAACGTGCATGAATTTTGTCGTCTACAAGGTGGACAAGTTTAAGTATGTAAGAAAGACCTACTGCAACCGGTTCATCAAACGGTTCGCCTGTTCTTCCGTCGATAAGTCTTACTTTACCGTCTTCGTTAACCCAATCGCAGCCTGATTCTTTAATACCTTTGATTAATTCAGCTTTAGTTGCGATTTCTGACTGGTTATCGCCGTATCTTTCATCGAAAGACGGTGTTTCATAGTAGTTTCCTGTCAGGTATGCTGCCAAACCTAATAATAATTCATAAGTTTGACCAACGTTCATACGAGAAGGAACACCAAGCGGGTTAAGTACGATATCAACAGGTGTTCCGTCAGGCAGGAACGGCATATCTTCTTTCGGTAATATTCTTGATACGATACCTTTGTTACCGTGACGTCCTGAAAGTTTGTCACCTACTGATACTTTACGTTTTTGAGCAATATAAACTCTGATAACTGTATTTGCACCAGGAGGTAATTCATCGCCTTTTTCTCTGTCGAATACCTTAACATCGAGAACTCTTCCGCCTTCACCGTGAGGAACTCTTAATGAGTTGTCTTTCACGTCTCTTGCTTTTTCCGCAAAGATTGCGCGTAGAAGTTTTTCTTCCGGCGGATGTTCTGATTCGCCTTTCGGTGTAACTTTACCTACCAGTATATCGTCAGCATAAACTCTTGCCCCGATTCTGACAATACCGCGTTCATCAAGGTGTCTCAGAGCATCTTCTGAAACGTTCGGAATTTCACGGGTAATTTCTTCCGGTCCGAGTTTAGTCTGTCTTGCGTCTATTTCTAATTTTTCAATGTGTACTGATGTGAAGATGTCATCGTGAACGCATCTTTCAGAAAGCAGGATAGCATCTTCGTAGTTGTAACCTTCCCACGGCATATACGCAACAATTACGTTTTTGCCGAGCGAAAGTTCTCCGCAGTTTGTAGAAGCACCGTCAGCGATTACATCGCCTGCTTTAACCTTTTCACCTTCATGTACCAGCGGTTTCTGGTTGATGCAGGTATCCTGGTTGCTTCTTACATATTTCATTAAAGTATATACATGCGGTTTGTTCTGTATATCGCGGATTACAATTTCTTCTCCGACAACTCTTTCAACAACACCGTCAACTTCTGATATGATAACCATACCTGAATCTCTTGCAGCTCTTTTTTCCATACCTGTTCCGACAACCGGTCTTTCGGTAATCAAAAGAGGTACTGACTGACGCTGCATGTTAGAGCCCATCAGGGCACGGTTAGCATCATCGTGTTCAATGAACGGGATTAAAGAAGTTGCCACAGAGATAATTTGTATCGGTGATACACCTACAAAGTCAACTCTTTTGGATTGATCCATTGTAAATTCGGATCTGTAACGTACCGGAACGTACTCATCTTTGAATGTTTTATCAGGATTTAACTGTACGTCAGCCGGAGCACATCTGAATTCTTCATCTTCATCCGCTGTCATATAAACTACTTCATCAGTAACTTTTCCGTCTTTAACGACAAAGAACGGAGCTTCAATAAATCCGTAGTCGTTAACTTTTGCGTGAGTAGCCAATGAACCGATCAAACCGGCGTTTGGTCCTTCAGGAGTTTCAATCGGACAAATACGGCCGTAGTGTGACGGGTGAATGTCGCGGACTGCAAAGCCTGCACGTTCTCTCATCAAACCGCCGGGTCCTAATGCTGAAATACGTCTTTTGTGAGTTAATTCAGCAAGCGGGTTAATCTGATCCATAAATTGTGATAACTGTGAACTTCCGAAGAATTCTTTTAATGAAGCAACTAATGGTTTAGTGTTCAATAAATTCAGCGGAGTTAAAGTTTCAGAGTCCTGCAGAGTCATTCTTTCTTTTACAATTCTTTCAATTCTTGAAAGACCTACTCTGAATTGGTTCTGCAATAATTCGCCGACTGAACGTATTCTTCTGTTCCCTAAGTGGTCGATATCATCAACGGTTCCTTCATCATAAGTTAAGTTGATTAAGTATTCGATTGATGCCACGATATCCTGAACAGTTAAAGTTCTCTGGTTTTTCGGAATGTTCAGGTTTAATTTTTTATTTAATTTATAGCGGCCGACACGTCCGATATCGTATTTCTTTTCATCAAAGAAACGTGCTTCCAATATTGAACGACCTCCTGCAGCTGATGCGGGATCACCCGGTCTTAATTTTTTATAAACTTCAATTAAAGCATCATCTGTTGTTTCTGTTGTATCTTTATCAAGAGTTTTCTTTAAGAATTCAAAATGAGTGAATAAAGATTCCATTTCAGAAACTGTAATACCCATAGCTTTTAATAAAGTTGTAGCTAAGATTTTTCTGTTTTTATCAATTTTTACATAAATGATGTCATTAGCATCTGTTTCAATTTTAAGCCATGCACCGCGGTTAGGAATCATAGTAGCGTTATACAATCTTTTTCCTGCCGGTGAAACTTCGCGTTTGAAATAAACACCCGGTGAACGGACAATTTGAGATACGATTACACGTTCTGCTCCGTTAACAATGAATGTACCTTTGTCTGTCATTGTCGGAATGTCGCCGATATAGACTTCCTGTTCTTTAATTTCGCCGCTGTCGCGGTTAACAAGTCTTACCATAACGCGTAATTGTTTTGCGTAAGTTGCGTCATGAATTCTTGCTTCTTCAATTGTATACTTTGCATTGTCGAAAGTATAGTTAGGTAAAAAGTGTAATTCTAATCTTCCGGTATAGTCTTTAATCGGAGAGAATGAAAGTAATTCTTCTTTCAATCCTTCTTTTAAGAACCATTCAAAAGATTTTTTCTGCACTTCAATAAGGTCGGGTAAATCATCCAATCGAGTATGCGGTATACCCATTGGAGTTACTCTTTCTGCATATTTTGTGTTAGACATTAATTCACCTCGTCTATGTGTACGTACTATATAAAAAAATTGTATTATTTTTCATTTTGTAATCCCGAACTTGTTTCAGGATTTTTATTCGTCACCCTGAATTTATTTCTGGGTCTCATGAAAATTATTTACAATAATAAAAAATCTAACTTGAGGCTGTAAACCTTTCATTTTACTGAATTTCAGCTCAATGAATTTTTATGTTTAAACTTAATTTAGGCACAATACACCTAACTTAAATTTTACATGTTCTTAAATCATAATACATCAATTTTTGACGTCAAGAAAAAATTGCTTAATTTAAAAAAATATGTTAATTTTTTGTTACAAACTGTTAAAGGCTTATTTTTTAAGGGGTGAAAGTTTGAATATACCTGCTTTACAGTGTCAAGTCTGTACATCAATAGTTTTCATAGTATGATAGTAAAAACTGATGAGGGTTATATGAAAAAATTTGTTATTTTATTACTTATGTTAATGTTAGGAAAAGTTTCATTCTGTGCGGATATTCAGACTGTTGAACAGGAAAAAATTATTCAGGAAAATGTTCCTTCTGAAATTGTTTTAACCGGAAATCTTGTTTTTGATTGGCTGGATATTTCTCAGGTGCAAAGAGATGCTGTCATTGATAAATACGAGCGTGAACTTTTTACGGAGGATACTGTATATAAGTATAAAAAGAAGGAATTTCGAAAAGAATACAGTGACTATTTAAAAGATAAAGATTACAAACGTCATTATATGCTTGTAAAAAACGGGGTTAAAGAAACAGATACTGAAAACCTTTGCGGCTTCTATTATAAAGACAATTTGCTTATAAGTTACGCAGTCCAATATAAAAGTGATATGAAAACTGTTTATTACTATGATGCAATGGGAAAACTCAGATATATTGATAAATTCTCCGAGAATTATCCGAATTTCCCTTATATGTCAAAACAATACAGAGCAAACGGGACTTTAGTAAGTGCAATATATTTTATATCGCACGATATGCAATATATGTATGAATCTGATAAAAAATTTAAAGGTGCCTGGTACAAAGACAAAATGTATGATAGGCATGCAAAGCAGACTTTGACAAGGACAAATTGGTAAGTTGCATAATAAATATTATTGGAAGTGAATAAGTAAATAGGTTAATAAGCGAATAAGTCATTACGGTGCGCGAAGCGCACCGTAATGACTTAACGTCCTATCGTCTTAACGTCTTATTCGACTTCCGATAATATTTATTATGTAAATATTTGTAACAATTTCTTGAAACAGGTCAATTTTTCTCTTTTACGTGTTTTTATCTGGTGCGTGTCGTTTACAAATATGAAAGGAATTTATATGAACGTTAACCCTGTACAAAACAACAATTCGCAGTCATTTGGTATGGCTTTTAAATTAAAAGGCGACGGAGCCAAAAGACTTGCTACACTTCTGGAAGAAACAAATCCCGCCACTAATAAACATATAATGGATGATTTGATTGCCCCGATTAATTCTCTTAAAACAGAAGTTGTTTATGATGGTAAAGATGTAATGATTTACGGACTATCAGTCTCTAAACGTCCTCCTGTAGCAATGCCGAGAACAAATAAAACTGATTTACAATATGTGCTTGACAATGGTGAACACGTTTACCACATTAAGTATAAAAAACCACAAAAGAAGTTCGTTGATTTCTGTGAAGCTCATCCATTGATACAAAAGTTATTTAATGCAAGAGAAATTGCAAAAGATATGGATGCAAAAGCTGCTCAAAAAGCTTATAATGTTAAGATGGCAGCAGAAAAACAAGCTAGAATTGATGAAGAGGCTAAAAAATTACAGGACATGTTCGGCTAATCTAATATATTAAATATAATAAAGACGGCATAATTTCGTTATACTGAATTAAGTTCAGCATCTCTGTCAGATCCGGACACAAGTTCAGGATGACTATAAGAAATTATACTGTCTTTTGAATTATGGTTTTACTATTGATAATACGTAGTTGTTGTTGAAATATTTGTTGGCGACTTCTATAATATCTGATTCTGTGACGTTATTTATAAGTTTTGTATATTCTTCGTCAAACTCATAGCCTCTGCCTGATGTTTCAAACCAGCCGAGTGTGGTAGCTTTATCAAGGTTTGTTTCTTGTGAAATTATGTAATTGCCGAGGAGTTTGTCTTTTGCTTCCTGCAATTCCTTTGATCCTACAAATTCTGTTTTTAGCCTGAAAACTTCTTGTTTAAGTTTTTCCGTTGCATAATCAAGGTTTTGTGGATTTGTACCTATGTAAACAATAAATGCTCCTCTCAAAATGTTAGGTGCATACTGTGAACCAAGCTGGTATGCAAGTCCGTCTTTATCCCTGAGATTTTTAAATAAACGGGAGCTCATTCCTGTTCCCAACAACGAATCTATAACTTCAAGGGTTGCATATTCTTTTTTGTTTAATACCCCTGATGTCTGCCAGCCCATAAATATCCAGTCTGTTTTAAGATCTTTGATTGAGGTTGATATTTTTTTACCTTCTTTTAATGATGGTATTGAATATTTTGAATAGTCAAATTTTTCGCCTTTTTTATTATCAAAGATTTTTGTAAATTCATTAATGGTTGTCTCTTTGTCTATATTTCCGTTAATAGAAATTATGACATTTGCCGGATAGAATGCTTTTTGATAATAGTTTCTTACATCATCAAATTGAATTTGAGGCAAAGTTTTTTCAAGTTTTGAATTAGAGATTGAATACGGTGTATTTTCAAAGATATAGTTTTTATAATTATCTATTGCAATATTAAGCGGTATATCTTTACTCTTTTTAATTGCGTTAAGCTTGTCTGTTCTTGACTTTTCAATTTCATAGTCGTCAAGTGTTGCGTTATTTATCACTTCATTTAAAAGTTCAAGTGTTTTTTTGTATTCGTTTTTAGTTGTTAAAACAGAAATCATAAAGCTGTCAGCCTTAACAGAGGGAACAATTTTAATCCCGTTATCTTCAAGAGTTTTGGCAAAATCAAGGGAAGAATATTTTTTGGTACCTCTTGTAAGAACAGATGCTGCTAAATCTGCTGTCCCCGGGATTGTTTCCGTGAACTCGCCGCCCTTTGAAAATATAGAAATAGCAATGATATCGTTTGACTGGTTTGGAGTAATAAGTAATGTAGCACCATTTGAAAGTTCATATTTTTGAGTTTTTTTGTTTTCGCTTATAAATTTTGCGGGTGAATTTTTCACGGTTGTGTTTGAGACTTTAACTTCTTTTGCTGACTGCGGAAGAAGTATTGAAACAGCGCTTTTATCTTTGCCTAAATATTTGTTTGCAGCGTTTTTTACGTCATCAGCAGTAACTTTTTTGATGTTTTCAAGGTAACTGTCATAATATTTTATATCATCTGTAGTAACATAAGTATAACCTATTTCTCCTGCTATGTTAGAAATAGATTCTCTTGCATAGTAGGTATCTCTTTCAATTATATTTTTTGCAAGTCTTAGCTGTTCCTGTGTTACTCCGTTTTTTTGAATATTTTTTATCTCATCAAATATTGTTTGTTCAAGTTTTGCGCATTTATCCGGGTTAAATGTCGCGGAAATATAAAAAATTCCATCGTCTTTAAAGCCTGTGTTTGAAGCGCTGATTGATGAAACAAGCTGCTTTTGTTCTTTAATTGTACGGTAAAAGACCGATGATCGTCCGTCACCTAGAATTGTTGCCAGAACATCAAGAGCGTAAGAATCTTTGTCATCGACATCTGTCCCGCGGAAACCTATCAGCATATAACCTGTTTGGATATCCGAATAAGCAACGTTTCTTGCTTGAGAATTCAGAATTTTTTCCTTCGGGTATGTATTTTTTACCGGTTTTTTATATTGGGAATTAAAATATTGTTTCACCCTTTCAAGAGCTAAAGTGCTGTCTACATCTCCAACAATAACTGTTATCATATTTGAAGGAGAGTAATATTTATTGTAGTAATCAAGTATTTGATCTCTGTGAATAGAACTTATTATATCGGCTTTCCCGATAACTTTTCTTTTGTAAGGGTGCTGCGTATACAGAAGGTTTACAAGATTGTCATAGACTATAGTATTTGGAGAATTCGCATCCTTCATAATTTCTTCTATTACAACTTTTCTCTCCTTTTCAAGTTCTTTTCTCGGTATAAGAGGATGAAGCAGCATGTCAGAATGCATTTCCATTGCCAAATCAAAATCTTTTGATGGGATGGTGATGTAGTAGTGTGTAAAATCTTTGCTTGTTGCAGCGTTTGTAACTGCACCTTTAGTCTCAAGTATTTTGTCAAATTCGCCGGGAGCATGGTTTGTTGTTCCTTTAAAAAACAGGTGTTCAAGGAAATGAGAAACTCCGTTATTCTGATCATTTTCGTTTATTGAGCCTGTTTTTATCCATGTATCAATAGTAACTATAGGATTTGTTTTAACCTCTTTTATAACAACAGTCTGCCCGTTATCGAGTTTGTATACATTAAAATCTCCGGCAAATGCACAGTTTGTAATTAAAAATATTGCTAGAGCAATTATAAATTTTTTCATGTTATCCCCTTCTCATTAAACATATTAATTACATATTACTATAAATTTTTAAATTAGAAAACAGATTATTTTTTTATTAATTTTCTCAACTTAGGAAAACAAATAACCAGAGCAGCAATCCCCAGGGTAATAAAAACTGATTTGGGAGTTTTTTTCTTGGTAATACTTTCGCTGTTTTTTATTGAGACATAAACATCGCGGTTGATTGCTCCCAGTTCTCGTTCTGCCTGAGTATGCGAATATAATACCGGTTTATAATATTTGTCCGGCGGATTTATGACACCTACATTTAAAGGCGGATTTTTCATATTCTGATTTACACTAACACTTCCCGTCATAATGTAATAAAAACAAAATCTGTAGCAAAATTGCTCTTCATGTATATTTATATTAAGTCAAAATGTTGACAAAAAATAAAAAATTATATAAAATGAGAATTATTATTACTTTTGAAAGGAAATATGAATTACTCAAGACAAAGAGAGATTATTTTGCAGACTTTAAAATCTAATGTCGTACATCCGACTGCTGAATATTTGTATTCAATTTTAAAAGAAAAGGAGCCTAATATTAGTTTGGCAACTTTGTACAGAAATTTAAATCAGCTTGCAGATAACGGTGTCATAAAAAAAATTGACGGCTTAGAGACATCATCGCATTATGATCATAATACTCATGCGCATTATCATTTTATCTGCGATAATTGTAAGAGAGTTTTTGATGTAAGTTCTGATGTCGCGCCTGATATCGTTCAAAAAACAGAAGCGGAAACAGGTTTTATTGTGAAAAAATATGATATAGTGTTTAATGGTATATGCAAAGAATGTTTGGAAAAGATAAAAGAGAGTAATTAGACAGCTGTAAATCAGCTCAAGAAAGGAGATAAAAAATGGACAAGTATGTATGCACAGTATGTGGTTATGTTTATGATCCGGAAGAAAATGGCGGCGTAAAGTTTGAAGATTTAGCTGACGATTATGTTTGCCCTCTCTGCGGTGTGGGAAAAGACATGTTTGAAAAACAATAACCAGTGAAATTTTGTTGAAAGTTAGTTAAGAAAGGAAATATTATGCCTGAATTAAAAGGTACAAAAACAGAAAAGAATTTATGGGCTGCATTTGCAGGTGAGTCGCAGGCGAGAAATAAGTATACATACTATGCTTCTCAGGCTAAAAAAGACGGATTTGTTCAAATAAGCAAAATATTTGAAGAAACTGCAAATAATGAAAAAGAACATGCTAAAATTTGGTTCAAAGCATTGCATGGTGATAAAATCCCCGAGACATTGAAAAATCTGGAAGATGCAGCAGATGGTGAACGTTATGAATGGACTGATATGTATGCACAGTTTGCAAAAGAGGCAAAAGAAGAAGGCTTTGATACACTTTCTGCTTTGTTCGAACTTGTAGGAAAAATTGAAAAAGAACATGAAGAAAGATACAGAGCTCTTTTAGAAGCTGTAAAAAACAGCACTGTTTTTGCAAAGAATGAAGTTGTAGTATGGGAATGTGCAAATTGCGGACACATTCATACAGGAGAAAAAGCCCCTGAGATTTGTCCTGTGTGTAAACATCCGCAGGCATACTTCTTTATGAAAGCCAAAAATTATTAATAAATATAGTAAGGCTTTGTATTTTTACAAAGCCTTTTTTATGTTAAAATAATTTATGTATATTAATCGAGAGGGATAATTTGTGGAGCTTAAAGGTACAGAAACAGAAAAAAATTTAATGAAAGCTTTTGAAATTAATGCAAAAAGGCGTATGGAATATGATATTTATGCATTAATTGCTGAAAAACAGGGCTATAATGACCTGGCACGCTTAATGACACGTTATGCAAACCATGAAAAAGAGCATTCAAAGCTCTGGTATAAATGGTTAAAATGTGATAGCGGCTGTTTGCCGGATTTGCTTGACAGCGCAAGAGATGCATTGAAAAATGAACAGGAAGAAATTGAAGGTGTGTATGAAAAATTTGCACAGAAAGCTAAAGAAGAAGGTCTTGAGCATATAGCAGGATTACTGGAAAATATTGAAGCTATAGAAAAAATTCATTATGACAGAATGAAAAAATTAATATTGAAACTTGAAGATAAAGCAGAACCTAATCCTGACGGAACTTTTAACTGGGTGTGTTCAACATGCGGAGCTGCTTTTGTCCAGAAAGAGGAACCACAATACTGCCCCCTTTGTTTAAAAGAAGAAGTATTTTTTTATAAACAGCCAAATAAATAGTAAAGGAGAAATATAAATGAAATTTCAGGAAATTAAAAACAATATTTTTTACTGCGGTTTGAATGACTGCGACAGAAGAATTTTTGATGAATTAATTCCTTTGGAACATGGAACAAGTTACAATTCATACCTTGTAAAAGGTTCTGAAAAAACTGCAATTATAGATACAATGTATCCCCCGAAAACTAAAGAATATTTAAAAAGATTAGCTGAAAATCAAGTTGGTAAAGTTGACTATATAGTTGCAAACCACGGAGAACAGGATCATTCAGGATCAATCCCTGCATTATTGGAAAAATATCCTGATGCTGTTGTTTTGACGAACCCCAAATGTGCTGAAAATATTAAATCAATGCTCCATGTTCCTGATGAAAAAATTAGAGTAATAGCAGATGGTGAAGAAGTGTCTCTCGGCAATAAAACATTGAAATTCATTTTTGCTCCCGGTGTTCACTGGCCTGATACAATGTTTACTTATATAAAAGAAGACAATGTGATTTTTACATGCGACTTTTTAGGCGCTCATTATACATTCTCTGATGTTTTTGCTCAGGAAAGTGCAGAACTTGAAAAGAGTGCAAAACGTTATTATGCGGAAATTATGATGCCTTTTAGAATGATGTGCAAAAAATATACTCAAATGGTAAAAGATATGAATGTTGATATGATTTTGCCAAGTCACGGTCCTGTATACAAAAGACCAAACTTTATTCTTGATTTGTATACTGACTGGACATCAGACATGCCGAAAAATCTTGTTGTTCTTCCTTACGTTTCAATGTATGAAAGCACCAAGGATATGATTGATTATTTGAGTAATAAATTGAATGAAAAGGGTATTGAAACATTCAAATTTGATATAGTGGATGATGATTTGGGCGATCTTGCAATGGCATTAGTGGATGCTGCTACAATTGTTATGGGAACATCAATGGTTCTTGCAGGACCTCATCCGATGGCTGTTAATGTTGCATATCTTGCGGCTGTTTTAAGGCCGAAAGCTAAATTCGCTTCGCTTGTCGGCTCTTACGGCTGGGGCGGCAAACTTTTTGATTTAATAGCTCAAATTCTTGCTCCGTTAAAGCTTGATCTTGTTGAACCTTTACAGGTTAAAGGAAAACCGACAGAGGAAGATTTCAAGCATCTTGATGTTATGGCTGAGAGCATTTACGAGAAACATAAATCAATCGGTCTGGTAAAATAATTGATGAAGAGCGGATTTAAAAGTCCGCTCTTTTTAATTGTAAAATTTTATGAATTTATAGCAATTATTTTTTTGTATTGGTTTTAGAATTAATATAAAAAGTTGGAGGAAAAATAATGATTAAAGCAATTAATTTTTTAGGCAAGCCGGAAGTTCCGGGTTCTGTGTCAAATGTAGCGGCAGCAAAACCAGAAGTAAAAGAAGCTCCAAAATCAGAGCCTGCAAAAGATACTTTTGTTCAATCTGCGCCTAAAAAAGAGGAAGCTCCTAAAGCAGATCCGAATGATAAGTTTGTAAAATCAGAAGAAAAGAAATCAGAAGAAAAAGACGATTAATTTCAATTGATTAAAATGCATTAAAAATTTATATTGAAGCTGAATTTATTACAATTCAGCTTCAATATATTAGTTTTCGGTATAGTCTATATTAAAACGGATAATTGTCTTTAATTTCCCATCCATCTTGCATTATAAGTGTTGAGCAGCAAGAAATTGAACCGGTTGTATTACACATTGCTCCATCGTAATCTTTACTGCATTTTTGTAACAGCTCATCTCTTGTGTAGCCATCGCATGGTGTTGTAAAAATTCCATTTTTTTGAGAATTTTTTCTACCTATTGTCAGCATAAAGTCAAATACATCTTTACCCAAAATATTCGGACCGTGTTCGGGACCATTGACGTCTATATATAAAGCATCTGAATACTGCCCTATACCACAATGATACGGATGTATGTGAATGAAGCTTCCATTCTTTAAATAAAAAGAACCTGACCAATCGTGCTGATACATGTCAGTGCCTTTAAGCGTTTTATAAGTTGAAGCGCATCTATAATAGTCACATATTTTTCCCCTATGAGCATCAAAGGTTTCTATATACGGAGCAAAATATGTGGAATACAAAAAATTAAAATCGTCTATAGTATACGAACTTCCCTGCCATAAGCTGTAATCTGTTCCGTAATCAACTTTTGCTTTCTCAAGAGTTTGAGCAATAATAGAATAAGTAGCTTTTAATTGTGTAACAGTTCTTTTTTTCTGGTAATCCGCAATTAAAGACGGTATTGTCATTGCCGCAACCACACCTATAATTCCGAGTGTTATTAAAATCTCTGCGAGAGTAAATGCTGGGCGTTTACGATGTGAATAAGTAAATAAGTGAATATGTGAATAAGTTCGTTTCAGAAAGTTATTCTCGTCATCCTGAACGTCGGATTGACCTCCGTGTTTCAGGATCTCCTTTATTCCTTCTCCCCTGTGCGGGAGAAGGTGGCACATCGTGCCGGATGAGGAGTAGTGATTATCACCCACCCCTTTACTTCCCCTCCCCTCAAGGGAGGGGAGGAACATGGCTGTTCCATCCAACACTTGAGTTTTGCATGAATTATTACTGATAACAGCCTGACATTCGGTCTTCTTAACATCCGTCAGCCTTAACTTTAAAACCCTGTAATCCCTTGTTACATCTTTATCCTGTTGGGGGGGGGGCAACTCAAAGCTTCTCTATAAAACATATTCCAACTCCTTTTTTATTTTATTATTTATTATTTTTCATTTTTTGTCAAGTTATAAAAAATGAAAAGGGGGCGGTTTTAAATATCGCCCCCTTTAATCTTTTATTATGCTTTTACAAGTGGTTTTGCAAAGGATTCGGAACTTCTGGAATGTATTTCTTCTTCAATTTTATTAATAAATTCGTCTATACTCATTGTTCCCACTTGTCCGATTCCGCGTGCACGGACAGCAACTGAATTTGCTTCAATTTCTTTATCGCCTACTACGCAGACATAAGGAATTTTCTTATCCTGCAAGCTTTCTCTGATTTTGTAGTTCATACTTTCTGAGCGGTCGTCGAGTTTTACTCTTATGCCGGCATCGCGCATTTTTTTGTAGATTTTTTCAGCAAAATCAATGTGTTTTTCGTTTGAAATCGGAACGATTGCAACCTGTGTCGGTGCAAGCCATGTCGGGAATGCACCCGCATAATGTTCAATTAAAATACCATGGAAGCGTTCCATAGATCCGAAAATTACGCGGTGGAGCATAACAGGAGTTTTCATTTGACCGTCTTTATCCTGATATTTAATATCAAATCTTTCAGGCAGGTTAAAGTCAAGCTGAATAGTTGCGCATTGCCATGTTCTGCCCAGTGCATCTTTAACTTTAAAGTCTATTTTCGGTCCGTAGAAAGCACCGTCGCCTTCATTTATGTCATATTTCATTCCGCGTCTGTCCATTGCTTCTTTCAAACCGGCTTCCGCTCTGTTCCAGTTTTCAATTTCGCCGACATAACTTTCAGGGCGAGTTGAAAGTTCTACTTCAAAAGACATATTAAATATTTTCATTGTATCTGCGACAAAATCTATAATTTCATTGATTTCATCAACTAATTGTTCTGGTGTACAGAAAATATGCGCATCATCCTGAGTAAATCCCTGAACTCGTGTCAAGCCTGACAGTGCACCTGATTTTTCTTTCCTGTAAACAGTACCCAGTTCTGCCATTCTTAAAGGCAATGAACGGTAAGAATATCTGTTTGCCTGATAAATCAGGATATGGAAAGGACAGTTCATAGGTTTTAAAATAAACTGGTCGTCGCTGTCTTCATCTTTTTGTATAAAAAACATATTTTCTCTGTAATGGTCAGCGTGACCTGAAATTTCCCAGAGTTTAGATTTTGCAATGTGCGGAGTATTTACTATTACATAACCCCGTTTACGGTGTTCTGTTCTCCAGTAATTTTCAATTTCTTCTCTGACTATCGCCAAATTCGGATGCCACAGAACAAGCCCTCCGCCGAGTTCTTCTCTTGTAGAGAACAGGTCAAGTTTAGCACCGAGTTTCCTGTGGTCGCGTTTTTCCGCTTCTTCTAAGAAATGAAGATAATCTGCAAGATCTTCTTTTGTCCAGAATGCTGTTGCATAAATTCTCTGGAGCATTTTATTGTTTTCATTTCCTCTCCAGTATGCGCCTGCAACTTTTAAGAGCTTAAAAGCATTTGTTTTAATATATGAGGTATTTGGAAGGTGAGGACCTGCACAGAGGTCATTGAATAAAACATTCCCGTCTTTGTCTTTAGTTAAGTACAAAGTCGGATTGTCATTTTTGTGTTCTTCAAGAAGTTCAGCTTTGTAAATCTCGCCTTCAGCCTTGAATTCTGCAATTTGTTTTTCAACATCAGGTATTACGTATTTTTCGAATGAAAGATTTTGTTTAACAATATTTTTCATTTCTTCTTCAATTTTTGTTAAATCTTCTTGAGTGAAGGCATGACCGTCTGTTAAATCAAAATCGTAATAAAAACCGTTTTCAATAGCCGGTCCGATAGCCAACTTTGCTGACGGAAACAGTTTTTGAACGGCTTGTGCCATAATGTGTGATGTTGAGTGTCTTAAAACACTTAAAGTTTCGTTGTTCTTTTCCATTTTTTTATCCTTTCTTAATAAAATCCCTCAACCGCTTTAGCGGTTCCCCTCCCTTTACAAGGGAGGCTGAGAAATTTTTGGGGCGGATCCCCCTAACTGCTACAATTAAGGTTATACTACCAAAAGGATTTAATTACAAGTTTCTCTCTTGTAACAAAAAGTTACACTACTTTGCAGGCATGAAAGTATTTGTTGTAAAATATCATTATATTTTTTTAAGAAAGAGGTATAAGCATGAATACAGCAGTTTTGGTAGGCAGAGTAGGCAGAGATGCTGAAATAAGATATTTTGAATCAGGGAAAGTGAAGGCTAATTTTTCAATTGCCGTGAACCGCTGGGATCCTAAGACAAAGTCAGAAGTTGCCGATTGGTTTAATATTGATGTTTGGGATAAACTTGCGGAATTTGCCGGTGAATATATTAAGAAAGGTGTTCAGGTTGTTGTTGACGGAAGAATTGGACAGAATAAATGGACTGATAAAGTTACCGGAAATGACAGAGAAAATTTCTTAATTATAGCTAACAGTATAAGGTTATTAGGTTCTAAAAGAGACGTTCAGGAAATATGATAATCAATTCTAACATAGTCGGTATAATTGCTGATGATTTGACCGGTGCGAATGACACGGCTTTGCAGTTTCATCTGAAAGGTGCTAATACTCAGATTTTGTTATCTGATGAAATTGAACCTTTAAATATTAAAGGAACTCAAACATGGGCAATTTCAACGGAATCCCGTAATGTTGATCCGCAGACAGCTTATGAAAGAGTTGTCAGAGCTGCAAACATGCTCAAGGAAAAAATAAATCCTGATTATGTTTATAAAAAAATAGATTCAACTGTCAGAGGCAATATTGCGGTTGAAGTTCTGGGGCTGATGCATGTCCTTGAATACGACGCAGCTATTGTTCTTCCGGCTTTCCCCGCCGAAATTCGAACAACTGTAGGCGGATATCATTTGTTGAAAGGTATTCCGATAGAAAGAACGGAAATGGCAAGAGATCCGCATTCTCCTATTTTTGAATCGCATTTGCCAACTCTTTTAAAATCACAAATTTTGCCGGAATATCAAGACCTTGTCAGCCAGATTGAACTTAAGACAGTTATGAAGGGTGCCGGTCCGATTTTACAGAAAATAAATGAATTAATAAAAGCAGGGAAAAAATTGATTGTTGCAGATGCTGTATCAACTGTTGATATTGAACAGGTTGCTCTGGCTATAAAAAAGAGTGAGAATAAAATCCTTCCTGCGGGTACTGCAGCTTTTGCTCAGGCTCTTAGTGAATTCTGGCTTTCGGATTTGGATAACGAACATATAATAAAGACTTTCCCGAGACTGCCTAAATTTATTGTTTCAGGAAGTGCTACTCAAATTACTGCTAATCAAATTGATAAGCTGGAAAAAAGTGATGAATTTGAAGATGTTCTCTCTATCAGTCTTGATTTAAAGACTGTTTTGAATGGAGTGACGGATGAGCTTGTCAACAGAGTTGTTTCCAATTTACGTTTTGATAATACTGTAATTGTTCACACTTCGCATCTGATTAAAGAATTTGACGGATTTTCGGAAGATTCATTGAATGCAGAATTAACGAAAGCTAATCTGGCGACAGTTATCACGGATTTTCTTGCTGATTTGACAAGACGTGTTACAAATCAAAAGGACACTATTTTAATTACTCTTGGCGGTGAAACTTCTTATAAATGCTGTAATGCTATAGATGCCTGCCAGCTTCAGCTTGTTGATGAAGTTGCGCCCGCTATTGCTCTGTGCCTTGATCACAATGCGCAGTGGATTGTTACCAAATCGGGAAATCTCGGGAATGCTAATACTCTTATAGATATTTTGAGATACTTTGATACGCACGGCGGTTTGCAAGATGTCTAAGATTGCAATTACAACCGGCGACCCAAACGGTATAGGTGCGGAGATTACAATAAAAGCGTTACATAGGCTTAATCTGCCGTCAGATAGTGTTGTTTTAATTTCAAATAAAAAAATCTTGGATTTCTACGAAGAGGGATGTCATTCCGGACTTTTTTCGGAATCTCTTTTAATAAGTAAAAAATATGAAATTATTGAAATCCCGTATGATGCGGATATTGAACCGGGAAAGGTTACTAAAGAAGCAGGAGAATTTTCGTTTCAATCAGTAAAAAAAGCGTGTGAAATTGGCGCCAAAGCTATCGTAACAGCTCCCGTTGCAAAAAATGCTTTATATCTTGCAGGACATAAATTCAATGGTCAGACAGAAATTCTGCAGAAATATCTTGCGCATGATAAACAGCTTGCAGAAATGCTTTTTGTCGCAGGAAATTTTAGGGTGCTTCTTTTGACACGTCATGTTGCATTGAAAGATATTGTTCTTACAAAAGAAATGGTTGTTGAAAAAATTCTTAATTTAAAAGAATTTTTTGTAAAACATTTAGGAATTCTTGATCCGAAATTTGCATTGTGCGGGTTCAATCCTCATGCAGGCGAGGATGGAATTCTGGGCCGTGAAGAAATTGATATTTTAGTTCCTGCTGCAGAAGACTTGCGCTCAAGAGGTGTTAATATCACAAATCCGCTTCCTGCTGATACATTGTTTGTGAATGTCGCAAAAGAATATTTATCAGAAGTTCAGAAGGTCGGGGAGGGTAAGCTGCTATCAAAAAATGTCCTGACATCTTGCCTTCCTGCCCTCCGTTCTTCTGTTTTTGACTGCTGTATCGCAAACTATCATGATCAAGGATTAATACCTATAAAAACCGTTGCAGGAGATAAGACGGTTAATATGACAATAGGGCTTGATATTATAAGAACGTCACCCGGACATGGAACGGCTTTTGATATCGCAGGGAAAAATATTGCCGATGAAACAGGCATGATAGAAGCAATAAAAGCTGTTTTGTAAAGTTAGAAACTGATTTTTCTCGGATAATTTTTGGGGATTTTCCAGCCGTTACGCTGAATTATTGCGGTACAATATGCTCCTGTGGCATTTGTATTTTGGTTACACCCTCTTTCAGTATCATTGTATAATGTATTTTCGTTTCCATCCCATTGATATAAAGTAGGCTCCATACCTTTTTTGTATAAATATTTCCAACTTTCAGACTTACTTATCGGATAAAATTCAAACGCAAAACTACAGCTCCCGCTATTGTTTGTTTTATCAATACATTTTTCAGGATTTTTAGGATAGAAAAATATATCACGATTTTCGTGTCCCGTAAAGTGAAAAGCACTTCCGTCAGCTAAGAAGTAAAGAGTGGTTTTCCCGCCGAATATGTCTTTTGACTCTTTCTGGTGAATAATTTTCAAATACGGAGCAAGATATTTCTTAAAAGACGCATCATTTTTGTCAGACTGGTTAATCGTATTACCTTCTTCATCTTTTATATCATTATTAAAATAACTCCAGTTTTCAACTTCACCATTGTCGTTAATAGATTGTAAAATAGCTTGATTCATCATTGAATAGAATTTTTTCAATCTTGTTTCAACAACTCTATGTCTGTAATCTGTAATTAAATTCGGTATTGTTAAAGCTGCCACCACACCTATAATTCCGAGTGTGATAAGGACTTCCGCGAGTGTAAACGCTGCGCGTTTACGAGGTGAATAAGAGAATAGGTTAATAAGTGAATAAGTTCGTTTCAGTAAATGGTGAAGAATATAACGCGAAGAGAGTTCTGCTGCTTCTCTCCCTCGAGGGAGGGATTGAGGGAGAGGGTTCATGTCATCCTGAACTCGTTTCAGGATCTTTTTACTTACTCCTTCTCTTATGTGAGAGGGCTGATTTTTATCTTTAATCATATTGTAATATTCAAAATGCATAAAATCTCCTTTTATCGCATCCTCGTACGAGACATTTTTATTTATTTTAACATATAAATTGAGTTTATGCAAGAGACAAAGTTAAAAAAGAATAGAGAGGTTTGTAAGCTGCTTGGGGCTGTTGTTAAGGAATTGAGCGGGGAAAAGAAAAAATCAATCCTTGCATATGAGAGTGATCTGCCCAGAAGTGTTTTATATTATATTTTGGACGGGAAGAAAGACCCTCAGCTTACAACATTTTGGAGACTTGCATTAGGGCTTGATATGAGACCTTCCGAACTATTAAGAATTTTAGAAGATAGAATTGAAGGCGGCTGGGATTCTTTTTCTGATTAAAAAATCAGCCCCTCTCTCTAACTCTCTCCCCAAAAGGGAGAGAGGATAGATTTTATGTTATAATAGGTTTAATGCATAAACATTCTCATAATTATACAAAAATTTCATTAGAAAATTCAAAAAATCTGCGCTCTAATATGACACCGTTTGAAGAAAAGTTATGGTATTATTTACGGGCTAAAAGGTTTTGCAATTTAAAATTTAGACGTCAGGTTCCTATAGGAAATTATATTGTTGACTTTATTTGTAAAGATAAAATGTTAGTTATTGAATTAGATGGTTCTGGGCATCTTGAAATTCAACAAATAACGCATAATGATATAAGAGATAGTTACTTGAAAAATTTAGGATATACTGTTATAAGAATTTATAATAATGATATAGAAAATAATATTGATGGGGTGTTGGAGTTTATAAAAAATCATATAAAATAGTCCTCTCTCCCTTTTGGGGAGAGAGTTAGAGAGAGGGGCTTTAAAAAAGACCTCTATAATTAGAGGTCTTTTTTTGTATGTTTGTTATAAAACGGTTTGAGATTCTGAAACAAGTTCAGAATGACGGTAATCCAGAATGCCTTGATGTTGCGGCTTAAGCTGTAGTACGCTTATCGTTCCAGAAATCAACAAGCATTGAACAGAAGAATATACTTGAATATGTTCCGATTGCAATACCGAGTATCATACATAGAACGAAATCTTTTGTTGTAACTCCACCCCAGAAGTATAATGCCAACAATGTAATTAATGTTGTTAATGATGTGTTGATACTTCTTGTCAATGTCTGGTTTACTGATGCGTCTACAATTTCACCGAATGACATTTTTTTAGAGTAATAACGAAGATTTTCTCTAATTCTGTCAAATACTACAATTGTATCGTGCACAGAGAAACCGATAACCGTCAAGATTGCAGTAATGAATAATCCGTCAATCTGTACGTTGTATACAAGACCCAGTATTGAAAAGATCCCGCATACAAAGATTACGTCATGCAATACACCTAAAATTGCCGCAAGTGCATAGTCAAATCTAAACCTGAATGAAAGATACGCAACAATTCCTAAAAACGCAAGAGTTACGGCAAGTAAAGAGTTTTTGAATAATTCTTTACCCATTGTCGGTCCCACAGAACTTACAGAGATTAATTCAGGATTTGTATAATCTTTTTGTAACTGCTCTGTTATAACTTCAGTTGTGTTTGAATTTTTGTCAATAAATTTTGTTCTTATTGAAATAATAGAACTTATATTTGATTTAGTATTTTTTTGCTGGTCGCTGTTTACGTTTAAAATTTGTATGTAAGGATTTTCAATCCCTGCTTTTTCAAGATTTTCACGTGTTTTGGCAATGTCACTGTTAGATAATTTTTGCTCAAGTCCGTATTGTAAAATTGTTCCGCCGGTGTAGTCGATGCCGACTTTCATCGGTGCGTGGTTCGGGTAAATGACGGAAGAATAAATCATTGCGATAATCCCCGGAACCAGAAGAAGGCAGGTTAATGCCATCCACCACCATCTGAATTTAACTATATGAACTAAATGTTTTCTACCTGTATTTATCATTTTTTTTTATCCTCTTTATTAATTTTCGTCAGATTTTTTATATCTTTGTCAGTCGCTTCGCTTCTAGTGAAATTTTTATAATCTATAAGCTATTTCCACATCCGCTTGCTCCCGTTTTAATCAAGAATACCGAAACGAGCTTTTTCTCGTTTAGTTTCAGTTGCTTCATAACTCTGTCCGATTTCGTCTTTTCTTAGCCCGAACAGTGCAGGATGTTTGAGTTCGCCTGTACCGAAGATTAAGTGCATGAAGTTTTTGGTAACTGTAATTGCACTGAACATTGAAACAAGAACACCGATTGCAAGTGTAAGAGCAAAACCTTTAACAACACTTGTTCCTAAAAGATAAAGTATTGTACAGGTAATGATTGTTGTCATATTTGAATCGAAAATACTTGTAAATGCTCTGTCGAACCCGGAATTAATAGCTGTAAACAGGTTTCTTCCTGCCCTTAATTCTTCTTTGGTTCTTTCAAAGATAAGAATGTTTGCATCAACTGCCATACCGATTGAAAGGATAAAACCTGCAATACCTGCAAGAGTTAAAGTTACTGGGATTGTTTTGAATAATGCAAACAAAATAATACTATAAATTATTAATGCTATATCGGCAATCAAACCGGGTACGTGATAAAAGACTATCATAAATATCATGACTGCTGATAAGCCGATTACACCTGCTTTTTTTGATTTTGCTATACTGTCTGCGCCGAGTGTCGGACCAACTGTATTTTCTTCAACAATTTTTGCAGGAACAGGTAACGCGCCTGCGTTCAGAAGGTTTACCATTCTTTCCGCTTCATCATAAGCAAAACCGCTTTCACCGCCTGAAATCTGGGCTTTGCCGCCGTATATTGCCTCGTTTACTCTCGGAGCAGACTGAAGTTCGCCGTCAAAGAAAATAGCCATCTGCTGACCTACCAGAGCTTTTGTTAAATCTGCGAATTTTTTAGCGCCTTCTCCGTTAAACTCAAGAGATACAACCCATTGTCCGGTTGCGTCTGTACTTAATGTAGATTTTGCAAGATCGCGTCCTGTCAGACCTGTTGATACCCATATAGGTGTTCCGTCAGGAGCTTTGCCTTCTTTTTTAAATTCCAATTGAGCTGTTTCACCGATAAAAGCTTTTGCTTCTTTCAAATCGGTTACGTTAGGAATTTCTACCATTAATCTTTTGTCACCTACCTGTTGAACAACAGTTTCTGCAACACCGAGTTTGTTTACACGCTGTTCAATCGCGAACTGTAATCTGCTCATTACATCCGGTGTAATTTTTGCGATACTGTCGGTTGTTTCTGCTTCAAGAACAAGTCTTGAACCGCCGACAAGATCAAGTCCCAATTTTGTCGGTTTAACGAAGATGAGTATGGTTGAAACAATTACTACCGCTACGATAAACCAGAACATTAAAATTTTGTTTTTCATTTTTTTATAACCTCTTTATCAATTTTTTGTCAATATTTGAGGCTGTGCCTCTGTTTTTATCTTCATATATTATTTTAATAAAAATTAGAAATTTTTTATAACCCTTTCAGGCTAATCTTCATTGATTCCGTCAAGAACCATAAATAGTTCTTTTTTCTCAATTGAAGAAAGTTCGACAAGCGGACGTCTTACAAAATCTTCAATCAAACCTTTATGTGCCAGTGCTGCTTTAACCGGAACAGGATTTGGAGCCATAAAGAGTTTTCTGAATGCCGGATAAAGTTTTTTGTGCATGTTAACAGCTGCCAGAAATTCTCCTGTTTTATAATTTCTAATCATTGATTTGATTTCTGAACCAAAAAGGTGAGAAGCAACAGAAACGACACCTCTTGCACCTAGTGCCATCATCGGAAGGGTTAAGCTGTCATCTCCTGAATATATTGAAAAGTCCGAAGGACAGCAGATTTTCATTTCCGTAATTGCATCCATGTCTCCGCAGCTTTGTTTAATAGCTACGATATTGGGATATTTTTCTGCGAGTGCTGCAACTGTTTCAGGCAGCATATTAACCCCTGTTCTTCCCGGAATGTTATAAATAATTATCGGAATATTAACGCTTTCGGCAACAGCTGAAAAGTGTTCAATCATACCCTGCTGAGAAGGTTTGTTATAGTACGGTACAACAGATAGAATTGCATCTACGTTTTCTTTTTGAGCCCATTTTGCCGCCATAATTGCAGTTTCCGTACAATTTGAACCGGCATTCATAATAACTTTTGCTTTATTAACCGCAGCTCTTTTTACAGTGCTTAAAAGTTCAAATTCTTCTTCATGAGTTAATGTAGGACCTTCACCGGTTGTCCCTGCAACAAGAATAGCATCACTTCCATGAGTAATAAGATGTTTTGTCAGTTGTTCGGCTCTGTCATAATCAATTTCTCTTTTGTTGTTGAACGGTGTAACCATTGCTGTTATGACTTCACCTGCATCGTATCTTAACGCCATAAAATCCTCTTTCCCTAATCCTTTGTCTATCCCTATAAAGGGATTATAAAACAAACTAAATAAAAAAACATAAAATATTAAGTTATTTATTGCAAATATGTCAAAGATATGTAATAATTTTAATAAAGAGTTAAATTGGAAAGGAGTTATGAAATGAAGAGTTTATTAGAAATTTTACGGAGTTTCGGGGGGGGGGCACTTTAGGCTCCGCCGAAGGCAAAGACGCAGCTAGAAGCAAAGATGCTAAGAGGCGAAGATGCAAAGCCAGTATCATTTATGTCATCCTGAACTCGTTTCAGGATCTCTTAACCGGAAGCAAAGACGCTAAGAGGCATAGATGCAAAGCTAATATCAAAAATAAATTATGTTGCAATTTTACCAGAATAACTATAAATGAAAAACTTCTGCAAAGCGTGCGCTCCCCATTCAGTGAGGGTGCTACGCACGTAGTCCTGTTCAATAATTCATGTCAATTTTTACTAAATTATTGTGAGGTTGGTGCTCACCCCTCATCCGGCACAATGTGCCACCTTCTCCCACACAGGGGAGAAGGAATAAAGGAGATCCTGAAACAAGTTCAGGATGACATTAATATTTTCCTGAAACGAACTTATTCACCTCGTAAAAGCGTAGCGTTTACACTCGCTGAAGTCCTCATCACCCTCGGCATAATCGGTGTTGTTGCAGCTATGACAATGCCGTCTTTGATTGCAGATTATCAAAAGAAGCAAACAGCAATTCAATTGAAAAAAGCTTATTCGACATTTGCACAGGCACTTGTTTCATCACAGTATGAAAATGGAAATGCTTCAGAATGGAATGTAACAGAACTGGGCAGCTCTTATGATGATAATTTAAAATATTTTGAACAATGCTGGAAACCGTATTTGAAGGTAATTAAAGTTTGTAAAACGATGAAAGAATGCGGATATGATATAACGGGTTATGCATTTCTTTCAGAAAAAAATAATTACTATTATTATGGTTTTGGGGATAATATTCCTGGATTTATTTATGGCGACGGAACTTGTGCTTACATAAGACCATATAGCCTTAAACCTGATAATGTTCCTGAATTACAGTTGCTTTCTATTGATATAAATGGAGCAAAAGCACCTAATATCATTGGTCGTGATGTATTTCAATTTAAAATTGATATTTCGCGAGGTGTTATTGCCGGTTATTATGACAGTAATGATTGTACAAGAGAAAAAATTAATAGTAATCGCGATTATTTCCGCGCCTGTGGCGGTAAAATTATGGCTGACGGATGGGAAATTCGTGATGATTATCCATGGTAATTCATATAAGTTAAAGTTTTTAGTTTAATGATTTTTTCATGCTAAAATTTTAAATATGAATCTGTTGGAGAGAATTAAAAGTTTAAGCAAAAAACAAAAAGCCTACATAGCTGCTTTTGGTGCTATCGTAGGACTTCTTGCATGGGCTTTTATATCGGCAGGTGTAATTACGCATAATTTTAACAGAAGTCAGCTGCAAACCGATCAGGATAGGCAGGAAGCTTTAATACACGGTATAATTCTGACAGAAACTAAAGATGAACAGAAATACTGGGAAATATACGGAGAAACCGGCAACTATGACAGTAAAAACGGAGTTGCCATGCTTGATAATGTCGTAGGAAACTTTTATGATGATGATAATCAGGTTTCTATGAGTTTTGAATCTTCAAAAGGCACATATAATGAAAATAAAAAACAGATAATTCTTTATGCTGATACGTTTATTGTGCTTAAAGATTTAACAACATTAAGGGCTAACAAACTTGTCTGGTCCGGCAGAGATGTTCCGATTATTGCAGAGGGTAATGTAAGAATTACACGTCAGGAGCAATTTCTTGCAACGGCTTCCAAAGTAGAAATCAGCCCGAATTATGAACAGTTTAAGATTACCGGAAATACAGTTTCCAAAATTTTTGATAATAAGGAGAAAAAGTGAAGAAGTTTTTTATTGCTTTAATAATATCTTTGTTTACGGCAGGTCTTGTCGTTCAGGCATCAGATCTGGTTATTGAATCAAAAACACAGAGTTATGAAGAAAAGGAAAATAAGATTAAATTTGAAGGGGATGTTAAAGTTTCTGTTGACGACTTGCGTGTTGTCGGTGATAAAGCTGATGTAAGTATGGATGAAAATCAAAAACTTGATACAGCAACTTTTTACGATAAACCTTACGCTTATGAAATTAAAAAAAATAAAAAACGTGAAGTTAAAGCAAATATCCTGAAACTCTCGCTTATTACAAAAGTTGTGAAAGCTCAGGGGGATACACAGTCCATTGTTTTTGACGGCAAAGTTCCTGTAGTTGTTATTAATGCTGATGAACAGGAATATAATACTGAAACCGGCGTTATGACAGCAACAGGTGCTGTTACTATAAAATATAAAGATCTGGACACATTTTCAAACAAAGCGAAAATTAAAACGGACAAAAACGGTGATTTAAAAGATATTGAGCTTATGGGTGAGGCAAGAATAAAACAGCAGGGCAGCGAATCGCTTGCTGACAATTTCTATTACAATGCAGGTACAAAGGTTATAACTGCTGTTGGCAATACTACAACAAATGCTTTGATGGAAGACGGAACAAAGCTAGTTTTAAAATCCAATCGTCAGGAATATATGCAGGATAAAAATGTATTTAATGCGTCAGGGAATGTTCGTGTATGGTATCAGGACTATTACGCAGCAGGTCCAAAAATCGCCGTTTATCCTAACAAAGAAGGTAAACCGAATGATGTTTATTTTGTCGGTCGTTCAAGTATAACACAGGGTGTTAGAACTATTTATGCAGACAGAATTAAAATGACAATGAATCCGAAAGATTTCCATGCTGACGGCAATACAAGAACCGTTATAAAAAATATCGGTTCCGGCGATAACGGAGAAAATGAAAACGGTGGAATAGGATTGGGATTATAATTATGAATGAAAAAGAAAAAGTTGATAAAGCAATAGAATTATATCAAAAAGGAAACTATAAAGAGGCATTAGATGTTTTCAGTTCGGTTCTTGAAACTTGTCAGGATAATGCCGAGTTATATAATAATATTGCTCTTTGTTATGCAAATTTAGGCGATTATGACAAAGCCGAAAAAAATTATTTGAAGGCGCAGAGTTTAAACCCCAAACTTGTGCAGGTTTATATAAATCTTGCGGATATTTATTGTCGCAGAAAAGATATGGGAAGCGGAATTGAGCTTGTTTCACGCGGATTGTCGGAAATTCCGGATAATCTTGTACTCCGTCATTACCTTGCAAGATTTTATATGGAAGATGCAAGGCTTGATCTTGCAATAGATGAACTTGAGTACATTTTAGATAAACAGCCCGAAAATTATGATGTTTATTATGATCTGGGCAGAGTGCATTTTGAGCTTGGAGATTATGCAAGTGCGATTGAAAATTTTGAAAATGTATTAGAATTTAAGAGTGAAAATCCCTGGATTTATTATTATCTGGGTGAAGCTTACGAGGCAAACGATGAGATTGACAAAGCTCTTTCAAATTATCTGAAAGCAATAGCGCATAATGATTCATTTTCACCTGCCTATAAAAAAGCAGGAATTCTCTTTTTTGCAAGAGGTGATTACGATGACGCTATTGAATACTTTGAAGACTATATAAATCTTGATATTCCTGAAGTTGAAGCAGGAAAAATCAGAGAGCTGATAGAGAGAATAAAGAAAAAACAAAATGAACAAAAATAAATACTGGATAGCTTTTTCATCAATAGAAGAGATTGACAGTTCTTTTATACAGAGGCTGTATAATTATTTTGGCGATATTGAAAAAGCATTTAATGCGGATGATTTGTCTTCAATAGACGGCTTAAGCGTTAAAAAGGCAGAAAATTTTTTGCGTCTGCGGGATAAAGTTGATATTGCTAAAGCGGTAAAAGAAGTTGAAGATCACGGAATTAAATTTTTAACTTTTGAGGATGAAAATTATCCATGCATGTTGAAAAATATTGATAATCCGCCATCTGTTCTCTACTATAAAGGTGATTTGAAAAGCTGTAATGTGGAAAGGACACTTGCTGTTGTCGGTTCGCGGCGCGCGACAAGGTATGCAAAAGAAGCTCTTGAAAAAATTATTTCAGAATTTCAAAATACAGATATTTGTATAGTTTCAGGTCTTGCATCAGGAATTGATACAACAGCGCATGTTGCGGCGCTTGATAATAACTTGAAAACAATAGGTGTTATTGCAAGCGGTTTTGATTACACGTACCCTGCGGCTAATAAAGAGTTGTATAAGAAAATAGAAGACGGTTCAGGGGCTGTTGTTACGGAATACTATCCGACATTTCAGCCGATAAAATTCAGATTTCCGCAGAGAAACAGGATAGTGTCAGGTTTGTCTTACGGAACTCTTGTTGCGGAAGCTTCTTTAAAAAGCGGTGCATTAATTACCGCAAATTTAACGCTTGAACAGGGACGCGAATTGATGTGTATCCCGGGGCTTATCACAAATCCTAATACCGAAGGAATTTATAAACTTCTGAAAAGCGGAGCAACACTTGTTACATGTGCGGATGATATTCTGGAGGCTCTCGGCTGGGAGGTTAAGGTTGAACAGGGTAATCTTTTCAACCTACCTGATTTAAGCGACGATGAAAAAATTATTTATGAAGCTCTTGAGATAGAAGAAAAATGTGTGGATGAACTTCAGGCATTTACAAAATTGAGTATAGATAATCTGTTGATGTACTTGACAACCATGGAGCTTAAAGGCATAATTAAACAGGTTGACGGGGACAGGTATAAGAGAGTGGTTAAGGTTTAAACGGAAATAAAATGGCAAAAACAGCTGAAAAAAAAGAAAAAGCATTAGTAATAGTTGAGTCTCCCGCAAAATCAAAGACTATAAGAAAGATTTTGGGAGATGGATACCAGATTGAAGCAAGCTACGGGCATGTCAGGAATTTGCCGACAAAGGACCCTTCAACGGAAAATTTAGGGTTTGATATTAAAAATCATTTTTTGCCAAAGTTTGAAATTATTCCCGGCAAACAGGCTGTTGTAAAAAAATTAAACGATATGGCAAAAAAAGCCGATAAAGTTTACCTTGCTTCCGACCCTGACCGTGAGGGAGAAGCTATTGCATGGCATGTAAGACAGATTTTGAAAGTTCCCGACGATAAAATCTGCCGTATTGTATTTAACGAAATTACTCCGAAAGCCGTAAAACATTCTGTCGAAAATCCGCGCGGAATTGATATGGATATGGTTCAGGCACAGCAGACAAGACAGATTCTTGACAAACTTGTAGGTTACAAGTTAAGTCCCGTTTTGTGGAAACAGATAGGTAACAGAAACCTTTCTGCAGGACGTGTGCAATCTGTAGCTTTGCGTATGATTTGCGAAAGAGAAGAAGAGATTGAAGCATTTGTTCCGCAGGAATACTGGTCAATACACGCAAATCTCGATAAAGACGGCAAAATTTTTGAAGCAGAGCTCTCAAAAATAAAAGGTAAAGCGGTTGAAAAAACTGTTAAAAATAAAGATGAAGCTCAAAAAATTGTAGATTTTCTAACCTCCTATCCGTCAGAATTTGATGTTACAAAGGTTACGAAAAAATCTACAAAGAGAAAGCCCACAGCACCATTTATTACATCAACAATGCAAAGAGCAGCCAGTTCAAAACTCGGTTTCGGCGTTCAAAAAACAATGCAGGTAGCGCAGAAGCTCTATGAAGGGATTGAAATTGACGGAACTCCTGTCGGTTTAATCACCTATATGAGAACAGACAGTGTAAGAGTTTCAGATGATGCTCAAAGCATGGCAAAAGACTTTATTCTCGGAAACTATGGAGAAAAATACTATCCTGAAAAACCTAATATCTATGTTAAGGGCAAACAGAATGTTCAGGATGCGCACGAAGCAATCAGACCTTCATACCCTGAAAGAACTCCCGAAAGTATTAAAAAATACCTTGATAATGACCAGTATAAGCTTTATAAACTTATCTGGGAAAAATTTATGTCATCACAGATGACTCCTGCCGATATTGCAAATAAAACAGTAGAGATTACGGCAGGTGATTATACTTTGAAAGCAGGCACAAGCAAGGTTACTTTTGACGGATTTTTGAAAGTTTACAATGATGCAGATGAAGATGAACAAGAAGCTGAAGCTAAAATTCCTGATTTGAACGAAGGCGATAAGGTTAAATGTTTAAAAGTTGAACCAAAGCAGCATTTTACCCAGCCGCCGCCTAGATATAACGAAGCTTCTCTTGTAAAGGCATTGGAAGAATACGGTATCGGACGTCCTTCTACTTACGCTACGATTATCACTGTTATTCAAACACGCAAATACGTCGAAAAGAAAGACAAAGCCCTTCATCCGACATTGTTGGGAAGAACGGTATGCAAACAGCTTATAGGGCAGTTTGCGGATATTATGGATTACAAATTTACCGCAGGCATGGAAACCAAGTTAGATAAAATTGCAGAGAAAAAAGCTGTCTGGAATGATGTTTTGCAGGAATTTTACACCCCGTTTATTCAAGAAGTCGATAAAGCACTTCAAACAGGCGAGCGCGTAAAAATTGAAAGCAAAATCAAATGTCCGAACTGCGGAAGACCGATGGTTCTGCGTATAGGCAAAAACGGGTCGCAATTTTTGGGATGTTCAGGTTACCCTGACTGTAAGACAATGATGTCATTAAACGCGTTATCAGAAGATACAGGTGAAGATACATCAAACGAACCCGAAAAATGTGAAGAAAAATGCGAAAAATGCGGCTCTGATATGATATTTAAAACAGGTCCTTACGGCAAATATATGGAATGCACAAATGCGGACTGTAAACACAGAAAACCTTACCGCAAGTCAACCGGTGTTAAATGTCCGAAATGCGGACAGGGTACAATTGTTGAGAGAAAATCAAAACGCGGTACGGTATTTTACGGCTGTGATAAATACCCTGATTGTGATTTTGTTCTATGGAATGAACCTACAGGCGAAACATGTCCCGAATGCGGCTCGCTTCTTGTGAAAAAAGTCTTGAAAAAAGGCGATGTAATTACTTGTTCAAACATTAAATGTCATTATAAAAAAGAAGTAACAGGAGAAAGTGCTGATGAATCCGGAACTTTATGAACGTTATCTTGCTAAAAAAGCTAAAAAATTAGGAATTACTGTTGAGGAATTGAAAGAAGGAACTTCTTCGCCTGTTAAAGAAGAGCAGCCTGTTCAAACTCCGCCTCAGCCGTCTGTTTCTGCGGAGCCTCAGTATGTTCAGCGTACAATTCAAGAAGAATTAAACAGCGGACAGGTTCAGGAAAGCATTCATCAACCTTTTAACGGTATGCAGCCGGAAACTGTAAAAACAGAAGTTCCTTCTTATATTTTCGGGCCTTCAAAAATGCAGGAAACACCTAATTATAGCAGCAGTCCGATAAGTGAACCTGCAAAACCCGAAATTAAGGACACGAGAGAGAATAAATTCGGACTTATAGGTTATCCTCTGGGGCATTCGCTTTCAAAAGTTATTCACGAAGCAGGGTTTAAGAGCCTTGGAATAAATGCAGCTTACGATATTTTGGAAACTCCGCAGGATAGTCTTGTTGACAGAATAAAATGGCTTAAATCAAGCGGATATAAAGGGTTTAATGTAACAATTCCTTTAAAACTTCCGATTTCATTATTTGTAAATGAAGTCGATAAATATGCAGATCTTGCGCGTGCGGTGAATACCGTGTATATAGATGCTGATAAGTCTTTAAAAGCCTACAATACTGATGTTATAGGATTTAAAAGGGCAATCCCATCGGATATTGATTTAAGAGGTAAAAAAGTCGCAATTTTAGGTACAGGCGGGGCAGCGCATGCAGCTTGCGTTGCATTGACTGAATGCGGTGTTGAAGAAATCGCATTTTTCACAAGAAATATCCCGAATTCTATTGAATTAATGAATTATGTGAGACGTAAATTTCCTGCAGTGAATTTCAATGTTTACCAGATAGAGAATATAAGAAATCTCGGTGAATATGCAATGCTTGTAAATACAACGCCTATCGGAATGCTTGGAAAGGCTGCTGATATGATGCCTGTTGAACCGCTTGCGCTTGAAACATTACGAAGTGATGCGGTAGTTTACGATGTTATTTATAATCCGAAAAAGACATTGTTGATAAAAGCGGCTGAAAAATTGAATTTGAGAACTATTACGGGGCTTGATATGCTGATTTTTCAGGCAGTTGCCGCGCAGGAATTGTGGTTTGGGCAAAGACCTGATTGGAAAGATATGAAAATTGCGGCACTTGAAGCTTTGTAGGTTGAAAAAAGTAAGTTAATAAAAATTATGAAGGAGTAATTAAATGAAAAGATTTCAATGTCTCAAAAATTTATTAGGTCACCTATGTGTAGGGTCAAGCGGCTACGCTTGCTTCGGGGGGGGGGCACTGTAAGCTCCTTCGAAGGTAAAGACGCAGCTAGAAGCAAAGATGCTAAGAGGCGAAGATGCAAAGCCAGTATCATTAATGTCATCCTGAAACAAGTTCAGGATGACATTAATATTTTCCTGAAACGAACTTATCGTCCTAACGTCTTAACGTCCTATCGTCTAAAGAAATGTGCGTTTACTCTTGCCGAGGTCCTAATCACCCTCGGCATCATCGGAGTTGTTGCTGCAATGACAATCCCTACTGTAGTTGCAAAATATCAGCATAAGGTTCTGGAAACCCAGTTTAAAAAAGCTTATTCAATCCTGTATCAACTTGTTTTGCAGGTACAAAACGATACAGGTATGCCTTTGAATGTAAAAGATTATTCGTATGCCTATACCGGTGATAAATATAAACTTTATAATGCGCTTAAACCATATATAATAGCGAATTTTTGTAAAACTACAAGCTGTATAGACACAATTGAAGTTGATGATGGCACAAGTCAAAATATGAAAGAATATAAAACATATAACAATAAAGTAAATACCAGCTCTTATTTTATGGAATGCGGCGATTTTATATTACCTGACGGGGTGTCTGTTTATATAGAGGCATGGAATGATCAAAATTTAATGCTTTCAATAGATGTTAACGGGGTTTCAAAACGTCCAAACCGCTGGGGACATGATTTGTTTACCTTTTCTATAGATAATGAAACAGGAAAATTAATCCCTAACGGAGTTAAAGGTGCGCGATTTGATGATACTCTAAGAGAGTGGGGTTGTTCTCTGACGACAGGTGATAAAAATAACGGAATTACCTGTTCATATTATGCATTGACTGATCCTGATTATTTTAAAAAGCTGCCTAAATAGATTATTCATATCTTAGTGCATCAATCGGGTTTAAAAGTGAGGCTTTGTAAGCTGGGTAATAGCCGAATAATACCCCTATTGCTCCGGAAAATCCGAGTGACAGCAGAATTGAAAACAGTGAGATTGAAACATTCATAACGCCTGATACCTGAACAATCTGCGCACCTATTATTCCGACAGCAACACCGATAAGCCCGCCGATTACCGATAATAAAAATGATTCTATTAAAAATTGTATCCTGATATCGGATGGCTTAGCGCCTATTGCCATTCTTATTCCGATTTCTTTTGTACGTTCTGTTACCGATACAAGCATAATGTTCATAATGCCGATACCGCCTACAAGTAATGATACCGAAGCGATTGATGCTAAAAGAATTGCAAATGTCTGAACTGTTGATTTCATTTTTTCCTGAAATTCCGCAGAATTTCTTATTTCAAAATCGTTTTCCTGATTTTTGCCTATTCTGTGGCGTGCAACAAGGAGTTCTTCAATATCCTGCTCCGCAAGCGAAACATCATCCGGATCAGATCCTTTAACGACAATCATTGAGACAGTGCCCGGAAATGCAGTTCCGAATACTTTTTTCTGCGCGGTTGTAATTGGGATAAATATCAGATCGTCCTGATCCATCGGTCCCATACTTCCTTTTGATTTTAAAGTCCCGACAACTTTGAAAGGTATTCCGCCGACCCTCATAATTCTTCCGATAGGGTCTAAATCCCCGAAAAGTTCTGAGGCAACTGTAGATCCTATAACAGTTACTTTGGCGGAATTTTTTATATCTTCCGGAATAAAACCTCGTCCCATATCGACTTCATAATTTTTTATGTAAAAATATTCAGGATCTGTCCCGTAAACCGTACTTGCCCAGTTCTGATTGCCGTATGTCAGCTGCTTGGATTCAGAACTTACAGATGATACGGCAGCAACCCCGCGGGCATTCTTTTTAATAGCTTCTGCATCTTTAATTGTTAAGGTCGGGCGTGTACCCAGTCCCATTCTGACACCACCTGTTCTGGCAGAAGCCGAGCGGATTGTGAGAAGATTGCTCCCCATAGATTCCATATCCTGTTTTACTTTTTCACTGGCGCCTGTTCCGACGGCAAGCATTATAATTACGGCGCTGACACCTATGATTATACCGAGGCTTGTCAGCATTGAACGCATTTTGTTTATTTTCAGCGATACTATCGCCATTTTTACTAAAGATTTGAAATCTATCATAGTTTGTTCCTCAACTTACCCTCTCGCGGAGAGATGGGATATGTTTATTATTTACTAAATATTATTATTTTTTGTAAATAGCCTGCCTTCCTGCCCTCTGAGCTTCTAATCTTCCCTTTTCCATCACAGGGATGGAAAAGGATTAATATGGAATTGTGGTGTGTGTATTTATTTCATCGGAAATTATGTTTCCGTCTTTGAACCTTACTACGCGTTTGCAGTATTGTGCAATATCCGGTTCGTGGGTTACTAGAACAATTGTCTTACCCATTTCTTTGTTGAGGTTTACGAAGAATTCCATAACCTCAATACTTGTTTTTGTGTCTAAGTTGCCTGTAGGTTCATCCGCCAGAATAAGCGGGGGATCATTAACGATTGCACGTGCAATTGCAACTCTTTGCTGCTGACCG
Organism: Candidatus Gastranaerophilales bacterium; assembly: GCA_944326605.1. Lineage (GTDB taxonomy): Bacteria > Cyanobacteriota > Vampirovibrionia > Gastranaerophilales > Gastranaerophilaceae > Stercorousia. The sequence continues at coordinate 179,475 of CALVEM010000001.1, forward strand.
CCTGACATCTGGTTTGGCATATGATCTTCACGTTTTTCAAGCCCTACAATTTCTAAAGCTTTTTTTGCTCTTACAATTCTTTCTTCTTCCGGAATCCCTTTGTAAATCATGGGAAGTTCAACATTTTCAAGCGCAGTGGTTCTTGATATGAGGTTAAAACCCTGAAAAACAAATCCCATTTTTTCATTTCTTACCGTTGCAAGATTGTCAATGTCTAATGAAAGCATATCTATGCCGTCAAGATGGTAACTTCCGGAATTCGGTTTATCAAGTGTACCAAGCATATTCATAAATGTCGATTTGCCTGAACCGGAAGCTCCCATAATTGCGACGAATTCGCCTTTTTCAACAGATAAAGACACACAGTTCAGTGCATTAAAACTGTCTTCGCCTGTTTGGTATGTTTTTATTGCGTCTTTAACTTCTATTAAACTCATTATAACCTCGGGACACGCATTCTGCCGCTATTTCCGGACTTGGTATTTTTACTCCTTATACCGACAATAACCCGTGTACCTTCTTGAATTTTGTCTGAAATAATTTCTGTATTGGTGTCATTATTTGCACCTGTTTCAATTTCTATACGTTTTGGCTTGTTTTTATCTAAAATCCAGATACCTTGATTTTTATATTTAGGTCCGTTTATGTCAGGCGTGAATTTCAAAGCCATATTCGGAACGCATTTTACGTTCTCGCTTTTATCGGTTATTATTGAAACGTTTGCAGTCATTCCCGGTTTTAGTTTCAAATCTTCGTTATTAACATCGACAATTACCGTATAGGTAACAACATTTGATTCTGTTGTCGGAGAAAGTCTTACCTGTGTAACTTTTCCCGTAAATGTACTGTCAGGGTAACCGTCAAGAGTGTAAGTCACGTCCTGACCTTCTTCTACTTTTCCGATATCAGCTTCAGAGACACTTACTTCAATCTGCATATTGGTTAAATCCTGTGCTATAGTGAATAATTCAGGAGCCTGAAAGCTTGCTGCAACAGGAGAGCCAAGGTCTATTTCACGTGAAATTACTGTTCCGTTTACTGGTGCAATAATTTTTGTATAGCCTAAATTTGTCTTAGCGGTTCTTAAAGATGCCTGATACTGGCTGATTTGGGCTTTTGCCGCATTAATTTGTGCCAGATCTGATTTGTATGTGCTGTATTTTTCATCAAGTTCGCTTTTTGCAACAAAGTTTTTTGCGTAAAGATTTTTGTATCTTATATATTGCTGCCTGTCGTAATCCGCAATAGCCTGAAGTCTTGCAACATTTGCCTGAGCATTATTTATTTGTGCCTGATTTTGCTGAACTGTTGCTTCAAAGTTCGCAGGGTCAATCTGGGCTAAGATCTGTCCTTTTTTTACAACATCGTTATAGTCTACATATATTTCTTTGATAAGTCCTGATACTGTAGAACCAACGCTTACCGTATTTACAGGATTAATTGTGCCTGAGGCTTCAACAACCTGAGTGATTGTACACAGCTTTACTTCACGTGTTTTATACTTAACTCTGTTGTTTGTAACAAAACTTACGGAACCTATTATTATTGCGGCAATAATTCCTGATACAAGCGCTATATGGCGTTTTTTGATTTGTAATTGTTTAAATTTCTCAAAACTTATCATTTGTCATCCTCAATTGTTGTTGTTACGCTTTGCGGCAGGGCAATTGCTTTTTCAAGATTTGCTCTTGCAACGTTGTAGTTATAAACTGTCTGTACGTAGGATACCTGCGCATTGTTGTAATTTACTTTTGCATCCTGAAGCTGGATATAATCACCTAAACCTACTGCATAACGTCCGTCTGCAAGTTCAAAGTTCTCAAGAGTCTGCTTTACTTTGACAGCGAGCAAAGGTATTTGTTTTTCTAATTGTATCATGGTTATATAGAGATTTTGAACTTCAAAATAAATATCCTGTTTTGCCTGGTCTATTTCTGTTTCAGCCAGCTCAACCTGTAATTTAGCGTTGTCAATTCTGTGCTTTTGACCTTTTATGTTAACTGAACTGCTCAGGTTAATCCCGACATTAAACGAATTTGTATTATACTGATCTCTGTAGCCGTAACCTGCAGTTGCGGAGATTTCGGGTAAATATTCTCTTTTTGTGTATTTTAAAGCTTCTTTCATTGCATTTAAACTGGCATCGTAAACTTTTAAATCAGGACGATTTTTATATGCAAGATTAACTGATTCTTCAAATGTATAAGGAAACGGTTCAAACTTGTAGTTGTCAAGAATATTTATTTTTTCAACCTGAGAAGTAAGAAATGCATCGCTGACGTCTTTGGGCGGTTTGCTCAAATCTTTTTTCTCATCAATTTTTTCTAAGTTAACAGGGGCATAGTTATTCTGGAAATTAAAAGTTTCGGTATTTTCAATTTCGTATTCGGGAGCAAAAGCTATATACATGGAATTGTTAAGTTTTACCAGTGCATTTTTATAATTTTTTTCGGATTCGACGAGTGTAACTTTTGAGTCGCTCAGGTTAACTTCGGCATTTACAAGATCAATTTTTGATCTTATGCCTTCGTCAAAATAAGCTTTTGTTCTCTGATAGTTTCGTTCATTAATCTGTACGTTTGCTCTGTTAACATCAAGTGTAGCTTTTGCTGCAAGAACTCCGTAGTAATTTGTTTTGACCCCGAAAATTGTTTCAAGTACAGTGTCTTCAAACTCGTAAAGTGATGCAATTCTGTCAAAATTGTACATTCTGATATTGGCATTAGTTTTCCCAAAGTTCCAGATAAGCTGGCTAATGCTTGCTTCTGCGGAATAAATGTTTGAGCTTGTATTTCTCCTATTGTTATGATTGTCTGTAAGGTTGTAGCCTGTACCTATCCCTAAAGTCGGGAAGTAATCTGATTTTGCAACCCCTAAATTGCCTTTTGCTATTCCGTAATTGTATCGGGCTTTTTTGATAAGCGGACTGTTGTTCAGTGCAATTTGAATACAATCTTTAATATTTAAAACAGCATTTTTTTCAACGCTCATTTGCTCTACGGCAAATGAGGAAGTTATAGAGAAACATAAACATACTGCTATTAATGCTGCTTTTATATGAAATTTCAAGTTTAAACCTCGATACAATATAGTAACGATTAAATCACACTTTTTGTTCATTTTAATCATTTATGAATAGGAAATTTTAAGCAATTTTTTTATATAAAAATACTTATATATATTATAGGTTAGTTTTAAAAGGGGAAAATTTATGAATATATCAGCAGTAGGATCAGTTATAAGAAAAAGTGTAAACAAAGACCTGTTCTGTCATAAATACTGGGCTTGGGCACAAAAAGAAGGCGGTGTACGTGCGACACGCAATGAGGCAGTTTCTCTCCATGGTTATTTAAACGGTATAAATCATAATTTTATAAATTGTCCTAATCCAAAGTCTATGAATGAAAAATTTTTTCAAACAAATATGACACCGAGAGAAATGATATCTGTAACGGATTTTGATTTTAAAGAGCTGAAACCGACAGAGGGAAAACTTAATGTTTTCAGGTGTGTGGGCAAGAAACCTGAATTTTTCTCTGAGTATCCTCTTTATCAAAAACGCTGCGCAGTTAAAAAAGGTGATATTATAGATATGAAAGAATATGCCTATGCAACATCAGATATCAATTATGCTAAAGGTTATATGCCGGATAATAAAGGAATAATGTATGAAATTGAAATTCCCAAAGGTGCGCGTGTCTCAAGAAAGGGAATATTAGGGACAAATGATGAAATAGTGTTCCCGAGAAGTTCAAAATTTGAATGTATGGATGTGAAAAAGGTTCAGGATTCCGATAATGATTTTGTACATGTAAAGCTCCGCTATATTTTGCCGGATGAGCCTTGGCGTGCAAATGTTTAGTTATCTTTCAGCGACCAGAAATCTTTCTGAAGCATAACAAGAAACGGTATTAATTCCAAACGTCCGACCAGCATATTAAATATCATTATCGCTTTTGTTGAAAAATGTACTCCGTCAAAACTTCCCATAGGACCTGTTGCTTTTGCAAATCCGGGACCGATATTTCCAAGTGATGTTATGCTGCTGCTTAAACCTATTGTTGTATTTTGTTCAATTACAGAGATAATGATTGATGTTATCCCGAAAATCAAGAAGTAATAGAATGCGAAAACAACAATCTGTCTTGCAACATCTGCCGGTACTGTTTTGTTGTCAACTTTTATGTTAATAATTGCGTTAGGGTGCAGAATTTTTAAAAGTTCACTTTTCATTGCTTTATAAATAATCATCCATCTGACCATTTTTAAGCCGCCGCCTGCCGAACTTGCACAGGAGCCCATAAACATTACCATGAACAATAAAAGTTTTGATGTATAATCCCAATTTATAAAATCAACACTTGCGCTTCCGGTTGATGTTGTTATACTTATAACCTGATATAAAGCATCTGTAAATCCTTGAAATACTGTTGAATGACAATTTATGACAAGTGAGATTGTAATTAGTATTGCCATAAGCATGATCATTCCGGAATATACTCTGAATTCTTCATTTTTGAATAATATAGAAGGCTTTTTTTGTACCAGTGCCTGGTATTGAATGTTAAAACTTGCTCCGGCAAGAAACATAAAAATTAAAGTAATCCATGTAATATAATTGGAGTGGTACCCCATTATGCTTTCGGGATTAGGCGAAAAACCGCCGGCAGCCAGTGTTGCAAAAGAGTTACAAACAGCGTCAAATCCGTTCATCCCGAATGCCATTAATAAAATTATCTGCAAGACTGTTAACCCTGCATAAATTTTCCATAATGCCGAGGCGGTATTTCTTATTCTGGGAGTGAATTTATCTTCCGTAGGCCCCGGAGCTTCCGCAAAAAACATCTGACGTCCGGCAACCGCAAATTGGGGAAGTATTGCGATAAACAATACTATAATTCCCAAACCGCCGAGCCAGTGTGTCAGAGAACGCCAGAAAAAGAATGCCTGCGGATAGTCATAGTTTGTTAAAATAGTTGCACCTGTAGTTGTAATCCCCGAAACCGATTCAAACAGAGCATTAATAGGTGTTATGCCATAAAACAGATAAGGTATGGCTGAAATTATCCCGAAAATTATCCATGATACTGCAACAATAAATAAAGCCTCCGCTTTTTTTATATCGTTAAGATTTTCAAGAGTTGTAGAATTAGGTATAACCTGTCTAAAAATAAATCCAAAACCTGCAGATATAATTCCTGCGGTTAAAAACGGAATAATTGATGAATAATCGTGATAGTAAAGAGCAACCGCAATTGGCGATAGTATCACCAGACCTATATACATCATTGTTAACCCGATTGCGTTTGCCAGATAATTTAACCGCATTTTACTTTACCTTAAAAAATTCTTTAATAATTGCAGCATTTTCAGCTTTTGTGAATATTATCAAAACGTCATTCGTTTTAATTTCTGTTTCGCCGTAAGGAATAATTATATTGTTTTTTCTCTGCACTACCCCGATAACGGCACGTTCGGGGAATTTTAACTCCATGATTTTTTTATTATTAAACTCCGGCAGTACGTTAATTTCCAGAACTTCTCCCTGCCCCTGTTCAACTGTCGCAAGAATGTCAACGTCATTTTCAAGCAGGTCGTTTCTTACTTCGTTTATAGCTGAATTTTTTGGAGAAATTGCTATGTCAATTCCCACTTTTTCAAAAAGAGGAATATTCAATACTTTGGAAACTCTTGCAATAACTCTTTTTATGCCTAGTTGTTTTACAAGAAGAGAACAAAGAAGATTTCTTTCATCATTGTTTGTAACGCTTATTGCAACATCGGCAGCTCCTATTTCTTCTTCATCAAGAAGTTTTAAATCCGTTCCGTCACCGTTTATAACAAGAGTTGTAGAAAGCTCTTCAGCAAGCAGCTGGCAGCGCTCGTAATCTTTTTCAATAATTTTAGTTTTAATTTTCAATTTTTCAAGAGTTTTTGCAAGCATCAAACCTACATTGCCGCCGCCGATTATTGCAACGGATTTTACAATTTCTTTTTTATGGAAGAAAGTTCCAGCCAGAATGTCCAGAGAATGGGATGTTCCCATAAATATAAGTTTATCGCCTTCCAGAATTTCCGTATCACCGTTTGGAATAAAAAGCTGTGAATCTCGTGTTAAACCTACCATTAAAGTATTTTTTGTAAATCCGCAGTCTTTTACTTTTTTACCTATAATATCAAGGTAGGGCTGAACTTTGTACTCAAGAAGTCTTGCTCTGCCGTCTGCAAAATTTTCAACATCAAGCGCATGGGCAACTGTTACTATCCTGAAAATTTCTTGAGTTAAAAGTTCTTCCGGCCAGATAATATAATCGATAAAGAAATCGCAGAAGTTTTCACTGTTTTTTTCAAAGTTCAGAGTTTTTTTGTATTCCGCCCTGCTGACAAAACAGATAGTTCGCACTCCGCCATATCTTTTTGCGGCAAGACATGCAACGATATTAGCTTCATCAATAGCTGTACAGGCTATAAATATGTCAGTGTTCTTTATATCTGCACTTTTTAAAACGTCAATATTTGAAGCATTCCCTTGAACAAAACTTATATCAAGTTTGTCAAATTCGTCTGTTCTGTTTTCTTCCTTATCAATTATAGTTATGTCATGGTCTTCAAAGAATTCGGTTGCCAGTAGACAGCCGATTTCTGTTGCACCGTATATTACGATTTTCATAATACGTGAATTATATATTAAGTTAACTTTTTTTACAAGCTTTTTGATATTTTGTCAATTTTGGATATTCATATACTTTATGAAAATTATGTTGAACAAAGTTTCAAAGATTAATTATGAAAAATGTTATCCGTCAAGGCTAAAAAATATTTTTAAGGCTAATTTTGGCTACAAAACTTATGATTCGTTTGTTCCGCAAACAAAATGGAAAATCGTCGGAAATCTCCCGCATGAAATAATCGAACTCTGGGATCGCAAAGACAGAAAAAAATCTATAAAACTTTTTTACAGAGCAATGTCTAATATGGCAAAATATCTGCGAGCCTGTTACAAAGAGTGTAAAAAAAGTAATATTATTTCTTATGATTTCAATGATCTTGAACCGGAGGATTTAAAACTGCTGGAAAAGGATTTTTCGCAATTTTTTAATAAACTATTAAAAGGCATTCTTCCCGAAAATATTAAAGCCTCAATTTTTTATATTGACAGAGGCTGCTGGGGAAATGTATTTAAACTTGTAATGTATGATAAAAATACAAGAACAAGAATTATGCATGATAAAGCTTTAAAAGTTTTTCATAATGTTAAATGTAATATAAAAGACCTTTCAAATTCTCAAGGTGTTTATGCTGAAGCAAACTTCTGGACTTATCTTAAAAATATTGTAGGACACAAACTTGATAAAACACAGTTCACAAGGCATTATATATCAGATCTCGAACACGGATATTCTCTGACTGAATTAGCTGATAAAAAGGCGCCTAAAACTACAAGTCCGCTGGATCTGGATAATCTGTTTAAAATATTTTATACTGATACAACAAATGAAGCAATCAATACAAAAATTTATGATGTCGGCGGCTGTTTAAAATATCCGAATTTTATTAAAGACAAAGTTGTTATGAAATATTTTAAAAAACTTATGCACAGAAATCCCGGAAAAGATTTGAATGAATTTCTGGAAGCGCTTAATAATAAACTAAAAAATCCGAAAACTCCGCACCGTTCAAAAATTCAAGAAGCTATAAGATTATTTGAACTGGAAAAGAACAAAGATAATCAGATAATTCAAAATCTGTAAAGCCAAAACTGCAATAATCGGCGAAAAATCCAGACCGTTAAAAGGAGGAATTATTCTTCTGAACAGGTCAAGATATAAGTCCGTAGCATCTTTTAAACCTGTAAACGGCTGCTTATACCAGTCAATACTCGGAATAAAGCTTAACAAACATCTTACGAGTATTAACCAGAAATATATCTGAAAAAAGCTGTTAACTACAAAAATTAAATTATCTGTCATATTTTACCTTATAGTTGTGAATTTTTCTTTGTATTTGCACACTCACAATTTTTTCTTTCAGCAGGAATATTTTCAATCATTTTGAACAGTAAGTTTTTAAGGTTTGCAACATTTGAATTGAAAACTTCAATTACTTCATGGTGAGATACCGGAGGAACATCTCCAACCAATCCTGCATCATAATCGGTTATTAAAGAAATATTCAACGGACACATGTCCATTTCTTTTACCAGATAAGCTTCAGGGAATGCTGTCATATTTATAACTTCCCATCCCTGATTTGTAAAGAATTTTGATTCTGCTTTAGTAGAAAATCTTGGTCCGTTTATAACAACAACTGTTCCCTGCTCATGAATTGTAATGCCTAATTCTTTACCTGTTTTAATCGCGAGCTGCCGCAGTTCCGGACAATAAGTTTCTGCAGCGGAAGGATGAGTAACAACAGGTCCTTCAAAGAAAGTTGTTTTTCTTCCGTCAGTCCAGTCAACAAACTGATCACAAATTACAAAATCGCCCGGTTTAACGTGTTTTTGCAAACTGCCTGCTGCACAGGGAGATATTACTCTCTGGCATCCGACCGATTTCATAGCCCAGACATTTGCTCTGTAGTTGATTAAGTGAGGCAATATTGTATGATTTCTTCCATGACGCGGCATAAAAGCAACTTTGTGGGTGCCGATTGTACCGATAAACAAATTTTCACTCGGCATTCCGTATGGAGTTTCAACCTTTACTTCTTCAATATTATCGAGGAATTGATAAAAACCTGATCCTCCAAATACACCTATGTCTGCTAATTTTTTATTTTCCATATATTCCCTCTCCTTTTTAATAAAAAAATTTTATCATAAAAATAAAAAATTATGAAATAAATAACCCCAAATAATGAACTTAATAATTGTTACAAATACACTTTAAAACCTGATATAGCTTTTGTTGAGAGGGTTTTAATCTTAGTAATTTTGCCCTTAGGGGTTGAAAAATTTTTTTTTTGTTATATAGTGTAAATACAATTTCATTCTTAAAAGTTTTTGACTTGTTGTAGAAACGGGTCGTTAGGGAATTTTTAAGGATTTCAATTTACAACGTAGAGGATTACATTTTGAGAAAACTATTACTGTTAACTTTTACACTGGTGTGTATGTTTTTTAGCCATGCACAATGTCAGGCAGCTGACGTTAATTCTGTAAAAGCGACAATAGTAAAACATGCTATTGAAATGGGAGTGGATCCTGCAATAGCGCTTAGTATAGCGCGTACAGAGTCGGGATTCAGACACGAGGCGAGAAGTTCTCACGGTGCGGTAGGCGTATTCCAGTTAATGCCTTCAACTGCAAGAAGAATGGGTTACAATCCTTATCTTCTGAACGAAAATATTAAAGCCGGAATTACTTATTATAAGAAGATGTATAATATGTTCGGCTCGGTTGAACTGGCTCTGGCTGCATATAATGCTGGTCCCGGGAATGTAAAAAAATATAATGCAATTCCGCCGTACGGAGAGACAAGACGTTTCGTAAGTAAAATTATGACTGATGTCAAAAGGCAGAAAACAAACCCTGATCCTGCTGTCGTTAATGCAAGAAAAGGTATTTATGCAGCTCAAAAACCGGCTTCTGCAGTGTCTAAACCTGCTGTTCATACGTCTACTGGTCAGGTAGTAGATACAAAAGATCTTCAAGTTGAAGTATTGGATGAAAAACCCATACAACTTAAACTTGAAACTTTGACAGTCGCTATTTAATCGAAAAAAATGCAAGAAAATACTCCTTCATATATTGAGGGGGTATTTTTTTATACTAAAAATGATGGGGACTTATATCGCAGTTTACACTAGATATTCCCCCAAACCTGCCATAACGTCATTCCGAACTTGTTTCGGAATCTCATCATGATAAGATCCTGAAACAACTTCAGGGTGACGATTTTAGCTATTTTTAGTGTAAACTGCGATATAAGTCCAAAATGAAGTATTATATCACATGTAACAAAATTTTAACAAAATTTTACAAAGTCTGAAACGCTGATATACTCTTCATAGGATAGGATAGGATAGGATAGGTGCGGGACTGTGTCTTGAATTGAAGAAATTAAAACATCCAACCGATAGATATGACGTACACGTCAAACGGAAAGGATGATATCTTATGGGAATGTCGGCAGGACAGGCAAGATTATTGAGTATTACGGCTAAATTGACTGATAACGAATTACGTTCACAGATGCTGACCAATTCCAAACTTCGTCTTGCGGATAAATCAACAGAAGCCAGCAATAAATATATGGATGCCTTGAACAGCCAGCAATTGATGTATACCAGCTACGACGGTTCCGGCAATAAGTTGTCCGAAGCATTAACGGCGAATACAATTTTAACATTTGCGGATTTAAAAAATCAATATGCAATGGTAAATACTTCAGGACAGATTTTGCTTGCGGGAAACGATATAAAGATTTTTGAGGCATCTGATACAATGACAGATTTTTTGTATGCTTACGGTATTGGAAAAGTAGATAACCCGAAATATTCCTAACTCTTAACGGATATTTTTGGCGAGAATTATGAAAACTTTTTTGATGAAAATGATCCTGACAAATATACTCGAGATAATCAAGGGGCATATTTAGGTTTTGTGGGAAATCTTGATAACTTTTTAAATATTAATATTAATACTATATCATCTACTGAATACAATAATTTAAAATCTGGCTATTTAAGCAATTTAAATAGTGCCGGATTAGTTGTTGGGACTAATAACAGTGGAATTTTTGCCAATTTTGTTAATCTGTTGAATGATATTCCTGAGTATGCAGCACCGACCACTAAACCTGACTTGTTAGATTATGCACAGGCATTATTAAGTCCGAAATGCTGGGGTTCTACTGGTATAAATAACCTTAGAACGGATTCAACTCATATATCTTCAAATGAAGAGATTTGGCATATGGAGCATGTTTTGGCTCAGTATTTGTGGTCACAGGATTCAAGTGATGCAAATTACAGTGATGGTGGAACTATTACTATCCAAACAGAAAATGGTACAGAAACAATAACTAATACTAGTGGTGAGTTTGGCTTATCCTCTGGCGGAGGCGACGGGGATGATGATATGAAAGTGCGGGATGTTCTGAAGAAGCCGGAAAATGCTGAATTAAAAACAAAGCTCGAACAATTGTATTACCAGTTGGCACTTCATATTGAGACAAATGGTACACAGGGAGGTTTAACTAGCGGCACTATTACAAATACTTCCGGTAATAGTCCTTTGTCAGGAGAAGAAATTGGACAGAAATATTTGGAATTAATTAATGAGCTGTTGGTAGCTGTTGCTAATGATATTTTGGAGGCAGGACCAAGTGATCCAAGGTATAGTCAGTTAGGGACTTACACAGAAGACCTGGAAAAATATAATAATTATATTAATTTTAAAAATGAGTTTCCCAAATGGGTTAAGAATGCAAGAAACGCTGTTAACGAATTTGAAGATTATATTAATAGCATTCCGCCAAAACAAATCCCGGATGAAAATAACTCCAAATATCAGTGGTACAAAAAACTCTGGTACCGTATGGGCGGTATAAATGAAAAAGAAAAAGACGACAGCGGACGTCACTACAAAGAATTGGATCCGAATTTATTAAATAATGCGGAATGGCTTGAATTTGCTTTTGAACACGGTATAGTAACATTAGAACAAGCTCAATATACGGAGAAAGGTTCTGCTGTTTATCCGAATATGGGTAACTATGATTGGACATCAATTATTTACACAAGTGCCGCAGATATAGTATCTGTTGAGGATGAAGCAGCAATAGCCAGAGCTGAAGTAGAGTATGAAAATACAGTGCGCGATATTGAAAATGAAGACAAAAAGATAGATCAGGATTTGAAAAAACTGGATACTGAACACAATGCACTACAGACAGAGTACGATTCAATCAAGAGCGTTATAGACAAGAATGTCGAAAGATCCTTTAAGGCCTTTTCATAAGAAGCGTAGCCGCAGTCCCCTCCTTTATCAGGGAGGGGTGGGGGTGGGTAACAATCAAATGACGATTTTTCTGTAAATACCCATCCAAACCTTCCCTAATCAGGGAAGGCTTGATGTTCTTCCGAATGAGAGAAAAAGCTTAGCCGCTCCATCCATGACAGCTTACGGTATTGCATAAGCCGCTTTTTTAAGTGTTCTAAAATACTTAAAGATATTTTTATTATCGCTTTGCTCGGGCAATGCACTCGGGTGTGTCACCCCTGAAATAAATCAGGGCAGGCTCTGAACTTGTTTCAGGGTCTTAAGACCCTCGCATCTGTTTTGCAGAACGTCATTCTGAGGGCAGAGCCCGAAAAATCGCAATATCGTGATGATTATGCGATTGCGGATCAGCTGCGCTGTCCGCAATGACGTGATACTGTATTATAGATAATAGCTTCGCATCTTTGCATCTATTCTTCTTAGCCTCTAATTAAACCCATCCTCTTATCCTCCCCTAAAAAGGGAAGGAAGTTTAGCTGTTTCGCTTCTTTTTATTGTGTTTCTGTTTCCCGTTATTGCGTCTTGGCATATTCGGGGCGGAATAAGAGGTTTGTATTCTTTTTACACTGTATACATCAGGGATTGCCTGAATACTTAAAATAACTTTTTTTAAAGTGTCAATATTATCAAGTTCAATACCAAGTTCAATAATACCGACTTTCCCGCTTTTTGATTTTACATTTGCATAGTTGATATTTGTGTTGTTATCGGAAACTGCAGCAATAATATCTTTTAAAAGCCCCATTTTTTCGGCTGTTTCAATTCTGATAGTTGTATTGTAGGTTTTGTTAACATTATCACCTGACCAGTTTATTGCCATAAGTCTTTCTGGTTCAATGTGATCAAGCATAGGGCAATCCATTCTGTGTACTGTTACGCCTTTTGCTCTTGTAACAACACCTACAATCGGTTCTCCAGGGATTGGCGAACAGCATTTAGCAATGGAGTACATCAAACCCTCAAGCCCTATGATATCTTTTTCGGATTTTCTTTTTGTCATTCCGTGGAAATTGCTTTCAGGCTGCTTAGGAGCTTCCGGTTTTTTTAGTTTATTTATTATTTTATTTACGGTTGTTTCACCGTATCCTAGTGCTGCAAATAAATCTTCCGCCGTGAGATAATTCATCTGTTTGGCAACTTTTTCAAACTCGCCTGATTTTGTATATTCATCAAAAACGGATTTGGTCAATTCATGTTCAAGGTTCGTTTTACCGAGTTCAATATGTTCTTCTCTGTTATTTTTCTTGAACCACTGTTTGATTTTTGAAGAAGCCTGTTTCGTAACAACGAAATTCAGCCAATCCAGACGCGGAGCCGGAGTTTTTGATGTTAGAATTTCTACAATATCACCGTTATGTAGTTTTGTATCAAGCTGTGCAATTCTGCCGTTTATTAAGGCTCCGACTGTTTTGTTACCTACTTCTGAGTGAATTCTGTATGCAAAATCCACGGGGGTTGCATTAACCGGAAGGTCAAAAACATCACCGTTAGGTGTAAATGCAAAAACCTGATCCGAAAATAAATCCAGTTTTACCGAATTAACGAAGTCTTCGGCGGATGCCATATCTTTGTCATATTCCACAAGTTTTCTCATCCACGAAAACTGCATATCAGACGGGGCATTTGCCTTTTGTGATCCTTTTTCTTTGTATCTCCAGTGTGCTGCGATACCGTATTCAGCAACTTCATGCATTTCCCAGGTTCTGATTTGAACTTCAAGCGGTTTTGAGCGCGGACCTATAACAGATGTGTGCAAAGATTGATACATATTGCCTTTCGGCATTGCAATATAATCTTTGAAGCGTCCGGGAATAGGTTTAAACTGCGAGTGTATAAGCCCCAAAACTTCATAGCATTCTTTTTCTGTATCAACAATTACACGTACTGCTGTAATATCATAAAGATCGTGAAACGCGATATTTAAACGTTTCATTTTGCTGTAAATACTGTAATAATGTTTTGCTCTGCCTGTAATCTGGGCGTTAATACCCGCTTTTTTTACATCTGCTGTAATTTTATCAATAAGAATTTTAACGGTTGCTTCTCTGTCTGTTTTTGTTTGAGATACAAGGCGGGCTATTTCAAAATATTTGTCGGGTTCAAGATAGCGAAGCGATAAATCTTCCAGTTCTGCTTTGATTTTGTAAATCCCTAAGCGGTTGGCAAGCGGAGCAAAAATATCAAGTGTTTCGCGGGCAATTTTTTGCTGCTTAACGGTTGTCATAAAATTGAGTGTCCGCATATTATGCAATCTGTCAGCAAGTTTCAAAAACACAATTCTGATGTCTTTTGCCATTGCAATAAACAGACGCCGAAAATTTTCAGCCTGCCGCTCTTCTTTTGATTTAAACTGTAATTTTCCCAGTTTCGTAACTCCCTGAACAAGAGAGAGGACATCTTTTCCGAATAATTTTTCAATTTCTTCCGGCTGAGTATCAGTATCTTCCAGAATATCGTGTAAAAACGCTGCTTCCAGAGTATGCGAGTCAACTTTTAATCCGACTAGAATTTTTGCGACCTCAACCGGATGAATAATATAAGGTTCTTCTGAAATCCTGTACTGACCTTCATGCAGACGTTTTGCAAAAAGATATGCCTTTTCAATTTCTTCAATTTCTGCAGGCTCTCTGTTTTGTGCAATAAGTTCTTTTTTTATATCATCAAAAAGAGGTTTTTCGCTCATGATATAATCATAATACAGATTTTATTTGAATTTTTCAAGTAAAATATAAAATTTCATTCATAAGGATTACAAAAATGATAAAAGATGTTAAAGAGGGGCTGCTTCTTGCGATCAAAGTATCTCCAAATGCGAGTAAAAATGAAATAATAAAAACGGATGACGGTATAAAAATTAAAATTACATCGCAGCCGGTAGACGGCAAGGCAAACAAAGCGGTTGTTGAATTTTTGTCTAAACAGTTAAAAGTACCAAAATCAAATTTTGAGATTATAAAAGGGCAGACGTCAAAAGATAAGACTATTCTTTTACATGTTTTAAATGCTGATAAAACTAATGAAATAAAAAGATTTTTTGAAAAAATTTAGTGCGCAAAAAAAATATTTACGTTTTTTGTTAAAATCTATACAAGGAGATATTGCAAAATAATATTTTTTGTTGTATTGTTAACTAACAGGAAAAAGAATATGTTAAAAATTAAAACTTTAAAACTACATCATATCCATCATCATAGCAACCTTGAAAGGCTATGGGATTGGTGGTGCACGCTTTAAAGATTTTTTATAAACAATTCCGTTAAAAATAGTCTTTCAAGGAGCTTTAAGCGCGTGAGGGACTATTTTTTTACTTAAGGAATTGGAGAACAACAAAATGACAATAGCAAACATAATTTCTGCGATAGGCAATAATAACAGCGTTTACCCCTTGATAGTCCGCGATTGCGGAATAGAGGTGCCGACGAAAATTGCACTTACTTACGATCAGAATAAGAAAGAATCAGAGGGTATAGCTTATCTTGCAGCAA
This sequence comes from Candidatus Gastranaerophilales bacterium, assembly GCA_944326605.1. Lineage (GTDB taxonomy): Bacteria > Cyanobacteriota > Vampirovibrionia > Gastranaerophilales > Gastranaerophilaceae > Stercorousia. The sequence goes on from CALVEM010000001.1 coordinate 194,964, forward strand.
GGGAACGATTTTTGGATGAATATTCCGTATCTGCGGTATGGCTGGGAGGAATTCCTTTTGTCGGCTGGCTGTGTGACAAATTTATAAAATCAAGAGGATTAAATCCTCAAGTAAATCTGAAATTATTTAAGGAAGAAAAAGGTATTCAGGGTATTGATTATAATATCAAAAAATTTAAAGATATTGCACCTGATGCGGTAAAAGATCTTTTAAAAGTAAAACAGAATAAAAAGCTTTACGAAAAACTTCTTGCATCAAAATTTGTCGCTTCAACAACAATTCCGATTTTGTTTATGGGCTTTATTCTTCCGAAATTAATATTTGCATCTTCTGCAAGAAAGATAGAAAATTTAAGAAAAAAAGAAGCACAGCAAAAATCGTCATCTAATATCTCTTTTTTACGGAAAGACAGATTTTACAAACCTGAAAATATTAGTTTTAAAGGAAACTGGGTTGCAAAAGTCGCTAATTTTTCTGCTCAGGACAAAATGGCAGTGACAGACGGAGGCTACGCTCTCGGACGTGTCGGAACGGCACGAAACAAGAATGAAGCTTATGATATTTCGTTCAAAATGGCAGGCATGATGTTTTTAAATTTTGTTGCGCCGAAGTGGATCGAAAAAGCGTTGAACAAGGCGACCGGTGTTGAACTCGATCCGGTTATTCTTGCCGATAAAGAATTTATTAAACAGGTAAAAGACGGAAGCATATTGAATTATTTGCCTGTATCTGATAAGGCGGAAGATTTGTTAAAATTTGTTGACAATATTTCAAACAAAGATACTCAATTTATTAAATTTGCGAAGAAATTTAATAAAATAAAAATGCTGGATAACGGAGTAAGAGACCCGAGAGCTTATGTTGACATAAAAAATCTTGCGAAATTCAGAAACGATATTAAAATATTTGCTGAAAAAGCAAAAGGAATGACAGATACTGCATTTAAATCATTCGTCAAAAAATCTAAATTTGCCAAATCTGCGAATATTATAACAAATGTAGCTCTGAGCAGCTTTTTACTTGCTTATGCTCTGCCAAAGGCACAATTTAAATTCAGAAAATGGATAACAGGCTCGGATCTTGAACCAGGACTTGCTCCGGCAGAAAAAATTGTTGATAATAAAGCATAAAACAAATGGCATTATTAGTTTTAATAATGCCATTTTAAAATTTATAATTTTTATGCGTTGTATGCTTTAAACAGTTCTTTTAAAACTTCCTGTCCTTTGAGCATTGATTTATAATCCAGATACTCATTTTTTGAATGCATATTGCAAACAGTTGCAAGACCTAACAAATACGGTACAAATTTATCATTATTTGCATTTGTTTCGTTTGCGTAAATATGTGTTTCCGCACCTGCGTGGAATGATGTTATATCAGGTTCTACACCTGCTTTTCTTGCAGAAGCTTCAAAAAGTATCGGAATATAATCATCATCAGATTTTTCAAACGGAGGCAGGTGCTCTTCAAATTCTATTGCGGCTTTTGCAATATCTTTATTTTTAATGTTGAATTCATCAACCGTAAGTGTCATTTTACTTTTCAATTCTTCTTCTTTTTTTCTGCTTGAGCTTCTTATTGAGTAGCTGACTTCAGCATCGGTGTTAATAATATTTGTAACATTTATATCACCTGCTGAAATTCCGCCTAAGTTGCAAGATGTAATTACTGTTCCTTCCTCTTCATAAAAAACTCCCTGCGGGAGGTTAGAAATTAAGTCCGCAATCAGTTTTGCAGCGTTTGCACGGGTTTTGTCGCCTATATCGATACCTGAATGACCGCCTTTAAAGCTGTGAACTTTAATTCTTGCCAGAGTATAGCTTGCGCCTGAAACTTCGCACTGACCTAATGTGTCGCTGTCAAGCACAAGAACATATTTTGATTTAAAGTTTTTGAGGTTTGCGTTTCTTATTCCTGAAAGTCCGTTTTCTTCATCGCGGGTAAACATAACTTCCAGACCGCCATGCATCATTGTTGATTTCGCAAGGTTTTTTGCAAAATAAAGTGCGTTTGCAACACCTGCTTTGTCATCTCCGCCCAGAGTTCTGTCTATTGCGTGAATAAATCCGTTTTCATCAACATAGGTTTTAACAGGGCTGTCATCGCCTATTACATCCATGTGGGCAGACAGCATCAGAGGTTCTTTGGTACTGTCATTTGCCGGAATATTTATAATTACATTTTTAAAGTCATCAAATCTGCAGTCAATTCCTTCATTATCGCAGTAATTTTTAATCCATTCAGCGACTTTTTCTTCGTGCATAGAAGGAGATGGCACTTCTGCAAGGCTGCAAAACAAATCAACAAGTTCATGTTCTTTTCTTATATCTTCAATCATTATCATAATTTTATCCTCTCTCTTACAAGAGTTATTGTAGCATTTTTTTTAATTTTTACAATAAGCAATTTTCGCGACTTGTATCGCAGTTTACACCAAATAATATCTAAATTGTCACCCCTGAAATAAATTCAGGGCAGGCTCTGAACTTGTTTCAGGGTCTAATTGCTATAAGATGCTGAAACGAGTTCAGCATGACGTTTTTACCCATAATTGGTGTAAACTGCGATATAAGTCACGAATTTTGTTTTGTTTACTAATCAGGCAAGGTTAAAATGAATTTTATTTAAAAATGTGTTGGTATTTTAATACATGTGTATTTTTACTGACGGATATATGTAGTCTTTGAATTCCCAATTATTAAGCTGTAGTACTCTTGAGCAATATTGAGGAGTAGTCTCGCATTTTGCTATTGCCTGTTCTTTATTTAATGATGCATCGTATGTGTTTAATGCCGGTGTCTTATTTGGACAGAGCAAGAATACAAAGCGATCATATCCTAAAAAATTTGGATTTTTAGTACCGTTTGTGTCAACCATCATATCTATGCAGCCTCCGTTCCCAATAATCACCGATATGCCGTCAGATAAATAAATTTGAAATAATGACCTGCCGTTTTCTGTAGTATAACCGCGTTTTATAATTTTCATGTATTTTGCAAGATATTTGTCAAAAAATTCTTCTGCAATTATGTTATTTGCTGCCTGATCAAAGTTACCGTTTTCATCTCTAGCCATAGCATCTTTTGTCCAAAATTCAACCGGACCGTTATCAATTTCGGAAAGCAAAATTGCCTGCTGAATTATGCTGTAAAATTTTTTTAATCTTGCAGTAGTTTCCTGTTTTTTGTATTCCCCGATAAGCGAAGGCATGGTTAAAGCTGCAACTATTCCGATAATTCCGAGTGTAATTAATACTTCCGCAAGAGTAAATGCAGATCTGTGGCTATAAAAAATATTCATAAAACGGTCTCCGAAAGTTAATAAATTTTATGATTTATAAGTCAGTATATTTAAATTATAAATCATTTTGTAAAAAAGTCAAGCAGGATAAACTATTTTTATGGACAGGCAGGAAATTATAAAACTTTTTTCGGAAAATGTAAGAGCAGAGAGAGCAAGAAAACAATATTCTCAGGAAAAATTAGCGGAAATGGCTGATATTACACCGGAATATCTGGCAAGGATTGAAAAAGAAAAATACAGTCCGTCTTTAGTTGTAATTGTAAATATAGCGCTTGCTTTAAATGTTTCTGTAGATAAATTAATTCCGCTTGATAAATATCTGCGTTAGTTGATATCTACAACGCTTACTCCGTCGCCGCCTTCTGCATCTTCTCCGGGGCGGAATTTTGCAACATAAGGAGAAGTTGAAAGGAAATCTCTGACTGCCGATTTTAATGCACCTGTTCCGTGCCCGTGAATAATTGTTACACAGGCAAGATTGGCAAGACTTGCTTTATCAAGGTAAAATTCAAGGCTGTCCAGCGCATCTTCTACCTTGTAGCCGCGTAAATCCAGAGTGTTTGAAATATTTGTTTTGCGAAGTTCAAATTTTTCAAGAGAACTCGGGCGGTAAACATTTTCTTTTTTCTCAAAAGCGGAATCGTAAGGAGCGAGTTTATCACATTTAATTTTTGTTTTAAAGTTACCCATCTGAACGGTAATGTAATTATTTTTGTCAGGCAAAGAAAGTACGCTTACGGGCTGATGAAGTTCTTTGAGAATTAATTTGTCGCCTGTTTTAACGTTATTCCAGTCAATTTCGGCATACTTTTGTTTTTCATCAAATTTTGAAAGTTCGCCGCGGAATTTCTGTTCGGTCATGGCAAGCCTTGCGTAAGATCTGCGGGCAATTTTTTCTGATTTTTCGCGTCTGAGTTCATCAAGAATTTGTTTAATTTCTCCTTTTGCTTCAAGCAGTTCGCGGTCAAATTTGTCTTTGATAATTTTTACTGTTTTTTTCTTGTCTTTTTTGACCTGTTCGAGTGAATTTTCGTATTCTTCTTTCAGATTTTGGGAAGTTTCTTTCAGGTTTTCAGCTTCTTCAAGGTTATGCGCCAATTTTGCCTGTGTTTCCTGCAGTTTTTCGACGACAAGAATTGAAGGGTCTTTTGTTGACACTACTATATTTTTTGCTTTGTCCGTTAATTCTTTATCAAGTCCTAAATTTGCGGCTATTGAAATAGCATTGCTCAATCCGGGGATGCCGATAAGCAGTTTGTAAGTCGGTTTGAGTGTTTCTGTGTTAAATTCAACAGATGCGTTTTTGAAATACGGATTAAGATATTCAAGAGCCTTTAATTCTCCATAGTGGGTTGTAACTGTCGATAGAACTCCATTTTCGGAGAGTTTTTCCAATATTACCTGAGCAAGAACAGCGCCCTCTACAGGATCGGTTCCGGCGCATATTTCGTCTAAGATTACAAAAGATTTTTCATTACTCTGTTTCAAAATCTCTATAATATTTGTCATGTGTGATGAAAAAGTTGAAAGATTCTGCAAAATACTCTGGTCATCTCCGATATCGGCATAAACATTTTCAAACGGATAAACTTTAGCATTTGTACAGGGCAGAAACATTCCCGCTTTTGCCATAAGAATAAAAAGACCGATAGTCTTTATTGTAACAGTTTTCCCGCCTGTGTTTGAACCTGTTATGATAACTGATTTGTAATCTTTTCCGATTTCAAAGTTATTTGTTACCACATTTTCAACGTTATCAATCAATAGAGGATGCTTCATATTTTCAAATTCAAGAAATTTATGCGTAACAATTTCAGGCTCTGTTGCGTGAATTTTTACGGCATATCTGGCTTTTGCAAAATGATAGTCAATTGTTGCAAGAATTTGTTCCGTTAACACAAGCTCCCTTATTTTCTCTTTAACAAGAGATGTCAGCTCTGCAAGAATTCTCACCATTTCGGAATGAATATTGGATTTAATCTCTCTGATTTTGTTATTTAAAGGAACTATCTGCTGGGGTTCTATATAAAATGTTTTGTTTGTAGCGGAAACATCATGGACAATCCCCGGAACCTTGCTTTTTGAAGATGCCATTACCTGAAAAACTATTCTGTCATCGCGTGTTGTGTAAATATTTTCTTGCAGATGTTTTGAAAAATCAGGAGAATTTAAAAGCGAATTTACGGTATTTTTCAAATTTTTTTCATTGTCGCGTAAAGCTGAATAAAGTCCTTTTAGTTCGGGTGTTGCATCCTGTTTTATATTCAAATTTTCATCAAAAGTTGAAAAGATTTTATCTTCCAGCTCTTTGTCAACGGTTAAATTAATAGATGCTATTCTGATTATTGCATCATCAGGAAGATTTTCATAAAGAAATTTTTTAACTAATCTTGATGTCCGTAAGGTTTTTGCAACGTCAATTAATTCTTCTTCAGAAAGATAAGTTGAGCCGATATTTTGCTTTATTTTTTCCATATCGGCAACAAATTCTATCGGAATATCTGATGGCATATCAAGAATAAATTTTGCTTCCCTTGTGCATTTGAGTTCGTTTTTGATTTTTATAATATCCTCAAACGGCAGAGTTCTAAGGCAGATTTCTCTGCTCTGTTTTGTTTTTGCATAGTTTGAGAGTTTTTCCGCTATTTTATCAAATTCGAGAGATTTTCGGCTTTTTTCAATGATGTCCATAATTATATTTAAAGATATAAACGGCTTAATTACAATGATTTATTAACTTTTTTTGATATTCTTGCATAAAAGATTTTTTGAAAGTAAAATATAATAAGATTCCGAAACAAGTTTGGAATGACGTTTTATTTGTAAGGGGAGAAAGATGGCAATTGAAAGACAACACGTAAAAGAACAGGATAAAATTGAAAGAAGACATAATTTTGACCCGGTTGAAAGCAATTTAACCGAAGAGCAGGTAAAACTTGAAGCATCAAGATGTCTGCATTGCAAAAATCCGAGATGTGTGGCTGGCTGTCCTGTGAATATCCAGATACCTGATTTTATAAAAGCAATTAAAGACGGGGATTTGAATAAAGCAGGAGAAATTATCCGCCAAACAAGTATGCTCCCGTCAGTCTGCGGCCGAGTCTGCCCCCAGGAAAGACAATGCGAAGGTCAGTGCGTTTTAGGAATTAAGGGCGAACCTGTTGCAATCGGGGCATTGGAAAGATATGTTGGCGATAACACAAAAGCTGAAATGCCTGAAATTAAACCGTCAGGCAAAAAAGTCGCTGTTGTCGGCTCAGGCTGTGCGGGAATGACAGCTGCCTGCGATTTGAGAAAAGCAGGACACGATGTTGAAGTTTTTGAAGCCCTGCACGAACTCGGCGGTGTTTTAAGATACGGTATTCCGCCTTTCAGATTACCGCGTGTTGTGCTTGATAGAGAAATTGAAAACCTTAAAGCTATGGGAGTAAAATTCCATACAAATGTTGTTGTCGGGAAATCAATTACCCTCAAACAATTAAAAGAAGACGGTTTTGATGCAATATTTATTTGCTCCGGAGCAGGGCTGCCCAAAATGCTTCATGTCCCTGGGGAAAATCTGAACGGAGTATTTTCTGCAAACGAATTTTTAACCAGAGTAAACCTTATGCATGCAGGTCAACCTGACAGCCCGACTCCTTTAAGAGTTGGCAAAAAAGCTGCAATATTCGGCGGCGGAAATGTTGCGATGGATGCTGCAAGAACTGCCGTTCGTGTGGGATTTGAAGAAGTTTATATTATTTACAGACGTACTGAAAAAGAACTCCCTGCACGTCTTGAAGAAATTAGACATGCCAAAGAAGAAGGAATTGTATTCAAATTCTTGTATGCACCGAAAGAAATTATAGGTCAAGACGGATATGTAAAAGCCGTAGAACTTGAAGTTATGGAGCTTGGCGAACCTGATGAATCAGGCAGGCGCAGACCTGTTGCAACAGGCAAAACAGAAGTAATGGATCTTGATACAGTAATTGTAGCGCTCGGAACTGGTCCTAATCCTATTATTCAAAAGTCTGCCGAAGCTGACGGTATAGAAATAATCACCGATAAAAAAGGATATATTACAGTTGATGGTGAAACACGCGCTACAAATATTCCGACTGTATATGCAGGCGGTGATGTCGCTCCAGTCGGTGAATCTAACGCAATTAATGCTATGGGCGCAGGTAAAAAAGCCGCTAAAGCAATTAATGAATTGTTGAGCGAGTGAAGAGTGAGGTGTGAAGAGTGAAGCGAGGGTTAATCAAAAATTCTTTTTGTTTAATCACAGTATTTTTGTTATTTATATCTCCTGTCTTTGCTCTTGAGCTTGACACTTCTGTTGACGATGAAATCAGGAGAACTTATGATCCGTCAAAGTTAGAACAGACGCTGCCGGAACTGCCGAAAACTGCACCTTCACAGACTGCTTCACCGAAGCCTGTTCAAACGCAGCCTTCGGCTCCTCCCAAAACTCTGCCGGTTATTCAGGACGCAAAACCTCAGATAGGTGTGAAAAAGTTTGAAAATGATTACAAGTACGATAAATCTACTGCAATAAGGATTAAAAAAGGTACAAAATTCAGAGTTAAATCAAATTCTGTAATTTCTGATTATTTAAGAGAAGGGGCAAAAGTATCTTTTACATCTATAAAGCCCGTTACACAAAGATATATAACCGTTCCTGCCGGTACAAGATTTACGGCAGTTGTAGAAGATTCCCACCGTCCACAGATGAGCGGAAACGGAGGGCTTGTTGTTCTTATGGTTGACAGCATAACTGTTAACGGACAGACAAGAAGCGTTCACGGTAAAATTACAAAAGCCAATATGAAAAAAATCTTTTTTAACAATATGAAGGGAAAACGCACCTACTGGAAAGGTGTAGCCAATCAAGTTGATAAAGGGGAAAATTTCTATAAAAAAACAAGGAGAACATCATCAAAACTTGCTGATAATCCTGTAGGTATTTTAATTTCGCCAATCCCTGTTCTGACAGGCATGGTTGTTTACGCTGTAAATTTTGTCGGCTCACCTTTATTCGCTCTATGGTCAAAAGGCGGAAGAATTTCAATTCCCGCGGGAAGCGAGTTTGAAATCAAACTGCTGGAGGACGTGTATCTTTATTAAATTAAGTTTGTGAATAAGTAAATAAGTGATAAGTCATAACAGTGCGACAAGCGCACATAAATAAACAATTTTTAAGCAAATATAATTATAATATTTAAGCTGGCAGAGCCGGCAGAATTGACTTATTCACCTATCAGCTTATTCACTTATTAACTTTTTTAACATTATTGTAAAAATTTTAGTTTGTTTTATAATATTTTTATTAAGTGTATTAGTTTAAGGTAGGACAACTTATTTTAGTGAAGGAGAGATTATGATTAAAAAGTTGACTTCTCCAAAAGCATTGATGGCTCTTTTTGCTACTATGCTAATGGGTGTTTCGCCTGTTCTTGCAAGCGAAGCTGATTTAGTTGTTCCGAGTATCAAAAATGCAAGTCCCGAAAGCTTTAATTTACTGCTTATCGGTATTGCAATTTCTGTTGTAGGTTTGATATTCGGATTTATTGAATTTTTACGAATTAAGAAACTAGATGTCCACAAAGCAATGGCTGATGTAGGAAATACTATTTTCGAAACTTGTAAAACTTACTTAATTCAGCAGGGTAAATTCCTTCTGGTGCTTGAAGTATTAATCGGTCTGTGTATCGCATTTTACTTCGGCTATCTGCAAAAAATGCCTTTGACCAATGTGTTGATAATTCTGGCATGGTCTGTTATCGGTATTTTAGGTTCTTACGGCGTTGCATGGTTCGGTATCAGAATGAACACTTTAGCAAACTCAAGAACTGCATTCGCATCATTGAAAGGCAACCCGTTAAATGTTATGAACATTCCTTTGAAAGCAGGTATGTCAATCGGTGTATGCCTTGTTTCCGTTGAACTTATTATGATGTTGATCATCTTACTTTTTGTTCCCGGTGAAATCGCAGGTGCATGCTTTATCGGTTTTGCAATCGGTGAATCTTTAGGTGCTTCTGCTCTTCGTGTAGCAGGCGGTATCTTTACAAAAATTGCCGATATCGGCTCTGACCTGATGAAAATTCAGTTCGGCATCAAAGAAGATGACCCGAGAAACCCCGGTGTTATCGCAGACTGTACAGGTGACAACGCCGGTGACTCAATCGGACCTACGGCTGATGGTTTTGAAACTTACGGTGTAACAGGTGTTGCCCTTGTTTCATTTATCTTGCTTGCTGTTGCAGGCGAAGCTAATCAGGTTCAATTGTTGACCTGGATTTTCGTAATGAGATTTTTAATGATTGTTACTTCAGTTGTTTCTTACTGGATTAACAGTATTGCTGATAAATTCTACGCAGCAAAAACCGAAAAATTCGATTTTGAAAAACCGTTGACTAACCTTGTTTGGTTAACATCTATTTTGTCAATCGCTATGACATTCGGGGTAAGCCACTGGTTATTGGCAGATTTAGGCGGAAATTTATGGCTTGTACTTTCTGCAATAATTTCTTGCGGAACTTTAGGTGCAGCCTTAATTCCTGAATTTACAAAAATATTTACTTCTCCGAAGGCAAAACATACTGAAGAAGTTGTAACCGCATCAAGAGAAGGCGGTGCATCTTTGACAATCCTTTCAGGTATTGTTTCAGGTAACTTCTCAGGTTTCTGGATCGGTATGGTAATCGTACTGTTAATGGGACTTGCTTATGTTGCATCAACTCATATCCCTGAAACATTGATGATTTATCCGTCAGTATTTGCATTTGGTCTGGTAGCATTCGGTTTCTTAGGTATGGGACCTGTTACAATCGCTGTTGACTCTTACGGTCCTGTTACTGATAACGCTCAATCAGTTTATGAATTATCTTTAATTGAAGATATTCCGAACGTTGGGGAAGAAATCGAAAAAGAATATTCATTCAAACCTGATTTTGACAACGCTAAGAAATACTTAGAAGAAAATGACGGTGCGGGAAATACATTCAAAGCAACTTCAAAACCTGTACTTATCGGTACAGCTGTTGTTGGTGCTACAACAATGATTTTCTCATTAATTCTTGTTATCAAATCAACTTTAGGTATTGAGCCTGAAATGATTTTGAATATGTTAAATCCTTATACATTGCTTGGTTTACTATCAGGCGGTGCGGTAATTTACTGGTTCTCAGGTGCATCTATGCAGGCTGTAACAACAGGTGCATACTCTGCAACCGAATACATTAAGGAGAACATTAAGCTTGGTGATGCTGATTCTAAATCAGCTAACGTAGCAAACTCAAAAGAAGTTGTAAAAATTTGTACACAATACGCTCAAAAAGGTATGGTAAATATCTTTATTGCATTGTTTGCATTTGCACTTGCTTTTGCATGTTTGTCAGCTCCAAGCGGATTAACATCAGCACCTGTAGCATTCTTTGTAAGCTACTTGATTGCAATTGCCGTATTCGGCTTGTTCCAGGCTGTATTTATGGCAAATGCAGGCGGATGCTGGGATAACGCTAAGAAAATTGTTGAAGTTGACTTAGCAGAAAAAGGAACCCCGCTTCATGAAGCAACTGTAGTCGGTGATACAGTCGGCGATCCGTTCAAAGACACATCATCTGTTGCAATGAACCCGATAATTAAATTCACAACATTATTCGGACTTCTTGCTATGGAAATTGCAATTTCTGAAAGCTTCAGAAATGTTGCTCCGATTGCAGGCTGGATATTCTTAGTAATCGCGTTAGTGTTCGTTGTTCGTTCATTCTATGCAATGAGAATTCCGACAAAATCTGCTAAATAATGAGATTAACTAATATAAAACAGCCACGCTTGAAAAAGCGTGGCTGTTTTGTTATAATATATTTGTAATTAAAACTGATAGGAGTGGAACTAATGAAAAGATTTATTGATGAGTTATTACGGAGCTTCGGGGGGGGGGCACTTTAGGCTCCGCCGGAGGCAAAGACGCAGCTAGAAGCAAAGACGCTAAGAGGCATAGATGCAAAGCTAATATCAATAATAAATTATGTTGCAATTTTACCAGAATAACTATAAATGAAAAACTTCTACAAAGCGAGCGCTCTCCATTCAGTGAGGGTGCTACGCACGTAGTCCTGCCGAATAATTCATGTCAATTCTTACCAAATTATTGTGAGGGTGAAAATCACCCCTCATCCGGCACGATGTGCCACCTTCTCCAGCACAGGGGAGAAGGAATAAAGAAGATCCTGAAACGAGTTCAGGATAACATTAATATTTCCTTGAAACGAACTTATTCACATATTAACCTATTCACTTATTCACCTTATAAAAAAGCTGCCTTTACTCTCGCAGAGGTTCTCGTCACCCTCGGCATAATCGGTGTTGTTGCAGCGTTAACTATACCTGCGCTAATAGCAGATTATAAAAAAATTGTATATGTAAATCAGTTAAAAAAAATCTGTAAATGTAATTGAAAACGGCTTTCGACTGATGATGGCTGATGATGGTGCAGATAAGCTTACAGACACATGTTTATGGGGTACTTTCTCGGATTCTATTGGCGCTGGTGCTATACATACCGAGTTTATCGGTTATATGAAAAAATATTTTAAAGTTATAGATTATAATACTATTGATTTAAAAGATTATAAATTCTTAAATGGAAATAGTCCCGGTGTTAATCCAAGAACAAATTTTATATTGGCAGATGGTGTATATTTTATGTTTGGTACAGTAAATAAAATTCCGACATCCCTGTCCGAAGAGGAATGTAAAAAAGTGAAAGAGTTGGGCGGAAATTTTTGTGAATATGCTATAAGGTTGATTTATATTGATGTAAATGGATCAAAACTTCCTAATCAATTCGGACGTGATTTGTTTCAATTTGAGCTTTCTAATGATGGCAGGTTAATTCCTGAAGGTGGAAAGGATGCTGCATTATTTAAAAGTCAGGTTGCGTTGCAAAATAACACGAAATACTGGAATAGCTCGTCGTCCGAAAGTAATTACAGATGTAATAAAAACTCTGCAGGGTATGCATGTGCAGCTAGAATAATGGAAAACGGGTGGAAAATGGATTATTAAATTTTTATGTTTTATAAAAATTATTGTTTAAACAATGAATTTTTGTGCTAATATAATTTTATACAATACACATAAAAGGAAGTATAAAAATGAGTTTAACAGTATATTTAGGGATAGATGTAGGATCAGTTACAACAAAGCTCGCGCTTGTTGACGAAAAAGGCAAATATGTTGACAGTTACATGCTCAGAACTGCGGGCAAACCTGTTGTGGCTGTGCAAAAAGGTTTAAATGAACTTTATTCTAAAAAACTGACTGATTACGATGTAATGGGTGTAGGCACTACAGGTTCGGGAAGAAACTTGGCAGGAGCTTTAGTTGGTGCTGATGTTATAAAAAATGAAATCACCGCGCATGCGGTTGCCGCAAGCATTAATGTGCCGGGTGTCCAGACAATTCTTGAAATCGGCGGTCAGGACAGTAAAATTATTATTCTTCGTGATGGGATTGTTACGGATTTTGCAATGAACACTGTTTGTGCAGCAGGTACCGGGAGTTTTCTTGATCAGCAGGCTAACAGGTTGAACGTTCCTATTCAGGATTTCGGCGCTACTGCTCTAAAATCTACTAATCCGGCAAGAATTGCGGGTCGTTGCGGTGTGTTTGCAGAAAGCGACTTAATCCATAAACAGCAGCTTGGCTATCCTGTTGAAGATTTATTATACGGGCTTTGTCAGGCGTTAGTCAGAAACTATCTTTCAAATCTTGCTTTAGGTAAAGAACTTCTTCCGGTATTTTCTTTTCAGGGCGGTGTCGCAACAAACTCTGGTATGGTAAAAGCGTTTGAGGAAGCTCTGGGGCATAAAGTAGTTGTGCCGGATAATCATCAGACAATGGGCGCTATCGGTGCAGCACTGCTTGCAATGGAAAATCATCAATATACAGAGGCTCCGACAAAATTTAAAGGCTGGCAGGTTGGCGAAATGCACTTCCATTCAATTACTTGCGACTGTACCGGCTGTTCAAACAACTGTGAAGTCATCACAATTGTTGAAGGCGGCGATGAAGTTCAGCATGTGGAAAAGATAAAGGACATTAAAGGTAATATTATTGCACGCTGGGGCGGCACATGCGGCAGATGGGATATTTCTTAATTTATATTTGTGATAAACTGTAAGTATGCAGGATTTATCTAAATCAATTTCAAATATGCGTAAAAAATATCGTGAGATATTTCTGACAACTGTTGCTGCTATAAAACAGCGGGTTGATGAAATTAAACCGGAAAATATTGAAGGTGATATTTTTGATACCTTTGATAAAGGCAGTGATGGCGAAAAATGGCAGATCGCTGTTTTAGACATGTTTGAAAATGATATTTCACATGAAATAGTCAGAAAATGGAAAGAAATTTTAGCATATAGAGAAAATTTTTCCTGTAAAGGATGTGCAGTATGTTGTAATCTGGCATGTTCCGAGTTTTCTCCCGAACAGTTAAAAGAAAAAGCCAAAAACGGCGACAAATTCGCCTCTCAGTTTACAGGTATTTTTATTCCGTATAAATCTAAAGAGGAAGCAAAGGAAATTTATCCGGAATATATAAAACTTGTGGAAGATACTCTGGATGATGAAAATGTTTATTTTTATCACTGCCCGAAGCTTACGGATTGTAAGCGCTGTTCGGATTATGAAAACCGTCCTGAAATATGCAGGGTTTTTCCTGATAACCCTTTGAGTATCCTGCCCGAGTCCTGCGGGTTTTATGAATGGCGCCTGCAGGTGGAACCTGTCGCTTTGATGCTTCATTCAATGGTTGAAATTATTGATTATTACAAACAGAAAATTCCTGTTTCGGAAGCCCGGAAGTCAAGAGGGCAGGAAGGCAGGCCATAATACTATGATAGTGCTCTCCGGTTTAGATTTACGGGAAATAGAAAAAATAACAGATGAATTGAAAGCGTCAAAATTCAGGGCGCGTCAAATTCACAATTGGATTTATTTAAAATCTGTAAAAAGTATTGATGAAATGACCGATTTGTCCGTTAAATTTCGTGAACAACTGAAACAAATTGCACAGGTTACCGATACAAAAATTAAAGTTAAACAGGAAAGCTCTGACGGAACATTGAAATATCTTCTTGAATATCCTGACGGCGAATGTGTTGAAACAGTTTTGATGCGTTTTGATAATCGGGCGAATTTAACAGCCTGTGTAAGTTCACAGGTTGGCTGTGCGGTTAACTGTTCTTTCTGTGCAACAGGCAAACGCGGATTTATAAGAAATCTTACATACAAAGAGATTATCGAGCAGGTGCTGACAATTCAACGGGATACCGGACTTAAAGTTACAAATGTTGTTTTTATGGGGCAGGGCGAACCGCTTTTAAACCTTGATAATGTTTTGAAAGCTATGGAAATATTTAACGAAAATTTCCAAATAGGTGCAAGGCGTTTGACAGTGTCAACATCTGGTATTGTCCCCGGAATAAACAGGCTGGCTGAACTTGATATGCAGTCAACGCTTGCAATATCTTTGCATGCTCCAAATCATGCTATCAGGCGTAAATTGATGAAAATTGAAGATAAATATCCGATGCCGGAATTGAAAAAAGCACTAAAAAGTTATATTGAAAAAACAGGCAGAAGAATAACTATTGAATATCTTCTTATAAAAGACTTAAATGATACTCTTGAAAGCGTTAAAGAACTTGTGATTTATTTACATGATTTAAAATGTAATGTAAATCTGATTCCGTATAACCCAACTGAAAAGAATGATTATCAAAAACCTTCAAACAATTCAATAATGCGTTTCAAATCTTTGTTGGAACAGTCAGGCAAAAAAGTTACTGTAAGATTGGAGCGCGGAGCAGACATTGATGCTGCCTGCGGACAGTTGAGCGGCAGGATTAATTAAATTTTTTGCGGATAATCTTTGCTTATCTTCCAGCCGTCATACTGTATAAGCATTGTACAGGCATGTCTTGCGTGAGGATCGGAATTCGCACAGCCTCTTATTAATGCATCTCTTGAACCGGGTTGTGATTCACAGTAGCCGGATGAAACAAATTTTCCGTTTTTGCATATTGCAAACAAAAATGAATCTATTCCATTAAATTTATTATTTTCTATGTCGTTTGCTTCAATACATTTTTCAAATTTAAGACAGAAAAATATCCAGGCATTTCTCGATTCTGCTTCTCCATCTGTCAAATATGCTCTAAAGCCGCTGCCGTCATTGAACGCAACATCATAGTAGATGTCATGAGCTTCCTTTTTATATATATTTTTAACGTATTTTGAAAGATACTTTTCCCACCATTCTCCAAATTTTTCCGAATTACTGTCGGGTGCCCAGTATATCAGTTCACCGTAGTCATTTTCGGCTAACTTTATAGCTTGATTCATAGTTGTATAAAATTTTGCAAGTGCTACTTCTACAGTTCTTTTTCTGTGGTTTGCAACCAGTGTTGGTATTGTCATTGCTGCAACAACACCGATGATACCGAGAGTGATTAGGACTTCTGCCAGAGTGAAAGCGGCTCTGTTAAGACGATAGGACGTTAAGACGTTAGGACGATAAGTTCGTTTCAGTGAAGAGTGAAACGTTTCCCTACCTCGGGGGAGGGATTGAGGAAGTTGGTTATCAGGCATGTAAATATGACGTTCATTTTTGCGGTATGGTTGTTTCATAAAACATTATTTGTAACGTGTTATTAATATAATACTAACTAATTAAAATATAACTAAAATTTTTTCTTTTGTAAAGTACATGTTATAAACGTGTTAAAAATTTTTTTATGAGGTAAAATGGAAAGAAAATTATTCAGAGCAGGCAACGGCTGGTCATTATTTTTGCCAAAGGTAATAATAGAACTTTTGAAGATTGATCCGGAAAAAGATACGGTTGAAATGCAAATAGAAAATGATATTTTAAAAGTAAAAAAAGTTTCTAAAAACGAGGAAAATTAAATTGAAAGCCTTAATACAAAGAGTAAAAAGAGCATCTGTTAGTATAAATGATGAACTTTATTCATCTATCGGAACTGGTATTCTTGTCTTTCTCGGTGTTGAGAATTCTGATGAAAAAGAAAATGCGGCAAAATTAGCACAAAAAATTTCCGGTCTCAGAATTTTTGAAGATGGGAATGAAAAAATGAATTTATCTGTCAAAGATATTCAGGGTGAAGTTCTTGTTGTATCGCAATTTACATTGTGCGGTGACTGTAAAAAAGGCACCCGTCCTTCCTTTGATAAAGCTGCACCTCCCGAAAAGGCTGTCAAATTATATGAATATTTTGTGAAATGTATTAATGATCTTAATATTCCGGTAAAAACGGGAAAATTTCGTGCAATGATGCATGTAGAGCTTGTTAATGACGGGCCTGTAACATTTATGCTGGAAAAATAACCATGGTACTTGCAAATATTTTTCAGGCATGGTATAATATAAACATTGATATAGAGTTAGAAATCGATTTTTTTAATACTGAGGAGAAATTCTTATCTTTTATTAACCCGGAATTACGTTATTATTTTTTTAATTAAGAGGCTTTCATTATGTATCTAAACAAGTGTATCAAATGTGGTCGTGAGTTTGAAACAAAAAACCCCAAAAGAGTAATTTGTCCGGATTGTTTATATCCCGACAAAAGTATGATGATTAACCCGTCATCACCGACTTCTGATGAACAGAAAACAGAAACTCAGGTTTCTCAGGAACCGTTAAACGGGTATAGCGCAGGCGGAACAGAAGAACCACCAAGATACTACAGCGCAGGCGGCAGTCCTGAACCTCAACAAAGGTATCAAAGACCCCAAAGAAGTTATCAGAATAACAACTATGGCAATAATCGCGGCGGTTATAGTCAGGGCGGTTATAACAGAAATAACAATAACAGAAACCGTGATAACAGAGGAGGATATAACAGACCACAGGGCGGATATCGTCCCCAGCAGGGCGGTTATAACAGAAATAACAATTTCCAGAACAGACGCCCCGGCGGCAGGCCGAACTTCCAGAACAGACGTCCGAAAAACAGAGGTCCCAAACAGTTACTCGTAAGTAAGGAGCAGCTTGAACAGATTGAAAAGCTTTATAAGGCTATGCTGCCTTTACCTAATCCGGATTGTCATGAAGTTATCGGTGAAAAAATTGGACTTGAACCGAGAAAAGTTTTCTTCGGAATTAATCTTGTAAGACAAAAAATGATGCTCCCGAAATTGCCGTTCCCAAAAAGAAAATTGGCTATTTCTCCGGATCAGTTATTTGCGATAAAAAGTCTTTATGAACCATTGCTTCCGCTTCCGCCTATCGGATGCCATAAGATTATTGCGGCTCAATTGAAGATGGATGAATGGAGAGTGCACGTTGGTATAGGTCTTATCCGTTCTCAAATGGGGCTTAACCGTTGGAATCAAGACAGACCTGATTTACCTGAAGAATTTAAAAAGAAAAATGAAGAAGCTAAAACAGAAGTGAAAGAGCAGACTGCTGAAGCCGAACAGACTGAAGTTAAACCTAAAAGAGGCAGAAAACCTAAAAAAACTGAAGAAACTCCGGAAGCTTAAACTATGACAAAATATATTTCTGTCGGTAAAATTTTAAACTTCCACGGGATTAAAGGCGAAGCAAAAGTTGGTTTTACCAAAAATCAGGAAGATTTTTTCTGCTCTTTAAACAAAGTTTTTGTTAAAATTGACCATAATTATAAACCGCTCAATATAGAAAGTATTCGTTTGCATAAAAATTGCGCGCTTGTAAAGTTTGAGGGTATAAATTCTATCAATGAATTAATGGAATATAAAGGCGCTTTTTTATATGTTGAAGAAGAAACTATAAGAGAAAATCTTGAAGAAGATGAATTTTTAATTGATGAGCTTGTCAGTCTTGAAGTTTTTGATCAAAACAATAAAAAAGTCGGTTTTGTGGTCGGTGTTTCAAACAACGGAGCAAGCGATTTGCTTTCTGTCAAAACAAATTCAAAAAAGATTGTCCTTATTCCGTTTGTAAAAGCAATTGTCACTGATGTAAGCATTAAAGACAGGAAAATCACAATCAACAATATTGAGGGGCTTATAGAATGATTTTTGATGTCATGACACTTTTCCCTGAAATGATAGAAACTTATTGCGGTTTCAGTATAATGAAGCGTGCGGTTGATGCAGGAATTGTGAAGATAAATGCGATTAACCCGCGTGATTTTACATTGAACAAACATAAAAAAGTTGATGATACGCCTTACGGCGGCGGTGCAGGGATGGTTTTGATGGTTCAGCCTTATGTTGATGCTTATGAGAGTATAAAACAGTGTGATAATACGGTTACTGTCATGCTTTCTCCACAGGGGGAGCCTCTTTGCGAGAATATTGTCAACGAATTGTCGCAATATGATCAAATGATTTTGCTATGCGGACATTATGAAGGATTTGATGAGCGTATAAGAGAGATTATAAAACCGCGTGAAATATCTTTGGGAGATTTTGTATTGACGGGCGGCGAGCTGCCGGCATTGTGTCTTATTGATGCTGTCAGCAGAAAAATTGAGGGGACTTTAGGTAAAATTGAATCTGCCGATGAGGACAGTTTTTCAAACGGACTTCTTGAGTATCCGCATTATACAAAACCTCGTGAGTACCGAGGACTAAAAGTTCCGGATGTTTTATTGAACGGAAACCATAAAGATATAAATGAATTCAGACTTCAAAAAAGTATTGAACGAACAAAAGAAAAACGTCCTGATCTATATGAAAAATGGGTTAAAAACAAATAATTATTTAAATATTAGAATTTTCTGTTCAAATCGTTGTATTGACCGAAACCAAGAACATCTTTAAATAGTTTTACAACAGCGTATATTCCAAGACCTATTGCCGAGCCTTTTGACCATCCGCCTTTACCCAGCAATGCTCCAAGACCTAAGCCAAACGGAACTACACTGTCTACAAGCATTGTTCCGAAACCTTTGAAGTAACCTATTGCGGAATTTACAAAAGTCCGTAAATTGTTATCAATTTCCCATTTGAATACGCCTTTTTTTAGACTGGATGTTGTAACGCTGGGACTTGTGAGATATTGAGTGTTGTCAAATGCTCTTATACCGGCATTTGCGTCTCTTGATTTTGAGTATACGTCTGCCTGAAGTTTTCCTACTATATGAGAATCATAAGCGACGATGCCGAGCGCGGCTGCACCTGCACCCTTGGCAAGATATTTGGTAAAATTATTTTTTACTGATGTTAATGCTGTGCTGATACTCATTTTCTACCTACTTTGTTTCGGCTTTTTGTGTACTTTTTTTATTGTCTTTTACTTCAAATTCTTTTTCTACTTTTTGTCCTGACATTTTCAGAAGAATATTTGATGCTTGCATTGCGTCTTCTCCGTAACCTGTTTTAGAGTTTTGCATTTGCGTCAGCAGAGCGACTGTGAAATTGTCACCTGTTGCTATTCTTGAATCAAGTGCACCCATTGCCAGAACTTTCACAGGGGTATAAGGATCCTGAAGCATTTTGTTAATTAATGCGTTTAATGCTTTGTCGTCTTTTCTTGAATGATCTTCTTCAAGTCTTGCAACTACTTCTTTTGCCCCCATAAGTCTTATTTCTTTGTTCTGGCTGTTGAGGTAATTTTCAAGATTTCTTATATAATCGTCAGTTAATTGAACAATTTCTCTTTTTTCTGTTTTCTTTTCATTTTTTGTTGTTTCTGTTGTCGTTGTGTTGCTTGTATTGCTGCTTGAATTGTTGTTTGTATTTGCAGCATTGGGATTTCCCCAGTTATTTGTATAGTAGCCTGAAGGGTAGCATCCGCTGACAGGATTTGTTCCGTAATTAGGAGCATTTACATTGTAAACAGGTGCTGTTGCACCGGGCGGTGTTACTGTCGGATTAAATATCTGAATATTTACACCTGAATAATTAGGAACCTGAACATTCTGCCCCTGTGCCTGATATTGAGGAATATTGGGCATAGGCTGTGCTTGAACGGGTTGAATTGCCGGCTGCTGGACAGGCTGTGTTTGATATTGTGTTTGAGGTATAACATTTTGCTGTATGTTTTGTTGTCCTACAGAACTTTGCATAATAAACTACCTTTTACTGCTACCTTATATTAATAAAGTATTTTATTTGGAATTTATTGCGTTTATTTTAAGAAATATTACATAATTTCTTCAATTTTTCCATGATGACTATAATTAAATTATGGGCTCTTATGAAGAAAATTATTTATCAAAACGACCTCAGCACCTGTGTAAAATGTGCGGTAAATGCTGCCGTGTGGTGACAGCTCCATTGCCTTATGAAAAATTAAAAGAGCTGGCTGCGAACGGAGATCAAGGCGCAATAGATTTTTTGTCAATTTTTGAACCATACAAATCTGTATACGAAGCCAGAAAAGTTGATGAGGGAATTGTTGATAATATAATAAACAGATTAAAAGAGGACGGCAATTATGTTGAAAAAGATATGACATTTTACCGCTGCAAGTATTTGCAGGCAGATAATTTGTGCGCGAATTATGAAAACAGACCAACTCTTTGCCGTTATTTCCCGTCATCTCCATGGGCTATAGTGCCTCCCGGCTGCGGATTTGAAGGCTGGCTTTTCTGGAAACGTGAAGAAGATAAGCAGAAAATAAGACGTGCAAAAGAAGAATTGCTTGAACTGGAACTGCTTGCGAAACGAACCAAAGATCCCGATACCTTAAAAAAAATTGCCGCTGTTGAACATAAAATTCAAAAAAACATTGATTTATACAAGAAGTATGGTTCTGAAAACTGGTAAAGTATTATTTCAAAAGCAGTTTATCAAGTTTCTTCTGGTAAAATTCCGTATTAATATTTAGTTTTTCTCCGATATCAAGAAGCATTTCCGCAAATCTTCTGTCAGCAGAATTTTTGTTTATTGTTTCTGAATCAAGAATATCACCGATTCTGTGATATATTTTAGTAAAATATGTATTTTGCGCTTCTGCAATATCAACCTGAAGTTCAAGCTTTTCAATAGTATCAAAAATCTCAAGAAGGACTTCTGCCTGTTGAATTTCAAAACTGTGGACAAGTCTGTTTACATTTTGCAGAATTTTTTTACTGAATATAACATTGGAACTCTTTTTATCAAGCGTTATGTCTATTCTTTTTGCCTCAAAATTAATATCTACAGCCTGCTGGATCATATCTTCATCCATAAAACCGCCTGAATGTATGACAATATCATTGAATTTATGGCTCAAAGCGTAGGCTGCTGATATTTTAAATTCATCAGGAATATTAAGTCCGAGACCTTGAAGGTTGTATATTGCACCTTTGCCGTCATCGTACATCTGCTGATAAATTTGGGAGAACTTAGCAAGTTTACCTTTTAACATAATTTGAAGAATTTTTCTTCTCTCTTCAATAAATATGTCTTTCAGTGTGAAATATTCTTTGCCGAAATATTCATCCATTGCTCTGATTATTTCGGTTATGGTGTTCATCAGATAAACCTTAATCAGATCATTTTTGAGTCTGTTAAATTCGGCATCATCTGAATATTCTTTAATCGCACAGTGGAAATCTCCGCCCGCGTATTGCATAAGAGCAAAGATAAGGTTAGATTTCTGCATTGTGATTTTAGATTGGATTTCAATATGACCTATTGCAAAAGTGGATGTACCTTTATGAACTTTTTTGTATGCTTTTTTAGTTATTGTATAGCAATAAACCTGCTCTTCATCTTCAAAGTCTTCATAAAGAGATGAAAGCGCCCATAAACTTGCAATCTGTTTTGTTGTAACAATTGAAGGTTTTACAAATCTTTCAAAAATGTCCTTACCGGTGCCGTGTTCAGGTATATTGCTTTTTGCCTGAGCAAGTATATTCAAAAAGTTCTCTTCCAAATTTTTATCTGTAAATTTTGAAGCTAACTGCATGGCACGTGCTGCATATTTCATTATTTGAACGGTTTCAATGCCTGAAATTTCAGAGAAAAACCAGCCGCAGCTTGTGTACATAAGCATTGTCTGGCGCTGAATTTCCAGAAGCTCCATTGCATGAATTTTTTCTTCGTCAGACAGATCCGGCAAAAAGTTTTCATGCTGAAAATTCTTTATATTCATATCACCGCGGTCAAGAATTACATCAATATACTTATTTCTTACATTCCAAACATCGGCAAAGTATTTTTTTCCGCATTGTTCAAAAACGGTAATAAGTTCATCTCTCAAATAGTCAAGAGCTTCTCTTAAAGGTTTTCTCCACTGCTGATTCCACCCGGGATGTCCGCCTGTAGAGCAGCCGCAGTCTTCTTTCCATCTTCCGACGCCGTGGAAGCAGCTCCAGCTTGATGCCTGTTTTATATCTACTTCGCAGTTGCTTCTGTATTTTTCAAGATATTCACCGTAATTTGTTATAGTGAAGCCTTCATCTTTTGCTTTGATTTTCAAAACATAAGCAAGTGCCATATCGCCGAATTTTGTGTGATGTCCGTAACTTTCACCGTCAGTTGCAATATGTACAAGCTGAGGATAATCTCTGCAGTCTGATACACCTTCTTTCAATCTTTTGCTGAATTTATTACCATCCTTCAAAAGCTCGTCAAATGCAACGGATCTGGATATCGCACCGTCATAAAAGAATAAGTCAATAGATTTGCCCGGAGCGGATTTAATATTGTATTTGTAAGATCTTGCAGGGTCAATATTGCCCCAGCTTACATCCGTCCAGTCTTTATCGCCTGCTTTTTTGAATTTTTCAGCCTGATACGGGGAAAGAATTGTAAATTTAATCCCGTTTGCTTCCAGAAGTCTGAGAGTGTCATCGTCAACGGCTGTTTCAGCAAGCCACATACCTTCCGGTTTTCTGCCGAACCTGTATTCAAAATCGCGTATCCCCCATTTTATCTGCGTTTCTTTATCATGTTCATTGGCAAGAGGCATAATTATATGATTATAAACCTGAGCGATTGCATTTCCGTGTCCGTTGTGTTCTGCAATACTTTCTATATCTGCTTTAATAATCCTTTCATAAGTAAGAGGTGCAAAATGTTCCATCCAGGAAAGAAGTGTTGGACCGAAATTAAAGCTTATATGTTCATAGTTGTTTACTACATCAAGAATTCTGTTTCTGCTGTCAACAATTTTAGAAACTGAATTCGGGTTGTAGCATTCTTGATTAATTCTTTCATTCCAATCATGAAATGGCGCTGCACTGTCTTGCAGTTCAATTGCTTCCAGCCATGGATTTTCTCTCGGCGGCTGGTAAAAGTGACCATGGATTGTCAAAAATATATCGTTCTTTTTATTGCCCATATCTTAACTCCGTTAATAAAGTTTTCTATTTGTTTTCAGTTTCGGTTTTAGGTTTTGTACTGATAACGGTAAATTTATCAGCATCCATCCAGGCATCTCCAAGAGCATTAGAGAAAACTTTTCCTGTAAACTCAACAACATCGCCTGAATTTAAATCAATATGTTTTTCCGCTTCATCTCTGTTTAGAAATATTTTCAGTTCGGAAAGCGGAATATTGTGATCCGTAATATCAGGACGCTGAATTAAAAATGTGATGTACTTTTCAGAACTTCTCATCGCAGGTTTGTAATCAAGTCCCAGTGTAGAGAATTTATCGAATTTAGCTTTAATTTTAATATTTTTGTTCATATAAAAGTTAGGTCTGGCAACGACATCCAGCGGGTTAACCTGTATATATGAAACAACGGTTTTAGTATTTGCAGGAGTTTTTGCATTTACAAGCAAAGTCTGAGGATTTTGTGCATATACACTTAAACCTGCTGCTACAGCTAATATTAAAACTAATCCTTTTAATTTATTCATTTATAAAATTCCCTTCTTATTTATTTTATTTAACAATAATATTCTAGCACAAGATTTAATATTTGTAACTACCTGCCGTAGTAATTAATGTATATGTTGTTTTTATTTTGTTTATGTCTTGAAACTGTTTTAAGTATATGTTATTATTAATAAAAATGAGGATAGTTTGATGATTAAAAGAACCGGTCTTTCTGTAATGGGCTATGCAATAGTACTTGTGATAATACTTGCTGTTGTAATGATAATAAGTGCTCCTATGCTTGTCGGAGAATTTGAAAAAGATGCCGGAGACAACTCAAAACAGGATGAAGTTACCAGTGAGGAGATAAATTCTCACGAAAATGACTATAATCGGTATATGGATGAAAATTTTGTGAATATTACGGATGAGATGCATAATATAGAACGTCGCTTATCTTCAAGAATAGATAATATAGAAATGCGTCAGAATGAGCTCCAGCCGCCTTCTGTTCCTGAACATAGAAATTACTCTGATATGTATATGTGCAGAATTGAAGGGGTTCAAAATGAATATGGAAATATTGTTCCGATAACCGGAGAAACCGATATTTCAACTCAGAAAATAGTTTTTGTCTGTGAATACAGAAGATAAAAAAAATAACCGGTTATTTTTAACCGGTTATTTTTTATGTGTGTATGTAATTATTCAACTTCGATAGCGCTAACAGGGCAAGCGTCTGCTGCTTCTTTAACACAATCCATATTATCAGCTACTGCTGATTCGTTAACCTGAGCAACACCGTCTACTGAAAATACTGCGTCACAAATTGATTCGCAAGCGCCGCATCCGATACAAGAATCATTTACTTTTACTGTCATTTCTACTTTCTCCTTATATTTTATACAATAAGTGAATTACTTCACTTCTATATTTTAATACAAAAATTTTTAAAATTCAATTAGAAAATATGTTCTTTGATAATTTTTGCAACATAGTCAAAGCCTGTGATAACTCCGAGATTTTCAGGCTTAATATTTTTAGAATATATAAGAATAGGAACTTTTTCTCTAGTATGGTCTGTGCCCTCAACTGTAGGATCACATCCGTGATCTGCCGTAATTATCAATAAATCGTCATCGGTCATATTTTCAATGATGTCGTCAACGAATGTGTCAATTTCTTCTATTGCTCTGCCGTATCCTGCAGGGTCATTCCTGTGACCGTAAAGCATGTCAGTATCTACCAGATTTGTAAAAATTAAATCCCCTGTTTTGGTTTCAGTTTGTTTGTAATCAGGATATGCAATTTTTTCAAGCTTCAGTTCATTTTTAACAGCTTTGAGCGTTAATTCAAGTCCTTCTCTGTTCGAGCCTGTATGGATTGCGTGAGTTATACCTGATTTAGAAAATATATCTTCAATTTTTCCGATAGCAATAACTTTTCCTCCGGAATTTTTTATATCGTTCAAAACTGTATGCGAAGGAACCATTGAATAATCTCTTCTGTCTTTAGATATCCTTGTAGGTTTCCCATCTATTATTTTGTAAGGTCTTGCGATTACTCGTGAGACATTGTAATCCCCTTTATCCAGAATTTTTCTGGCTGTTTCACACCAGTCATATAGTGTTTCCAGCGGAATTAAATCCGTATCAAGTGCAATTTGAAAAACGCTGTCAGCGCTTGTATAAACAATAGGAAATTTTGTTTTATGATGTTCCTCATTTAATTCCGCAATAATTGCAGTTCCGCTTGCAGGACGGTTCGCAAGTATTCCATGGCAGCCTGTTTCTTTTATAAATTCCTTTATAAGTTCTTTGGGAAAACCTTCAGGATATGTCGCAAAAGGTTTTGGAGAAACTAGTCCCGCCATTTCCCAATGACCTGTTGTTGTGTCTTTCCCTTTTGATTTTTCAAGCATTGTCCCGTATTGACCTGAAGGGTTTGGTTCTTTAGCTATTCCCTTAAAATCCTGAATATTTCCAAGACCGATTTTTTGCATGTTCGGAACATTAAGTCCGTTGTTGAATTCACATACATGCTTTAATGTGTTACATTCCGGAATATCGTTAAACTCTTTGCAATCAGCCATTGCTCCGATACCCATTGAATCAATAACCATTACAATTACTCTTTTCATAATTTCCCCCTGTTCGTGAAATTATTTTATCAATACTATTCTGCAATGTCAATTACTGAGTACGCATTAAAATCAACGTTTCCGAAAACAATTTGAACGTGTGCCTCTCCATGCGGGATAAGTTTTACAAAATTTATGGACGTTTCTCCGAAATCGTCATTTGTTTCTTCTGCGGGGAGTTTTGCAATTACGTAATGTGCCTGATAAAGTTTTAAATAAGCTTTTCCGTTTTCTTTAAAGCCTTCCACTTGATAGTGTCCTGTCGGGATTATTGAACCATCCGGAGATTTCAGGTTTAGCGGTATTAGCAGAACTGGAAGTTCTTTTGATACATTTATTATGGAATCTGTTTCGTTGCTCTGTTGAAAGCTTTCTCCTTTTGGTATATTTTTATCGCGTTTTTTCTTGCCTTTTTTGCTTTCAAGCGCCTGTTCAAATTCTTTGTCGCTGACAGGTTTTTGTCCGTATATATTTTGATCTCCGTAATTATCCCACAAATCACCGTCTGCAAATACAAAATTGCCTGCAGAAATTATTATTGCAAATATTATGATAATAATTTTTCTCATATTTTAATTTTAATGTTTTTTTATGAAAAGTATACATCTATTTATATGACAAGATTGAATTTGTGAATAAATTGTGTTAAAATTGAAAAAAAGGAGACTGTCTATGAAAATATTAAATGAGTTATTCCGGAGCTTCGGGGGGGGGGCACTGTAGGCTCCGCCGTAGGCAAAGACGCAATTAGATGCGAAGATGCTAAGAGGCATAGATGCAAAGCAAGTATCATTCATGTCATCCTGAATTTATTTCAGGATCTATTAACCGGAAACAAAGACGTCAAGATGCAAAGATGCGAAGCTGTAATCAATAATAAATTAGCAATCTGTCATCCCGAACTTTGTTTGACTGCTTTTGCCGAAATCTATGATTTCGAGCAAAATGTCCCAATGCGGGCGGGATCTCAAGAGAAGCAGCAACACGGAGGTCAATCTGGCGTTCAAGAGATCCTGAAACGAGTTCAGGATGACATTAATATTTTCCTGAAACGAACTTATTCACATATTAACCTATTCTCTTATTCACCTCATAAACGCGCAGCGTTTACGCTAGCAGAGGTTTTAATCACCCTCGGGATAATCGGTGTAGTAGCAGCAATGACATTACCAGTGTTGATTTCGAAATATCAGGAAAGGTCTTGGTTAACTTCTTTTAAAAGAACGTATTCTGTTTTGTATCAGGCATATTTAGGTGCTTATCAGGAAAACGGAATAGCAAGTACCTGGTGTCCGGCAAAAAATAGTGATTGTTCCAAAACTTATTTTGATATTCTGTCACCTCATTTAAAGGTTGTAGAAGTTTGGGGCTTTGATCGACCTGATATTTTATATAAAATATCTTACCATGATCTGGATGGTCGTGATATTGGTTCTAATAATATTTTTCCAACAACTCATTATAAGTTTGTTTTGAATGACGGAACAATAATTGGTATCGGTTATGATGGTGAGTTAAATATGCCGTTGTTGCAGGTTGATACGAATGGCTTAAAAGGTCCTAATCAACTGGGTAAAGATATTTTTTATTTCACATTAAACAGTAAACAGAACTATCCTGTTATATCCGGTTTTGCAAAATGGTGGATTGGAGCTGGAAGTTCAACCTATTGCTCAACTCAACGTCAAAGCGGCTGGTGGAGCGGCGGCGGGTGTTCCTTATGGATAATAGCAACCGGCAATATGGACTATTTGCATAGAAATTTAACTTCAGATGAATGGAACAAAGCTATACAGAATTTACTTGTAGATTTGAACAAAGATTCATTAGATAAATAATAAAACGACCGGTTAAAATACCGGTCATTTTATATTATTCTTTGAGAAGCTTTTCTGCAAGTTCAGCTTCTGTTCGTCCGTTTAAGGTTTTATTTATTTTTTGAAGTTTTTGGGCGATAAGCTCCATATTATCTGTCCATACAAAGTTATCAAGAACATATTTCTCTGCTTTGTCAAAATTCCCTTCTATTTGAATTCTTACAATTTCCGCGAGCATTTCTTTTGCAATCGGAACAACTTTATCTATATTAACGTGAATTTTACCGTCAATAATGTCATAGGCACCGCGTTCTGCAAAATACTTGTTCTGCATAACTGTGCGGACTCTGTGCGCCTGACTAAGTGTCGGTTTTGATTTCAAGAAATTATCGGTAATTGTTGTTACAATAATTTGTTTTCTTTGTTCTTCTGTATACATTCCAAGTTCTGTTAAAAGATCAACAAAAGCCAGAGAACCCATATCTGCTTTATTTTCTTCTATGATATTGCGGTATTTGCCTAAGGTTTCGCAGGCCTTTTTAGGTCCGAGAGAATGCGCGTTTTCATGTCCTATTGTAAACCAGTGATCAGCTTCATCAAGATAGAATTGGTGCTGATCTTTATCCAAAATTGCATCTAATCTTTCCTGAAGTTTTTTCATATCGCTTATAAATCTTATTTGTCTGTGGTAAACATTTCTTCTTCCTCCGCCTATCGAGAGTGAGAGTTTGTCGTCATTCGGGAGATTTTCAGCAAGAGTAATTCCGCCTCTGTATGCCCCGACATCCCCGGTAACTGCAACTAAATCAACATCAACCATAGTTTGCTTTAATTTTGGCTGTCCCTCGCCTTGAGGAGAGGGCGCCTGTAAGGCTGGTGAGGTGCCAACGTCAGCAGGTTGAATATTTTGTTCGTATTCATCTGCGTATGGCATATTTTTGGCAAGTATAGGAAGATATTTTTTTATTGCCATAAGAGCTTCCGTGCCTTTTTTATTAACAATTCCGACACGTCCGCCTAAAAAATCTTTCGGAATTGGTTTAATTTCGTGTTTTTCAAGAAGTTCTGACAATTCTTTATTTTCTACAATTGTGCCGGTCATTTCATCTTCGTAATTCTCTCTTGTTATTGTGAATTCAAGCGGGGTATCCTGCAGTGTTGCCCATTTTTTGTCAGCATAAGCGTCAAGCATTGGATCAGCTTTTCTTAAAGCTTTTGACTGAAGTTTTAAATACTCCGTAAAATCAGCGTTTGTAGAAGTTCCTGCGGCTTTGTCGATTTCATCCGCCATTTTAGAAAAATCTTCTTTGAATTTGTCAATGTAATCAATGCCGATAAGTTCATCGCTGTTTCTTTCAACAACAGAGCGCTGGGTCAGAATTTTTTTGACTTCTTCAATTTTACCTTCATTAATCATTTTTGTCAGGATGCTGTGAAATTCCTCTTTTGAAAGATCTTCGGGGTAAACACCTTTGCCGGGGAATTCTTTTATTCCTTTTGCAAGATTGATTTTATTTGACATTGTGTCAATTGCATTCATGCCTTTTTGCGCATCAAAGAGAATTTTTGTAAGTTCAGCCTGTTTGTTGCCTTTTTCGACTTCGCTTTCAAGAAACGCTTTAAATTCAAGATTATGATGGCAATCAATCTGCATGTTGATTTTTTCTAAAATGTATGCTGCTTTAACAAGATGTTTAAGCGCTTCTTTGTCTCCTTCTTGAAGTGACAAATATTCGGGCGCATCGCATTTCAGCATTTTTTTTGTCATTAAGTAATCTTTATTTGTACGTTTTTCAAGTTCTTCCATTGAAAGATTAAATTCAAACTCTCTCATATTTTTATCTCCTTTATTTTAGACAATTATAACATATTCTATCAAATTTATATTAGACCATATAATGTAGTCTTATTGAAAATAATAAAAATTTTTGTTAAAATAGTTCTGTTATAATTTAATTGAAAGGAGAAAGTATGAACACTGGTTTTAAATCCGCATCTCGGAGGGGGGGGGCGATTAGCAGCTTCTGCTAAGGCTTTTGGCGATTTATTCAAAATATTTGTACCTCTGGAAAAACATTTAGCATTTACACTTGCAGAAGTTTTGATAACACTTGGAATTATAGGAATTGTTGCAGCAATTACTATGCCGGCACTTATTAGTTCTTATCAAAAAATGGTCTTAAGACAGCAGTTTAAAAAAGCGTATAATACTATGTTAAACGGTTATCGTTTAGCGGAGGTAAAATTAGGTTTTCATCCTATGTGTTATTACGGTGATGATAATATAGGTGCACCTTGTATAAAATATGAAAACGGAGAATGTGTTGAATATGGAGAAAATGTTAATCCTACAAATCAATTATCTGACTGTAAGGTATTACGGGAAGAATTAATGAAGACCTTATCAGTTGTAAAAGTTTGTGAAGGAAACGGATTAGCAGATGGCTGTATCCCTCCATATAAAGGAAATGATACGTTATATAAAGAAAATAATGAGAATGCTTCTGAAGAAGATATTAATATGGCTACGTCAGGTACGAGAGGCTGGAGAGAAGAGTTTATTCATAATAGAGCGCCTATATGGGTTCTGGCTGATGGTGTCATTATAGTATGGTATGGTAGTTCAACTACATTGTTTGCTGTAGATGTTAACGGGATGAAAGGACCAAATAAATGGGGGTATGATTTGTTTGGTTTTATGTTGAAGTCAAATTTAGCTAAAGCATTGTGGCTTGTGGGAAGCGGGTACACTGAAAAAGGCGGAAGCACTACGACCCAAATGCTTAGAGAAATAGGACAATAGTTACTTGTGATAGGTTTCCCCTTTAATAATTTTGAAAGCTCTGTAAATCTGTTCAACCAGTATTAACCGTGCGAATTGATGTAAAAATGTCATTTTGGACATACTCATTTTTAGATTTGCGCGGTTTGATACTATTGGTGAAATCCCGCATGAGGAACCTATTACAAAAACGATTTCTGAAACGCCGTCATTTGTAAGTTCATTAATTTTTTGCGCAAATTCTTCTGATGAAAACATTTTGCCTTTAATTTCAAGCGTTATTACATAGGATTGAGGTTTTATGTGTGAAAGAATTTTTTCGCCTTCCTGTTCCAATACTTTAGATGTCAAATTTTCGTCTTTAATCTCTATAGCAGGAATTTCAATAATTTCAATTGCCGCATAAGGAGTAAGCCGTTTTAAAAATTCATCAATACCGTTTTTAAGAAATTTTTCTTTAATTTTGCCAAGAGCTATAATTTTAATTTTCATTTTTTGCTATATATACTGTTGTTGACGGGAAGGCAAATTCAATATTTTCTTTCCTGAATTCTTTTATTGCCTGCTGTAAAAGTTCCCCGCGAATTCTTTCATATTCGTTGAATGAACCTGTTTTGGCATAAGCTGTCAGTTTAATGTTAATTGAACTTGCATCAAGAGCGTCAAGGTTTACTCTATAATCGTTATATATGTCGTTTCGTGTTTCTGAAATATTCTTGAGAATATCTATTGCTTTTTGGATTTTTTCATCGGGTGTGTCATAAGTAACCCCGAAAGTTACTTTGATTAATCTTTTATGTGCCTTGCTGATATTCTCAACAATGTTTGAAGCTATTACACTGTTAGGAATTGAGACCTGAAAATTATCAAGTGAGCGGATTTTAGTTGATCGCAGACTTATGCTCTCGACGGTTCCCTCAAAATTGTTGACTCTTATATAATCCCCTATTTTGTAGACTTTATCCGTTAAAATTCCAAGAGTTCCGAACATTGAGGCAATAGTCTGCTGTGCGGCAAAACCTACTGCCAAACCTGTAATTCCAAACCCTGCAATCAACGATGTAAGAGAATAGCCCTGACTTTGCAAAAATGAGGCAACTAAGAAAAATACTATTAAACTTTTTATTACCCTATCAAGAATAATAAAAATATGACTGATTGTTGCCGCGTTATCTTTTGTAAGAAATTTCTTTTTCAGTTTGTTGATTGCAATGTCCGTAAGCTTAAAAAGCAGAATGATCAGTATAATGTTGATAATAATACCTACAAACATGCTGACCTTGAATGTCGCAAAAACTTTATCAACTTTATCCGCGTTAACAAGAAGATTGTCAAAATTCATAAAAACTCCTGAAACCTTTTATAAAGGTACAAAAAACGGAAGACGAGACTCGCTTGCATCGTAGGCGAGTATCACGAGCCTTACGAGGCAGGATTTCCTGCAAGGATTGAACTCCGTATGCTGCGAACATCATGAGCAGCATACAAGTTCGAAGTCTCGCAAACCTAAATTTTATAAGAAAGTACAAAAATAGCGGAAGACGAGACTCGAACTCGCAACAGCCTGCTTGGAAGGCAGGTACTCTAGCCATTGAGTTACTTCCGCATATTTCTAATATAATATAAAAAAAAATTTTTGCAATAGTAATGTTGAGGGAGTTATACAAGTTTATTTATCTAAAGTGTTACCTAAACAATTAATTTATTGATGGCTTCGTATGAGATGCTGAAATAAATTCAGCATGACTGATATTCCCTCGTCATCCCGAACTTGTTTCGGGATCTATATTCTAATTCTTAAGAATTAGTTCAAGTTTGTTAGTTTTAAATATAAAAAGTTATTCTCCCGAGTGGTGAAAATATGTGTAAAAAAGGGTATTATATATACATAAGCTTGTTATATCCAGGCACTTTTTTCGGGGTTGCGACAAGATTTGTTCTTTGAGCGGTTTGGTTTAAAATATAACAGGCTTATTCCCAAAAATACTATGTACAACAACAATATATACAGACTCTATGTTTGATATGCAACGGCTTGTCAGTTTTTTACCGGCAAGTCTTTTATTTTATATGTTGAAAACAATCGGGTTTTGTGTTAACTTATGTTTGTAAAAAAAAGAAAATAAGGAGTTTTTTATGCATAAAGAAGTTAGAGCAAGTCATATTCTGGTTAAAACAGAAGATGAGGCTAAAAATTTGTTAGATGAAATTAAAGGCGGTAAATCATTCGCCGATGCTGCAAAAGAAGTTTCACTCTGCCCGTCAGGACATGATGGCGGGGATTTAGGATTTTTTAAACGCGGAGTTATGGTAAAACCGTTTGAAGATGCAGCTTTTGAATTAAAAGAAATCGGAGATATTTCAGAACCTGTTCAAACTCAATTTGGCTGGCATTTAATTCAATTAACAGGCATGATTGATGATTAGTGCTGTTGAAAATATTCGTGAATTTATGAAAGTGCAGGGTATTGAATACCTGCTTGTGAATTCTGCAAACAAATATCTGGAGGAATATACTCCTTTAGACGAAAATTCAAGGTATAAACTGACGTCTTTTTCAGGATCAACCGG
This sequence comes from Candidatus Gastranaerophilales bacterium, assembly GCA_944326605.1. Lineage (GTDB taxonomy): Bacteria > Cyanobacteriota > Vampirovibrionia > Gastranaerophilales > Gastranaerophilaceae > Stercorousia. Next base: position 228,349 of record CALVEM010000001.1, read on the forward strand.
CGATGCGCTTGTTACTCCCGAAACTATTTTTCTGTTTGTTGACGGAAGATATCATATTCAGGCAGATTTAGAAGTTAGTCATGATATTATTTCAGTTGTAAAACTTCAGACAGGACAGTCTTTTTTAGAAGAACTTGTAAAAAAAGTTCCTGATGGAAAAATTCTTGGTATTTTTTCAAAGAAAAATTCTCAAAAACGGGTAGAATATTTAAAATCTAAGGGAATTGAACTTAAATATTTTGAGACAGATCCGCTTGATAAAGAGAATGTTTATGACAGCTCAAATATTGTGAAGGTAGCAGGCGTTCCGGTTGAAGAAAAAATTAAAAATATATATTATGACGGTGCAGTTTTGATTACGGATCTTGAGGAAGTTTCTTATCTTTTCAATTTAAGAGATTTTTCAAATAATTATTCAAGTAAAATTCGCGGCAAGGCTGTGATTTTAGCAGGCAGAGCACGCCTGCTTGATGATATTGATGATTTTGTCGAAAGTTATAAGGGAAATATTTTTGTTGATAAATCAACTATTAGTGCTTATGATTTTGCGTTAGCAGGTGATAAGGTTAAAGTCCTTGAAACCAGCCCTATAAAGTTGATGAAATCTGTTAAGACAGATGATGAAATCGAGCATTACAAAGATGCTTTCAGACGTACGGATTTGGCTGTAAAAGCAATCCGTGATTATATTGAAAATAACGACAATATTTCTGAATTTGATATTGCCCGGCAGCTTGAAAAGGAATTTAAACGTTTCGGTGCAAAGAGTTTAAGCTTTAAATCAATTGTAGCAAAAGATAAAAATTCTGCTCTCGCTCATTATTCAAAATGTTCAAAAGATGAAATTTTAAAAGACGGAAGTCTTATTTTGATTGACTGCGGTGCGTATTACGAACAGGGACTTGCAACGGACATTACAAGAGTATTTATAAAAGGTACTCCGTCTGAACTTCAAAAACGCGTTTACACAACCGTTTTAAAAATGTTTTTGAATACATATAACTTTTGCCTCCCTTGTAAAGAAAGGGGAACCGCAAGTGCGGTGGATGGATTTAGTATTGACGCTCTTGCACGGAAAATTTATTCGGAAAATGAAATAGAAGGGTTTGTATTCAATCATGGTCTCGGGCATGGTATAGGTATCAGTGTTCATGAGTATCCGCCGAATTTAAGCAAAAACGAGATGGCAAAAGTTGAAATTAAAGATAATATGTGTTTTACAATTGAGCCGGGGCTTTATAATGAAGATTATTTCGGCATAAGGCTGGAAAATTCCTGCTATATGAAAGACGGGAAAATTCGTTCTTTTGTTCACATGAATTATGAAAAAAAACTTATAGACTTTTCGCTTTTGACAGAGCAGGAACAAGAGTGGCTCAAAGAATTTGAGGTTTTGTAAATGCAGGAAATAACAAGCGTAAATAATAATCTGGTAAAAGAAACCGTAAAACTTCAACAGAAAAAATACCGCGATAAAGAAAATAAGTTTTTGCTTGAAGGTTTTAAATGTATTGAAGAGGCCTTTAAAGCAGGAATTGAGATTGATTACGCATTTGTGTCAGATGTGAAAAAATACGACTTTCTTAAAGAGAAGGCTATTTTTACAACCGAACCTGTTTTGAAAAAAATTTCAACAACCGAAACGGCGCCTGATGCTGTTGCAGTTGCGTTCAAAAAGAATTATACTGTAGATAATTTATCTGGTGCAAAAAAAGTTGTTCTTCTTGAAAATGTTAAAGATATGGGAAATCTCGGCACTATTTTGAGAACTTCAACCGCGTTCGGGGCAGATGCGGTCGTTTTGTACGGAAAAGAATGCGCCGATTTATATAATCCCAAATGCGTGCGTTCATCGGTCGGGAATTTATGGAAAATTCCTGTGGTGTATATTGAAGATTTTGATGAACTGCAGAAAATATTTGAAGGATTTGAACGAATTGCAACGCTTCCGCGCTCAAAAAATTATTTGAAAAGTTTTAAGGTAAATAACCCTGTTCTTGTAATGTTCGGCTCTGAAGCGGACGGGCTTTCGGATGAATTGATAAATTTTGCGACAAAAGATGTAAAAATTGAAATGGCATCTTCTGTTGAGTCTTTAAATCTTTCCGTTTCCTGCGCGGTTGTTTTGTATAAATTATTTATTTAATTTTTCGAATTTTATGGTATATCCCATATTGTTAATGAGCATTTCTGCTTCATTGTATTTCATCGTTTCGTTTTGCAGTTTCCTTGATAAACTGTCAACAGTATATTGTTTACCGGTTGTTTGCGGAACTATTCTCGCCAGTTCCGTTAAAGTCATATTTTCCTGCAGCAGAAGTGTTTTTATCGTTGTGACACAGAATGGTATAGTGCCTGCAGGGGCTGATGTTTCTGAAGAAAATTCGGACTGCAAGAGCGGCGGAGTAGGTTTGCATTGTGCTGCAAAAGTAATTAGCAGCGGTAGTATGGATTATTAAAACAGATAAAACCTTTTTCATAAATTATTTTTATAGTAAAATTAAATTATGGATGAAAAAGAGATATGGAGTAAAGCAAAAGAGGAGCTTTCCGAGACTGTTCCGACATTTAAAATGTGGATTGAGCCTCTAAAACCTGTATCATTTGACGGGAATGTTTTGACTTTAATCACTGCTCATGCACTTGCACCGCAGGCAATTAAATCACAGCATGATGCGAAAATTCTTGAAGCGCTAAAAAATGCATGCGGTAAAAATATAAGTTATAACGTAGTTTATGACGAGGAGTTTGCTGAAACTTACCAGAAAGAGAAGAAAAAGGAACTCCAGAGAGCAAAACGTTCTCTGCCGGAGACCGATGAAAGCAGGATAATGGATAATCTTGCACAGATGCAGTCTTCTGCAAATCTGAATTTGAAGTATAAATTTTCAAACTTTGTTGTCGGGGAAAACAGCCGTTTTGCACATGCTGCCGCTCTTGCAGTTGCCCAGAACCCTGCTAAAAAATATAATCCATTATTTATTTACGGGGCGTCAGGGCTTGGTAAAACGCATTTGATGCAGGCAATTGGGCATTACATCATTTTTAATAAACCTAAATTAAAAGTTAAATATATTAAAACAGAAGAATATGTTAATGAGTTAATTAAAAATATTCAGTGCGGAGGCAACGACAGAAACGCACGTATGGACAAATTTCGCCAGAAATACAGAAATGTTGACGTGCTTTTGATTGACGATATTCAGTTTCTGGAGAGTAAAACTTATACTATGGAAGAAATTTTCCATACCTTTGACAGCCTTCATAACAAAAATAAGCAGATTGTTATAACGTCAGACAGACTGCCCAAGGACATTCCGACTCTTCCCGACAGATTGCGTACACGTTTTGAAATGGGATTGATGGTTGATATTACTCCTCCTGATTTTGAAACCCGCGTCGCGATTTTGAAAAATCTTGCTGAACAGGCAAATGTGAAAGCTGATTTTGATGTTTTTGAATATATTGCGAAGAATTTTATTAATAACGTGAGAGAGCTTGAAGGAGCATTTAACAAGGTCAGCGCTTATGCCGATATTGAAAAAACAGAGCTTACTCTTGCTTATGCAAAAAAAGTCTTGAACTGTGAAGCTTCCCGCGACGAAATTACTATTGAAAAGGTAGCAAGAGCAGTAGGAGAATATTACGGTGTTTCGCTGAATGATTTTTTAAGCTCAGCCAGAAACCAGCGAGTTTCATCAGCACGCCATGTTGCGGTTTATATGGCGCGTGAGCTTACTCAAAAAAGTTTTGAAAGTATAGCGGAGTTCTTTCAGAAAAAACACACAACAATGCTATATTCTTATGAAAAAATAAGGGATGATTTAAAAACAAATAAAAATCTTGATCAGGATATTGCCGTAATAAGAAGAACTTTAAGGGGAAATTGATGTACGATTATATAAAAGGAAGTTTAACAAATAAATCTAACTCGTCAAAGGGAACTTATGTAACTGTTGAAACATCAGGGATAGGTTATCTTCTTGAGGTTACGACAAGGGATTTTTCTCAAATGCCTGACGGTGATATAAAGATTTATACTGTTTTATTACACAGGGAAGACAAAATGAGTTTTTGCGGTTTTTTGCATAAAGAAGACAGAGATATTTTCAATATTCTTACTTCTGTGTCAGGTGTAGGTTCTAAAATGGCACTTACACTGCTGGATGAATTTGAATCATCAGAACTTATCGGTTTTGTAATAGAAGGAAATTACAAGGAGCTTACACGTGCAAAAGGCGTGGGACCAAAGTTAGCACAGAAAATTATTCTTGAATTAAAAGACAAATTAATGAATTATCAAACAAAAGAACCTATAAAAATAACATCAATTACTCCTGCAAAAATTGATGACAGGGCGGTTGAAGATGCTCAAATGGTTCTTGTATCACTCGGCTACGAGCGTAAAGAAATACAAGATGCTGTCTCAAAAGCTCTTACGATACTGAATGACAAAGCATCCGCAGAAGAAATATTGAAAGAAGCTTTGAAAATATTGTCTGTATAAAGACTATACTAATAGCGCAATAAATGCAGCAGCAACCATTGCAGGCCCAAACGGCATGTATGTCCTGTTTTCGGGGTGTTCTCTAAGCCCTTTGAATATAAATATACAGGATATAACCCCGAGTATGGCAAGTAATAGTGCACAAATTGTGTAAATTAGCATTGTATCGGGAGTTATTACTCTGAAATACTGTAATGCGTAAAATGCTATGGCAAATAAGACAAATACAACAAATGATGTTAAAGTTTTCCAATCCTTTGATTTAATAAGACCTTTTATAAATATCGGCAGGAATATAACAACCTGTATCAATACGCCAAGACCCAGTATAACGATAAGTGTTTTCCAGCCGAATATTGCACCTAAACCGGCTGCAATAAATGTGTCACCTTCTCCGAATGCACGTGTCCCTGCAACTAAATAACCTGTTCTTGCGCAGATTTCAAGAATTAATATACCGGCAATTATGCCAAGCAGCGAGTTTGTTATCGGGTTATTTAACAAAACATATTTTGTAAATTCAAATGGCGTGCCTGTATAGTGCATTTGAGTTACGGCAATAATTGTTACAATAACTGCATATAAAAGTCCAAGTCCCACAAGAATATATGTATGAAGATCATATACAACTTTTTCTTTGATATCTGTTCCTGCTATTACTATAAATACAGCAGCAACAGCCCAGACAAAAAGTGTTTGAAAACTTACACCGAACTTCATAAACAGAAGAGTGAAAATTATACCTGTTAAAAGTTCGACAATCGGATACTGGATACTTATATGCTCTTTACAAAAAGCACATTTGCCTTTCAGGAAAATATAAGAAAGTACCGGAATATTATGCCACCATTTCAAAGGCGTCTGGCATTTCGGACATTTAGAAGCCGGAAACACAATCGATTCTTCGCTTAGAGTTCTTAAAATTACTACGTTTAAAAAACTTCCGATACATAATCCGGTTATAAATACGAAGGCTAATATTGCGATTAGTGCTCCCATAATGTCTCCTTTAGTTTTCGTCTTTAGATCTAATTATCTGATACATTTTACTTATAGCTTTTTTAAGTCTTCTTGAGACCTGCATTTGAGAAATATGTAGTTTTTCTGAAATTTCACGCTGGTTCAAGTCTTGATAATAGCTTAATTCAATAATTTTTTGTAAATCAGTAGGTAATTTTTTTATAGCTTCCGCAAGCATAATTTTATTTTCATAGGAATTCATAAAGTCCTGATAATCCCCTGACGGGATTTTATCAATAAGTGTCAGATCATCGTCATCAACAGAGGAGATTGCCTGATCAAGCGAGAGAGTGCTTTTGTACAGTTCAATTTCCATAACTTCATGAATTTTATCAACGGGAATTCCTACAACATCGGCTATTTGCTCTTCTGTTGGATCCTCAAATCCTTTGCTTTTTAGCTGCTTAACCGCTGAACTGATTTTAAAAACCAATTCCTGTAATTCTCTCGGAGCTTTTATCATAGAAGCTTTATCTCTGAGATAATGCTTAATTTCTCCGCGGATAAAATATGATGCGTAAGTTTTAAATTTCGCGTTTTTGTCCGGTTTAAAAAATTCGATTGCTTTAATAAGACCGATAGACCCGACCTGAACAAGATCTTCGTTAGAAATGCCCGATTGTGCAGAAATACTTCCTGCAATTTTTTTTACCAGATGCATTGCATTTTCAACAATATTAATATGCAGCATTCTTTTTTTCTTTTCATCCGGGCAGGCTTTGTAGGCAAGAATTTGCGCATCTAAATCATCTTCAAGTTTTTCTTTAATCTCCGACAAATTTATCTCCAATCATTATTGATATTATACCATAAGTTTTTAATTAAAAAAATCATTAAATTTATGTAATAATTTACAGGCATGTAAAATTTTTGTGCTATTATAGTTAAATAACGGAGTAGAAATATGATTACTATTAAAGATGTAGAACATGTTGCAAAATTAGCAAGATTGGAATTAACTGAAGAAGAAAAAGAACTTTATACAAAACAGTTAGGTGATGTTTTAAAATATGTTGATCAAATGAACGAAGTTGATACATCTAATGTCAAGCCGATGTGCCAGGTTATAGATTTTTATAACGTAATGCGCGAGGATAAAGTTGTTCAGGAAATCAGCAAAGAAGATTTAATGGCTAATGCACCGGAAGAAGAGAACGGCTTCTTCAAAGTGCCGAAAATTAATTAGATAAATGCATATAAAGCAAAACAGGTGCGATGGGGTTAAGATTCTGAAATGAGTTCAGAATGACAGTTTCTGTATTGTTGGAAAGGGATAAAAAATGACTAAATATATTTTTATAACGGGCGGTGTTGTAAGTTCTTTGGGTAAAGGCATAATTGCGGCTTCCTTAGGCAAATTATTGAGAGCAAGAGGGTTTTCTGTTATCAATCAAAAATTTGATCCTTATATCAATGTTGACCCCGGTACTATGAGCCCTTTTCAGCATGGTGAAGTTTTTGTAACTGATGACGGAGCAGAGACGGATCTTGATTTAGGGCATTATGAAAGATTTACGGATACTGCTCTCGGTAAATTCAATAATGTTACCTCAGGTAGTGTTTATCAAACGGTTATAGAAAAAGAAAGACGCGGCGATTATCTGGGGGCAACTGTTCAGGTTATACCGCATATTACAAATGAGATTAAATCGCGAATTATGGGGGCAACAAAACAGTTTAAACCGGATTTCCAGCTTATAGAAATCGGCGGTACAATCGGTGATATAGAAAGTTTGCCGTTTATTGAAGCTATCAGACAGTTTAAAACTGAAGTCGGAATAGGAAATGCTGTTTCTGTTCATACAACTCTTTTACCGTATCTCCCGACATCAGGTGAATTAAAAACAAAACCGTCGCAGCACAGTGTTCATGTTTTGAGAAGTTATGGTATTCAGCCGGAAATTCTTGTCTGCCGTACAACAAAACCCATTCCGAAAACGGAAAAAGAAAAACTCGCTCTTTTCTGTTCAGTTCCGAAAGAAGCTGTTATAGAATGCCGTGACATGAAAAGTATTTATGAAGTTCCGCTGGCTCTGGAAGAACAAAATATGGCGGGTGTAATTCTTGATATGTTGCGAGTTGATAACAGAAAAGCCGATTTAAAGGGCTGGGAAAAACTTGTAGAAAGAATTAAAAATCCAAAAGGCACGGTGAGAGTTGCTATAGCAGGTAAGTATACAAAATTGTCGGATGCATATATTTCAGTTGTTGAATCTTTGAAGCATGCAGGCTATGCAGACGATGTTAAGGTAGAAATAAAATGGATAAATTCCGAAGACTGTCTTGATTATTCTGCTTGTAAAGATTTAATGAAAGATGTTCAGGCTGTTGTCGTTCCGGGCGGTTTTGGTGTAAGAGGGATTGAAGGCAAGCTCAATGTTATCCGTTATGCAAGAGAAAACAATGTTCCGTTTTTAGGGCTTTGCCTCGGTATGCAATGTGCAGTTATTGAATATGCAAGAAATGTTGTCGGCTTAAAAGATGCCAATTCAAAAGAGTTTGACGAAAATGCACAAAATCCTGTTATTGATTTGATGCTTGAACAGAAAAATGTTCACGGATACGGCGGAACAATGAGGTTAGGTGCTTATGATTGTGTTTTGAAAAAAGGATCAAAAGCAGCTAAAGCGTACGGCAAAGAAAAAATTTCCGAGCGCCACAGACACAGATATGAAGTCAATAACGAATATCTCAAACAAATCGAAGATGCCGGACTGGTATTTTCAGGTATGTCGCCCGACGGAATGCTTGCTGAGGTAGTAGAACTTCCTGAGCTTGACTGGTTTGTTGCATGTCAATTCCATCCGGAATTTAAATCGCGTCCTGAGCATCCTCACCCGCTTTTCAAGGGTTTAATAGATGCTGTAGTGAACAGAATATAACTATTTTCCTTTGACAAAATCATTCCAGTAGTCTTTTCCAGAATCTGTCGGATGTTGATTTGAAAGTGCATATATTGCGCAAGATGTCTGAGATGTCCAATTCCCGGTATTTCTGCATTTATTACTTGCGACAGTACAGTTGTAATATGGATTGTCTGAACATTCGTCAGGATTATCTTTATGTTCCTGCCCCCAAGGAATAACATAACCGTCAGTAGTAAACATAAAAATAAAATAATCAACGCCATATCTGTTAGGAGCTTTCTCCCCGTTAATATCAATGCAAACTTTAGGACCGTTCTCTCCAGCTTGAGGCGGATCATCAAACGCAATAACCCTTCCTTGAGTATCCCAGAAAAAACCGCTTGTATCGCAATTCGATGGAAGTTTTGCAGTTCCATTAATACTTACCCATTCGTATGGTCTGGCTCCTATTGAATTTCCGTCACTATCAGTAGAGCTGTGTTTTAAATCGCTGGTTTTTAGAACAGCATTAAATTCTTTTGAAAATTCTTTTAACGTATTTACAGAGTTGTTGTTTGCGGCATTATATTCGCTCACAGTAATGTCATGGTGCAACTGAAACAGTTTCGCCGCCTGATTAAGATCAGAATAAGCCGCTTTAAACTGATTTTGTAAAACCATGTATTTATAGTTTCCGACTAATGTTGGAATTGTCATCGCTGCAACAACGCCTATTATACCGAGGGTGATTAGAACTTCTGCCAGCGTAAAACCAAATATGTTATTTTTAAAGTGATGTATCATATCACGATTATGACATACTATAAATTTTCTGTCAATTGAATTGGTTAAAAAGTTAGTCCAACCTACCTTTTCGGGGGGGGGGCAATTCTCAGCTTCTTATTCTTTTCCATAATAAAACTCCTTTTGCTTTCTATATTATTTTATTATTTCATATTTTCTTAATTTGTCAATATTGTATTGTAAAAAGTGCTTGACCTGACTGTATATTGGTAGTATTCTTAAATATACAGACTACATTTGGGGGAGATAATTAATGGAAGATAATAATATTCTGAAAAAATTTACGACTGTTCAATTTTTAAATTTTGCTCTTGGCTTTTTAGGATTACAATTTGCGTGGCAGATGAGGATAATTTTATCAGGTCCTGTAACTGAAGGATTGGGAGCTTCTCCGTTTTTATACGGATTAATATGGCTTGCCGGCCCATTTACGGGTATGGTTGTCCAGCCGATTGTCGGCGCTTTGAGTGACAAAACAGTATCTCCCTTTGGCAGACGCAGACCGTATCTTTTAGGCGGTGCACTCCTTGCGTCGCTTGCATTGTGGATTTTCCCGAATTCCGCAAATGTTGCTGATTTTCTTCATAATTTTACAGGAATAAATTTCCCGCCTCTTACGGCGCTTTTTATAGCTGCGATTATGATATGGATTATTGATGCGTGTGTTAATGTTGCTCAAGGACCTTACAGGGCTTTAGTCCCCGATGTCGTTCCGGAAGAACAGTATTCTATCGCAAATTCATACATAAGTCTTGCAATCGGGCTTGGGTCTGTTATTGCAGCAGGAACTGCTCCGTTCTTAAAATGGGCTTTTGGGTATCAAATGTCGATTACTGCTCAATTTATAATGGCGGCTCTGGCGTTTACACTTGCAATGACCTGGACTTGTATTACAATTAAAGAACGCCAGACAAGAAAAGAGATTATAAAAGATGTTGCGGCTGCTGATAAAATTGAGCCGACTTTTGTGGATTCCGTAAAAAACTTTTTTGCGATGTCGCCTGAAGTTTCAAAAATCTGTATAATGCAGTTTTTTACATGGATCGGTACGATGTGTATGATGATATTTTTTACACAGTATGCTGTTCACACTATCTATTGCGTGCCTGATTTAACCACTGTCGATGAATTCTCAAGGCAAACCTTTTCTCAGGCTCTTGTGAACGGAACGAATTTTTCATCTGTCTGCTTTGCAATTTTTAATCTGGTTTGTTTTCTTGTCGCAATTCCTATCGGCATTCTGTCGGCAAAATATACAAACAAAAAAGTGCATATTATTTCTTTGATTACAATGATACTTGCATATTTGGGAATGTTTATTGCAAAACAGCCAAAAGCGGTTGCATTGTTAATGGGTGTAGCAGGGATCGGCTGGGCAAGCATTTGTGCGCTTCCGTTTGCGATGCTCTCTCAATTTATAAAAAAAGGAACAGAAGGTTCTGTTATGGGGATTTTTAATATTTTTATTGCAGGGCCGCAGGTATTTGTATGTACGCTTGTAGCTTGGTTGATTTCTAAATGTTCTTTCCCGATGGGTTCTGATTACATCAATTATCACTGGGAATATGCTTTTTTAATCGGTGCTGTATGTCTGACAATCGCTGCTCTTGTTGCAAAAACAGTTCGGGAAAAGGTTTAAATAATGAAAGAGAATGAAACTAAGAAAAAAGTTCTTTTAATATACCCGCCGTCACCTGTATTAAACAGAGAAGACAGATGTCAGCAGCCGACAAGAGATTTGATTGTAATTCCACCCCTGCCGCCGACTGATTTGATGTACCTGGCTGCTGTTGCCGAAAAAGAAGGGTTTGAAGCAAAAATAGAAGACTATAGTCAGGGCGGGAATTTTGAACAGGATTTAAGAGAATTTAAACCTGATTATCTTATTGTAAATATTGCTACTCCGACATTGGAACATGACTTGGATGCTTTAAAAAAGGCAAAAGAACTTTGTCCTGATATTATAACAATTGCCAAAGGAGCTGCATTTTTAACTCTTGCAGAGCGTATAATGAAAGACCATGATGCGTTGGATTTTGGAATTCTCGGCGAGGCTGAAGAAACTTTAAAAGAAATTTTGCAAGGTAAACAAAAAACAGATATTTTAGGAATTTATTATAAAGAAAATGATGAAGTAAAATTTACCGGCAAAAGACCGTTTATTGAAGATTTGGATTCTCTGCCTTTTCCTGCACGTCATCTGGTTGATAATAATATTTACAGACGTCCTGACAACAATAAGGTTCAGGCAACCATTAAAGTTTCACGCGGCTGTCCTTTTCATTGCTTTTTCTGCCTTGCAACACCTGTATCAGGAGCAAAGGTCAGACGTCGCAGCCCTGAAAATATTGTTGCTGAAATAAAAGAATGTGTTCAAAAATATAATATAACCAATTTCCTTTTCTGGTCTGATATTTTCAATCTTGATAAGAAATGGACGCTTGATTTGTGTCAGGCAATTATAGACAGCGGATTGAAAATTACGTGGTCTGCAAATACAAGAGCAGATACGGCAGACTTGGAAATGGCTCAGATGATGTATAAATCCGGCTGTCGTCTTGTGAGCATAGGTGTTGAAAGCGGATCGCAGTATATGCTTGAAAAGATGGGCAAGAAAATTACTCTTGATGATGTCAGAAGAACTGTCAAGGTTTTTAAAAAAGCAAAAATAAGAATTTATAATTACTTTGTAATCGGTCTTCCGTGGGAAACAGAGGAAACAGTCGAAGAGACAATTAAATTTGCAATTGAACTCGACAGTGATTTTATAAGTTTTTATACGGCAACTCCTTTACCGGGCTCACGGTTTTATGAATATGCAAAAGAGCATAATTTATTTGATAAGAGTACATCTTTTGAAAATGCATATTTTTATCCGGCTGTAAACACTCATACTCTTTCAAAAGACAGAGTTTTTGAGTTGCATAAATCTGCTGTCAGGCGTTTTTATTTAAGACCTTTGTATATATTAAAGATGTTATCCCGAATTCGTTCATTTGTAGAAGTCAAAAATTATTTTACTGCTGGTATGAATGTGCTGCTTAGAAAATAGTATTGAAAATTATTGCCTGAAGTGTTATTATATTATCTGGTTTAATATATATATTCTATTTAAAGGAGGTATTATGGCGAAAGCAAGAATAGTTGAGAGCTTCGGGGGGGGGGCACTCCTCAGCTAAATAGAAGTCAAGAAGCCCGGAGGTCAAGAAGTCAATCTATTTCCGTCATCCTGAATTTATTTCAGGATCTCTTAACTGGAGGCAAAGATGCTAAGAGGCATAGATGCAAAGCTATTATAAAGATATTAGGATACTATGGCACCAGGGCACCAAGAATTATCTTGAAACTTTCAGGTAATCTTAATGTGTCTGATGGAACGGCTACGTTTCACTCTTCACTAAAAAAGACTTACCGTCCTAACGTCTTAACGTCCTATCGTCTAAAGAAATGCGCATTTACCTTGGCAGAGGTTCTCGTTACCCTCGGAATTATTGGTGTTGTTTCTGCGATGACAGTCCCGACATTGATACAAAACCACCAGCGTAAAGTTTACGTAACACAGCTTCATAAAGTATATAATACTTTATCACAGGGGTTATTAAATTTTCAAAATGACAGAAATGCTGTAAATTTAAAAGAAGCAGGTCTTGTATCATTTGGATTTACTAATTTCTTTAAGACTTATTTTAATGTGGTGCAGGATTGCGGAGAGGATGCTGTTCCGTGTTTTGCTGAAGCTTATAAAAAAATTTCGGGAAACAATACTGATTTTACATGTCAGGGTGATTGTGTTGCTCTTGCTGATGGTACAGCAATTGGCGTGACAAACTCTACTGGTCTCTCTGATCGTATCCAATTTGTGGTTGATATAAACGGAGCAGCCGGACCAAATATATTTGGAAGAGATGCATTTAGCTTATTTTTATATACAAATAATGGTGTAATAGATGATTTGTCATACATAAATGATGCCGGTGAAGAGCTTGACAGCGCTGTTACAGTTGCACCGTTGTCCGAGGAACAAAGAGAAAAAGGTTTTGAAGAAGCTTGTATTGCCGCAAATGCGAGATTTCACGGTTGCTTTGGCAAGTTATTGAATGACAATTGGGAAATGACTTATTAATATAATCAGAAAAATTTAATATTTTCTATAAGTCCTTTATTTAATCTATTTACATAATTTAATATAGATGATACAATCGACAGATATATAGGGTAAAATATGATTAATAAGAAAGGAAAAGTCTGCAATGATAAAATTTTTAAAATGTCGGGGGGGGGGCGTTCTGTAGCTCCTTCTAACGTTTTTACCGATTTGTGCAAAGTATTTGTGTCGTGTCAAAAGGCTCGCTTGGGTTTTACTCTTGCAGAGGTATTAGTAACTTTAGGAATAATTGGCGTTGTGTCTGCAATGACCGTTCCGACTTTAATGCAAAATCATCAGCGTAAGACCTATGTAACTCAATTACATAAAGTTTATAATGAATTGCAGCAGGCATTTATTCAATACACAAACGATAGAAATGCCATAAATTTAAAAGAGGCTGGACTAAACAGTAAAGCAGCAGTAAAAAATTTTTTTAATGAATATTTTAAAGTTATACAAGAGTGTAATGGTATAGTTGATCCATGTTTTTCAACATCTTACAAAAATATTAACGGGGAAGATGTTGAAATTTCTGGAGGCTGGGGCTATGGTAATTGCGCTGTAATAGCAAGCGGTTCTTCAATATGCATGGATTATCCTTTTTCATATTCAAGTTCATACGGTAAAGTATTTATAGATATAAACGGTTCTCAAGGTCCTAATATTTTAGGACGTGATGCTTTTTATCTTTCTGTTTTTTATGACGGTGTACTGGATGTTTCAGGTGCCGATATTAATTGCAGAACTACCGGTGTTTGCGGAACTGAAGGCAAATCTTTAAAAGACATAAGAGGTACTGCTGAGAATTGTAAAGCAACTGTCAGCACGACTGACAGCTGCTTTGGACAAATTCTTAACGATAACTGGGAAATGACTTATTAAACTCATCAAAAAAGCCTATGTTTTAAACATAGGCTTTTTTGATTGGATAATTTTTAATTTAATATAAATCCGCCTTTATCAGCATTTTCAAGTTTGTCACCTTCGATTTTCGCTCTGAGATTTTTTATGTATTTATATACATAATCTCTGGGCAAATCAAGTAAAGCTGCAAGGTCTTTTGCATATACAATTTTACCTTTATTTGCGGCGAAGTGATCAAAAACTTTTTGTTCTCTGTCTGTAAGAGCTTTTTTGAAAACAATTCTTACTTCATCCCTTAAAGTTTCGGATGTTTCTTTTGCCGTGTTTTTCTTTACTGTTTTTGCAGCTGCGGTATTTTTTGCTGCTGTTTTCTTTTTCGGCTGAACTTTTTCTTTTTTAGGAGCTTTTACAGGAGTATTTTCCTCAAGCATTTTATGAATAGAGAAAGGACTTGGTGCGATTTCTCTTTCACGTTCATAACTGCGTTCTGCAATGGCGCTTAGTCTTTCTGCATGAGGTTTTTCCCATTCATCTTCTGATGAAACAACAGGTTTCCCTTTTAATACAATGTCTATTAAATCATTTGTAGGCTTAGCCTCTTCAATTTTTTTCCCTAATCTGGCAGCATATTCTTCTAATGTAATCTTTTCTAATGAACTTCTCCACTGTTTAATCTCTTCCTTGCTCAGATATTCAGACATTCATTAATCTCCTATAAACTATACTATGTGTCTCTTTACTTTTATAATGTAGCATAAACCATGCCGTATGGTTCAAAATGTTTCATAACGTAAATTTTTATTTTAATAATTTAACATAAGGCAGATAAATAAGTTATACTATGGATATAAGAGTATATTTATTATTAAGGAGTAAGTAAATGAAAAATTTTCAGTGTTTTAAAAGTTTGTTTGATTACCTATATGGCGGATCAAGCGGCTATGCTTGCTTCGGGGGGGGGCACTGTAGGCTCCGCCGAAGGCAAAGACGCAATTAGATGCGAAGATGCAAAGAAGCAAAGATGCAAAGCCAGTTTAAAGATATTAGGATACTATGGCAGTAGGGCACTAAGAATTATATTTAAAATTTCAGGTAATCTTAATGTGTGGGATGCAGCGGCTACGCTTCCCCCTCACTCTAACTCTCTCCCCAAAGGGGCGAGAGGACAAAAAGATATCCCCTCCCTTGAGGGGAGGGGAAGTAAATGGGAGGGTGAAAATGACAATCAGCCCTCACCCCAACCCTCTCCCATAGGAGAGGGAGCAATCTGTCATCCCGAACTTGTTTCAGCATCTCTTGAGATCCCGAAACAAGTTCGGGATGACATGTTTAACTTTCTGAAACGAACTTATTCACTTATTAACCTATTTACTTATTCACCTCGTAAATGCGCAGCATTTACACTCGCAGAGGTTCTAATCACCCTCGGTATCATCGGTGTGGTTGCGGCTATTACTATTCCGACATTAATTTCAAACCATCAAAAAGAAGTCGTCGGAAAGAGACTTCAAAAGTTTTATTCAACTATGCAAAACGCATTTAATTTTGCTATGATAGACCATGGAGAAATGAGTTATTGGGAATTCCCTACAAAACAAAATGATGGCGATCAGATGTCAAAATTTGCTACGACATATATTTTCCCATATCTTAAAGGTGTAAGTCAATGTGATACTAACTCAAACCCGGAATGTTTTTCTTATGGGAGTGAAATATTTGATCAAGGGTTACCTGCAATATATATATTCAGTGATGGAAGCTGTTTCGGAATGAATATAGGCGGCAGCGGCGTTGGAGCTGGGAATATCCATATATACTATGATTATAATTGTATGCAAAAACCAAATATATACGGCAAAGATGTATTTGATTTTATAATTCGCTGGGTCAACAATGAATACGTATTTAAAGCCGGTGGTTACGCTACTGTAAATAAGACAACCCGTGAAGAATTGCTAAATTATTGCAAAAATGCACAGAATAGAAGCCGTGGAGAATGCGCTTCTCTAATCCAATTTGACGGCTGGCAAGTCAAGGACGATTATCCGTGGCTTTAATACAGGACACCGGAATCTAATATTTTCTGGACTTCGTGGTTCATTATTGAATGGATTTCGTCAATTGATTTTGTGCCGTCAATGCTTATAAAATTGTATTCAGATTTCATTTTTTCGTACTGTTCAAGACATTTGTTCTGATAAATTTCAAAACTCTTGTAAAAATCAGATGAAAAACCTACATCACGTCCGCTTTCGTAGTAATTCAAACCGGTTGTTCCTATAATTCTTTTCAAAAGTACGTCAACCGGCATATCAAGATAGAATATTAAATCAGGTTCCGGAGCGTAATCATAAAGATTTTTAACCCATTCAATATCCTGACCTCTCACAACATCACGGGCTAGTGCAGTGTAATAATATCTGTCAAGAAGTACGATAAATCCTGATTTTAATGCGGGAATAATCGTATTTTCCAGTCTGTCGGCAAAATCAGCTGCATAGAGTAAACTGTATGTTGTTGCGTTTAGAAGGTTTCTTTCTTTTGCATCATCAATCACGTTTGCAATTAAGCGAGATGTTTTCCATTCTGATATTATAACCCCGTAAGACTGCGCCTGAATGGATTTTTTAAGAAGCTGCAGCTGGGTTGATTTACCGGAACCGTCCGTTCCTTCTATAACAATAAGCAAACCTTCATATCCGTGTTTTGTTTTGAATTGCGTCATTATATGTTCACTCCTTTGTTATTCAGAACTTCTCTCAACATTTCTCTTATTCTTACCTGTTTTGAATGGATTGAATCCATTGCATCAAGCTTTATCAGCCCGAATTCATCGACCATTTTTTGATATTCTTTTGTAACTCTTCCCTGAAAAATCATATAGCTTTCGTAAGGATCGTTGCTAAGCTTCAAGTCCATACCTGCTTCATAGAACTTCGGGGCGCGGTTTGAACAGATTCTTTCCATCGAATTTTTAGGGTCTATGTCAAAATAGATTGCAAGATCAGGTTTTATTGCAAAATTATAAACGTTTCTGACCCACTGCGGATCTACTCCTCTTGCGACATCTCTTGCAAAAGCAGTATATGCATATCTGTCGGCAAGCACAATAAAACCTGCTTTCAGAGCCGGATCAATAACCTGTTTTAGTCTGTCTGCAAAATCTACAGCATGCAACAGTGAAAAAGTACGCGGGGACAGCATATTTTTCTTTTTCGCAAGTTTAGTTGTCTGGCTGATCAACTCGGAGGAATTCCATTCCGTAAAAATAACGTCGTGTCCTGTTGATTTGAGCCAGTCACGCAAAAGTGCCAGTTGTGTGGATTTACCGGAACCGTCAATCCCTTCTACACAGACAAGTGTACCTTTATAATTATGTTTTTCAGTTAACTTTGACAAATTTTTACACTCCTTTTTCTTCCAGAATACGGACATTAATTTTACCGAATTTCGCAGACAAATTATCAATAAGATGAATAAAGTAAAGTTCCGGTTCCAGATCTTTTTGGTCAAGATCAATAATTGCACCCCAATCGCTTCTGCCGTGATGAGCTGCAATCATTTTTGCAATTTCTTTAAAACCCTGCGTCATACAGATAGAAAAACCGTACTGTGAATGCGTCAGCCATTCTTTTCTGAATTTTTCGTCATAATCAATCAAACCTGTTTCAAGGTCAATTGTGTATTCAAAAATTTTACCGATATCATGGAGCATACATGCGGCAATTATATTGTCGCGGTTAAACTTGTAATCCGATAGTTCCATGTTCGCTTCAGCATAACGCAGGCATTCAAGAGTATGAACCATAAGCCCGCCGATATAGTTGTGGTGCATAAGTTTTGCCGCCGGCATAATTTTAATTCTGTCTTTATGTTCCGCAAAATAGCCGGCAAGAAAAGCATTCAGTTTTTCATCTTTAATAGTGTCGATATAGGAAATAAGTTCAGCATAAACTTTTTCCCGCTCATTTTCATCCAGTCCGGTTTTTGCCTCTTTAATTAACTGCAACGATGATACAAGACAGTTATTGTATCGTTCATTAAACGATGCGGTTACAATTCTTACTATATTTCCGGTTCTAAAAATCTTGCTGTCGTAACGGTTCAGTGTTTCTTCCCACAAAATGCAGTTTAAAACGGTATCATCTTTAAGATTTTTAAGCTGTAATTTGCCCATTTTGGTTCCTGCTTTTGTATCGCCTACTGAAAATACTACTACTTCATAATCTGTATCTGTGCTGTACATTTTTTCTCCGTTTGTAAGTTTAAGAGTGGAAAACTTTTTGTTATCATAAAAAGTTTATTTTTAGTTATCAGCCTGCCTTCCTGCCCTCTTGCCTTCTGTGCTTCCATTAATTCCTGTTTCTGTCTATAATCTTGTTGTCATTTCCCCATACAAATGAGGATCGGATTTCTTGCCCGACTTTTTCTATCAAATGATCTGCGTTTTCTTTTCTCAACCTGTTAAAGTTTTTGCAGCCTGTTTGCATTTCTTCCATAAATTCATCAGCAAACGCCCCGCTTTGGATATCTTTTAAAAGTTCTTTCATTGCTTTGCGTGACTGTTCCCCGATAACTTTTGGCCCGCGGGTCATATCTCCGTATTCGGCGGTATTTGAAATTGAGTAGCGCATATCAGCTAATCCGCCCTGATTTATCAAATCAACAAGCAGTTTCATTTCATGCAAAACTTCAAAGTATGCCATATAAGGTGAATATCCCGCTTCTACAAGAGTTTCAAAACCTGCTTTAATAAGAGCCGAAACCCCGCCGCAAATAACTGCCTGTTCTCCGAATAAGTCTGTTTCGGTTTCTTCTTTGAAAGTTGTTTCCAAAATCCCTGCACGTCCAGCACCGATTGCTGACGCATAAGATAGTGCTATATCTTTTGAATTTCCGGAAGGATCTTGATAAACTGCAATTAAAGACGGAACTCCGCGTCCGATTGTGTATTCGCTTCTGACAGTGTGTCCTGGACCTTTTGGGGCAACCATAATAACATTTACATCATCAGGTGCAACAATTTTTTTGTAATGTATATTAAACCCGTGAGAAAACATTAAATACTGACCTTTTCTCATATACGGTTTAATCTGTTCTTCATAAACTTTTGCCTGAATTTCATCAGGGATAAGAATTTGTACGATATCAGCCCATTTTACGGCATCTTCAATTGTCATTGTCTTGAAACCGTAATTTTTTGCTTTAATATCGGATTTACCCCCTAAACGAAGTCCTAAAACTACATCACACCCGCTGTCTTTTAAGTTCATTGACTGCCCGTAACCTTGAGATCCAAAACCAATTACGGCTATTTTTTTTGTTTTAATCAAATCTCTGTTTATATCTTTATCAAGATAAATTTTTAAATTACTCATATCCTGCCTCTTTTCTCTGTTTAATTTTATCACAAATAAATTTTTGATTTACAATAAGTTACATAAAGTAAATTATTTAGATTTACGTGTTTTAGCAAGAATAATGATAAATTTATTAACTTTTAAAACCAAACCTATAAAACAAATTCCATTTCAAGGTATGCAGGCGCCTGTGCATCGTAGAATTATCTATGGTACAGACAGTTTTGACAGGATGCAGGATTTTGAAAAATATATATTCAACTATTGCCCTGCAGATGATGCAAAACGCATTACTCCGTATAACGGTCCTGTTAGTATAACGGCAGGAATTTCAACCGAGGATCCGGATCTTGGCGGCGGATGGTTGAAGGCTGATATAAATACCCCTCTGAGTACAACCGGAGTTAGAACTTGTGCAGTTTTAAATCTTGTTGATGAAGATACAAATACACATACTCTTTATCATGTGTATCATGAAACTGATTCTGAAAGTATAAAAGAATTTATTACAACAGAATTCCCTCACTTTACCCATGTAAATATTGTAGGCGGCGATCAATATCAGACAGTGTATACAATGAGCAGGATAATTGAAGCCGTTAATGACGTTGATCCTGATGTCGAAAAAACATTCTATTATACTGTAACAGATAATCCGGAGCTTGTTGCTTATAAAGGTGATATGTATTATATGAAGGGAAAATCGGGCAAATTATCATTTGTTCGAAATACTGAAAATTACTGGTATTAATTTGAAGAAAAAATACTCCCTTCACCAAATTGAAAAATTTGTAATACATTTTCAGGCTGACGTATTTGTTTATAAAAATCTTTAACCAGAACACATTGGGTTTGGATGCAGTTTAAATCCCGTTCATGCAGATATTTTTCGAGTGCATCAGCTGTTTTTGTATACTGACGGTGTTTTAAAAATGCATAAAATTTTGTTTTCCTTCTTGATATTTCCGATAAAGCAAAGTTTATAATTTCATCATACGGTATATTATAACCGTCGTTTACTGACATATCTATTATAAAATTAAAATTGTCGCTTGTTGTTATTGAAAGGTAGGCAATAATTCGTTTGTTTGAAGGTTCTTCCAGTACATAGCGATTTTTATAAAAACTTGTCAAACCAGCAAATACAGGCTCTTTGTATTCATCTTTTGCCCGTTCAAGCGATGGCTTATAAAGGTTATTAAGTTCACTGTTATATAATGCCGCAACTTTTAAAGCATCACTGTTCTGGCAGTATCTGAAATTCGCTTTTTTATCTGTTGCCGGTTTAAAATTATCCAGTTTCCATAGATTTTCATAACTGCATTGTCTGAACCCGCAGCCTTTCATAAATAAATCCAAAAGTTCATCGTGCGACTGATCAACAGTTACATTAAATGATGTTGCGCCTTTTGCTCCGAGCCGTGCTATTACAAAATCAATAAGTCTTTTGCCAACGTCATATAGATTTTGCTGAAAAATCAGCCTTGTAATATTAATTTTGTATGGATTTCCGATTGTCGGAACCACAGTAATAAGCCCGAGTATTTCTTTATTTTCTAGCAAAATGAAAGATACCGGCATAAATTTATATTTCAACGGAAGAAAATTTTGGAGCATTATAAAAGCTTCATGGCTTAGAGCTTTAGAAAATTTTTCTCCGTCAGCATTGCCGAGATAAGAAATCATTTTTTTTAATTTAGGAGCATCAAAACAATTTAATCTTCTTATTACTGTCATATATGTATTATATAATTTATTTTCAATCTTTTCAAGTTTGTGTTAAAATTTTTGCGAAAGGCTGAATATGAAAATAGCAGTTGTTGAAAATGAGAGAATTTTAGTTAAAGAAGCCGAAACACCAAGGCTTGATAATCGAAGAGGTGCAATTGTAAAAGTTTTGGGGTGCGGACTATGCGGCTCTGATATTGTTAAATTTATCCATAAAATTGCAAAAGACGGTACTGTTTTAGGACACGAAATTGTTGCTGAAATCGTTGATATAAATTCAGATACATTTTTTCAAAAGGGTGATGTAATTGTAACATCACACCATATCCCATGCGGCAAATGTGTTTACTGCAGACATGGAAATGTTTCAATGTGCAGGCATTTTAAGGAGACAAATTTAGCCCCCGGAGGGTTTTCTGAATACGTTTATTTAAGTGATGAACATCTTCAAAATGTAGCCCATTTAAAACCTGAAAATTTGACTGATGTTGAAGCTTCATTTTATGAACCTTTAGGCTGTATTGTCAGGGCTGTAAAACGTGCAAATCTTTTAAACGGCGATAATACGCTTGTTGTAGGGTTAGGTTCTATAGGAGTTTTAACCTCTCAGGCATTAAAAGCATACGGATATAATGTTACCGGATGTGATCTTATCTCAGAAAGAATTGAATTCTTACAATCTTTCGGTATAAATGCTTTTGATGTTCGGAAATTGCCTGATGATTATAAGGCAGATTGTATTTTTATGACATCAGGTGCGGATAAAGCAGTCGGTACAGCGTTGAAATATATTAGAAACGGCGGGAAAATAGTAGTTTTTTCAAGCACTCCGCATGATGAAACCTCATATCCTAATAACGAAATATATTACAGAGAATTGACTGTACTGGGAAGTTATTCACCGTCGCCCGATGATTTAAAAGAGTCTCTTGAATTATTGAGAACTGGTCAAGTTAAAGTCAATAATATTTCAACAGAGTATAAGTTTGATGATATTCAGAAGGCTTTTGATGATACAATGTCTAACAGGATAATGAAGGCATATATAAAAGTGAAGAGTGATGAGTGAAGGGTAAAGTGACAATTATGAGAGCAATTCAATACTATGGACCTCAGAATATAAAGTTAGAAGAAGTTATGGTGAAACCGCCTGAAGAAGGAGAGGTTGTCGTAAAAATTATCTCTGCATTAACTTGCGGAACCGATGTAAAAACTTTCAGACGGGGCCATCCTGTTCTTATAAAGTCAATTCCGTCAGGCTTCGGGCATGAATTCGCAGGAATTGTTGAGAAAGTTGGTAAAAGTGTTGAAAATGTAAAGGTCGGGGATAGAGTTGTTGCCGCAAATTCTGCCCCTTGCGGTCATTGTTTTTACTGTAGAAGAGAAGAGTATAATTTATGCGAAAACCTTGATTTACTAAACGGTGCATACGCTGAATACATAACAGTTCCTGCACGTATTGTAAAAAAGAATATGCTTATTCTTCCTGATAATTTAAGTTTTGACAGGGCAGCATTTTGCGAGCCTTTAGCAAATGTTGTTCACGGTGTTGAAAGAACCGGTATTAAACCGGGACAAACAGTCGGAATTATCGGGATAGGTCCTATAGGTTTGATGTTTGCACGACTCGCAAAGTTGAAAGGTGCAAGGGTTATTGTTGGCGGAAGAAATCCTATAAAATTAAAGGCTGCCGAAGAATTTGCGCATGCTGACGAAATAGTTGATTTAACAAAATATCAAAACCCTGAAAAAATTTTTAGAGAATACACGGAAGAACGTAAAGGGCTTGATGTTGCGGTAGAATGCGTTGGATTACCTGAAATTTGGGAAAGAATTTTCTCCTGTGTGCGCCCCGGAGGAACTGTTCACTTTTTTGGCGGATGTAAATCCGGTTCAACGGTAACACTGGATACTACAAAAATGCATTACGGCGATATTACACTGATGAGTGTTTTTCATCATACGCCTAAATATTTTAGAATGGCGCTTGATTATATTGCATCGGGAGATGTCGAAGTCGAAAAGCTAATAACTGATACTCTTCCGCTGGAAAAAGTAGAATATGCAATGCAGCAGCATATTGAAGGAAAAGCAATAAAATTTCTTATAAAACCGTTTTACCAGGGATAATCATCATTGATGTTCCAACCGTCCTTAACTATTTCGGCAAAAGCAGTCAAACAAAGTTCGGGATGACACAGCAGTCTATCATGTTCAACGGCAGATTTAACTATCCGTATATGTATTTAGAAAACGTTATAATTGTTAAATGAGTAAAATTGTAAACGAAATAAAAAATCTTGCAAATGACAGAGATATGACGCTGAAAGAATTGGCAGAGCAAATCGGCAGGTACAGAAACAAAAACTATTCGCTTGCCAGTTTGTCACAGAAGCTAAGAAATGAAACCATATCGTATAAAGAAGTTAAATTAATAGCTCAAATATTGGGTTACAGAATAAAGTTTGTTGACATGAGAATAAAAGATATATTTTAATTATTCTTGTAATAGGTGTTTACATAGTTTAAAGAAAACGGTAGTATAAAGATGTTTATGGGAAAGATTAATATTATAAGAAAGGGAATTTTATGAAAAAATTAAATTTATCGCAAAGTCTGGGGGGGGGGCGCTTAGCAGCTTTGGATAAAGGATTTACTCTTGCTGAAGTGCTTGTAACTTTAGGGATAATTGGCGTTGTATCAGCGATGACTGTGCCGACTTTAATGCAAAATCACCAGAGAAAAGTTTATGTCACACAGTTGCATAAGGTTTATAATGAATTTTCACAGGCGCTCATGCAATACCAGAATGATAGAAATGCCGTAAATTTAACGGAAGCCGGTTTAACATCTAAGGATGCTGTTGATTCTTTCATTAAAAAATATTTTAGTGTTATTCAAGAATGTGATTCTGCCGATGGTTGTTTAGCGGATGAGTATAAAACTCTACAAGGTAATGAGTATACTACTTACAGTCGTGATGTCAAATCGTTTGTGCTTGCAAACGGTGTATCTATAAGACCTTCTTATGCTCCGGATGGAAGTAGTTTTAAATTACTTAATGTCGGAATTGATATTAATGGGAAGGGTGGACCTAATATTTTAGGAAGGGATTTATTTTTTTTCGCGGTCTATAAAAATGGCTTAATAGATGATTATGCGAATGACGTTACTGTTAATGCTCCATTGACAGAGGAAACTCGTGATAATATGTTTAATACCCAGTGTAATGCTGGAGCCCCAGGTAGTGGTTGGGGGTGCTTTGGTAAGTTATTGAATGACAACTGGGAAATGACTTATTAAAAAAAAATAAAGACCGGTTTAACCGGTCTTTTCATATAAACTCTCATTCTTACTAAACAATAAGCACTACTTGACTGCACGCAGTCCGGTTTGAATACCCGCATCCGCATTAATCATTTTTGCGGATGTCAACGCCAGATGACGGCGCTTTCTCGCTCCTCTTAATATAAATTCCACGCTGTCGCATACATTACACGAAGGTGTTACAATCTTTTTTAACATATTTCATTCTCCGTTAAGTTTCTGATTACATAATACTTATCGGAACTTTTTATAAAAACTTTAAAATTTTATCTGAATTTGTAAAATTTCTGTAATAATAGAATGCAGTTATATATATGCATAAAAAAAGAACCCCTCAAAGAAGGGTTCTTTTTCTTAAGTTTTTGTTTGTTACACCGCGTAAACGCTAACCTGTTTTCGGTCGCGTCTGTGTGCTTCAAATTTCACCTGACCGTCAATTAAAGCATACAATGTATCATCAGATCCGATACCTACATTGTTGCCCGGATGAACTTTGGTTCCTCTTTGACGAACAAGGATATTTCCGGCTTTAACGATTTCACCGCCGAATTTTTTAACGCCTAATCGCTTCGCTTCCGAATCACGTCCGTTACGGGTTGATCCCATACCTTTCTTATGTGCCATAATTTATTTCTCCTTATGTACTACGTACGCAGCCGTAACTTACAGTTAATTGAAGTGCCGCCTCTGTACGATTTTTTGTATTACTTTCCCGATAGTTTTATTATCGGTTTTGATTGATTAATGCATTATTTTATGCTTCTTCTGTTGTTTCAGCGGCTTTTTTCTGAGCAGATGTTCTGATTTTAGAAATCATTACTCTTGTGAAGCCCTGTCTGTGTCCTTGTTTTCTTCTGTAACCTTTTTTAGGTCTTTGTTTGTAAACGATGATTTTCTTTTCTTTATCATGTTTAACGATTGTACCTTCAGCAGAAGCGCCTGCAACATAAGGCTGCCCTACTTTAGATTTTTTACCGTTTACTATCATAACGACTTTATCAAAAACTACTTTTGAATCTTTTTCGCCGTCTAATAATTCAACATCAAGGTATCTTCCTTCTTCTACCTGATACTGTTTTCCGCCTGTTTCTACAATTGCGTACATTATAATACATCCTTTCTGGTATCGTAATCTTTGCGTTAATGCTAGTGTCTGCAAAGATATTTATAAACGAGTTACCGCATACTAATACATCAATTATTATCACCTGCTCAAAACCCCTTGTCAAGCACTATTAACATTTATTAACTTTACGTCCTGGAGTGTTTGTTTGCGGTAAAATTATTTTAGTGAGGGAGAGATGAAATTTACTGTTGAAGAATTGAAAAAAGCTACAAATGCCGAAATTAAAGGAAACTTTGAAGGGAATTTTGAAATTTCCACTGATACAAGAACAATTAAAAAGGGAGATTTGTATTTGCCTTTAAAGGGTGCAAATTTTGACGGCGAAAATTTTTGTGATAAAGCAATGGAGGCAGGTGCTGCAGGGTGTTTTTGCACAAAAGATTGCTGTGCTGAGTTCAGTTTAAAAGTCCCTGATACATTAAAAGCTTATCTGCAGATTGCAAATTTTGCCAGAAAAAAATATAACCCTATAGTTGTCGCTATTACGGGAAGTTCCGGTAAAACTACAACAAAAGAGATGGTGTATTCTGTTTTGTCTGAAAAATTCAAAACTCACAAAACTTTCTCTAACCATAATAACGAAATCGGTTTTTGTCAGACAGTTCTTTCAATGCCCGAAGATACTGAGGTGCTGATTGTTGAAATGGGAATGCGCGGGTTTGGCGAAATTGAACTTATTACAAAATATGCCGAACCTGATTTCGCAATTATTACAAACGCTGGTTCTGCTCATATAGGACGTCTTGGCAGTCTTGATAATATTGCAAAAGCAAAATGTGAAATTACAAAATATTTAAAGAAAGCTCTTATTGCACAGTATAATGAAAGGATTAAAAAATTTGCAGACTTTGAGGGCGAAAAGATTTTTTATTCAATAAACGATGTACAAATTCTCGAAAAACGTAAAAGGTATTCTAAATTTCGCTATAAGGGCGATGAATACGAACTCAATGTTGAGGGTGATTACAATATTGAAAATTCTCTGTCTGCAATTGAGCTTGGCTATAAGCTCGGTATGTCTTATGAAGCGGTTAAGGGGGGGCTGGCAAAATACCGCCAGATAGAAAAACGCTGGGAAATCCAAGAAATAAACGGATATAAAATTATAAATGACAGCTATAATGCAAATCCTGAATCCATGAAAGCGTCTGTTTCAACCTTTTTGGAACTTTACAAAAATCCTGTTGTAATTCTCGGTGATATGGGAGAATTGGGCGAGAATGAAATTGAGTTTCATCGCGAAACAGGCGAATTTATCGGCAGGAAATTTCAGGGCAAGCAGGCAGTATTTTTAACTGTAGGGAAGCTTGCAAAGTATATTGGCGATGAATTATTAAAGTATGGATTTGATGTAAAACATTTCGACAGTAATCTCGAAACATCTCGTTACATTCTTGATAATTTGCATGCGGGTATTACAATATTCTTAAAGGCTTCCAGAGCGATGAAGTTTGAAGAGATTATAGAAAATTTAAAAAACGGAGACTGATAATTTATGATTATGTTGGCTGTTGCATTTTTACTGGGTATGATATTGTGTTTGCTTTTTGGCGTTCCTTATATAGATTTTTTGAAAAAACACATGATAGGGCAGTATGTCAAAGACTGTGCACCGGAGGCTCATGCTAAAAAACAGGGTACACCGACAACAGGCGGAGTATTTATTATAATTGCGGTAATTCTCGGTTCGGTAATAGCTCTGGCAATGGCACAAAGACTTAATACAGGAGCTTTTATTATTCTTTTAACGCTCTTATTTTATACATTTGCAGGGTTTCAGGATGACTATATAAAAATAAAAGGCAAGGGAAATGACGGCCTCACTCCTCGGGGCAAGCTTTTAAGGCAAATTGCAATAGCATTGCTTCCGACACTTTTTTTAATGATGACCAAAACTAATGCAGGAGATGTATATTTCGGACATTATGTGTTGCATTTAGGCTGGTTATATCCTGTTTTTGCAGTTTTTGTAATAACGGGAGCGTCGAACGCTTACAATTTGACTGACGGATTGGACGGGCTTGCTGCATCTACCGGAATTTTTGCATTTGCTGCGTGTGCAATAATTTCCCTATTTTCCGGATGCCCTGAAGGTGGGATAATTTCAGCCTGTGTTGCAGGTGCGCTTGCAGGCTTTTTGAAATATAACAGACCGAAGGCTGAAGTTTTTATGGGCGATACAGGTTCTCTTGCAATTGGAGGATTGCTTGGAACAGTTGCTGTTATGGGAAAATTTGAAATTCTTCTTGTTTTGATTGCAGGAATTTTTGTTATGGAAACGCTTTCCGTCATTATTCAGGTTACAAGTTTTAAAACTACCGGCAAAAGAGTTTTTAAAATGGCACCGATACATCACCATTTTGAATTATGTGACTGGAGTGAAAAGAAAATTGTTGCCGTATTTGCGGCAGTTTCTGCTCTGCTGTCTGCGGGAGCTGTTATTTTGTATTTTTTCTTTAATAGAGGTATTTTATAATGAAATCAATTTGTCCTAATTTAAAACTGTTTGACAAAAAAATTCTGGTTCTCGGGTTATCTAAAAGCGGAATTTCTGCGGCTAAATACTTAAATAAAGCCGGTGCAGATGTTTATATAACTGAATTCAGAGAAGAAAAGCCCGAAGATGCGCAAACTTTAAAAGAACTTAGAGAAGCAGGAATTCAAATTGAAATGGGCGGACACAGCGATGAATTTATAAAAGATGCTTATATTGCCGTTACATCGCCGGGAATTCCACCGCATTCAGAGATAATGCAAAAATTAAAAGAAAATCAAATAAAGGTAATATCAGAAATTGAGCTTGCTGCTTCACAATCAGGTGTACCGTTTATTGCAATAACAGGAACTAACGGAAAAACTACAACAACGGCTTTAACCGCACATATACTCTCAAGTGAATATAAAGCAGAACCATGCGGAAATTACGGAGTTCCTCCATGTGATCTGCTTGATAAAGATATTGATTTCATGGTTTGTGAGTGCAGTTCTTTCCAATTAGAATACAGCAATTCTTTTCAGCCTCAAATTTCAGTTTTTACAAACTTCACGCCCGATCATATTGACTGGCATGGCGGATTGGAAAATTATTTTAAAGCAAAGGCTAAAATCTTTAAAGGACCTCAGGCTCCGCAGTTTTCTGTTCTGAATGCAAAAGATGAAAAACTGCTGGAATTTTCAAAAGAATGCGGCGGTACAGTATTTCTTTTTGACGGTGATATCGGCGAAAATTGTTCGTACATAAAAGACGGGTCTATATATTTTAGACGTAACGGTAAAGAAGAAAAAATTATTACTCTGGATGAATGTCCTCTTATCGGCAACCATAATTATCAGAATGTTATGTGTGCTGTTATTGCAGCAAAAATTGAGGGAATTTCAAATGAAGATATAAAATCATCAATTATGTCGTTTAAAGTTCCCGAGCACAGGCTTGAAAAATTTGCACAGAGCGGAAGGACAGTTTTTTATAATGATTCAAAAGCTACAAATCCTGAGGCAAGCCTTGTTGCAATTAATTCTTTTAATAACTGTGATGTAGTATTAATAGCGGGCGGACGTGACAAAAATACGGATTTGACAGAGTTTTGCAACGCGATAAATAAACATATTAAAACAGTTATATTAATCGGAGAAGCTGCTGATAGATTTGATGAAAGTCTCCGAAAAAACGGATTTGTTAATATTATTAGAGAAAACACAATGCAGTCTGCAATTGATAAAGCAATTGAATTAAATCCTGATGTTGTTTTATTGTCGCCGGCATGTGCAAGTTTCGATATGTTCAGCGGATATGAGGAAAGAGGAAAGGTGTTCAAAGATTATGTCTTATCAAAGATCAAGTAGAAGAAATCCCCGCGAAGGAAGAGATGAACAGCCTATCCAGAGTGTTATTATTTCATCTCCCGATAAAACACTTTTAATTGTTGTAGCTTTTCTTGTAATAATCGGTTTTCTTGCGATTTTTTCTGCTACCGCTCCAAAGTGTCTTGATGAGGGCGGAAATCCGGCACAATTTCTTATAAAGCAGGTAATTTGTTTTATTGTCGGATTTTTCGGGTTGAAGTTTTTTATGAATTATGATTATAAAAAGCTTGCAGACTGGAATGTAATAATAATGGCATCTATATTAATTGCACTTGTTCTTGTTGATTTCACTCCTCTTGGGGTTACCGTTAACGGCGCAAAAAGATGGATGAATATAGCAGGATTTCAATTGCAGCCTTCTGAATTTGCAAAACCTGCTGTTGTCCTTTTGCTTGCGAACGCTTTCAGAAAAGATGCAAATCTTTTTGATCAAAATAAATGGGTATGGGCGTTTTTTCCGATAATAGCAATGGCAGGGTTAATTTTTATTCAGCCGAACTTGTCAATGGTAATTTTGCTCGGAATGACAACGGTAGTTATGTATATGGCGGCAGGCGGGTCTTTAAAACTATTTTTAAGCTGTTTAGGGGCTATGGTTGCAACTGTAATTATAGGGTTGACAACAATTATCAAACCCTATCAGCTTCAGCGTATAAAAACCTGGCGAAACCCCGATCTTGATCCACTCGGAGCAGGATATAATATTATTCAATCACTTATAGCATTTGCATCAGGCGGATTCAGCGGAGTGGGGTATGGAGGTTCCATTCAAAAACTTTCTTATCTGCCTGAATGTCATACGGACTTTATTTTTGCAATAATAGCGGAAGAACTCGGTTTTGTTGGATGTGTTCTTGTAATCGGATTGTTTTTTACATTTATGCAGAGGGGATTTTTGATTGCGGCAAGATGTCCGGACATGTACGGAAAACTTCTGGCTGTCGGTATAACTTTTTCAATAGTATTTCAGGCGTTTATGAACATGAGCGTTGCAAGTTCATTCCTGCCTACAACCGGTGTGCCGCTGCCTTTCATAAGTTACGGCGGTTCATCATTGATTGTATCTCTGATTATGGTCGGAATACTTTTAAATATTTCTAAGAAAAGAATTAAAAAGATAAGGAATAGATATTAATGAAAAGATTTTTTATAACAGGAGGCGGCACAGGCGGACATATATATCCTGCAATTGCGGTTGCTGACGCGTTGAAAGATGATGAAATATTTTATGTAGGAAACCCGAAAAATCTTGAATTTGATATTGTAAAGAAAAAAAAATATAAA
This sequence comes from Candidatus Gastranaerophilales bacterium, assembly GCA_944326605.1. Classification (GTDB taxonomy): domain Bacteria; phylum Cyanobacteriota; class Vampirovibrionia; order Gastranaerophilales; family Gastranaerophilaceae; genus Stercorousia. The sequence continues at coordinate 259,226 of CALVEM010000001.1, forward strand.
TTTTTATGCGTAAATATTCACGGTATGCCGAGAAATTTTGGTTTTGATTTGATTAAGTGGATATTTCAACTAAGTTTTGCAGTTTTGAAATGCTGCTTTTATATTTTAAAATACAAACCTGATGCAGTATTTGGGACAGGCGGATATGTGTCTGCGCCGGCGCTTCTGGCTGCAAAATTATTAAGAGTTCCATATATGATGCATGACTGTGATGCACAGCCCGGGCTTGTTACAAGAAAAATTGCACCGTATGCTTCCTGTGTTTCTCTGGCGTTTGAATGTGCAAAAAATTATATTAATAATAAAAATTGTTATATTAACGGAAATCCTATAAGGGCTGAATTTAAAACCCTATCAAAGTCTGAAGCCAGAAAGAGATTAAATCTCGAAGATAAGCTTACCCTTTGTATAATGGGCGGTTCTCAGGGGGCCAGAACTATAAATGATGCTTCTGTAGATGTATTAAAACAGCTTTCAAAAAATTATAATTTGCAGATTATTTTTCAGACCGGCAAAAGAAATTTCGATGCAGTAATTGAGCAGCTGTTGAAAATTTATCCGGATTATGAGGCTGATAAAAATATTATTGTAAAACCGTATTTTGAAGATATGGTAACGGTTTTGAAAGCTTCTGACATTGCAGTATCGCGTTCCGGTTCATTAAGTATATCAGAGATTTGTGCATCCGGTATTGCTCCTGTATTTGTTCCTTATCCTTATGCTGCTGCTGATCATCAGCGAAAAAATGCAAAATTTATGGTTGAAAAAGGGGCAGGGTTATATATTGAAGATAATGAACTTACAGCAAACAAACTTTTGGATACAATTAAATCTATTATACTGGATAGAAATAAATTATCAGAACTTCAAAGAAACTCGCTTGCTCTTGCGAAATTTGACGGAACTGAAAAAATTGTTGAACAGTTAAAAGATATTTCAAAATAGTTTATAATATGAATACAAGTATTTAATATAAGGAGAGGAAGTATGAAAAGATTATTAGAAAAGTTACATAGCTTCGGGGGGGGGGCGTTGTAGGCTCCGCCGGAGGCAAAGACGCAATTAGATGCGAAGATGCCAAGAGGCATAGACGCAAAGCTAATATCAATAATAAATTAGCAATCTGTCATCCCGAACTTGTTTCGGGATCTCAAGAGAAGCAGAAACTCAAAGGTCAATCCGACGTCCAGGATGACATGACTAATCACCCTCTCCCTCAATCCCTCCCCCGCGGGAGGGAAGCAGAGAAGCTCTCTTCACTTTTCACTTTTCACCATTTACTGAAACGAACTTATTCACTTATTAACCTATTCTCTTATTCACCTCATAAACGCTGCGCGTTTACGCTAGCAGAGGTTTTAATCACCCTCGGCATAATAGGTATTGTTGCAGCTATGACAATGCCTTCCATTGTTGCAGATTATCAGAAAAAACAGACAGTAACGCAGTTAAAGAAAGTATATTCAGAGCTGGCGCAGGCTGCCGAAATGGCTAAATTAGAATATGGTGATCCTTCTTCATGGGATTATTCAGTAAACGGTTCAGAATTTTTTAACAAATATTTATCATCTTATACGGAAATATCTAACACAACAATAGGTGTTGTAAGGCTGAATGGAATAAAATATTACGGGGCATCAGGCGCTGAAGAAATATATCTTACTGCTTTGTATGATGATGCGGATATAATAGCTTTGCCTTCAGGAACTCAGATTTTTGCTTCTAATACAATTCCACCAACATCAGATCGTAGTATAAAGAGAAAAGGTTTTGTTATTGATTTGAACGGATTTAAGCGACCGAATAAATTTGGAAGAGATTTATTTTTATTAAGTGTTACCGAAAATGGAGTAAGGCCAATGTCTAATGATGATAATGAACCATCTGATGTTGTTCGAACTCGTGCTGAACTACGGGACGGACCAAGTGCTCAAGGATATCAATGTAACACGCAGGGGCGCGGAATGTGGTGTGCAGCATTGATAATTGTTGATGGCTGGCAAATTTCGGATGATTATCCGTGGTAACTTGATAATATTTTTCATGTGATATAATTTTTATGTTATGGATAAAGACTATGAAAAAGCAGTGGAGCTTTTAACATCTCAGGGAAAATTTTATATAAATCTGGGTTTGGAAAGAATTGCTGCAATACTGGATTTGCTCAGAAGCCCGCAGGATAAATTAAAATGTATACATGTTGCCGGAACTAACGGGAAAGGATCAGTTTGCACTATAATTGCAGCTATTTTGGCTAAAACAGGGATGAATGTCGGTTTGTACACAAGTCCGCATATTTTTGATTATACGGAAAGGATAAAAATCTGCGGTCAGGATATTTCAAAAGATGATTTTGCAAAATATGTCTTTGAAATTTGTAATTTAGCAGAGAAAAATCATATTCATCTGACTGAATTTGAAATTTTAACTGCTGTTATGTTTAAATATTTTGCGGATAACAAGGTTGATGTTGTTGTTCTTGAAACCGGTCTTGGCGGTCGGTTTGACGCTACTAATGTTATAAAGTCAAATTTATGTTCAATTATCACTCATATTGATCTGGATCATACAGAGCGTCTCGGCAATACAAAATCAAAAATTGCATTTGAAAAAGCCGGTATAATCAAGCCCGGGTGTCCTGTATTTACCTGCGAAGGGTACGAAGAAATTAAGGACAAAGCTGATGAATGTAATTCTCTGTTTGTTCTGGTTACACCATTTGAAGATACGACAAATCTGTCTTTGAAAGGCACCTGCCAGCAGGAAAATCTTTCGCTTGCGCTTGCGGCTGTCCGGTATCTGTTCCCGGAGATCTCTGAAAATACTATTCAGCAAGCGTTGACGGAAGTAAAAAATCCATGCAGATTTCAGCTTTGTCGTGAAGATTTGATTGTAGATGCCTCGCATAATCCAAACGGTGCTATGGCATTGAGGGAAAGTCTTGATTTTTATTATCCCGATAAGAAGCGTTGTTTCATTTTTGGATGTTTGAGGAACAAAGATTACAGAAGGATGATGGAAATTTTATTTTCAAAAGAAGATGAAATTTATTTTTATCATTTCTCCAATAAGAATTCCTGTACAATAGAGGAATTGCAGGAGGCCTGTAAATTCCCTTCAAAACCTTTTAAAAACCTTGATGAACTGCCGGCAGACTATTTAAAAATAGTTTGCGGCTCATTTTATATGCTTAATGAAATTATACCCCGGAATTTTGTTCGCTAGCCATTTCATCAATCATACTGCTGAATTGAGCAGGTTCAAAATCCGTGCAGGAATTCCATATTAATGTCGGTTTTGGTTCTTTTAAAGAAGGACTTGGATAATCGCTGTGACAGAAACCTTTTAGCATATTTGTCGTACCGTCAACATTTGATGTAAAATATTTGCAGCAGCTGCAAATTTTCAAAACAAATCCGTAATCGTTAAGCTTTTCTCTCAATTCCTGTAAAGAATCTATCATTCTCAAATGTTTTGATGTTACGAACTTTCTTTTTTTATACATAAATTTAATCTTAGCAAGTCCTGAATCAGATATAAATTCAAGTTTACACGGAAGTTCTCTGCCGGCAGCGTTCATAACAAAAGCTTCTACTGTAAGTTTTTCTGTTCCTTCTGCAGTTTCTTCTCTTTGTGTAATTTTATTTCTGATAACTCTAACAGGCGGAAGATTCTTAATTATATGGCATAGTGAATAAACCGGATATAAGCATAAAAGTACAATTTCTTTAAATCTTAGTTTTGAATTAATCAAGCTTATGCCGAAGGCTGCAACAAGAATCAGAAAAGTTAAAAATACTATTCTAAAATCTACAAAGAAATAATATCTGTATGAATGCTTCATTACAATGGCATAGATAATTAATACCATCCAGATATTTGGATTAAGCAGAGAAAAAGTATGTTCTGCAAAGATAAAATTTTTAGACCAGATTTGAGAAAAACAGTTCTTAAAAAGGTCTAATCTTGCGGATAATCTGGGTTTCCTGAATTCATAGCCTGCAGTATCAACGTAAGTTTGAATATTCGGATTGAATGTGCATGGACATTTAATTTTTGATAAAAGCATGCTGTATTTTAGTTCTGCATTTATATCTTTAAAATCAACGCATCCGATTTCATCAACAATTGCTTTTTTAATTACAAACACGCCTGAATCGGCACTTGCAGCTAACCCGAACAATGATCTGGCTTTTCTCATAAAATTCATGTGGTATTTTTGATAAGCTGCTTTGATTTTATCAACAGGACCTAAATTGTCAGTTAAAATAAGAGTTTCACCGCTTAATGCGCTGTTGTTAACAAGGGCGGAGTTTACTGTTGTGAGAAAATTTGCAGGAATGCTTCTGTCAGCGTCAAGAAATACATAAGAATCAATGCTCCCGTCTTTTGTTAATCTTTCCACAAGCATAGAAACAGCCTGATCTTTGCCTACTGTGCCGACATCCTTAATATTTATAAGATTTACAAATCCATCTGTTAAGAATAATTTTTCCGAACCGTCAGAACAGTTGTCCAGAATAACGAAAACCCTGAAATTATTTATCGGGTAATCCTGCATTTTTAACTCTTTTATAAGATTTTCAAGAGTAATTTTATTATTTCTTGCATAGATAACTACTGCAATATTATCTTTTTTTGCATATTGTGAGTATTTTTTCTCAATTTTAAACGGTTTGTCATTGAGGTTTCTGAGCGCTAAAGCCAGAAAATACAGCGAATACACCGCAACATATATGTATAAAATATCTAAAATCAGTTCCATAATCATCCTTTCACAACAACATTCTATTGTAAACTCTAATAAAAATCCATTACATGTTAATAAATGTAATTTAACAATAAAATTTTTTTGTTAAATACCGCAAAAATATGTTATAATTGTGTAGGAGTTAATGCTATTTATATTAGGAGGAAAAAATGAATATTTTGGAAAAATTTTGCAGGGTGAGTTCAGGATTTACTCTTGCCGAGGTTTTAGTAACTTTAGGTATTATAGGTGTTGTATCTGCAATGACAGTGCCGACACTTATGTCTAATCATCAGAGAACTGTTTATGTAACACAATTAAGAAAAGTTTATTCAGAATTTCAGCAGGCAGCAATATCTCAGATAAATTCACAAAATGCCATAAATCTTATGGAAGCAGGAGTTCGCAGTGATGCTGCAATGCAGACATTTATAAAAAATCAGTTTAATGTTGTGAAAGATTGTACCGGAGATCCTTCAGATTGCCTGGCTGACAGCTATAAAAATATGGACGGCGCTGCTGTTACATCTTATTCTGATACAGGTGCAGCTTGTTTTGCACTGGCAAGCGGTGCTACTATTTGTGCAAAGTATGCCCCTTTTACTCTACAATATCTTAAAGCAAGTGATACGAATGCAGACGGTTTAGATGCAGTAAAAAAGGAATTTACATCAAAATCTGCAATAGGGGATTTAATAATAGATGTTAACGGAAAAGAAGGTCCTAATATTTTGGGAAGGGATTTATTTCTTGCCGGTATTTTATCTGACGGAACTGTTGTATCAGAGGTATCTGATGTTATGAAGGTCACTGAAAACTGTGTTATCAATCAGACAACAGGCGAAAAATCTTGTACAAATAACAGCTGTGAAAATGCAACGGGGCTTGTAAGCCAGGGAGCTGCTGCACACTGTTTTGATTCTATAGTTAAAAATAACTGGGAAATGACATATTAGAAGATATGAAATATTATAAAAAATGCTCCTCACAAGAGGAGCATTTTTTATGTCATTCAAAATTTCTAATATTAAACAAGTTCAACAACTTTTAACGCGTTTCTGGAAGCGATTTCAACAAGGTTTGTTGCTGTAGCTATCATAGAAAGTTCAGAATCAAGTTTGTTGATGCAAGAGCCGCATCCGATAGCAGAAGCACCTGCAGCAAAAGCAAACGGAGCTGTTGTCGGGTTGATTGCAGTTGCTGTCATTATCGGAAGATCAATATTTCTTGAAAGTTCAATTGTGTTGGAAAGAGTTAATTCAGCTCTTTCCATTAAACCTCTTGCACCTTCTGAAATGTGAGAAGATGAGAAGTGACCTTCTGTCTGAATTAAATCAATACCCATTGTTTCCAATTTTCTTGCAAGTTCAATTTGATCTGCAATAGCAAGTTCTCCGGGAATTGTTACGCAGAAGAAAGTTCTTGTATCGCCTAAAAGATTTAAAGTTTCGTTAACAAGCGATAAAACTTGTTCTGCAGAGAAAGACATTCCTTTTTTGTAAAGGACATCGAAGTTGCCGAGCTCAATTGCGTCAGCGCCGAGTTCAACTGCTTTAGCCAATTCTGACGGAACAATTGAAGATACGAAAATCGGCATGTCTGTCATTTCTCTGATTTCAGAAATAATTTCAGGTTTAGCTGAAATGTCAACTGCTGAAGCACCTGCTTTTTCTGCTGAAGAAACTACTTTTTTAATATTTTCAATATCAAAATTGTCGATACCTGCAATAATTTTTACAGCTCTTTTTTCTGTTAAATGCTGTCTGAATAAATCAATTCTGCTCATTTTTAAATTCCTTTCTTATTATAATTAACTTTTTTTCTGAATTATACATTAAAATTGTAATAATTACAATAACTAACCCTGAAAAATTTTTTGTGACTGATGAATAAAAGCATAAAAGTCACATAATAAAAGAAAAGAGAGGATTAATATGTTAAAAAAAGTAATCTTATTTTGCCTTTTTTCATTGTTAATATGTTTGCCTGCAGCTGCTCAAAATTTTTCACCTGATGAACTTGTCAATATAAGTGTTTATGAAAAAATTAACCCCGCAATAGTTGCAATTGATGCAAATTTAGAAGACGGATTTTCTGCGGGAACGGGCTGTATAATCAGGTCTGACGGTGTGATTTTAACCGGTTCGCATGTAATTGAAGATGCTAAAGATATCGATGTTACAACATATAACGGAAAGGTTTATAAGGCTTCAGTTTTAGCAAAAATGGGGAAAAATAAAGATTTAGCCTTATTAAAAATTGAAACTAAAAAACCGATGAAAACTATATCTTTTGGAAATTCAGAGGATGTTAAAGTCGGTCAGAAAGTTCTTGCTATCGGAAATCCTTTCGGGTTTGCCGGAACGCTTACATCAGGAATTGTTTCAAGAATTGATTATGCAAAAGGACGAATTCAAACTGATGCTGCTATAAATCCCGGATGTTCCGGAGGCCCGCTTTTGAATTCCCGCGGAGAGGTTATAGGAATTTCGCAATCAATTTATAATCCGGATAACAATATTTCAAACATAGGTATAGGATTTGCAATACCTGTCAATGATGCAAAAAAATTTATTGAAACTGCAAAGCTTGATGATACCCTGTTAACAAATAAAAAACATTTTGCGTTTAAAGAATAAATAAAATTATGCTCTGTTTTATTTCTTTCATGGTATAGTAATTTATATAAAACTAAGGAGGAATTATGACAGAGTTTTATTTTATGGATGGTGAGTATGTTGAAGCTTCAAAAGCAATGATTCCTATCCGCACACACGCTTTTCTGTACGGAACTGCTGTATTTGAAGGTATCAGGGCTTACTGGAATGAAGAAGAAAAACAACTTTATGCTTTCAGGGTTCCGGAACACTACGAAAGACTTTTAAGAAGCGCAAAAATTATGTGCATGGAAAGTCCTTATACTGTTGAAGAACATTGTGAAATTACAAAAAAACTTTTGGCTAAAAATAATTACCGGGAAGACTGTTATATGAGACCGACATTGTATAAATCCGCTCAAAAAGTCGGACCGGGCTTGTATGACAATAGAGATTCTTATGCGCTTATTACAAATAAAATGGGTGATTACATTGATACATCAAAAGGGTTAAGAGTTTGTGTATCAAGCTGGAGAAGAAACAGTGATAATGCTATTCCTCCGCGAGCAAAAGTCGCAGGCTCTTATGCAAACGCCGCTCTCATTAAAACTGATGCTCATAATATGGGATTTGATGACGCAGTTGTTCTTGACGAAGCAGGTCAGGTGACAGAAGGTTCCGCAATGAACTTGTTCCTTGTTCAGAACGGAAAACTTGTTACTACAATGAAAACGGATAATATACTTGTAGGTGTTACAAGAAACACAATTATGGAACTCGCAAGAGATGTTTTAGGTATTGAAACCGAAGAACGTGCAATTGACAGAACTGAACTTTATATATCCGATGAAGCATTTTATTGCGGAACAGGTGCTCAAATCAGCCCGATTGTAAGCATTGACAACAGAAAACTCGGCGACGGTAATGTCGGACCGATCTCCAAAGATCTTCAAAAACTTTACTTTGATGTTGTTAAGGGCAAAGTTCCAAAATATAAAAAATGGTGTATGCCTGTTTATTAATACAATTTATCTGCCCTCGCCTTTTTTGAGGAGAGGGCAGTATTTCAAATTAAGCGGTAGAGAAATAAGATATAAAGTTGAGGTCGTCTTTTGATAGAATTTTTAGGTTTGTGTGTTCAAAATTTAATAAAAAGTATGAAATACCTTTTTCAGGTTCGATTTTCAGCTGTTCTTTCTCAAGCTGCCGCAATTAGTTATGATTCACTCCCGATATCATTGATTATAGCATTTATTGCTGCTGCAGTTATCACAATACAGGTTGCAAAGCAGTTTTTAATGAGCGGAGCAGATACTTATATCGGCGGCACAATTGCTATTGTTATGATACGGGAAATTGCCCCTGGATTTGCAGCTCTTGCTATAGGTGCCCGTGCAGGAACCGCAATTTCTGCAGAAATTGCGAATATGCAGGTAACATCTCAGGTTGATGCGATGAAAACTTTGAAAGTAGATCCTGTGGGCTATTATTTTACTCCCCGAATTTTAGCTTCGGCAATTACTGTACCTATGGTTGTCTTGCTTGCTGAATTTGTGGGAATTGTTGGCGGTATGTTTGTCGCGCAGGCAACTATTGATTTACATCCTGCAAGGTATATGAATTCTGCGTGGCTTTGGATGTCAACTAGAGATATTTACATCAGTCTTTTAAAAGCTTCTGTTTTTGGTGTATTAATTTCTCTTGTCTGCGCAACTCAGGGATATGAAACCAGAGGCGGTGCCAAGGAAGTCGGTATATCAACTACTCAGGCTGCAATTTTGTCGACAGTTTATATGCTGGTCGCTGATTTCTTGATCAATCTTGTTTTTTATATTATGTAATGTTATAATTGAATATGCAAAAAACGAAGGAGGCTGTATATGAAAAGATTCTTAGAATTAATTGAGAGCTTCGGGGGGGGGGCACTCCTCAGCTAAATAGAAGTCAAGAAGCCCGGAGGTCAAGAAGTCAATCTATTTCCGTCATCCTGAATTTATTTCAGGATCTCTTAACCGGAAGCAAAGATGCTAAGAGGCAAAGATGCAAAGCTATTATCAATAATAAATTATGTTGCAATTCCCCCAAAATACCTATAAATGAATACCCTCTGCAAAGCGAGTGCTCCTCATTCAGTGAGGGTGCTACGCACGTAGTCCTGTTGAATAATTCATGTCAATTCTCACTAAATTATTGTGAGCTTAGTGCTCACTCCTCATCCGGCACAATGTGCCACCTTCTCCCACACATGGGAGAAGGACTAAAGGAGATCCAGAAACAAGTTCAGGATGACATTAATATTTCCCTGAAACGAACTTATTCACCTACTCACTTATTTACTTATTCACCTCGTAAACGCCTAGCGTTTACTCTTGCCGAGGTCCTCATCACCCTCGGTATAATCGGTGTAGTTGCGGCGATGACAATGCCTTCCATTATTGCAGATTATCAGAAAAAACAAACCGCAGTAAAATTAAAGCAGACTTATTCTATTCTGCAGCAAGGCGCAAAGTTATCGGAAATAGATAACGGCCCTGTTTCTGACTGGGACACATCTTTATCAAATGAATTATATTATCAACGTTATATCAAACCATATTACAAAATAATAAAAGAATATGATAAAGGTTCTTTCCCTTCAGATTATCATGCGCTATGTAAAAGCGTCAAGTATGAGTGTGACTATTATGCTCATGTTAGCGCCTCTGACACAATAAGATTTATAATAGAAAATGGCACTTTATTATTTCTTAACGACAATGATGTTACCAGATTAATTGTAACGGATATAAACGGACTGAAAGGTCCTAATATATGGGGAAAAGATATATTTATTTTTTCTTATCAAAATAATCAGGTTATCCCGTATGGACTTGACGTTATATATAGTTTGTCACCGGATTTCAAGGCTGATAAAGATTATTTATTAAATGGCGAATCACGTTCATGCCAACGTGATGGAGTATTCTGTGCTGCTATCATGATGCTTGACGGCTGGGAAATTACTGATGAATATAAATGGTGAGCTATTTCGGTAAATGTTTCTGCCAGTCTGCCTCAAGGCTCTGGATAAATCTGTGTGCATCTATAACATCGTCGTAATTTATAGGTTCAGGTCCTTCCTGAACTTCCAGCGGTTCATAGTTTTTGACGTCAATATCAGTAAATCCGACAAATGCAATGCCAAAGTTTTTCCCGCAATGCTGGCATTGAAGATTTACTACCATTAATCCGGCTTCTTCACGTTTTATTGCGATTGAATTTTCGTCAAAATTGTTTTTGCATTGTGAACAACAAAGATTATTAAATAATTTTTCTATTTTCTTTTTCATAAATTCCTCTTTTATATTATAATAAACATGTTAATTTCCTAATGAGCATGGGAATAATATAAGTGTAGCGAATTATATATGTCGTTTCTATTCGCTAAAGCTAACAGATAGGAGTTATATCATGGAAGCTATTAACTTAATTCTATTCGGATTTATTGTTTATACTGCGCTAATCGTAGTACCAAGTATCTGGGAAGAATTAACAACAGAAGGGTAAATCCTTTTAAATTTTAAGACGAAGTATTTGATTGAGAGTTCCTTTCTTCGTCATAGATTTTGCCAAATGTGTAAGTGTCGTTTTTAAAAAGTGTAGTTAGTACGTTATTTATTTAACGCATAATTTTATGTTACTTTTTTTGTTTGTTTATATTAAAAGTAATTTTGTTTTACGGTTGAAAAATTTGTGAAATATTGTTATAATTACAATATTATACTTAAATTAACACAAAGGAGGCTGTATATGAAAAGATTCTTAGAATTAATTGAGAGCTTCGGGGGGGGGGCACTCCTCAGCTAAATAGAAGTCAAGAAGCCCGGAGGTCAAGAAGTCAATCTATTTCCGTCATCCTGAATTTATTTCAGGATCTCTTAACCGGAAGCAAAGAAGCTAAGAGGCATAGATGCAAAGCCAGTATCGTAAAATATCTTCACCTCGCCCCTTGTTGGAGAGGGAAAAACGCTTCACGTTTCACTCTTCACCCTTCACTAAAAAAGACTTATCGTCCTAACGTCTTAACGTCCTATCGTCTACACAGAGCCGCCTTCACGTTGGCTGAAGTCCTCATCACCCTCGGTATAATTGGTGTTGTTGCAGCTATGACAATGCCTGTATTAATCGGAAATTATCAACGTAAAGCGCTTGAAACCTCTTTTAAAAAATCATATTCTGTAATATCGCAGGCTATGCTGAAATTGATTAATGACGAAGGTTATGTTCCTAAAGCTGCAAATATTGATGGATATTCAGGAAGTATGCTTATAAGGAAATATTTTATAGGTGTAATTGATTGTTTTAATAAATCAACAGGTATGTCTGTAAATTGTGTAAGTTCTCAAGATTTCTCATCGTGGTTTGATACATTTTATAAAACTTATAATAAAAAAACACTGGCTGGAAGTGCTCACTGGTGGTTTGATGATGGTATGTTTGTAGCAGCAGACGGAAGTTTTATTTTTGTTGATAATTCAAATACCGAAAATCTCTTAATCGGCGTCGATACAAACGGAGCAAAAGCTCCAAACTTGTTAGGTCATGATGTATTTCTTTTTGAACTGGATGCAGAAACCGGAGCTCTCAGAGGCTATGACGGAAGCAATAACAGAGATGATGAAACATCTAAATATTGTGATAAAAATTCAACTTCAGGTCTAAACGGGCTTTCATGTTCCTTTGAAGCGCTTAAAAATCCTGACGAATATTTCAAGAACCTGCCTTAATAAATTTAATCAGGTAAAATTTCGTCGAGGCATTTGCGGGCGATATCCGTAACATAATCCATGTCATTTTTATTAATGATAAGCGGCGGATTAAAATATATAACGTCACCGAGCGGTCTTAAAATAACGCCTTCCTTTAAAGCCCTTTTGTATATTTGGTAACCTGTACGCAGGTTACTGTCAAAAGGCTTTTTGCTTTGTTTGTTTTCGACAAGTTCTATTGCATTAATAAGACCTATATGGCGGACTTCTCCTACATTCGGGTGTGTGAGGAATTTCTCTTTAATTATGTTATTGAAATATACGGCGTTTTCCTGAGCCTGTTTTAATATACTGCCGTCTTCAAGCAGATCCAGTACAGCATTGGCGCAGGAGCAGGCAAGAGGGTTTCCGCTGTAAGTGTGGCTGTGCATAAAAGCTTTTTTGCTGTTGTAGTCATCATAAAAAGCATCATATATTTTTTGTGTTGTTACAAAAATTGCCATTGGCATGTAGCCGCCTGTCAGTCCTTTTGAAAGACACATTATGTCCGGAGAAACTCCTGCATGGTTAAATGCGAACATTTTTCCTGTTCTGCCAAAACCTGTTGCGATTTCATCGGCAATAAGGTGAACGTTATATTTATCACATAAGGCGCGGAGTTTTTTAAGATATAATGGCGGGTATATTTTCATTCCTGCAGATCCTTGTAAAAGCGGCTCTACAAGTATCGCTGTAGTCTCTTCTCCGTGAGCCGCAAAAGTTTTTTCAGCCTGTTCAAAACATTCACAATCACAATTGTCACGGGTTTTGCCATAAGGACATCTAAAGCAGTCCGGTCCTTTTATTCTTACAACATCAAGCAAAATCGGTTTATATAATTTTGTATATAAATCGCAGTCACCTGCTGATAAAGCCGCAATTGTTTCTCCATGGTAAGCTTCCGTAAGAGCCATAAATTTCGTTTTTTGCGGGTTTCCTGTCTGCTGATGGTATTGAAAACTGACTTTCATTGCAGCTTCTATGGCAGATGAGCCGTTGTCGGTAAAGTTGAATTTGCAAAGTCCTTCCGGCAGAATTGCGGTTAATCTTTCACATAGTCTGATTGCCTGTTTGTGGGAAAAATTGGCAAAAATAACGTGTTCAAGTTTCCCTGCCTGTTCTTTTAATGCGCTGCTTATATGAGGATTACAATGTCCGAGCAGGTTACACCACCATGAACTTATCACATCATAATATTTTTTCCCTTCTGTATCGTAAAGGTAAATCCCTTCTCCTCTCTCAATTACTATCGGGGCAAGCGTTTCATAATCCTTCATCTGTGAGCACGGGTGCCAGACATATTTTAAATCTTTTTCAGCCCAGTTATACATTTTTATACCTCTTTAAAAAATTCCGATAAATCCTCAATTGTTTTGCTGTTATTCGCAACAGTTGATACAACTTTAATCCCTGTTAAGGCTTCTATCTGTTTTTTATTGTCTATATGCATAAAATCATTTTCATCATAGTTATTTAAGATTATACCTTTTACTGTAATCCCGTGCTGTGTAGCATATTCAACCGTAAGCAGAGTTGAATTGATTGTTCCCAGAGACGCAGAAGCAACTATAATAATATCAAGCCCGAGCGCTTTAATAATATCCGTAAGCATAAGCTTTTTGGACCCCAGATTAAAAGGACAGGCTATTCCTCCGGCTCCTTCAACAACAATATAGTCAAATTTCTGTTTTATATGTTCAAAATCTTTTTTTATTTTTTCTAATTTAATCGGTTTGTTTTCAATTTCTGCTGCCAGGTGCGGCGAAACTGCTTCTTTATAAATGTATGACACATAATCTGTCGAATTCAAGTTAATCTTTGACTGTTTAAGCACATAATCACAATCTCCCGGAATTAGTTTCCCGTCAATAATTTCAGCTCCGCTTAGAGCCGGTTTATAATATCCGCAGTTAAGTCCAATCTCTCTTAATTTCTTTACAATCAGCGCAGAAATGTAAGTCTTTCCAACATCTGTGCCTGTTGCTGTTATAAATATCCCTTTTGTCAAGTTTGCTCTCCTATTATATTGCCATTTTGTCTAGTTCACAGTCATCCTGAACTTGTTTCAGGATCTGTTTGAGATACTGAATTAAATTCAGCATGACAAAATGGCAAATAATTTATTATAGCGAACCGCCGCCGCCGTCATAGAAGTAGTCGTAATGTCTTACATCATCATAGTTATTGATGTATTCGGCTTCAACATTTTTTTGGAACTGCGTTTTTGGTACAGCTGCCGTGCTTCTTGAAGCTAATAATGCATCTATATTCGGAGACAATGTTAATTCAAAATGGAAACGACCCATTTTACTGTACGGTTCGTTGTAGTTACGTATTAACGGGAAGCCCCAGTATAATCTTGCACTTAAATCAGCCGGCAGTTGAACTCTTAAGCCCATACCGAGTGATGCGGCAAAATAACTTCCCTGCATATAATCTTCTGATGCTGCGGGGAAAATTCCGGCAGTATCTGCAAACACTGCACCTTTAACGTATTTGCCGAGGAACGGAATTTTTTCACCTGTTCTCGGGCTGGTAATTTCTCTCGGCATAATCGGGAACATTAACTCTCCGCTGATGAAGTATCCGTTTTTACCGATCATCAAACCTTCCGAATAACCTCTAACTGTAGCTAAACCACCGGTCTGCATTTGATCAAGATAAGGAATTTGTTTGTCGCCGGGAACAATCTGGTAATTACCCCTCAACTGCCCGATAATACCGTGAGAAAAATCGTGTAATCTTACGACACTGCCGCTGTATTTAAAGTAGTTGTTGTCGCGGTCGCTGTTGAATATCGGGAATGAATAGTAAGCATCCTGATTTAAATACCAGATACCGTATTTAGTATCTTTTCTTAACATCAAGGCAACTTCAGCAGATGTTATATTATCAACATTTTTTAATACATCTCCGTACCCCGGGAAAACTAAGTCGGAGAAAGTTCTGGCTCTTTTGTAATTTAAAGCTCCGTATGCCTTTAATTCAAAACCGGGTTTTCTGATAATCGGCTGCATATAGTACAATGAGTACTGGTATGCGTTACTGCCTAATCCCCAGTCTTTGTAAGGACCGTATTTGATATCGGCAAATGTTGAAGAAAACATAAAGCCTACACGTCCGTCTTTTTTATTTACAGGGATATTGTAATCAAAGAACGGGCTCTGTGCACCTTTAGAAAAATATGAACCTAAAGACACTCTGTCACGTCTGCCGAATAAACTGTCGGCATAAAGCATTGCACCACCCCTAAGGCTGCCTGTGTTGTAACGACCTGCGTTATCAAATATACCCATTATATGGAACGGAAATGTTTCATCCGCAACTACTTCAACATCTGTTGTGCCTGGTTTTTGACCGGCTTTTAAGTTTGCGGATAATTTTACACCTTCGTTGTATCTGTTGAAATCAAGAATATCTTTTTCAAGTTCTACGATATCAAACAAATCGCCTTCTTTTTGCGGTAATCTGTCTGTGATGTATTTATCTTTTGTCCATCTGTTTTCCTGTACGGTAATGCTGCCGATACGGCTTTCTGTTAACGCTATATATATATTACCGTTTTCAACAGTTTGCTCCGGTAAAAAAGCTCTTGCAGTTACAAAACCTTTTTCAGCATAAAGATTATTGATACTGTCAATTACTTTTTGAATATCTTCAATAAATACGTTTTTACCTACAATTGGTTGAACGAGGTTGTTAATTTCTTCTTTTGTTAAGATCTCTGACGGTGCAACTTCAACCGAATTTACAAATACACCTTTAG
The DNA here is from genome assembly GCA_944326605.1 of Candidatus Gastranaerophilales bacterium. GTDB lineage: Bacteria > Cyanobacteriota > Vampirovibrionia > Gastranaerophilales > Gastranaerophilaceae > Stercorousia. The sequence goes on from CALVEM010000001.1 coordinate 275,126, forward strand.
TATTTAATTCTTCAACAGTTGCCTGCTGGATAGAACCGCCGTTGTAATTTTGTATAACCTGATTTTCTTTACTTCCCGGGTTTTCTTCCAATTGCTTTTTTCTCTGATAATATTGATAATCTTCAGTTCTGTAATTATCCTGATATCTTTCTCTGAGATAGTTGGTGTCGTGCATCTGGTTCATACCGCCCTGTGTGCCGGCTTCCTGAATTGCAGTCGGCGTAATGGGGGCTCCTCCGAACGGATCTGCTTTTGCGGGGGTTGTAGATGACGGAAGCGCAAATGCAATACACATGCACATTATTGCGCTTAAAATATTTTTTCTCGAATTAATCTTTTTCATGTATGACTCACCTTTAAAATTTTAAATATATATATTTAAATCAGGTCAAAAAATTTTTTGCGTTAGGAGCCGAAATAATTTCCAATTTCTTAATTTTTATTACATTTTCTTAATAAAAATTAATCTTTTTACAAAATCTATTATGACCTGCTATTATTATATAGAATATAACGGTACTTGTAAAGGTCTTAATAAAAATATCAATCTTTATATGTACCATTATTTACAAAAATAGTATAGGTAGTGTATAAGGGAGAAAATATGAAAAAAAATTTGAAATTAACAGCTCTGGTACTGGGTGCTTTTGTAATAGGTTTTTCAGTAAACAACTTTGCAATGTCTGATGTGACTTCGAAAATCGCGGTTGTTGATGTACCTCAGGTTGTAAGTTCGTCTTCTCAAGTACAGGCTTTGAGAAAAGAACAACAGGCTAAAGCAAAAGAGATTGTTGCTTTTGTTGAAAAGGCAAGAAAAGAAGTCGCTGCAACAACTGATGTAAAGAAAAAACAGGCTCTGGAAGAAAAATACAACAAAGAGTTAAATAATAAAAAAGCAGCTATGGATAAAAATTACGCTTCTAAACTATCAGCTATTGATAATACGATTTCAGCAAAGATTAACGAGCAGGCAAAAGCCGGCGGATATGATATAGTTCTTGCAAAAGGTGTTGTTCTTTACGGCGGTACAGATATTACCGATGCTGTAAAAAAAGCTGTTAAATAATAATAGTTTTGGACTTTCTATATACAAGTTTAAATAATATTGAAATTACGGAATTATTATTACCCTGAACTTGTTTCAGGGTTTATTTTTGTGAAATGCGGAAACGTGCTAAACATGACAGTATGTTAGATGTAACTAAAAAACTCCCGGCTTAATTAATCGGGAGTTTTTTATTATTTTACTTCTTCGCTTTATTCTGAACTTTACACATCTTTATATGAGCCTGCAAATCTGTTTGTATAAACGGTATGCAGTAGTTCATGAGCTTTATGAGAATTCGGATGTTCAAGATATTCCTGATAAAGCTTTTGAATTGATGGGTTCATGTGGGATTTTCTCTGAGGCAGCTGGGCATCTTCTTTATAAAGCCCCTGAGCACGTTCTTCTTTAATCTTGCTGTCATCACAGCTTCTCGGCTGTCCTCCGCCGTTAATACAGCCGCCCGGGCACGCCATAACTTCAAGCATCTGGAATTGTGCTTTGCCTTCTTTAATTTCTTTTATTGATTTTTCAGCTTCTTTAAGAGTTGATACAACTCTTACAACAAGTTTTGTTCCCTTAAGGTCAAGTTCAATATCTTTGCAGCGGTTTGAAGTACCTCTCATTTGTTTTATATCCACATCTTTGAGAATTTCCCCTGTTGCAAATTCATAAGCTGTTCTAACTGCTGCTTCCGCAACACCGCCCGAAGCGCCGAAGATTGTACCTGCACCGGAATATTCTCCAAACGGAGAATCGTGATCTTCCGGCTCAAGTTTGTCAAAATTAATCCCCGCTTCTTTAATCATTCTGCCAAGCTCCTGTGTTGTCAGAACATAATCAGTATCCGGACGTCCGTTATGAGAAAGTTCTGGACGTTTGCATTCATATTTCTTAGCAGTACACGGCATAATACCTACTACAACGAGGTTGTCACGGTCAACATTAAAGTATTTCGGAACAAGTTCTACAAGAACCGGAGATAGCATTGACATCGGCGATTTACAGCTTGAAAGATGATTAAGCATATCGGGGTGCTGGTCTTCCATATATTTTACCCATGCAGGACAGCATGAGGTAAATAATGGTAAATTTTGTCCTGATTTCAATCTTTCAAGAAATTCGGTTGCTTCTTCCATAATGGTTAAATCTGCTGAGAAATTGGTATCAAAAACCAGATTAAAGCCTATTTTTCTCAGTGCAGCATTCATTTTCCCGATAGAATTTTCACCCGGCTCAAGTCCAAACATTTCACCGATTGCTACCCTTGTTGCCGGAGCCATCTGGACAACTACAGTTTTATCCGGATTGGTAATTTCCGACCATACCTGTTCAACATCTGATTTTATAGTTAGAGCACCTGTCGGACAAACAGCAGCACACTGTCCGCAATTTACACAGTCAACCTGCCCGAGAGGTCTTCCGTTTATAGGTTGTACAACTGTTTTGGAGCCTCTGTTTGCAAAACCTAAGACAGCATGTCCTTGAAATTCGCTGCAGGCTCTGACGCATGCTCCGCATAAAATACATTTATTCGGATCTCGAACAATAGAGGGGCTTGATGCATCTATCAAATGGTATTCATCAAGCTCTTTGTCAGGGTATCTTATAGTTCTTATTCCGTATTCTTCTGCATATTGCTGCAATTCGCAGTTCCCGGATTTTTCGCAGGTCAGGCAGTTTCTGTCATGATTTGCAAGAAGAAGTTCCAGAACAGTTTTTCTGATTCTTCTTGTTTTTTCAGTATTCAGATGAATTTTTAAACCGTTTTCCGGAGGCATTGTGCAGGAAGATTGAATTCCTCTGCCTTCAACTTCCACAACACACATTCTGCAGGCGCCGAAAGATGTTAAATCAGGGCGGTAGCAGAATGTCGGGACATTCATTCCTGCCTTTCTTATTACTTCAAGAAGATTTGGTTCATCTGTAAATTCAACTTCTTTTCCGTCTATAAATAGTGTTTTTTTATCTGTCATTTTGTTATTCCTTATATTGGAAGCCCGGAAGCTCAGATGTCAAGAGGTCAGGCTATTATCATAAATTGCTTGCCTTCTTGCCTTCCTGACTTCTGTTCTTCTATTCTAATACTATTGCCTTGAACGGGCAGTTTTTCATACAAGCTTCGCACTTAATACATTTAGATTGATCAATATGATGAGGATGTTTAATAGTTCCTTCAATTGCACCGACAGGGCAAATTCTTGCGCATTTTGTGCAGCCTCTGCAGGCAGATTCGTTAATTACGATCTTTTTCATTGCAGTACAAACGCCTGCAGGACATTTTTTATCTCTGATATGCGCGATATATTCGTCTTTAAAGTATTTAAGTGTTGAAAGAACAGGATTTGGAGCTGTTTTCCCAAGTCCGCAGAGTGATCCGTCTTTAACCGCATGGGCAAGTTCTTCCAGAGTATCTAAATCCTTCATTTCGCCTTTTCCGGCAACAATTTTTTCAAGGATTTTCAGCATGTTTTTAGTACCTTCACGGCATGGAACACATTTGCCGCAGCTTTCGTGCTGGGTAAAGTTCATAAAGAATCTTGCAACTTCAACAATACATGTTTTGTCGCTCATTACGACAAGTCCGCCTGAACCTACCATTGCGCCGGCTTTGATTAGATTATCGTAATCCATCGGAATATCAAGATGTTCTTCCGTTAAGCATCCGCCTGAAGGTCCTCCGATTTGTACGGCTTTGAATTTTTTGCCGTCTCTCATTCCTCCGCCGATATCGAAAACAATTTCTCTTAAAGTTGTGCCCATCGGGACTTCAATAAGACCTGTGTTATTTACTTCACCTGTGAGAGCAAATGTTTTTGTACCTTTAGAAGTTTCCGTTCCCATAGAGGCAAACCAGTCTGCGCCTTTAAGTATAATTAAAGGTACATTGGCAAGTGTTTCAACGTTGTTAATCAATGTTGGTCTGCCAAACAAACCTTTGTTAGCAGGGAAAGGCGGTTTAGGTCTGGGCATTCCGCGTTCGCCTTCTATAGATGCCATAAGGGCTGTTTCTTCACCGCAGACAAATGCTCCTGCACCTTCTTTGATATGAATTTCAAAGGAAAAATCGCTTCCCATGATATTTTTGCCGAGATAATTTCTTTCTTCGGCATCTTTTATAGCTTTTCTCAAACGTTTAATAGCCAGCGGATATTCAGCTCTAACATATATATAACCTTCATCAGCACCGATTGCAAAAGCCGCTATTGCCATACCTTCAAGAAGTTTATGCGGGTCACCTTCCATAACAGATCTGTCCATAAAAGCACCGGGATCGCCTTCGTCACCGTTGCATACAACGTAAGATTTGCCGCCTTTGTTGGCTGCTGTAAATCTCCATTTGCGGCCTGTGGGGAAGCCTCCGCCGCCTCTGCCTCTTAATCCTGATTTTTCAATTGTTTCAATAACAGCATCAGGGTTATTTTCTTCTATAACTTTAGCTAATGCCTCGTAACCTCTTACTGCAAGAGCTTCATCTAAGCATTCGGCATTTATGTTTCCGCAGTTTGCAAGTGCGGTTCTTGTTTGTTTAGCGTAGAAATTTATATGTTCATCATCCTGAACACGTTCTTTTGTTTTAGGGTCAACATATAAAAGTCTTTCTACAGGTTTGTTGTTTTTTATATGGCTTTCATAAATTTCTTCAACATCTTTTTCCTTAACTTTTACATAAGTTACATGTTTATCGGGAATTGCAACAAGTACACCCTGTTCGCAAAAACCGTGGCATCCTGTCGGAACAACTGTCATTTTATCGTAATCTGTTAAAGTTGATACATCTGCTCCGAGTTCTTTAAATTTTTCTATAACTTTTAAAGCCCCGTTTGCCACACAGCCAGTTCCTGCGCATACAAGAACTCTTAAGCCTTGAGCTTTAACGAGCTGTTGAGCTTTTTTTTGTTCTTCTTGAATATTAATATTTAATGCTGTTTTTTCCATTAGCTTTCCCCCTTCATAATTGTATCTAACACTATGGTAATAGCATCAGAGGTCATTTGAGGATAAACTTTATCGTTTATTACGACTACCGGAGCAAGTCCGCAGGCACCGAGGCAGCTTACTGTTTCAAGCGAAAATAACCCGTTTTCACTTGTCAACTGGCCTGCCGGTATATTTAATTTTGCTCTTATTGCGTTAAGAACAGGCATTGAGCCTCTAACGTGGCAGGCTGTTCCATCACAGACTTTAATTTCATATTTCCCTTTAGGTTCAAGGGAAAATTGTGCATAAAAAGTTGCAACTCCGAATACTGTTGCCGGTGATAAACCTTCCATTTTTGTTCCGATATAAATCATTGCTTCTTCAGGAAGGTATCGGTACGTTTCCTGAACTTTTTGTAAAATCGCAATCAAATTAGATTTTTTCCCTTCATAAGATTGGATAATTTCATCTAACTTGGATGTGTCGATTTTATGAGGATTTCCTACACTCATCTCGAACTCCTATGTATATGTATTGTTTAACCCCGATTGTATTATATATAGAAAAGGTAAATAAAGTACAATCTTAACAGTATTTTCACATAAAAGTTCTTTTAAATCAAGTTTATTTCTTATATTTTTGCCTTTAAATCCTTTACCATATTACTGATAGTTCTGTAAAGGTTACGTAAAAATGTGTCTTCAAATGATTCTACAATATATTTTCTGGCAAATTGAGTATCATCAGTTGTTTCGTATATTCTATAGCCAGTTTTTTCATTCAAGTATATCTTATAAGGATTCTCTGGAATAAGAGCCTGTTTTTCACGCGAGTTAGCTAAATCTGTAACAGTTACGAAAAGTTTGTTTGCTACCCTGTTTTCTTCACTTGCAGATGTCATGTCGCCTAACACATGATCACCTTTGTATATATTAATTTTTATATTTTTATTACGCGCATAGTTGACTAAAGTACTTTCTGAGTCGTAAATTTGTCTTAAAGTATCGTCATTTATATGGTATACATCATGAATTTCCATGTATTTTTTGATATTTTTATCAAATTTTTTAACTGTATATTCTTTGATGGTGTTTTTTAGACATGTAACCGGTTTTATATTCATGGTATTCTCCTTTTTTTGAGTATAAATCCCATAAAAATTATTTTTGCTATTTTATAAAAATTTGTTAAGTTTTTTATATTAATTTTTTACAGAAATCTTTTATAGGGCATTCATCGCATTTCGGATTTACCGGTTTGCAGACATTTTGCCCGTGGGTAACAAGAAGGGTATTTATGTCAAGCCAGTATTTTTCAGGAAGTTTTTTTCTAAGCGCAAATTCTGTCTCTTCCGGAGTTTTAGTTTTGACATAACCCAAACGGTTGCATATTCTGTGGACATGGACATCTACACAGATTGCGGGAATTCCGAAACCTTTGGCAAGAACAAGATTGGCTGTTTTTCTGCCTACACCGTTAAATTTAATTAATTCTTCTATTGTATCGGGAACTTTGTTGTCAAGCTGTTCAACAATGATTTTTGAAAGTTCAACAATCTGTTGCGCTTTGTTCCGGTAAAAGCCGACAGGATAAATTGCTTTTTCAAGTCTTTCAACATCACAGTATGCAAAATCTTTTGGTTCGTGACCGATTTCCAGCATTCTCAATGTCGCAGGATATGTTGTTAAATCATTTGTTCTCAGGCTTAAAATACATGCAATCAATACAAGATACGGGTCTTTAAATTCTTCCATAAGCTGGACAAATTCGCGTCTGGGCTGTTTGGCTTTTATTAGAGCTTCAACTATTCTGTCAATATTCATAAGCTTATTATACACTTAACATAGAAATATTGATAAGTATTCAAAAATATGTTAAAATAAAATAAAAACACAAAGGAGGCTGTATATGAAAAGATTCTTAGAATTAATTGAGAGCTTCGGGGGGGGGGCACTCCTCAGCTAAATAGAAGTCAAGAAGCCCGGAGGTCAAGAAGTCAATCTATTTCCGTCATCCTGAATTTATTTCAGGCTCTCTTAACCGGAAGCAAAGAAGCTAAGAGGCATAGATGCAAAGCCAGTATCGAAAACAATAATTCCCTCTCCCTCTGGGAGAGGGAGCAGTTGTGCGAGCAAAGTGAGCATACAACTGCGGGAGAGGGTGCTATGCACGTAGTCCTGTCGAACAATTCATGTCAGTCCTTAGTATGTTATAGTGGTGGTGCTACCCAAGCCGTGCATGACATTGAAAATTTATGCAAAATCCGTGTGTCGGATGGAACGGCTACGCTGCCCCCTCACTCTAACTCTCTCCCCAAAGGGGCGAGAGGAGAAAAGAAAATACCCTCTCACTCAATCCCTCCCCTGGGGGAGGGAAGCAGAGAAACTCTCTTCACGTTTCACTCTTCACTGAAACGAACTTACCATCTTAACGTCTTAACGTCCTATCGTCTAAAGAAATGTGCTTTTACTTTAGCTGAGGTCTTAATCACCCTCGGGATAATCGGTGTAGTTGCCGCGATGACAATTCCTTCTGTTGTCGGTAATTATCAAAAGCTAAAGACGATTTCTTATGTCAAAAAATTTTACAGCGATATAAATAATGCAGTCAGAATGTCAGTTGTTGATAATGGTGATGTGGAATTGTGGATGGAAGATTATCGTCAGGATAATTATTCTGCAAACCTCAAATTTTTACAGGAGTATATTTTGCCTTATATAAAATATCTCCGGGTAGAAAATTGCAACGAGCAGAGAGCTTGCGTTTATTTGCCTTATGGGATGTTTTCTTACAGAGTGGATTACAATGGGGGAGATATTGCTTTTTTCGTGAATAGTAAGTATGAAAGATTTCCTAAAAATTATTTTGCATTTCAATTAAACAAAAAAAATGATAATCCGAGTTTAGCCAACCGTCCAACTGTTGAGCCTTATGTGTATAATTGGAATGGAGATTATAATCCGCCGGTATCCAATACTTTAAAAACTGCAGGATGGGGCGGATGCAATACTAATGCAGGCGATGATGCAAAATATGCTTATTGTACAAAGTGGATTCAATTGAATAACTGGGAAGTTCCAGATGATTACCCGTGGAATGCTAAAGAGTAGAGGTATTCATGAGTTGTTCTATGTCTATTACGATTTTAAGTTTTAAGGCATAAATATCGCAGCGATTGAAATTAAGCATTTTGACCGCATCTTTTTCTGTTGTTATAATTGTTCCTTCGGGAATATCTTCTTCTTTATATATATGATGATCGTCAAATGCAATTTTTTCTTTTATATCGTAATCTTTTAAAAAGTTAAAAAATTGTTCGGGCTGACCGATTGCGCATAGTGCTGTAATTTTTGAGCCTTCTTCAAGATATTCGTTTGTTTTTATATTATATACGTAATCCGGTTCTGTACGACATACTTGAGTTTGTACATTCAATTTTTTTTGCATTATTTTCGCAAGTTTTTCTGCTCTTGAGTGGTCAATGTTTTTGCTCACTATAACGAGCCTGTCAATCCTTTTGAAACTTTCTGGACCTTCTCTTAAAGGACCTGCCGGAAGAAGTTTTTCGTTGCCGAAACCTTTTTCACTGTCCATTAAAACAATATCTAAATCCCTATGCAGTTTTCTGTGCTGAAATCCGTCATCTAAGATAATTTTTGTAACTCCGAAATTTTTAATTGCATATTTAGAGGCTTCATATCTGTTTTTTGATGTTATAACAATTGCACTTTTTGTATTAGTGGCAAGCCAGAACGGTTCATCTCCTGCAAGTCTTGCATTATAATAAATTTTTTCTCCGTCAGAAATTATGTTGATATTTTTATTAGAAAGTTTTCCGCCGTAACCGCGTGATATAATTGCTGTTTTGTCGCCTTTTGATATAAAATATTTCGCGATTTCCGATACAACAGGGGTTTTCCCAACGCCGCCGGTTGTTATATTACCGACAGATATTACAAATGCATCGACTTTCTTCGGCTTCAAAATATGTTTGTCATAAAGCAGATTTTTGAGGCTGCTTCCTGCTCCGTAGAATATTGACGCGAATTCCAGTAATTTTACAAGAGTGCCTTTTGCGTTTTTATTATAGTGAATTTTTGTAATTTCCGTTTTTATATTCAAATTACCCCTCATCCGCCTTTCAGGCTCCTTCTCCCGCAAGGGGCGAAGGATAAAGAACTTTAGAACATCAATCTCCAGAGTAAAAATCTCTTATTCAATTTTTCAGAGAATTTTCTCAAGTTGCAGGTGGTTGCTCTTGTGTTTTCAACAATAGATTCAAGCTCGGTTTTATTTTCCGGAGTTACTTTATTTACGGCATCAAGCGCTTTTGAAATATCTACCATAGCTTGATTGATATTTGCAACAGCTCTGTTTATATCGTTTTTGAGCTGATCATCTTTGGTCAGAGAATTTACATAACTGCTGATTTCATTTACATTATGCGTAATTGCTCTTATATCTTGTGCCATTTGTTCGGCTTCCTGTTCATCTCCGATAATTTTATTTAGATTTTGTGATAACTTATCAAGAGAATTTGCAGTTGACATCATGGTTGTCTTAAATTGCGGATCGCCGATTATATTGTTTATGTTGTAAGAAAGCATATTGAAGTCTGTTGTCGCTTTATCCATCATAATCATCAATTGATTTAGGTCGCCTTTAGAAGTGTCAATAAGATCATTGAGTTTTGCCATAGTATCGCTTGTCTGACCTGTTAGTGCATTTATATGCGATACAGACATTTTTAACTCGGCAATAACTTGATCTGACAACAGGTCGTTAATCTTTTTATTTGTCTCTGTTAAAGATTCTGCTGCACGGTATTGCCAGTCCATAAAGTCGGCAATTCTCATCGGTTCTATGATTGTATACGGAGAAGTTTGCGAAGGATATGGGAGTGTAATATCATCCAGAGTTGAAATTCGCAACACGTTAGTGCCGTTTTCTTTTACAACTTTGCCTTTTAAAAATTCGGGTAAAACAAGCCCGGGAAGATTAATTACATAATCAACTTTATATGCAAAGTTAGTTTTAATATTATCTTTTATGGCGTAAGGTAAAACATCTTTTGAGACTACTTCTATGTTTTTTATTTTGCCTACGTCATAGTATTTCTTATCAAGTTTCATTTGAACATTGTCATCTTTATACAGAATATCTTTGGTCAGCATCGGAACATAAACCGTCCTTGTTTTCGGCGGTGTAATTTCTAAAAATAATTCTCCGATAAGCCCCGATTGTTGAATGGAAAGTATTGAGGCTTTCGGAATATCGACATTAGGTTCTGTTATTACGAATTTTACTTTAACGTAGCTGTTTTCACCGTCAATAACAGGTGTAATTTCTTCAACCTGTCCTACACGCAGCCCCATCATTTGAACGCCGGCTCCGGGGCGCATGCCGTTAACATCTTTAAATTTAACCTCTACCCTGTCAGCAGAAGAAAAAGTACGCCCTTTTACTTTAAAAACGACTCCTATTAAAAGCACTAATGCCAGTAATGTTAAAAGCCCTACTTTAAAAGATGATGAAAATTTCATTTGATGCCTTTCCTACTTTAAATTTATTGTAGCAAAAACAACAAATTTATGCAAAATTGTAATTTTTTGTCACCCTGAACTTGTTTCAAATTCGGAATGATATTATGACTGTTTATTACAAATAATTAGCCAGAATATTTCTTACGTAATTTTGAGTTTCTTTGTAAGGCGGTACTCCGTCATATCTGTCCACGGCTCCAGGTCCTGCATTATAGGCCGCTAGTGCTAAAATCATATTGCCGTTATATTTATCAAGCATTGATTTTAAATATTTTACTCCGCCTTCTACATTCTGAACGATATTATAAGGATCTTTAACCCCTAGATTTTTAGCTGTCGAGGGCATCAACTGCATTAACCCCATAGCGCCGGCTTTTGATTTTGCTTTCGGGTTAAATCCTGATTCCTGTTTAATCAAAGCTTGAACAAGTTTTTCATCAACTCCGTGTTTTTTTGAAATCTGTGAGACTACATCAAGAATTTGTGATTTACTTGCAGGCTGGGTATTAGCCTGTATTGCAGCTGCTTCATTAAGAGCATTTGTGAGGCTGATTTGCGGGGATTGTCTTACAATATCCGCATTAACCGATTTGAGATGCGGATCTAAAAGCAGTGTCCCGAAATTTGATTTTGTTGTTGATTGCAAAACTTTTTCAAATGACGGTGAGTTAACTTTATTATTGGGATAAATTGTATCAAGCGGGTTCTGTACTTCGTTTGCTGCAGTCAAATTATTTACTTTTCCTGCTATTTGCGCATAACGTTCTAAAGCCTGCGTTTGCCCGCCTGTATTTAATAAGCCTTGAATAAATTGTGAGAACATCTTTTTCTACCCTTTAGATATAAAACCTTCCTCCGATTATATTTTACATACAATCGGATTTTTTCGTATCCTCTATTTGAATTAATGATTTTTGCAAATTTGTCAAATAAACATAAGATATGTTATATGTATATTTTCCTCTCTTTGTAGAGGAAAATATACGCAATCAGAGGATAAGAAGATAAGAGGGTAAGCTATTTACGGTGCGCAAAGCGCACGAAAAAATTGTCCTCTCTCCCCATTGGGGAGAGAGTTAGAGAGAGGGGCTTTAATAATTACTGCTTAACGAAACGATAACAAAACGAGTGCTGTTTGAGCGGTAATGCGATTGCGGATCAAGTCCGCAATGACGAAAAATATAGCGAGTTCATCCGCTCTAGTTGAATTTAGTTGTAGGTCGGATTTACTAATCCGACAAAATTTAAGTCTGTATGGTACGGCCTACTTACTTTTACCCCTCACCCTAACCCTCTCCCACAAGGGGAGAGGGAAATAAACTGATAACATATCTTATGTTATGTACATGCAGTCGCCGTAAGAGAAAAAACGATAATTATTTTCTATTGCTTCTTTGTATGCCTCAAATATAAAATCTTTACCCGCAAGCGCACTTACCAGCATCAAAAGCGTGGATTTCGGCAGGTGGAAATTTGTTATCAGGTTATCTATAACCTTAAACTCGTACGGCGGATAAATAAATAATTCCGAATGGTCATGACAGGGTTTTATACAGCCGTATTTTTGATATGCTGTTTCTAAAGTTCTGACAGTTGTTGTTCCGACTGCAACAATTTTTTTACCTTCGGCTTTTGACCTGTTTATTTGTTCGGCGGCTTTTTCTGAAATCTCAAAGGTTTCAGAATGCATTTTGTGATTTTCTACATTTTCACACTGAACAGGTCTGAATGTTCCAAGCCCTACATTTAAGGTAACATAAGCTAATTCAATACCTTTATTCTCGAGTTTTTGTAAGATTTCTTTTGTAAAATGCAAACCTGCTGTGGGTGCGGCAACAGAACCTTCGTCTTTTGCATAAACTGTCTGGTATCTTTCAAAATCGAGTTTTTTTAAATCTTCATTCGGGATTTTTCTCTCAATATATGGGGGAAGTGGTATCTGGCCGTTTCTGTGCAGTACATCAAGAAGATTATCACCTTCAAATATCAATTCAACAAGCCATTCGCCGTTTTCTTCCAAACGTTTTACAGCCCTGACAGACAGTTCATCGCTTATTTTAATAATTGTATCAGGCTTAACTCTTTTTGACGGCTTAATCAATACTTCCCAGTTTTCTTGTTGTTTCCCTCGCCCATTTGGGGAGAGGGTAGAATTGCTTAATGAACATTGTGAATTTAGCAATTCGGGAGAGGGACTATATTGTTTCAGCAAAAAAACTTCAATTGTAGCACCGGTATCTTTGTGTCCGATCAGGCGTGCCGGCAGTACTTTTGTGTTATTCATTACCAGAAGCGTATTACTGTCAAGCAGGTCAACAATATCGTAAAAATGTTTATGAGAAATGGTTCTATCCTTACGGTTTAGAACCATCATTTTAGAATTTTCTCTTTTATCCGCAGGCATCTGCGCGATTAATTCTTCGGGTAAGCTGTAATCATAGTCTGAAAGTAACATTTTAATATCTCTTATTTTTGAGATGCTGAAATAAATTCAGCATGACGATTGTTTTTTGTCATCCCGAACTTGTTTCGGGATCTCTTTAAATTATTCCTTAGGTTCAATTTTTTTTGCGCCTGCAATATCCGAATCCGTAACAATATTTTTTGTACGTTCCTGCTCCATGTCAATCTGCTTATTCACAATAACAGTCTGCAAAATTTGGATTATATTGCTTGTTACGAGGTATAATAAAACACCTGCAGGAATAGGGATTATAACAAATGTACCGATAATCATAATCGGCATAAATGTTCCCATTGATTTCTGGATAGCTTCCTGAGTAGGATCAAGCGCGCCGTCTTTGGGTTTGTTGGTTGCCATCATAACTTTTTGAGATGCAAACATTGTGAGCGCAAACAATGCAATCAAAATAAATACATCCCAGTGGAAAGTTCTTTCTGCAACAGTTGTCGGGACAGATGCCGCTAAGACGCTGCCTTCTTTTTTGAATGTAATGTTTTCGATTTCCTTATTTGACATATCGGTAACGGCAATTTCTGCTTTTTCAATGCTGTCAAGCTGTGCAAATTTTAAATTCAAATGATCTAAATCAATTTTGAAATCAACATTTTCTCCGGGTTTAAATTCTCCCTGAATTTCAACGGCTTTATTAGGATCTTTAATTTTTACATTTTCAAGAGTTTCATCCGGCAGATATACTGTTGCGGTTTTTCCTAAAGTAAAAGTATCACCCTGCGAAACGCCGAAAGTTCCGTCATAAGATCTTCCTGCAGTTGCTCTTAAAGTAGTATCAAGTCTGCTCAAAAATCCTAAAGATGTATCGCCTGCAATTTGAATAAACTGAGGGCTCATCAAAGCCGAATATAAAAGTATGAAAATAGGTAACTGGATTAATAAAGGCAGACATCCTCCCATCGGGTTAAACTTATGTTCTTTATAAAATTCCATAAGTTTTTGCTGCATTTTTTGCGGATCGCTTTTGTATCTGTCTTGAATAGCCTTAATTTTCGGCTGCAAATTCTGCATCATCTTCATGGAGCGTTGTTGTGATACATTCAGCGGCCACATTGCAAGCCTTATGACAACTGTCAATAATATAATTGCAAGCCCGTAATTTCCGACAAGGGTAGCCAGAGCTTTTAATGCCTCAATAGTTAAAGTTGTAAAATCCAATTTCCCTAATCCTCATTTAATAGTGTAAAATCTCTCTACAGAAGTTTAGTATAAAAGAAAGGGATAGTCAACTTTGAATAATTACATGTTGACTTTATATTATTTTTTGTATAATTTAAATAATGCAATAACAAGACGGGATGTGGCGCAGCTTGGTAGCGCACCTCGCTTGGGACGAGGGGGTCGCACGTTCAAATCGTGTCATCCCGACCATTTAAAAAGAGATTGAATTTTATAAACTTCTGAAATATATGCAGAATATAAAAATTCAATCTTTTTTTATTCTTTATTGCTTAGTAAACTCTGTTTTGCTGCTACGCCTAAACCTATACCTGCTATTACATAAGTCAGCCAGGCAAAGAAGTAATTTCTTTTCAGCGGTCCTAATTTGACGGCTTTGCCTAAAGTTTCTTTTGCTGCTTTTACACCTCTTATTGAGGCAAGTCCTTCTTCTATAATAGTCGGTAAAAATGAGGCAAAACCGATAACTCCTGCATTCTTTTCAATAAAGTTCTTTTTATTATCTTCCCTCGGCGGAATTGCGCCGTTTATTAATAAAAGTGCTGTCGGGACAGCCGATGCATATCCGCGTGATTTTTGAAGAAATCTCAGGAATTTTCCTTTGTGTGCATTAATTGCATGCCCTAATTCATGCAAAATTAATGAAGGTTTACTTTTTGGCGCAACCGCAAGTTTTAATTGATCCGTATAAAATGCGTTCTCCCCTCTCGCAACAGGCTTGAGTGCTTCTCTGAGATTATCGCCGTAATTGTTAATATTTCTATTGTCTATAAAGTCCACCGTTACGTTAAGTTTATTCTTTTTGACCATATTGCCGGCAGTTTTGTATATATTTTGAGCAGACGTAAATTCTTTGCCCTGCATAAGTTTGTTTCCGCACCATTGAGACGCTTTCTGCAGGAACATCGCAAATGCCTGAAGCAGCCCAGCTGTTAAAAGAGTTTTTGCCGCATTCGGTTCGTGTACTTCTTCTTGCTGCGGCAGCATATAGTAGCCGTTATCCGGATAATTCCGGTAATAGCCGCTATAATTACCAAAATTAGGCTGTACACTACTTAAACCATTCACAATTTTATTAAAACAGGAAAATATTAAAAATTGCTAATTTATTTTTCTTTGCTAAACATATCTTTACCAACTCCGCAAACCGGGCAGGTCCAATCTTCCGGCAGGTCTTCAAACTTTGCTGTTTCTGTTTCTTCATCGTAAATATATCCGCATACATTGCATTTATATTTCATTTATTTCCCTCCTTGTGTTATAATAATTTTGTTATGAAAAATATTTTTGAAACTAAAGTTTATTATTCAGATACTGATGCTTACGGTGTTGTCTGGCATGGTGCATATTTGAGATGGATGGAAAAAGGTCGTGTAGATCTTTGCGATCAAATGGGGCTGGATCTTGTTTCTTTAAAAAATTCGGATATTTTGATGCCTGTTACAAATATGAATGTCAGATATAAAGCCTCCGCAAGGCTTGATGATACAATTATTATTGAAACATGGATTGAAAAATACAATAGCCTGTCGATTACTTTTAAACAGGTTATTAAATCAAAAGATACAAATAAAATTTTTATAGAAGCTTTGTTTGACGTTGTTGCTATAAGCGAAGCATCCGGTAAATTATACAGAAGGTTGCCTGAAACTGTTGTAAATGCGATTGAAAAGGATTCTGTGAAATGTCCGGTATCCGTTTAAACAAATATATTGCATCATCAGGTCTCTGTTCAAGAAGAAAAGCTGATGAACTTATTGAACAGGGAAGTGTGAATATTAACGGCAAAATCGTTAAAGAATTAGGCTATCTTGTTCAGCCGACAGATAAGGTGTTTGTAAATCAAAAGCTCATACGTCCGGCAAAACATGAATATTACAGGTTTTATAAACCGGCAGGATATATAACTACCTGTGATGATGAAAAAGGACGTAAGACAATTTATGATTTGCTCCCTGAAAATTTGCTCGGATTAAAACCTGTAGGCAGGCTGGATAAAGATTCTATAGGTCTGCTTATCCTCACAAATGACGGAGAATTAATAAATGAACTTACACATCCGTCTGTAAAAGTGCCCAAAGTTTATCTTGTAACTGTCAACTCCAAGGTGCACAAACATGAACTTGAGCAAATGGCAAACGGTATTGAAATTGAAGCCGGTAAAATTGCTTATGCTGATATTCAGGTTTTAGAAATTGATAACAATCATACTTCAATGCAAATTACTCTATATCAGGGAATGAACAGGCAGATTAGAAAAATGTTTGAACATTTTGGCTATGAAGTTAAAACTTTGAAACGTATTCAGCATGCGACAATAAGCCTTGACGGCTTAAAGCGCGGGGAATTTAAACCTATTAAGCCAATTCAAATAAGAGAGTTAAAGAATTTTTTAAACAGGATATCAATCTCATGAAAAGAATAGCAATTTGCGGGAATATAGCCTCAGGCAAATCTACTGTTCAAAAAATGCTTGAAGATAAAGGTTTTAAAGTTCTGGATACAGATGTTGTATCACATAAACTTCTTACTATTACGAATAAACCGTTATACGAGGCATTCAAAGACTATGATGTGTTTGAAAATGGAGATTTTTCAAGGTATAAAACCGGACAGCTTATATTTTCAAATAAAGATGCAAGATTAAAAATTGCTAATATAATGCATCCTCAAATAAAAGAAGAAATATTGCGTTTTTTTGACGAAAATAAAGGTGAAAAAGTTCTTTTTGTCGGTATTCCTTTGCTTTTTGAAGCAAATATGAAGGATATATTTGATAAGATAATATTTGTTTATGCTGAAGATAATTTGCGTCTTGAAAGATTGGTTAAACGTAACTGTTATACAAGAGAGCATGCTCTGGCACGTCTTAATTCGCAAATGTCTCAGGAGAAAAAATTAAGTTTATCTGATTTTATTATCCGTAATAACGGATCTGTTAAAGAACTTGAAAAATCTTTAGATATAATTTTGAAAGAAATTTAAACAGGAACAAATACTCTTGCTCCCTGTCTTATGTTATTTGTTATTCCGTCGCTTGCGGCTTTTCCGTTGCCGAGTGTTATTTCAACGTGTCCGTATTTACGGCTGTATCCTGCTGTCCCTCTGTTGTATACAAGAACGCATCCGGCAGGTAAATCGGATAGATCAATTCCTGATGTTGAAATTTCTTTAAAGTTTTTGTTACGGCTCAATATGCTTGCGTATTCGTAACCGTCGCCCCTTTCTCCATTTCCGAGACCGCATTTTTCAAGAGCACGACGTACATAAAGAGCACAATCCCCGCCAAATCCTTTAGTATTGCTTCTTGCTGTAAGTGCCAGTTTTTTACCCTTTTGTGCACTATATCCTACATCACTTAAGGATAATGTACTGTGACTGAGACTATAATCTTTATAATCTTTAGATTGACTATTTGATAGTAATTTTGATAAATTTGAAAACGGATTTAACTGCGGAGTAAAATTAAATTTAGGAACAAAGTTCAATGACATCAACGGATTAAACAGTCCCCCATAGTTGCTGAAAGCAGGTGTATATAAATTAATCCCCGACGTATTATAGTAATTAAACAACGGCATCTGCATCGGATTATAATACGCGGTATTGCTGATATATTTGCCTGCAGATGTTTCAAACAACGATTTATCTGTTAACTTTACGTTAATAAAACTCAAAATTTTCCCCTTTAATTTTTCCTCTATAAATATAAAGTATTTTTTTGTGAGAAAATTGCCTTTTGTAAAAAAAAGTTAATAAAATTAAAGATACAAAGGAAATAAACCGATTAATATTTAGAGGTTAGTTATGTTTGATAATATTACTATTTTTTATAAAGATGCTGAAATGCATATAAATAAATTCAATGCAGAAAAAGCTGTTAAACTTCTGAAAAAACGTATTGCAGAAGGTGAGGTAACTGCTCAAAACTATGCATTTCTTGCAAACGCATATTGTGAAAAAAATGATAATAAAAAAGCTTTAAAGTATGCGTTTATGTCAAAAAAACTTGATCCGGATTATTACTATGCTGATGCTCTTTTGGCTGAAATATATATTAGTGATGAAAAATTTTTTAAGGCAGAAAGGTATTTGAACAATCTTTTAGAAAAAGCTCCTGAAGATTATTATATTGCGGATTTTTTGGCCGCAGAAGTGTATAGAGGGCAAAATAACGATGGAAGCAAACAAAAACTTATAGACAAATATTGCGAAAAAATACTTAGCTATGAGGAAGACGGCTCTAATTGCTTAAGAATAGCAAAATGTAGTGCATATTTATGGAAAGGAGATGCTAAATCTGCGTTAAATCAGGCTTTAAAACCATTAAAAGCTGATATTAGATATTTATTTGATTCAGGGTTAATAGCAGCTTTGTGGTCGATATTATTTTTGTACTCCTTTGACTTATTAAAGGTATGGCCATCTTATAATATGTGTACAAATTTAAATATGATATTTTATCCTAAAGATAAAAGGTATTATGAACTTGCTGATCCTATTTTCAATAACTCATCACCCGAAAAATTATTGAAGTATATAGAAAAAGCTATTAAAATTAAACCAAAACCACTATATTATATACGTATGGCTGATATAAAATCTATATTAGGATGCCATGAAGAAGCTATTGAAATTTACAAACGAGTATTGGAAGAAGATGACAGTTTTATTGAATGTTATGAACGCATCGCAGCCGAATATAGAGATTTAGAAGATTTCCAAAATGCTGTAAAGTATATAAATATGGCAATTTTGAATAATCAAGAAAAAGCAGAATTATATTCTGCCAAGGCTATGTATTTGGCCGGTTTGTTTAAATTTGATGAAGCGCTTGATTTGCTTTTAAACTTTGATAAAAAACATCCTGAAGCTGAAAATGAAACTGCGTATTATATTTCATACTGCTATTCTTATCTGGAAGATTATAACAAGGCTCTTTTGTATATAAATAAACACCTTTTGAAAGAAAAAACTTATAATATTTATAAGTATAAAATGGATCTTTTATTAGATTTAAAAAGATATGAAGAAGCAATTGAAACAGGTAAAAAGGCGCTTGAATTTCAAGAAAATGAATTCATATATTATAAAATGGCTATATGTTACGGCCGGTTAAAAGATTTTTCAAATGCATTGGTATGCATAAATAAATCAATTCTCTTAGGCGGCGCTGATAAATACGGTTATTATATCAAATCAGAAATTCTCGGTGCACTCGGACGAAATAAAGAAGCTGAAAAGGCTTACAGAAAAGCTGTTGAACTCGGGTATAACAAAGATGACTAAAATAAGGAAATGCTGAAATAAATTCAGCATGACTGTCAGGTCATTCTATTTTGATATTTCATCTTTTACAAAAGTATCCGGCTTCGGCTTTGCCCATATCAATCATTGAAAAAACTTTTTCAATATCTTCTGTTGCTTCGTAATCATTAAGGTCAAGTTCAAAAATTTTATCAATATCTATATTACCGTTGAACAAATAGAATTTGTTGACGTTTTTCATGTAAAGCCCGAATGAGTTTTCTTCATTTAGTTGTTTTAAAAATTCTTTTTTGATTTCATTTTTTGAAAAGCCGTCAAATGTAAAATCTTTTACAAGTTTGCAATCTTTTTTTAGTGTTTCAAGCAAAACATAAGGTTCTATCCACTTTGTAATGATTTTATTCATATTAAACCTCTGCCATATTTTCTTGATTTTTGAACTGCATTTCATAAAGATTTTTGTATTTGCCATTTTCAATCTGCATTAATTCTTCATGAGTGCCGAGTTCCACAAGTTCGCCCTCATTAATAACCGCAATTCTATCCGCGTTTTTAATGGTAGAAAGTCTGTGGGCTATTACAAATACTGTTTTGTTTTGAATTAAGTTGTCCAGAGCTTTTTGTACAATTGCTTCTGATTTGTTATCAAGTGCGGATGTTGCTTCATCAAGAATAACAATGGGGGCGTCTTTAAGCATTGCCCTGGCTATAGCCACACGCTGTCTTTGACCTCCTGATAAAGTTGTCCCCCGTTCTCCGACAACTGTGTCCAGCCCATTGTCCAGAGAGTTGATGAATTCGTCAAGGTGAGCCATTTTTATAACTTTTTCAATATCAGCATCTGTCGCATGTTCATTTCCCATCAAAATATTGTCTTTTATGGTGCCTGAGAAGAGAAAATTATCCTGAAATACGAATGAAATTTGGTTTCTTAAAGAATGAAGCTCAAATTTCCTTATGTCAATACCGTCAAATTCAATAGATCCTGATTTAACATCGTAAAATCTGGGTAATAAACTTACAACCGTACTTTTGCCTCCTCCTGAATTCCCGACAAGGGCAATTGTTTCGTTTTTTCTTACATCAAGACAGAGGTTTTTTAATACAGGAGTATCTGGTTCATATTCAAAGTAAACATTTTTAAATTCTATGGAATTATTTAAACCTGTTAAAGCTATAGCATTTTCAGGCGATTTAATCTGCGGTTGTATGTCAAACAATTCAAATACACGCCCCATTGCAACAAACACAGTCTGCAAGTTCGTTAACGTATTACCTAAAGTTTTTGTCGGTTTATAAAGCAACAGAAGCGAAGTTACAAATGAAGCGAAGCTTCCTGCAGTCATCTGTCCGCTTAAAATTAAGTGGTTCCCGTATGCCATAACCAGCGCTATTCCTATTGAACATATAAAATACATAATAGGCGACATCCAGCCTACACGTTTTGTTAGTGACATTGCAAGGTGGAACTGTTCGTGAATCTGGCTGTCAAATTTTTTGTTTTGGTCTTCCTGCAGGTTATATGCTGTTATAATTTTGTTACCTGCAAAAGTCTCATTGAAGTTAGTTGTCATATTCCCGCCTACAACCATTGTTGCATTGGAAACTTTTTTAATCCTTTTACGAATAAATGTAACAGGAGTAATTGCAATAGCCATAATTGTAACGCCTATTATGGCAAGTTTCCACGAGTTATATAAAAGAACTGCCACCAGACCAACAAGCCCGAAGAAGGTCGCAATAAATGATTTTAGCATTTCAATAATATTTTTTGAAGCAGTTTCGGGATCTGATAAAAATCTTGTTAAAACAAGTCCGGATGAATTTACGTCAAAGAATTGCGGATCCATCATGGTAAGTTTTCTAAACAGGTCAATTTTTAAAGAATTTGAAATTTTTAATCCGGTCCAATCAGTAAGATAATTGCTTAAATATTTTAAAATTCCCTGAAACAAGGCGAATGCAACGATACCAAATGGAATTATCATAGCAAGAAACGCCTGCGAATGAACAGTTATTCCTAAAAATGACCATGTGTGCGCCGGGTCGCCGTTAATTACAAAATCAAGATACGGTTTTAATGCTAATGCCACTACTCCGTCAAGCAAACCTAACGGTATAGCAATAATAAGATTTATAACTGCTCTTCCCAGAACCGGTTTTATATACGGATAAATCTTCTTTAATAAATATCCGTATTTAAAAGCATCTTTAGATACCGTATTTTGAAGTTTGTAGTCCATGAATATCCCTCTCTGTGTCTAATAATTATAATAAATATTATCTCATAAAAAAAATTTTTGTGTTATTCTGTTATTAAAATAATAGTTATAAGGAGTAGAGATGAATATTTGTGTTATCGGAACAGGATATGTTGGATTAGTTGCAGGCACTTGTCTTGCTGATATGGGAAATGATGTTATATGTGTTGATAATGATTTGGAAAAACTTGAAAAATTAAGAAACGGTATCGTTCCTATTTATGAACCCGGACTTGAGGAATTAATAAAAGCAAATGTTCTTGAAGGCAGATTAAGTTTTTCTGATAATTTGCCGGAAGCTATACAAAAGTCACTTGTTTGTTTTATTGCAGTGGGAACTCCTCAAAGTGAAGACGGGTCTGCAGATCTGCATTATGTTGAACAGGTTGCGGAAAGTATAGGGAAAGCAATTAATGATTATAAAGTTATTGTAGATAAATCGACCGTCCCTGTTGGTACCGCTGATAGAGTTACTGAAATTATTAAAAAACATTATTCCGGAGAATTTGATGTTGTTTCAAATCCTGAATTTTTAAAACAGGGAGCTGCAGTAGATGACTTTTTAAAGCCGGACAGAGTTGTTATCGGTTCAAATTCACCAAAAGCAACGGCTATTATGCAGGAAGTTTATGCTCCGTTTTTCAGAACAGCAAGCAGATTTGTTATAATGGATGTAAAATCGGCAGAAATGACTAAATATGCTGCAAATTCCTTTCTTGCCTTGAAAATTTCTTATGCGAATGAAATTGCAAATATATGTGAAGCAGTCGGAGCTGATGTTGAGATGGTTAGAATAGGAATGTGTTCTGATAAACGTATAGGTACGCAATTTTTATTTCCGGGACTTGGTTATGGCGGCAGTTGTTTTCCGAAAGATATAAAAGCTCTGTTAAAAATAGCAAATGATTATAACTGCGAGCATCGCCTGATAGAAGCTGCAGATGAAGTAAATAAAGAGCAGAGGGTTATTTTTATAACCAAGATTTTGCAAAGATTTGGAGCTGATCTGACAGGGAAAACTTTTGCGGTATGGGGATTAACATTTAAGCCTAAAACAAACGACATGAGAATGTCGCCGGCTATTACGATTATCAATGCTTTGTTGGAATTAGGAGCCAGAGTTCAGGCTTACGACCCTAAGGGATTTGAACAAGCAAAATTAATATGGGAAGAAAAAATTACCTATGCAAAAAATTCGTATGATGCTCTTAATAATGCAGACTGCATGCTTTTGTTAACGGAATGGAATGAGTTTAGACGTCCTGATTTTGATAGGATAAAATGTCTATTAAAAACTCCTGTAATCTTTGACGGACGAAATCAGTATGATGGAGAACGCTTAATCCAACGCGGGTTTGAATACTACTGTGTAGGCAGAAAATTTAAAGGCGGCAACAAAAAAGACCTTCATCGGGTCTTTTAATAAGTTTGGGGGTAAAGCGGCGAAGTTCGAACTTTTTGAGATACATAAAAGAGCTGATTAAAGAGCTCAAAAAGTCAGATACTGTCTTACTTTTAGAACGTTATCTTGTATTTAAGCAATCAGTTAGCTGTCATGCTGAACTTGTTTCAGCATCTAACCAACTTAAAGTTTTTGTTTCCAACTGGTAAGATCCCGAAATAAATTCGGGATGACATTTTATTTTTTTCTTTACTTTGGGAAATTTATTCTTAAAAAAGTAATATGTCCAAAAAACAAAAAGAAATAAAGGTCATAATCACATTTGACGATAAAGAATATTCGGAAGAAGAAACTGCAATTCTTTATCAACAATTTTTTGAGAGTTTAGCAAAAATTAAAGGAGTAAAAATCCCGGAATATGCCGGAAAGGCTTTAGTTAAGGCACTTAGAGTCAAAGAAAAAACATCTAAAGAGACTCGAACCTCTGAAACCCCAGATGATTAAAGGTTTTAGCCTGTTTTTAAAAATTTTGGGTTTTACTTTTTTTCGTCGCAAACAGTGTAAATATACATAAAAAGAGCCTTTTCGGCTCTTATTTATAAATGGTGGGCATGAAGAGACTCGAACTCCCACGCGTTAGCACTAGTTCCTAAGACTAGCGTGTCTACCATTCCACCACATGCCCATATTAAATTGTCAATTATACTTTATTTATGTGAAATTTACACGTAAAAATAATTTAACCGGAAAACACTTAATTGTCAAGAGTTTATGCGGAGGTTTAAATTTTTGCCGGTTTCAAGCATTAAATCAAACGAAATTTTCATGTTTTTATAAAGATGTGACGCCCCGCATTTTTCTGCAACACTTAAAAGTTTGTTGCTTACCTTTTTATACTCTGCTATTTGTTTTGGTGTGACAGGTATGTCAGTGAGCTTTTTTGAGAGCGCCATAAGTTTTTTATCTTTTAAAAGTGCTTTATTAAATAATTCGGTTTCCTTTAGTATTTGCTTTTCATAAGAAAACATCGAATCTGCCTGATTCATAAATGTGTCAAAAGCCGCATTTTCTCCACGCGGAACGTAAGCAAAAGGCGCTCTTTTGGCGCGTGTTGTAATGGCTCTTTGAACAAATTTATCTTTAAGAGAAACGGGGCGTTTTGCTATTTTCATTTTAGATTTATTTCCTTAGGGTAATCTGTTTTAATTTATTTTATTTTTTCGGGGTGTGCCGAGTTTGATAATATTATTTCATAATATTCATTTTTGTCAATATTTACACCCATATTTTTAGGGTCTGCAAATTTTTTCTTTTTACTTTTATTCAATAATTTTTTGTAATCGCCTGCCATAATTCAATTATATTACAAATTTTTAAAAATTGCTTGAAATTTTTCCGACTTTGTTTTATGGTATTTTTACGTGCGTCGGTGTATTTGTGGAAAACCGATTTAAGGAATTTTAAAAAAAGTACGAAATATAAAGATATAAAGGAATTGTGAAATGAACCCTATTATTGATGAATTAGAAAAACCATATTTAAGAGAAAACCTGCCGGATACAAACCCCGGTGATACTGTTAAGGTTTTTGTAAGAATTGTTGAAGGAAACAAAGAAAGAATTCAGGCTTTTGAAGGAACTGTTATAAAAAAACACGGTTCAGGCATTAACAAAACTATTACTGTAAGAAAAGTATTTCAGGGTGTTGGCGTAGAACGTGTTTTCTTGCTTAACTCTCCGAGAATTGAAAAAATTAATGTTCTCAGAAAAGGTGATGTAAGACGTTCTAAACTCTACTATCTGAGAGAACGTTCAGGTAAAGCAACCCGCATCAAGGAAAAAATTGAAAAAAGATAAACTACATATACACTGGTATCCCGGGCATATAGCGAAAGCTGAAAAGCAGCTGAAATCTCAGCTTTCTTTAGTGGATGCCGTTATAGAAGTGGTTGATGCGAGACTGCCTTTATCTAGCAGTTATGATAATATTACGGGGCTTTTAGGTGAAAAGCCCCGTTTAATATTGCTCAATAAAGCTGATCTGACAGATCCAAACGAATTAAATAAATTCATAAAGCTTTTGCAGGAAAAATCAGGGTTTCCTGTTTTAAAATCAGACGCAAAAAATAGTAAAGATTTAAATATAGTGGTTAAAAAAGTTATTGAACTTTCGGAACCGCGTATTCAGGCAATTATGGCAAAAGGTTTGCTAAGGCGTCCTGCACGCGTTATGGTTGTCGGGATGCCGAATGTTGGAAAGTCAAGTATTATAAATAAATTAACAAGGTCTTCTAAAACTAAAATCGGAGCAAAGGCGGGAGTTACACGTCAACAGCAGTGGGTAAGGATTAATCCTCAGATTGATTTGCTGGACACACCCGGAATTATACCGATGAAACAAGAAGATCAGATAAGGGCAAAAAAGCTGGCTTTTGTGAATTCCGTATCAGAAAACGCTTATTCAAATGAAATAGTTGCCAAAGAACTTCTTGCATTGCTGGATGAAAAGTATCCTCAAACAGTAAAAGATTTCTATAAAGTAGAAAATCTGTCACTTGAAGATATTGCAAAGTCGCGCAATTGGATTATGACAGGCGGGAACCCTGATATTGAAAGAACTGCTGTTTATGTTTTAAGAGATTTCAGGGAAGGTAAAACCGGCAAATTTATTCTGGATGAAATATAATGGATGAGTATAACAAATTCGGTCATGACGCATCGGAAGATGCTGAACAAATTGAACAAAATAATAATAAAGCTAAAAAACGTTTAAAAACAAATTTGACTGTTGATTCGCGTATTGTTCAGCTTTTTACGTTTGATTTAAATCAGAAAAGGAGATTTGTAATCGGTACGGATGAAGCCGGCAGAGGCTGCGGTGCGGGCGGAGTTTTTGCAAGTGCTGTTTGTTTTGACAAACGTTCAAAAGAACTTGTTGAAAAACTGGAAAATTTGAATGACAGTAAAAAACTATCCCCGAAGAAACGCGAGGTTCTTTACGATATTATTAAAGAAAATTCCGTAAATTCAACTGTATGCATAGAAGTTGATGAAATTGAAAGAATAAATATTTTAAATGCATCTCTAAAAGCAATGCGTTTAGCTATTGAGGATGTTATAAATCAGCTTTATCCAGTTCCTTCCGGTAAGGATAAACTTGTTGCAAGAAATATGCTTTCAAGAAGTGAGATAATGATACTTATTGACGGCAATAAGCGAATCTGGGATTTTGATTACTCTCAGAGATATGTTGTGAAAGGCGACAGCCGCTCTGCGTCAATTGCGGCTGCAAGTATCTTAGCCAAGGTCAGCCGTGACAGATATATGCTTAAGCTTGATGAAGAGTTTCCCGAGTACAATTGGAAAGAAAATGCAGGGTATTTGACAAAGGAGCACATGGCTCTAATTGACAAATACGGTCTGTGCAAATATCACAGACCATCTTATCTTCGGAAACACTTTGCAAAGCAAGAGCAGTTATCGTTATTCTAGTTACCATGGGTAATCATCGGGTATTTCCCAACCGTTATCCATTATTACTTTAGCGCAGAAATTTCCGGTTGTAGCTTTGTTGCAGTTATGTGAATAATCCGGAGTTTTGATGTAACTGGATGAAAAACCATCGCCATCCGGAACGATTTTACCTTCGTTAAATTTTAGCCTAAAAGCAAATAAATCTTTTCCATTTATATTGGGAGGATTTGGACCATTTATATCAACGAATAAATACTCTGCAGTCTGATCTTCTATTCTGTTTAAGGAGACGCAAACACCATTAGCCAGTTTAATTGATGGAGACATAGAGTTAAATGGAACCCCATTCCGCCTCCATTTAAAAATTTATATGTTTGTTTATTGTTACACATAGTATTTGTATAGTTATAATCATCGTCTCTTGTATATTTTCCAGATTTAAGATTAGGTGCAATGTATTCTAAAAGAATTTTGTTAGCATCTTTTTCCCAAGTTGCGGTATCTCCGTATTGAGCTTGAGCCATAACGAGTGCTTGATTAATTTGAGAATATGCCGCCTTTAAGCGGGTAGCAGTAACTTTTTTCTGATAATCAGTAACAAAACCCGGTATTGTCATTGCAGCAACCACACCGATTATGCCGAGGGTGATTAAAACCTCTGCTAGCGTAAACGCTGCGCGTTTACGAGGTGAATAAGAGAATAGGTTAATAAGTGAATAAGTTCGTTTCAGGAAAATATTAATGTCATCCTGAACTCGTTTCAGGATCTCCTTTATTCCTTCTCCCCTGTGTGGGAGAATGTGGCACATTGTGCCGGATGAGGGGTGAGCACTAACCTCACAATAATTTAGTGAGAATTGACATGAATTATTCGACAGGACTACGTGCGTAGCACCCTCTCCCGAATTTCTAATGTTCGAATAGTCATTCTCACATTGAAATTCTTCCCTCTCACAAGGGGAGAGGGAAGAATTGTTTACGATACTTGCTTTGCATCTATGCTTCTCGGCGTCTTTGCTTCCGGTTAAGAGCTCCTGAAACACAGAGGTCAATCTGACGTTCAGGATGGCGAAACTTAAGCCGGCTTGACCTCCGGACTTCTTGATATCCGTTAGCCTTAACTTTACAAACCTGTAATCCCTTGCTACATCTTTATCCTGTTGGGGGGGGGCAACTCAAAGCTTCTCTGTTAAACATATTCCAACTCCTTCTTTTTATTTTATTATTTATGATTTTTTTATTTTTGTCAAGGGTTATATGTCAAACAACCTGTGCAGTCTGTTGACGATATCTTCTTCATCAAGTTCCTGTGTAACTTTATTTAAATCAATTGCCATCTGATAATAGTTTGCTGCGTCGTTTATAAATCCCATTGCCTGTGATGCTCTTGCGGCATTAAAATATGCAAGGGTATAGTTGGGATTTAATTCAATAGCAGCTTCAAAATATTCCAGAGCCTCTTCTGCATCGCCAAGTCCGTCGAGATATAGTATTCCGAGATTATTTTGTGCATATTCGTTATCAGGGTTGAGATCAATTGACTTGTGGAATGAAACAAGGGCTTCTTCAAGATAATCTTTTTCCCACAGTGCTATACCTGCTTTTGAGTATGCCCTGTAATCATCAGGCTTTAAAGTTATTGCATCGCAGTAGGCTCTTATGGCATTATCAAGATCATAAGCAGCCATATGAACATCACCGAGCGACAGATAAAGATCATAATTATTCGGATCAAGTATTATTCCTGCCTGATATGTAGAAACTGCAGCATCAATATTCCCTTTAACTTCTGCATAAATTGAACCGAGAGCCTGACATACAATTGATGTCCATTCTTTATCGGGATTTATTGCAATTGCTTTCTGGTAATGTTCAATTGCTTCATCATACAATTCAGCTTTTGAATATGCATATGCAAGTGAATTATTATAGAACGGATTTTCGGTATCTCTTTCCAGTGCTAATTTAAATGCGCTTATTGAATTTATTTTGTCTTCTTTTTTTAGATAGAGATGTCCGAGTTCGTAATATATTTGAGGCACGTCTATGTCAAATTCAAGAAGCTTTTCATAACAATCAATTGCTTCATCGGTATTTTCAGGGAAGTATGTTTGTAGTACGGTCGCCAGTTTTATTAAAACCTCTCTGTTTAGCGGATTCGCTTCCAGAACTTTTCTGTAGCAATCAACAGTCAGATCCATTTCTTTATTTTTAAGCGCTAAATCTCCCATTTTGTTGTAAAAAATTTCACTGTGATTTGTTTTTGAGATTGCCTGTCTGTAAATATTTTCTGCAGTCGGGTATAGCTTGAATTTTTCCAGAAATTTCCCGACCGTATTGTATGTAAATACAGAAAAATCATCTGACATGTTTTTATAAAACATCTTCATAGACGGTCTGTCCCAAGCAAGCATTACGCTGCCTGAGAGAAAATAATATAAGAAACTTAAATAATCCCCTACATTTCCGTTTTTAGAGTTGATTTTTTGTAAAATTGATTGCGACAGGATTAGACGGGGGCGTGCAGAATTTAATTTCCCCATTTTTATAGCGGATTTAAATTCTGATTCTGCGGATTTGAAATCCTGTGCCATTTTCATAAAGAATCCTGTATAAAGGTGAGCATTGATGTTGTGAGGGGCAAGTGAAACTGCAGTTTTGCACTGTTCAATTGCAGTATCAAGACTTATTTGCCCCTGCTCCCACATTAAAGTTGCGAGTCTGTAATAAGCTTCGGGCATAGTTGGATCATATTTTACCGCATCAACATAATACTCGATAGCTTCCTGTAAATCCTGATTTTGCTGCCGGATTAGATATCTTTCATGTGCTATTCTGGCTTTTTCGAGTGATTCTTTTGCTTTATTTGTATTTGCCGCCATCGGCTGTAGTAGTAACTGGTCTGACATCAATGAGCTCCAATAAGATGTATATTTCTGTTTATTTTTATGTCGTTATAAATTATATTAATCTTTAGTAATTTGAATTAATATCATCCATTTGGAGTAGATAACCAGTTAGTTTGTTAAAGTTTAAAATTTTTTATTTAAATTTATTTGTATTATAATTTAAATGTAGCCGGTTAGGATATGTGTAATATGGATTATCTCAATAATAAATATGATGTAATAGTTGTAGGCGCGGGCCATGCAGGGTGTGAGGCTGCAATTTCTTGCGCCAGATCAGGAGCTAAAGTGCTTCTTGCAACATTAGATGTTGATCATATTGCTTTAATGCCATGTAATCCGGCTATCGGCGGACCTGCAAAGTCTACTCTTGTCCGTGAAATAGATGCTCTCGGCGGTGTTATGGGAGAAGCTGCCGATGCTACATATATTCAAATGAAGATGCTTAATTCTTCAAAAGGTCCTGCTGTCAGAGCTTTACGTGCACAGTCCGATAAAAAACAGTATATGGATTATATGCGTAATATTATTGAGAATAACGAAAATATTTATCTCCGCCAGGCTTGTATTACGGATTTATTGGTTAAAGATGGTGAAATCACAGGTGCAATAGACGAATACGGTATAGAATATTCTGCGCGTACCGTTATTTTGACGACGGGAACTTCTCTAAACGGGAAGATTTTTGTCGGACTTCGTTCTTACAGCGCAGGAAGATTAGGTGAGAAAGCGGCTTACGGTCTGTCAGAATCTCTTGTTAAGCATGGAATAAATATTAAAAAATTGAAAACCGGCACTCCGCCGAGAGTTGATAAAAGAACTATTGATTATTCAAAAATGTCTATTCAGCCCGGAGACGAAACCCTGCATTTTTATTCATTTAAGCCTGACAGGCCTATTAGAAAGCAGTACCCTTGCTATTTGACAAGGACAAATGAAAAAACTCATGAAATTATTAAAGCTAATTTAGATAAATCACCTATGTTCCAAGGCTTAATTCAGGGAGTTGGTCCGCGTTATTGTCCGTCTATTGAGGATAAAGTTGTAAGATTTAGTGAAAATCCTTCACATCATATATTTATTGAACCGGAAGGGCTTGGAACTTATGAAGTTTATATTCAGGGATTTTCAAGCAGTCTGCCTGCCGATGTTCAGGTGGAAATGCTCAGAACTCTTCCTGGACTTGAAAAAGCTCATGTGATAAAACCTGCCTATGCTGTTGAATATGATTATGTGCCGGCTGTTCAAACAACACATTCGTTGATGTCAAAAAATATTAAAGGTCTATTCTTCGCCGGTCAGATAAATGGAACAAGCGGGTATGAAGAAGCTGCAGCGCAGGGGCTTGTTGCGGGAATTAATGCTTTTAACTATCTGAATAATTCTGAAATGCTGGAACTTTCAAGAAGTTCATCATATATCGGCACTCTGATTGATGATCTTGTTACAAAAGATATTCAGGATCCTTACAGAATGCTCACTTCACGTTCTGAATACAGACTTTTACTCCGTCAGGATAATGCTGATGCAAGACTTACGCCTATTGGCAGAAAATACGGGCTTATTGATGATAATCAATTTAAGGTTTATAAAGATAAACAGGAAGCTATTGAAAAAGAACTATCAAGAATTAAGGACGCAAAGATTTCTGCAACGGAGCAAATTAACTCAATTCTTTCAAAATACGGCGAACATATGGAACGCGGAATGAAAATTGCCGAGCTTTTAAAGCGCCCGAATATTGATTATAATGTTATACGTGAAATTGATGCCGTTACAAAAGATTTAAATATTTCCTTTGATGTTGCTGAACAGGTTGAAATTCTCGTCAAATATGACGGATACTTGAAACGTCAGGAATTTCAGGTGGAACAGGCATCTAAACTGGACAAATTTAAAATCCCTGATGATATAGATTATTCATCAATCGACCATATTTCATCGGAAACAAAAGATAAGCTCTCCAAAATTCGTCCTAAAACTCTTGCTCAAGCATCACGTATCGGCGGTGTGAAACCGGCAGATATTTCAATTTTAATGGTTATGCTTGAACGTCATCAATATTCAAAAATTTAATGAGGCACTGTTTGCACTGCGATAGTTTTGCAGCTTTTCTTTAAGTAATTTATTTGCAAATTTTAATTTGCTTTTAAATTTAGCATTCTGTAATAAAAATAATTTAATGTTTATTATGTCAAAGGAATTTTTCCACATTCCAAATCCTTTTGACATACATTTTATTTCGTCTCCATAAGCATTAATTTCAGTTTTCAAATGATTTCTTATTGATTGTAAAGCATCTATTGTAATATCAGCAGGTAAGGCATCTGTTTTTTCTCTTACTAATTTTTTGAAGGTTTTCATTTTTACGGGATTATCTAAATAGTTAAGAAACATATCTGTAAGATTGTCTTTTTTCGTTTCAAAGTCTATCTTGTTATATAAATTTTGCAGTCTGTGTTGGTTTGTTTTAGGGTTAAATACGTGGTCAAAGAGATGCCTAACTTCGTGTATTGCTGTGAATATGTTAGTTATATTTTGTTCGTTTTTATCAAGCGGCAAAAATATTTTATAACCGTCAATCAAAAGATTAATAGAACTGTCAGAACCGTATTTTAATCCTAAAATGTTATGCTGTATGTTACCTTTATATTTTGAATTTTCTTGTTTAAATATTTTGAAATTAATTTTGTTGTTGAGTAATTTATTTAAGTTTTTACAAAAATTTTCTATAGAACAGCTTTTGCCATCTGAAACAGATAACAATTTTGTATAAAATTGCCTGCTCATATTAGCTGCCATTTTGTTTCGTTGTTTTGTGCTCCCTTTTATTTGGGACAGAGGCAAAGATGTATTTTTTGTTTTTGTTCTAATTTTTATCATAGAATTCTATGCATAATAGTTAAAATTGTTTGGCTTTTTCTCATAGGAAATTCCGTTATTTTTCAAAACAGCTTCAAAGGCTTTGTCTTTGTAATCTTTTACACTTACATCAACTTTTCCGTAAACCGCAGTACTTCTTATCCGATTGAAAGTTGTAACTGAATTGTTTATCCAGAAATTATTCATTAATGCGCCCAGAGTAAAAATTTGCTGTTTAGATACTGCACTTCCTGTATCAACAGTGTAAACGCTTTTGAATGAAGGTGATTGAAAATTTGTATTTATGTTCATAATATTTAGAAACCCCGTAAAAATTTTTTTTGCGGTTATTAATATATAAAAAATTTGGTATGGTATAACATTTTTACACCGGATGCAGTCAAAACTGTCATGCTGAACTCGTTTCAGCATCAATATGAAGATATAACAAATAAACTTCTTAATATGGCAAAAAAATGTGGAGCTGAAAATTTGCATGAAACAATGAAAACAACATTTGATTTAATGTTGGAAACAGCAAAAAAAAATCAAATAAATTAGACATAAATATTTAATATTTCATCAGGTTTGGCTTTCAAAGCAACTTATTCATTAACCCAGTTTTAAATAGAATAAAATATATTTTAAGTTGGGCTTTTAGATGTAGGTTGGGCTTTCAGCCCAACAATAAATATTTAGCGTTGTTGGGGTAGAAACCCAAACCTACATTAGACAGTGTAATTAACAAAAATCAATAAAAAATTCCCGGAGATGGATTCGAACCACCGTTGGAAGAGCCAGAATCTTCAGTCCTGCCACTAGACGATCCGGGAATAATTCTTACAAAATTATTCTACTGCAAACAAATAAATATTACAAGACTTTTTAGACGCAAAAATATTATTTGGTGAAAATATTATTTTAATAATCTGTATAGCATTTACTTTGACTTATTAAAATCTCTTGGATTTACACCGTGTATCCAGTTTGATTCTATTTGTTCCAGAGAAATCCCCTTTGTTTCCGGAACAAAGAAATATACAAACAAAATACATAAGAAAGATACAGCCGCAAATCCCCAGAATGTATATGCTCCGCCTATATTATTTATAAGTATTGGAAAGCTGCCGACAACAAAGAAATTGAAGGCAAAGTTTGCTACCGTACATATACTCATTGCAATTCCTCTGATCTTTAGCGGAAAAACTTCTGAGACAATTATCCAGCCGATTGGTCCCAGACTCATTGCAAAACAAATTATATATGCAACAAGACTGCCTACGGCAACATATTTCAAATTTTCTCCGAGTGCTGCTTCAAATGCAAAAGCACAGCCCAGTGACATTAAGCTAAGCATTACTCCGGTCAATCCAAAATAAAGAAGAGGTTTCCTTCCGAGCTTATCAGTAAAGAATATTGCAACAATAGTCATTAAAAAGTTTACAACACCGATGCCTGTTGTAGCATATATAGCGTTCAGGTTTGAATCAAATCCCGCAACTTTAAATATTGTTGGTGCGTAATAAATTATTGTATTAATTCCCGTACATATCTGGGCAAACATTATTCCAATGCCGACAACAAAAGGCATTATCATCCATTTTTTGAATTTAAATCTCTGACCTGAAGTTTTTTCGTTTAATTTTACAGTTTTTTTGATGTCATTGATTTCTGTCTTAATATCAACATCCGGTTCAATTTTCTTTAAAACTTTTTCAGCCTCTTCGGTTCTATTTTTACTGATAAGCCATCTCGGTGTATCGCTCATGAAGCACATCCCGATCAATAAGACAAGTCCCGGCAGTACTCCGGCAAGAAGCATCCAGCGCCAGTTAAATACTGCCTGTGCGAAAGCAGCATTTATAAAGTAAGAGAATAATATTCCTGCCGTAATTGCCCATTGATAAAGAGAAACAAGAGTTCCCCTGACAGATTTTGGCGAAATTTCAGATAAATATAAAGGTATTACAAAATTAACAATTCCAACAGCTAGCCCTACAAATATTCTTGAAATTATCAGCACATAAACATTAGGAGCGAAACCGCATAAAATAGAGCCTAAAATAAATATAATTGCGGTTGCAATTATAACTTTTTTCCTGCCGAAAATATCCGCAAGTATTCCGTTTGTAGCTGCTCCTATTACTGCACCTATTAAAACCGAACTGACAACTATACCTTGTAATGAGTCGGATAAATCCCAAGTCTCGTTAATAAACAGAAGCGCGCCTGATATAACACCTGTATCATAACCTGATAACAAACCGCCTAGAGATGCAATAATAGCGACAATATACAACCAGATAAACTTAAACTTTGACATAATAAACTCCTCAAAAACTCTATATATATTTTAAATTATTTTTATAATTTCTTCCAGATATTTTTAAAGAAATATGAAGGTAAAACTAATTTTATTTAATAAAATCAAAAATTTTTGAGGAGTTTTTATAGGAGTGGGAAAGCTCAATTGCTCTCCCACTCTCAAGAACATTAATTAAATATTTTTATCAAAAATCTTATTTTCTAAGCCATGTAAATCTTTAAGGTTTGTTTTATGTCGTTTCATGTCCATTCTTGCTCGTATATCTGATATTTTATCAAAAATATTATACATATCAGAAGCAGCCTTTTGTCTATTAACAATATCTTGTAACCCTTTTAATTCAGGTTTTAATGAAATTATTTCATTTTTGGATAATGTGTTAAAGTTAAGTTTAGGATTTCGTACTGAAGCAAGATTGCGTACTGCCCTTAAAATGCCTCTATTTCTTTCTGTGTGGCTGGCAGAATAAATATTTTCTGTTGATTTTACAATTCCGTTAACCAATGTTTCAATAAATGAAGTATAGCCTTGAGTTTTTTCTGTGATTTCTATTACATCATTTTTCCCGTCATTTATCAATGAATTTATTGCTCTGGTTAGAACTGCTGTATCTTCAACATAAAAATTCCCGGCGTAGGCATCTTTTATTACATTTTTTAAGGTTTTTGTCGGTTTGAATTTTGAACCGAATGAAATATTATTTTGTGTTTGTTGTATCATATTAAGTCTCCTTATACTGTGTGATGTTTCCGTTATTGATAAAAATTATCAAAATAAATTTTGCTATATTTTTAATAAAATTTAACATATATATTAGATGCTGAAAGGCTTTTATATAAAAAAGAGTATTAGCAGCTGCTGAAAAATTTTCTATAAAATTTCAGTGTAAAACTAACAATTTATAAATTAACAACAAAAGACAACTCTATTTACGATATTTTTATTTGTTTAAATCCAAAAATTCGAGTTTATAATTTAATATTTCAGCTATAAATTCAGCCTCTTTTAAAGAAAGGGTTTCTCTGTTTAATTTTCCTAGAAGGCTGTTATATGAATATTCTTGAGCAGAAGTTTCACTTAATTTTTTCGCTAACTTTTTAAGGGTCATGCCGCGTGAAACCGCAAGCATCTTTATTTTTTGCTTGATATTCATAATAATATGATTATATCTTATATTGACTTTTCAAATAAAATAATTCATGATAATAGCTGTATGCGACTATTAATATTCGTATATGAATATTAATTACAGATATTTATTACAGAATAGAGGAAACAATTATTATGCAGTCAAAACATTCTTTTTCTGTGGCTAGAAAAATTTTTAACTCTTTTGCTAAACTTGGTAAACCTGCATTCACTCTGGCGGAAGTTCTTATTACTCTTGGTATTATAGGAGTTGTTGCAGCCATGACATTGCCTGTAGTTGTTAATAAATATCAGGAACAAGTAACGGTTTCTAAAGTTAAAAAGTTTTATTCACTGATTAATCAGGCTCTTTTAATGGCTATCGACGAAAACGGCACTGTAGATGAATGGGGTTTTATTGAAAATGATGCAAACGCTGAAGATGGCGAATACCCTCAAAGAAGTAATAAGCTTTTTAGCTACTTTAAACCTTATCTAAAAATCATTAAAGATTGCGGCAACGAAAGCGGCTGTATAGGTAGCGGAACATATCTCCGTTTTAACGGCGTAAGTCAGGTGAACTATGATTCGGATAAAAGATATTATAAAGTTATACTTGCTGACGGAAGCTATATGTGGATGAGAAGAGATCTCGATAGCCCAAATTCAATTTGCAAAGGTGCTGATGGTGGTTTAAATACTTGTGGTAATATATGGCTTGATGTAAATGGCAAAAAACCGCCTAATACGATTGGTAAAGATACTTTTTATTTTGTAATTCTAAAAAATACGATTATGCCTGCTGCCAATGACGACTGCAAAAACGGAGGTGGGGGCTGGGGGTGTGCCTCATATATTCTCCAACACGGAAATATGAAATATTTATATAAATAAGTGATTATTTTATAATTAATAAAATTGCAAAATCAAGAAATAAATTTGAGTATACTTTGAATTTGAATGAAAATGATTTGAACGAGTTATTTAAAAAAGCTTTTCCCTTTATGAAAGATAATGTAAACAAGCAAAGCATTATAAAAAATTTGTTGGCAGATAATTAATTTATTTTTCGCATTGTGCTTCTTTTAACTTTAAGAGCTTTAATCAAATTGTAAATTAACACCTATTTTGCAAAAATGTAACAGTTGATTTGAAGATTTTATTTAGAAACACATATTGCAAAAGTATCTTCACTACTTTTGGCGGTATAATTTGGATTACCAATAGTGAAAATATTACTATAAAGTCTATAATCAGGTATTCCATATGGTCCTGTAAATTCACTTGATAACAAGAGATATGGAGTGGTTTTCGGGAGATTAGCTTTTGTTGCCTTAAAAGCACTGTATTTTCCAGAGCTTGCAACGTACAAAGGAGAGATAGAATCAAAATGTTGTTCATATACATATTCTGCAATATGTGCTAACTCTTTATTGTTCGGTAGTCTTCCATTGATATCTTCACATTGTCTTACTGCATCTACCCATATCCAATAGCCCTCATTTCTATATAATTCATATTTACAATCACTTATAGGATAACCTTTTTTCTTTAATTTTGCACAAGTTATATGTGAAATTTTTTGGGGTTTGAAATAAGGTGAAATTATTTTTACTCCATTAATTTCAACTGGTGAATTTAATAAACTTAGGTTATTATTGGAAGTTGTTATTAATGCATTTGAAACATACCCGATTAAAAATTCAATAAGTATTATAACAGCTGCTATTGTAAGTATATTAAAAATAAAGTATGTTCCTATATTGGTCCATAATGCAACCTTTTTAAGGAAAGAATAATTAGCATTTTTGAAAAAAATCTTTTTATATGTAAACAATTCTATATAGTAAGAAATAATAAAAGTAATTATATGTAAAGGCAGTACTAAAAATCCAAGATTAATAATAGCATTATTATTCATACCTATTGATTTAAAAATACTCAACACTGGCACGGTTATTATAATACCTGCAATCACAGAAAAAATATTTGCCATAGTTACAGAGCGAATTATTTGTTTTAACTTGAATTGTTTATCTTTATCTAAAAATTTGAATATTAAAACTTCTACAAAAATAACATATAATAAAAAAACAGTTCCTAGAAGAAAAGAAAAATTCCCGATCCCTTGTATTGTAAAGGTAGAATATGCAGCACTTGATGCAGTATATATCCACAAAGGGATTCCACCATCAGCGTAAGCCGGTGTAGTATTAAATAATAACGATAAAAGTACAAATAATAAAATTAATCTGAAATGTTTCATAAGACAATTGTAACGTAAATATACTGTAATAGTTTTGTCCCTCATAAATTTTTAAATTATCTTTGATAGTAATTTTATTTTTAACCTAATTACTTGGAGTTTTATTAAAAGCCAAACATTATCGAGCTTCAGACCAACTGTTTTGTTATAATCCTTTATTGCTCCTAAATAATCCTTTTTATAATATTTTGCCCGAGCTCGATTGTTGTATGCATTTGCATAATTAGGATCAAGTTCAATTACTTTGTCAAAATCTTTTATTGCACCGGTGTAATCTTTTAACTCCCTTTTTGCTGCACCTCGATTGTTGTATGCCTTTGCACAATTAGGATCAAGTTCAATTGCTTTGTCATAATCTTTTATTGCTTCATCATAATCCTGTTGGCAACATTTTCCCCGACCTCGATTGTTGTATGCCTTTGCAGAATTAGGCTCAAGTTCAATTACTTTATCATAATCTTTCATTGCTTCATCATAATTCTTTTGGGAACATTTTGCTATAGCTCGATTGTTGTAAGCATCTGCATAATTAGGGTTAAGTTCAATTGCTTTATCATAATCGAGTATCGCGCCAGCGTAATTATGTTTATAAAATTTTGCCAGACCTCGATAGTTGTATGCTTTTTCAGCATTAGGATCAAGTTCAATTACTTTGTCAAAATCTTTTATTGCACCGGTGTAATCTTTTAACTCACCTTTTGTCAGACCTCGAGTTTTATAAGCATTTACAAAAGTAGGATCCAGTTCGATTGCCTTATCGTAATCCAATATTGAGCCAGTGTAATCCTGTTTATAATATTTTGCATCACCTCGATTGTCGTATGCCTCTGCATAATTAGGGTTAAGTTCAATGGCTTTATCATAATCGAGTATCGCGCCAGTGTAATCCTGTTTATAATATTTTGCCACACCTCGATAGTTATAAGCATGTACAAAAGTAGGGTCCAGTTCGATTGCCTTATCGTAATTCAATATTGCGCCAGTGTAATCCTTTTTATAATATTTTGCCCGAGCTCGATTGTTGTATGCATTTGCATAATTAGGATCAAGTTCAATTGCTTTGTCATAATCTTTTATTGCTTCATCAAAATTATGTTGTTCACATTTTA
This sequence comes from Candidatus Gastranaerophilales bacterium, assembly GCA_944326605.1. Lineage (GTDB taxonomy): Bacteria > Cyanobacteriota > Vampirovibrionia > Gastranaerophilales > Gastranaerophilaceae > Stercorousia. The sequence goes on from CALVEM010000001.1 coordinate 314,291, forward strand.
CTATACCTCGATTGTCGTATGCCTCTGCATAATTAGGGTTAAGTTCAATGGCTTTATCATAATCGAGTATCGCGCCAGTGTAATCCTGTTTATAATATTTTGCTATACCTCGATTGTTGTATGCATCAACAAAAGCAGGATCCAGTTCGATTGCCTTATCGTAATCGAGTATGGCACCAGCGTAATCTTTTTGTTCATACTTTAACCAGCCTCGTTCATTATACGCTTCGGCACTGGTTGGTTCCTGCTCTAATTCATCACCATAACTATTCAAATCTGTAACTCCCAAAATTCTATTACAATATTTTTAATTATAACATATTATTTGTCAAATTCAAGTTGGATACAGGGTGTTTGATCCCAAACAAAGTTAAAATACTCGTTTTCTAATAATACAGTCTAAATTCCTACCATTTAAGATTTTGAGACACTATCTTCTTTTAGACATTGACGGACAGTAATCGGACTTTTTTGCCAGTTCAGGAATTTCATTTTTAGCGATTTCCGACTTAAAAAATCAAGATATATTTGAAACACACCCCTATTAGTTCAAAAAAATCAAATTCCTGCAATGTCTGTTCAATGATAATTAAATAGATTGAAACAACTCTGCACGAATAGGGAATACCAAGTTATAGTAAATAAAAAAGTCGAGGAAAATACCTCGACTTTTATTAATTTTCATATATTTATATTTCCGAGTAAATTGAAATAAATTTCCACCTAAATTTAAAATTTTGAAAAAATTTTTAACACTGTTGTAAAAGAACAACCAGTTCCGGAATATTTGACAACCAGTTTCGGAATTTTGGGACAGTTAGATAAAAATTTTTAAATAAATGTTAGAATTTTTCTCAAACTCCTTGTCGTATTTATTTGACAAATAGTAAGCATATAAGTATAAACTAGAATTAATGCTTTAGAAAAATACAAAAAAAGGAGGTTAGAATGTGTACGCAAGGAGAAAGAATAAAAAAAGCAAGGAAACATTTGCAGTTATCTTTACAGCAATTAGGAGAAGTTTTAAATGTTTCGAAACAATATCTATCAAAAATAGAAAAAAATGAAAGACTTTTAAATAATCGTAAGCTATCAATGCTAATCTCTAAATACAATATTAACGTAAATTATATTCTTACAGGAAAAGGAAGTATATTCATATTGTAAAATATATTTATACTTTGTTTTTATTTATAATAATATCGATGAAAAAATATTATTACCAAAATTTTGGCATAAATTTAATCTGTATATAAATATAAAAGGAGTCCCAACTAATCGGAACTCCTTTATTCAATGCAAAATAACTGTTATTTCACTATTTTGGAAATACTTGCAGTTATATCCTCTCCTCCGTATAAAACAACCCCTTTTGAAAGTACCAAGTTATAGTTTTTTGCTTTAGCTTCTGCAGCTATTGTTGCACTTATGCTTTTGTCTATTGCTTGAAGTTTTGTTGCATAGTTCTTTTTAATTGCTTCTTGTTTTTTTGCAAACTCAGCATCATATTTTTTAACAAGTTTTTCTTTACCTTCTTTAGTTGATTGTTTTTGAACATCTGCTCTTACTGTTTCAAGCCACTTTTGTAATTCTTGCAATTTTTCTTGCTGTTCTTTTTTTAGCGCTTGCACCTGAGCAGACTTTTGGACAACAGCATTCACATCTACAATTGCTATCTTATAATTTGCAGGAACATCAGACATTGCGAAATTATTAATGCCAAGCCCTGAAATAAATGCTACCGCTGCGATTGTTAATGTTGTAATTTGTTTTTTCATTTGTTTTCTCCTTATTAAATACAAAAAACTACCTTTGTTACTTGATATTATTTAATATTATTTCCGTTTTAGGTAATTCAGGAAGATTTCCACTTGCTTTTTTAACACTTGGTTGGGTTTTTCCTAGAGTCCATCTAAATCCTGCTTGTATACCTACACCATTTCTTCCGCCGTTTGTAATATATGTTTGCAGAAATCCTGTAAATCTTTCACCCCAAGCTTTTCTAATACCTACACCATATTTAACAAACGGATCAATTGAAAGGTTTGGAAGCGAAACATCATTTGCTGTAAAGTGAGTTCTATCCATAAGATTCCATACAACGCTTACACCTGCATAAGGTTGCCATCCGTTTTTAAGATTGCCAATAAATTTAATGCCCGGTTCTAGTTGAATAGCATGTAATGGATCCGAATCAATACTTACACCTGCCGCATTTCTATAATCAAACGTATTAATAAATGAATATGACATCAAGAAATTCGGCTGAATTATAAATTTACCTTTAGCAAGTTCAATATTATAACCCGTTTTTGATGCAACACCACTCATCAACATTGCAAAATCTTCACGACCAAACATTGTGCTTGCTTCGCCTGCATTCGCACCAACATTTGCAGTTAAACCGGTAAAGAAATTGCCTTTATATGCCATACCAACAGCACCTAGGGTTCCACCATTTTGATAGATGCTAACACCGTCATAAGATTGATGAGAGCCGTTATATCCTCCATATACACTCCACATACCATCCCATCCATGACCTAAATCATAGAGTTCGGAATCCGCACCAAAATATGAACCATAAGCCACATTGGATACTTTTGGACCGTTATTTAAAGGCACATTTTCAAATGTTGCATAAGGTCTAAACCATCCAGCTTTATTTTCATATTGACTGACTGTAGGATCAAATACTATGTTATTGTTAGCAATTGAGGCATATTTATTACGCATCTTCATTGCTTGACGTTGTTCTTTTGTCATTAACATGTACATATCCATATTACGGAATGCGTTATCATATGAATTTAATTGGTTTAAATATCCGCCAAGTTGTGCTGCAACAGGAGCTGCCAATACAGAAGGGTTAAAGCTGTCATAGCCGCCTCCGCCAACAAGCCCAAAGTTAAACATGGCTGTTGTTGGATCATAACTTGCAGTATATTTATATATAGAACCATAAGTTATGTCACTTCCGGTGTATTGAATGGCACCAGCAAGAGCGTCTCTCACTGCACTATCCATGCCTTCACCTAATGGTGATATTGAGAAGGATTTTTGAGTTGTTGCACTTAATACATTAATATTTGAGATATTAATGTTGTTTCCATTAGCCTCAAAATTATTTGCAGTTATTGTATCAAGTGTTTGATTTGCAAAGTTACCGTCAAGTCTTAAATCCAAATCGTTATTTAGTATAAGATTTCCAAGATTTGTATTTTGAATTGCACCGTTTTGCAAACTCAAACCGCCACCATTAGCAACAAGTGATGCTGCTTGAGACAAGTCTCCTGTTTGACCTAAGGTTAAATAGCCTGAGTTCAGGTTAATTGCATTTGTGATTGAATTATTGATTGTCGAACTGCCGTTAACATTAACAACACCCGAGCCTTGTATTTTATCGCTCAAAGTAACATTAGACAGGTTAATTGTTCCTTCGTTTGTTGCAAACAGGTCATCTTTAAATCCGTCAATGTTTTTTATGTTATTAAATGTGAGCGTATTGCCGGCGTCGATTTTAGCACCTGCATTATCATTCCCTTTAATTTCGTTTCCTGCACCATTTGCGATAAGAGTTGAATCAATACCTGCCATTGTACCCAGTGCGGATGAAACTTCTTCGTCTTTTACCATTTGATATACTCTGTTTGATTCATTTCTTGTTGAAACTGCGCTTACAAGAGTTTCTTTACTTGAATGTAAAGCGCCGGTTGTTGAATCATAAGCAATATAATTATTTGAGTTTTCATTTGCTGCAAGTTCAATATTTTGACCTAAGCTGAGTTTATCCTTCAAATTGCTTGTTAAAGTATAATTATCAGCCGTACCGTTTGTCGAGGTTAAATCAACTTTGCTAAGGCTCAAATTACCGTTTACATCTGTTGAAGTTGAATCAAAAACATCTCTCCAATCAATTTGCAAATTAACATTATCACCAGCAGCAATTACCAGATTATCCATATTTGTTGTTGCAGATAAACCGTTAATCAAGTTAATTGTTGAACCATTTTGAGCATTTACACTGCTTGCATTTGCAAACAATTCAGTTTGACCACTGCCAAGAGCCAATGTTGCATTTTCAAGAATATTAACCTCGCCTGTTAAAGTATTTTGAACATTTGATGTTACTGCATCAGAAATGTTAATTATGCCGTTTCCTGAAATAGCACTCGCAATAGTTCCGCCTTGAATATTGTAAGTACCAGTATTATCAACAGTTCCAGTAATATTGTCAGCAGAAGAAGTTAATTCACCGTTATTAATAACAGCTTGTTCTATTTTTGCTGTGTTATTAACTTTATCGGTAAATGTTGTAGTTCCTGAGCCTGAAATTGCTAATTTATTTTCAAGCGCAGAATCAACTCCGCCTTTTAAGTTCAAGTTACTGTTATTTGTCATACCGTCTGTTAAAGTGATTTGACCAACATTTGCTGTTAAATCACCTGTATTTGTTATCGAATTTTGCGAAATTATATTTGTGTTACCTGAAATATCATTCATACCACTCAGGCTCAAATCACCAGTACCTAAAATATTGCTATTCAAGGTAAGTAAATTTGCCTCTAAAATTGCATTATTTGTTAATTCACCACTTACGGTTACATTACCAGTGCCTGTAACATCATAAGCAAGTTTTCCGCCTGTAATTTCAAGTTCTGCTGCGTTTTGAACAGCACCGCCAATATTATCGGCTGAGGTTTTTAGCGATGAACCGCTTGTAATATCAATTGTTTGAGAAATTAAAGCATTATTTATAACATCGCCTAAAATTTGAGTTGTACCACCACCTGTTATAGCGTTAGCATTTTCTCCGCCTGTAAATTGTAAAGTACCGGCGTTTGTAACACCTGCACTTGTGATTAATTCGCTTGCATCAGTGTTAAGCGTTGCACCGTCTGCAATTGATACTGTATTTTGTGCAATCGCACCGCTATTTGTGGTTGTTCCTGATACTATATTTGTTGAGCCGTTTCCTTCAATACCTTTTTCAAGAGTGTTTACTCCTGCAAGGTTTAAAGTTCCTGCGTTTACAATATCTTTATTATTATTTTTAAATTCAATATTTGAAACATTTAATGTTCCATTATTTGTTAATGCGGTATCAAAGTTTGTAATTGTACCTTGATTTGCTTCATCTTTACCGCTGACATTCAATGTATAGTCTTTTGCAACGGTAATACCGTCAAAGTCATTTGTTCCCTTGCCTGATAGGGTATGTTCATTAATATTCAAAGTCAGGGTTGTAGCACCTGCATCTCTATTAGTTGTACCGATTGCACCGTCTTGAGTTACAAAAGTATCTTCTGTTAGTGAGAAAGTGTTACCTGTAATTCCATCAGTACCATTGATAAATTTAGACAAACCAACAGTTGAAGCGGTTTTTGTAACATCTAATTTACCTGCAGCACCTAAATTGAATACGTATTCATAATTACCTGTATAGGTTGTAAGTGTACCATTATCAGCTCCGTTTAATTGGAATTGTATATTATTTGTATTTCCTTCTAAGTAAGTAATAATATTTTCTGTCAAACCTGTATTATTAGCATCAGATGTAACATTAACCGACGTAAGGTTCAAAATTGCACCTGATAGGGAATCTGCTGATGTAAGGATTTTATCTGTCTGACCGTCAGAAAGGCTTGAATCAATTTGCAAGTTAGCAATTCCTTCCAAGTTTTTAACCGTTAAAGTTGTATAATTTTTCGAAGAATCCTGCATATTGATATTTTTATCATTTGCATTCAATGTGCCCTCAATTGTTCTATCATCTGCAAGAGTGATATCGTTTTGAAGAACGGTTGTACCGTTTCCTTTAATATCACTGGTTAATCCACCTTGAAGATTTAGAGTACCTTGGTTTTCAAAATTACCTGCCAATTTTGATAAATCGGAAGTAACCTCTTGAGAAGCCAAGATATAATGCTCATGTACGGTAAAGAAGCAAGCAACCGAAAACAATAGATAGACCGCCAGCACTACACTATTCCGAACCAAAGACCAAAAGATAAGCATTTTGAGAAAATCTAAACTTTTGGATTTTCCTACAATGCCGACTACGGCGGAATCCCTCCCACTCCTTATATATTTCTTTCTGTATACATTGAATTTGTATTTAGTAAAATGCAGACAACACCACGGATCGGCTTTTGGCTGGACAATTCCAACCAAACACCACAGCAAACAGCAGAAACTATTCTGAACGCCAAGAAGCCGGTATGATTGTTAACA
>CALVEM010000002.1 GCA_944326605.1 Candidatus Gastranaerophilales bacterium
ATACTTGTATTCCTTCCGCTGATTTAGATTTGTACGGAAAAATGTTAAAAGTTACGCAAGAAAAATATTTGGGTATGGAATATAAACCTATCAGTACTGATAGTGTAAACCCTATTGATGACATTCTATCACCATATTTCAGGGATAACAATGTTAATAGGAGTAAGCTAAACAAAATTTTACTTTATGAAAATAAAAAAATTAAGATTGTAGAAGAGTATATTAAACAAGTTGAAAAACTACGTCCGACTAGTAATCAAAATATTTATTAGGATTTACCGGAGTTCCTTTATAAACTCCTTCTCTTATTGTAATGTGTAAATGAGGGCCTTGTGAATGACCTGTATTTCCTGATTTTGCAATTATTTGTCCCTGTTTGATTTGTTCCCCTGCATGTACATTCCAAGATGATAAATGCCCGTATTCACTGGTTACAATTTTTCCATTTATTTTATGGGTAATTATAACATATTGCCCATATCCTTTAGGATCATTTGCACCTGCATAGTAAACAGTTCCATCGGCAACAGCTTTTATTGGGGTACCGACAGGTACTGCAATATCAATTCCATTATGGACGTGTGTACTTCGTTGTTCTCCATATTGTCCAACAATTGGCCCATTGCAAGGCTTTATCCATCTTTGTGATTGAGGCAGCGTTGGGGTTTTAGGTGCAGGATTAAGTTGTGGTGCTTTAGATGTTGGCTGAGGTGTCGAAGTTTGAGGATTCTGATTCTCAGATGAGATTCTATTAGTATTAGAATTTTCTTCTTTTGCTCTTTCAAAATCTCCGTTTGAACTTGTATCTTCCACAATTTCAACAGTACATTTGCAATTCGGGTGAGGACGTTCGGGAACTTCTTCATAAAAATCAAATTCTTTGCCATCTAAAGATTTGCATACATCACATGTATTCTCACTATTTTCAGAGTGCCAGATATATTTGTTATAACTAATACCGCCCTTTAAAAGAATAGTTTCAATATTTTCTTTTTCTTCCTGAGCATCCTGATTATAATTATTTTCATTCAGTTTTTTATATCTATGCAAGTATTTGCCAATACTTTGCAACTCACTAAATTTTTTCAAAATTTTATTTTTATCTTTTTGATTAAAAACAGGATTTGAATGATTTTTCAGTAAATTTTCCTGCGATTCGGATATATCATCTAATGTATTTTCTAATTGCCTGTCATGTTTTAGTGCTTGCTGAATTTTTTCTTTTAATTTCGCCATTTATATTTCTTCCTTATTATTGTACCGATATATTTGTATTAAATTTTTTAGTCGGCTGCTGTAAATTTTTAAAACATTTGTATTATAACAATTATTTAAATTGCTTACTAGACAGTGTTTTCATCTACCTTTTAATAATAGTTGACATGAAAATCCATACGGCGACATGTTTTAAGACAGATTTGACCGACAAAAATAATAAAATTTACAAAATTTTTGTAAAAATTTTGTTTAACATATGATGTGTCAAATTGATACAAAAATCACCAGAAATACTTGATATTACTACAACATAGAGTAATATTGTAAATAGGATAAAATACATAATGGGAAAATCTTGGACATTATTTCGACTTCTTATACAAATATCTTGACAATCAGATAAGAATAATATACTATTAGGTCATATTAGGTCTAATTAGGTATTATTATGCTTGAAAATTTTGATATCAAAATAAACAACCAAATGCTCACTATCATCTCTGAAATAGATGAATTTAAGGGAAGTTGGAAATTACTGGGACAAATGGCACCTGAAAAATTACAGGCTTTGAAAAAAGTTGCAACGATTGAAAGCGTTGGTTCTTCGAACAGAATTGAAGGTAACAAACTTTCAGATAAACAAGTTGAAGAACTTTTATCAAGAATTAATAAACAATCTTTTGCTAACCGTGACGAGGAAGAAGTTGCCGGATACGCAAAACTTGCGGATACAATTTTTGAAGATTGGGAAGTAATTCCACTGTCCGAAAATTATATAAAGCAGCTGCATAAAATTTTATTGGAGTATTCTTCAAAAGATGAAAAACACAAAGGAGAATACAAGAAAATTTCGAACGCTGTTGCTGCCTATGATAGCAATGGTAAAGAGCTTGGAGTTGTTTTTGAAACGACAACGCCTTTTGAAACACCTTTAAAAATGCAAGAACTTATTGAATGGACTAATAAAAATTTGGCTGATAGATTTTCTCATCCGTTAATTGTTATTGGAATTTTTGTTGTTAACTTTCTTGCAATCCATCCGTTTCAGGATGGAAATGGCAGACTTTCAAGAGCGTTAACCAATCTATTATTGCTCAAATCCGGTTACGCTTATGTTCCTTATAGTTCTACTGAGTCAATAATTGAAGATAATAAAGAGGGATATTATAGAGCTTTAAGGCAAACACAAACTACTTTAAATTCTGAGCCAAATTACGAACCATGGTTAATGTTTTTCTTGAAAACTTTGCAAAAGCAAAAAATCAGATTAGAGTACAAATTAGAACATACTGAAATTAAAAAACTTTCAAATCTTGATTTACCTGAAGTGTCTGCAAAAATTATGGAAGTTTTTGAAAAAAAAGATCGTGCAACAATTTCAGAACTATCTGAAATGACAGGTACAAATATTAATACAATCAAAAAACACCTCGCGAACCTTGTTGAAAACAATTATTTGATAAAACACGGTAAAACTCGTGGTGCATGGTATACAAAAAATTAAATTATGTCCAATTGATAAGTTTATCTTGAAAATACTTGATATTACTATAATATAGAGTAATACTATAAATAGGATAAAATACATAATGGGAAAATTTTGGACATTGTTGCGACTCCCGTTCGCTCCAATTTTTATCATTTACAAGCTTAATTTAATTAAATTAAATTTTTATGTGCATCTATTTGTAAAAGTCCGTTATGGATTGAATTTATTACCTCTTTATATAAAATTAATTCTCTTTCGTTACAATTTATTATTTTTTCGATTAATGCATTTTTACACGCATCAGATACTGCAGAAGGATTAAAACCGAATTCTCGCAGATCAATTTGCAATGCCTCTGCAAGCAGAAAAAAACTTTTTAAAGATGGAATATAACATCCGCTTTCTATTCGCGAGATATGCTGTTCTGTCAAATCAACTTTTTTCGCAAGTTCTGCCTGCGTCATTCTCAACTGTTTTCTGTGATATTTTATTCTTTCAGCCAAATAAGCTTTGTTGTCAAATTTCATCATACCAATAATCTCTAAAATTTATTATTTATGATGCATTTACTTATTTGAAGGACATTTAATGTGTAAGAATATAGAAAACTTAATATATTATTGTATACGTATATTATTGCATGATAATATAATGCTTGCACATAGTTAAGTGGGATTAATTTTTTATGGGTGATTATTGTAATTTTTTAGATGAATTGACTGAGGAACTAATAGCCGCCCCCCCCCCGAGTTCACAAAACTTAACATCTCCTGATATTTCAGTTATTATTCCGGCTTATAATACTGCTGATTATATTGTTGAGTGTCTGCGTTCAGTAGTTAACCAAACATTGAAAAATATTGAAATTCTTGTTGTAGATGACGGTTCAACAGACAAAACAAATTCTGTTGTTAAAATGTTCATGCAATACGATTGGCGCATAAAACTTATTACACAAAGAAATCAGGGACCGGGAATTGCAAAAAATAATGCCATAAAAATAGCCCGAGGTAAATGCATAGCATTTATTGATAGTGATGATATTCTTGAGTATGACGCATTAGAAAAAACATACAAAATATACGAACAAACTAAATCTGATATTGTTATATTCGGGGCCTACGGGCTATGCAAAGGCAAAAAAACTAAATGCCATTACAGCATAAAAAGAGTACCGAAAAGACTTTTAGGGAAAACGCTAACTCCATTTAGTGCAAAAGACACAATGTTTAAATTACCTGTTATTGCCATGTGCAAACTATATGACAGAAAATTTTTAATTGAAAATAATATTCTTTTTCAAGAAGTAAAAAAAGGCGAAGATCAGTTATTTTTTGTAAAATCCATTCTGATGGCAAATAAACTTTATATTATTAATCAAAATTTATACGGCTACAGAAAAGACCGAAAAGATTCTTTGACATACTCAAAACTCAAAAAAGACAATTCCGTGATATTAAATTTTTACGCAATTGAAAAATTTTTACAAACATATAATATAAATTATGATATCAAACTTAAAATTTTGAATAAATATTTTAACAAATGCGTTTCATGGCTTGGCAAATGTGAAAAGAGTTACAGAAACGATTATTTTAATGAACTGAGAAAACTTATTGTATATTTGCAGGAAAATCATCCGGAATTATCCAGCGTAAACATAAAATTATCACCGTACAGTAAATATCTTATTATAAAATTCAAATTGTTATACTTATTATTAAGGAGAAAACTGAATGGAAACAAATAATATAAAAGTATCAATTATAGTCCCTGTTTATAATGTGGAGAAATTTTTAAGCAAATGTCTTGACAGCCTTATAAATCAGACATTAAAAGAGATAGAAATTATATGTATTAATGACGGTTCAAAGGATAATTCGCCCAAAATTCTAACTACGTACGGACAAAAAGACAACAGAATAAAAATAATTAATCAAAAAAATCAAGGACTAAGCGCAACACGTAATAACGGGATAAGAATTGCGGCAGGAGAATATATTGGTTTTGTAGATTCTGATGACTGGGTTGATTTTAACTATTTTGAAAAACTTTATAACGCAGCGAAAAAATATGACAGCGATATAGCTGCAGGTGATTTTTACAGACAGGGTAAAATTCTAAAATCTAAAAAACTGAAACTTCTAAAAGAAGAATTTTTTACAAATACAACAATAAAAGCCAAACAAGTTTTAGTTCCAAAATATAACTATGTCTGGAATAAGTTATATAGAACAACCTTTTTATTACAAAATAATTTTTTCTTTCCGGAAGGTAAATTATATGAAGATATGTATTGGACGATAAGAATTATCAATAATTCAAACGGACTTGTAACGGTTCCAAATACCTTTTATCATTATCGCAAAGTTCCAGGCTCAATAGTAACTCAAAAATCCATAAATTATCAAATTGACAGATTTAAAGCGGAAAAAGATATGCTTGATTATATGAAAGAGAAAAACATTCCAATACTTGTGAATTATAAATACGGGCAAAAAGAAAGGCTTAAAATTTTAGGAATGACTTTATTTAGAATAGAACATTATTATCCGAATATAACTAAATATAAGCTATTTGGTTTTATTAACCTGTTTTCACTTGAAAGAAATTATCTTGAGAACAACGAAGGTTTAGTAAAATGAGTATACCTAAAATTATTCACTATTTTTATGACGATGTAAATATCTGGAAGAAAAATCAAAAATCTCAGGTAAGAATGTGCATAAATTCATGGCTGAAATATTGTCCGGATTACAAACTTATGCTATGGCATGATAAAATGCCGGAGTTTCAAGATATTTTAAAAAGGTCAGAATTTGTCAGAAGAGCATATAAATTAAAATTATGGGCATTTGTATCAGACTACGTAAGACTGTATGCCCTGAATAAATACGGAGGGATTTATCTTGATACGGATGTCGAACTTTTAAAAAATTTTGATGATCTTCTTGAAAACAAATTTTTTACAAGCATAGAAGGTGACATTCTGAACGGTAAAAATATTCCCGAGCCTGCGATAATGGGCGGAATAGCAAATCATCCCGTTTTTAAAGAAACAATGAAAATCTATGAAACTGAAGAAATTTTTAAAACAAGATACTGTATCGCAAACATAATACTTCAAAAAACTTTATTAAAATTATATGATTTTAATAAAATAAATTACACTGCTTTAGAATATGAAAAACTTGCAGAAAAATATTACAACAAAAAAACAAAAAAAATTACATTAGATAATTTTACACTATATAAAAATCAAAAAATTTTTAGAGATAAAAATAATGAAATTGCTATTTATCCGAGTGAATATTTTTGCCCTACATGGGGTAAATTTCAAACACAGGCATTTACGTGGAATACCGTTGCTATACACTGGAATCAAAGTTCATGGTGGGACAATGATGAAAAAATGCATCAATTAATATCAGGTAATATTGCGGATAAAGATTCTAACTTAAAACAAATTTTTTATTTCGCCGGATTAATTCCGCTATTATATTCAGATACAAAACTTATTAACAAAGATAAAAATATCAAAATTTATAAATTATTTAATATTATTCCTTTAATCAAGACAACAAAAAACAAGGATAAAATACGTTGTTATCTTTTTAATTTTTTACCTCTATGGAAAATAAAAAATTATCACTGCGACAAAATGCACTATCTGTTTCAGACAATTCCGCTATTTAGAATAAAAGAAACTTACTACAAAAACTAAGTTTTTCGTATGTTCTTGATTTTATAAATTTATTTCATTATTATGTAAATAGAAAGTAAGATATTTATGAAATCAATAAAAGAAGTTTCTCTTGAATCAAAAATTTTAAAAAGACTTGAAAATTTGCCTAACTGCACTAAATTGGTTACATACCTCTTTGCAGATGAAGAGTTGCAGGAAATGCAGGATTACGCAAACAATGTTTCCATAAAAAGACTGGGCTATAATGACCACGGTCCCGTACACATGAGACAGGTCGCAGGAAACGCTATTAAAATGCTTAATCTGCTTAAAGATGCAAACATTAAAACTTCACTTGAAACAGAAGAAGTTGGAACTTTTGAAGACAGCATGTGTGCTGTAATTCTTGCAGGTCTTATGCACGATTTAGGGATGATGATAGGCAGACAGGGGCATGAAGATATGTCAGCCCTTTTAGCCCAGCCGATTATCAAAAGAACATTGCAGCATGTTTTTCCTGACGATCTGCACAAAAGAGTTGTTATAAAATCACTTGCAACAGAAGCAATAGTCGGGCACATGTCATCAAAAAAAATTCACTCTATAGAAGCAGGGATTTTATTAATAGCAGACGGGTGCGATATGACAAAAGGCAGAGCGAGAATTCCTATGGCAATAAACACAACCCCGCGCGTAGGCGACATCCATAAATACTCTGCAAATGCCATAAACAGAATAGGCATCCACCACGGACACAACAAACCAATAAGAATTGATATTGAAATGTCAGGTGATGTCGGATTTTTCCAGATTGAAGAAGTTCTGCTTACCAAAATTGAATCAAGTCCGGCAAAACAATATGTAGAGCTTTATGCCGGTGTCGAAGGTCAGGAAAGCAAAAGATACTTGTAAAATCTTTATACTAAAACTTCAACCGCAACATTTTTCTTCATCTCTGAAAACATTGTTTTAATCTGCTTGTAGAGTTTGGAATTTGTTTTACCAATTGATGCTAAAATAACGATTTCATCAGAATTTTTAATATTTTGAACAAAATCTTCCGTTATATCAGCTTTTACCAGATTGACATTTTTATACGTCTGCAACTGTTCAACAATATTTTGCGGAATATTTTCAAACACTGTAATTGAAACTTTTTTATCCTGGTTAGCCAGAAGAAACAGTTTCAAATCAGAAAAATCGTTTTCGAAATTGTAAATTATATTTTCGCTAAGCATGGAATATGAAAGTTTTTTATCCGTATTTTCCGCAAAAATAACCGCAAATAATGAAGCAAGAAATCCAAAAACAATTCCAAGCAATATATTAATTAAAAGTTTTGGTGATGAATATTCAAAATCTCTTAGTTTTTGCGGTTCTTTAAGAACAAGAACTTTTGAAGAATCTGACATTTCATCAACCATTTTTGCCCATTCGAGTTTTGAAGAAAGTGCTGCAAGTTTTTCAGCCTGTTCAGTCACTTCAATTCTTGATTTCTGACCGGCGATTACCTGACCTTTAAGATTTGCCATCGCCTGCTGAGCTGATTTTGAAAAAGCACTCATCGCTGAAATGTTTCCTGTGCTGACCATAGACTGTTCAGGCAAACCGTTTACATTTTTAACTTTTTGATTTAATACCTGCTTAGTTTTGTTATATTCTCTTTCAATAATCTCTTTATCGGACTTGGATTTTTCACTGTTTAGTTGTTTATGAAGCTCTATATAATTATTTATAATAGAATTTACTACATTATATGCAAGCTCAGGATCTTTGCTTTTGTATTCAATAGTTATAACATTTGTCCCCTTTTTATTTTCAAAAGAAATATTTTTTTTCAAAAAGGCTTTTGTAGAAATATATTCGCCTTCTTTTTTATTCGGAAATATCCCAAAAAGTTTTTTACAAACCAGATTATTTTCCCTGATAACTTTATCAATAACCAGAGGAGATTGCATTAATTCAAGCTCGTTTGTCAAAGCTCCGCCTCCGCCTGCCATTAAAGCAGCCATGCCGCCACCGGCGCCACCGAGTTCTTCTATGGCATAAGGATTAATCTCCATCATATTAGAATTGTTGGCTTTGTTTACATATAAGTCTGATTCAACTTTATATTTTTTAGGCATAATAAAAGTCAAAGCAACAAAAATAACCAATATAAGTGTAAATGTTTTAACAATTAAAGATCTTCTACTCCACAAAGCAAAAAGTATTTTTTTTATATCAATAGTCAATTCTTCATCTAACTCATCCTGAGGGATATAATAATTTATAGGCTGCTGTTGCATAATTTCTCCTTATATGTTTATTTCTCTTTTGAATACAACTCTTACAATCTTTTTTAATGCTTTTTTAGGGAATTCTCTATCAAACTTTGCACATTTTAAAGCACGTCTTTTAGAAGCGTATAAATCCCTTTTTAAAGAAGCTATTTCCGATTTAACTTTTATGTAAGCATCTTTCCCTAAAATCAGTCTTCTAGGCAATTTTTCTTTTTCTACTTGATCAATTATATACTTAACAGCTATATTCAAATCATTTTTAAATGAATAATAAAAATGCTTATAAAATGGTTTAATATCCTTATAAGCCTCCAACTTAGATTGCTCAACAACTGCATTCTTTGCAATATCAGTTTCAGAAAATACTCCTAGTTCAAATACCATTACACGGCAAAAGCTCCTCGTTTCATGCCAACAAACGCCTGTAAAGCCTTCAATTGCGTACTTAGAAGCACAGTAAGCTGCACCATAACTCCGTAACGATAACCCATGCATTGAAGAATTATTTATAATAGTTCCATTGTTATTTTCTCTAAAATGTGGAAGAAGTGCATTAATAGTATTGAAGGTTCCGAAAAAGTTTGTTTCCATTACCTCTTTCATATGTTCAAGAGTTTCTTCTTCAGCGATTATACTCGTTGAAATACCCGCATTATTAGACAAAACATCAATTCTACCAAACCGGTCTATCCCTTTTTGTATAGCTTCCTTTATCGTTTCAGGTTTTGTTACATCAACCGATAAGCACAAAACATTCTCATGACAAATATCAGGGACTCTTCTTGAAACAGCGATTACATTATAACCTCTGGCTAATAATTCTTCGGCTAACTTGTAACCAACACCGCTTGAAGCTCCGGTTATAAACCAAGTTTTTATTTTTTCTTTTGCAATTTTACCCATAATTTCATTTCCTATTTTACCACAGTTTTATAGCATTTTATTAAACCTTCTTCAAACTTATCTCTATTATGCTTCCACATTAAATGCAAACCATCTTGTTCATCTTTTGTACTTGTGAAAACCTCAAACAAAACAGGTTTATCAAAAGAATCATTGCAAAAAGAATCGATTTGGTACACAAACTCATCTGTTGTTTTTGCCTGTAAATATTCAAAACCACAAGATTTTGCCCATCCTATCGCACCACCTTTGTTATGCCCTCCTGCCGCTATTAAAACATCAGTTTTATCTTCTAAAATGTTTTCTAATTCCTCACCTATTCGAAATTCCATACCTTTATTATTATTTATCACAATAATCCTTAGATTATTTCTTATATCTCTTTGCCCTATAGCATTCATATCATAGAAAAATGCCAAGTCACCTATTACTCCAAAGCATTTTTTATTTGGATTCACAAGAGACTGACCAACTAGAGTAGAAACAGGTCCATCTATACCAAATCCCCCAACATTACAATTTACACTTATACTTGAATCTAAATCGAAGAAATTCATGTTTCTTAAAGAATTTAATATAGCTAGGTGTAATGATGAATTTTTAGGCATAAATTTTGCTAAATTTTGACATACTAAAGCTGTACACAAAGGAAGCTCAGGATATTTTATATTCTTAATACTTTCTTCGATTTTTGTATAATAGTCCGACTTTTTGCATTTAGTATTCTTTAATTTTTCAAAGAAATACTTTTCCGTACAGCCAAATATCTTTGTTAAAGGTCTGCTTGAACGCCCAGCATAAAGTCCATCATTTGATACTCGCCAAACCTTTGCATCCTTAAACACATTCGTATAGATATATTCTCCAGAAATTTTCCCAATATCAATTAACAGGTTAGGTTTGTTTCTCAAATTTCTTACCATTGCAAAAGCTTTGGAGATCAAAATTTTATTACTTCCATGATATTGTGATGTGTGATCACAGAATACAGGGATATTCCAACTTTCTACAAATTCAGAAATTGCACTTTCTTCCTCTTTTGAAAATCTTTCATGAGAGCCGATAAAAACGGCAAAATCAGTATTTTCTAATTCCTGCATAACATCATCAAAGTCTTTTGAATAGTAATCAGTTTTCCAAATATCTGCTGGTAAATCCTTTCTTAAATTATTAAAATCTAAATTGGCAGGACAATTTATATGAACAACTTTTCTTTGATGAAATGCTTCTATTAACGCAACATTTAAAAAAGTAATAGTCTTTACAATGTCTTCGTCAGTTTTTATCAAAGGAAGTTCAACACTCAAATATTTTATATCATTTTGGCTTACACTTCTGTCGGTAAATTGCGGTGACAAATTATATTTATTACTCGTTGGGTTAAAGAAAGTTATTACAATAAGAGGAATTTTTCTATAGTATGATTCGGTCATTGCAGACATGTAATTTCTTGCAGCAGTAGCACCTGTACAAGCTATTACAACAGGTTCACAAGTTTCAAAGTAAATCCCTGTTGCAACATACGCAGCACTCCTCTCATCTATTACAGAAAAACATCTAAAATCCTTATCTTCTTGAACAGTAGCATTGAAAAAAGAATTTTGCATACCAGGGCTTGAAACAATATTTTTAACCCCAAAAGCTTTTAATAAAGCGATTAAATAATGTACTGTATTAAAATTGTTTTTCATTCACTTCTCCTTGCCTAATAAATTTCAAACTAACAAAAGTAAAACGTGCCGAAACATAAATACTTGAAATAAGTAATGCAATAACAGCACCATATATTGCATATTTATGTAATATTATTAACCCTAAAATTGTTATTATAGTTGTTTCTACCTTCATTTTTATTTTTATGTATTGCTGATCTATTGCTGTTAAGTATACCCCAAATATAGCACCATTTGCAATAAATATATTTGCTATAAAATACATTATTAGTATCGGATAAGCATTTACATAATAATCTTGACCATATAAAAGTTTTAAAACTAATTTTCCAAAAATAAGTAAGAATAGCAAAACAATTAAGAGCAAACCTCCAACTGTAATTAAATTCTTTTTTATAATTTCTATTGTTTTTTTTGTATCTGATTTAATTAACTCAGGCAACATTTTTTGAGTTTGTGCCGCTGATAAAAGCCCAACAATCATTGCAATTGTTCCTGCAGAAAAATATAGTGCAGCTTGTTCTTTGGGTAAAAAAGTTGCAACATACAAAGATGATGTCTCTGCGTATAAATAGTTTGAAACAGTTGAACCAATATAACCAAATATACTTTTATCCAACATTTTCACAAATCTTTTTATATTATTTATAGCCAATACATAATTAATTTTTGCATAATATGAGCATTGGAAGAAATTAATAAACCCTAAACATATATTCAATAATAAAAATTTTATGAGAGACAATTTAAAAATATACGAAATAATAGCTATAATGGAGATGCACACAGAGTATATTATATTTATAATTGCAATAGTATTAAATTTTTTCGCTGCCTGAAAAAATGGAAGAATCAATGCGAAAAATACACTATCAAAAAACGTTCTTATAACTATTAACGTAAATAGCAAATGATTATCCAGTTTACAGAATAATGAAAAGAATATTATACAAAAAGCTATCATAATCGCATTAAGCAAAAATAATGCAATCTTCAATTTAACTTCATGAATATTAACTTTCGAGGAAACCAAAATATAATTTGCATATTCCATATTAGCCAGCATAAAACAGAATGTAATAATACTTTTGTAACTGGTAAACAAACCATAATCATAGACTGAAAGATAATGTGCAATAACAAATAGAACAATAGTTCCCGCAATTTGTCTTGTATAAAGGGAAAAAGCATATAGATTATTCGTAATAAATTTAGAAATCTTATTCATTTTTATATAATTAAATTCTCTTTCTTCTCATTTACCATCTCTAGTTTTTGTTTAATTTTATCTTTATTGCTTAATAAATTAATAATATTACTAATTATTTCTGGGATATCATTCTTTTCGATATTTTTCACTAATAAGGCACATTCAGGAATTCCAAACATTTCAAAACCACCTTGGAATTTATAACTATAACCAAGTCCAACTACAGGAGTTGAAGTTGATAGTGCCGCAAAATTTGAGTGCATTCTTGATCCTATGAAAAAATCACATTTTGAAATAATATATTTTAATTGTGGTGCAGTATAATTTTTATCAATTATACTGATAGATTCAGAACCAATCTGTGCAGCTATTTCTTTAATAGCTGTTAAATCATCTGCACATTCAGGATTTTCAGCGTTGTATGTATGCGGAATTAAAAGTATTTTATAATTTAGTTTTATTAATTTTTTTATTAAATTCACGAGTAATAAATCATAATTTTCAAATCCATCAGCATCTTTTAAATCTGTTTTAAAATGGAGAAGTCCACTTATATTAATCCCAACTGTATTTGGTTCAATCACACAATCAACAGGTTCTGGAGGCATATAAACCGACAAATCAAAAGCCTCTTCATAATCAACTCCAATAGATTCAAGATATTTATTTGCTTTTTTATCACGAACAAAAACTTTGTTTGTATTTTTGAGTATATATTTGGACAAAATTTTACCCCAAAATGTATTGAATGGGCCAATAGTCTGAGGTAAAAATATTATTTTTTTCTTGGTAACATTAACTAAAAACGCCTCAATAAAAATCATTAATAATCTTTTCATCCCATATATATCAGTAAAACCATCCCCCAAATTAATTGAATAAATTAAACTCGCATTTGAAAATGATTTGATAAAATTATTTTTTGTTTTTTTCAAGATTCTGTAATTAATACTTTCTAGTAGAAAATTGTAATAATCAAACTTATTGCAAAACTGATTAATTATTTTTACATCTTTCCCCCCTATATTAATTACATCTTCTTGAGTTTTTTTATTTCCTGGAGTAACAATTATAATAGAATCAACATCATGATGATTTTTGCATATTAAATTTAAAGCTCCTATTGTTAAAGCTTGGCACCCTCTATTATTGTTTTCCTTTGAAGCAGCGCCTAATAATATTATATTTTTTGTATCCATTTTTCATTTCCTTCTAAAAACTTCATTTTCTATAATTAAAAATTTATATTTGAGTAATCTTAAAATTTGTTTTATTCTAAATCGAATTATGTGAAGAATATCATTTGGCATTGGGATTATTTTATAGAATTCTTTATAAAAATTATAAATTGATAAATAATCTTGTATTGAATTGTCTAAATTTATGTAACTGTCATTATGTATTCGGAAATATGTTAATTTCTCAGGGTAATTATAAACCATTTCATTTGCCATCTGCCCCCATAAAAACCAATCAACCCAAGCGGGTTTTGGGGAATTAAACTTACAATATCTTATGGCACTTGTTTTAACCATAACACATGAAAAAGTTGGAATACAATTAAACAGAGAGATCACATCGTTTAACCTATGAGGGACACTATGAGTTGTCCAATATTTATTTACATTATCAATATATCTGATGAAATTTTCACTTGGTGTTTTATCAAATACAAGATTAACAGGATTACAAATTAACTTTACTTCTGGATTTTGCATAAAAAATGCTAATTTTTTCTCTATATAATCTTCTGCAATAAAATCATCCGATTCTACAAAAACAATATATTCTCCTCTAGCCTTTCCAATTCCCAAAACTAGTGTTTCCACTAATCCTCTATTTTCATTATTGGGATGAGTTAATAATTTAATTTTTTCATTTTTAGAACAATAATTTTTTATTATATCTAAAGAATCATCTTTTGATCCATCATCTATAATTAAATACTCCCAATTATTATAAGTCTGATTTATGACTGAATCTATAGTTTTAGATATATACTTAGCATAATTATAACTTGCTGTAATAATTGTTACTAAAGGTTTCACTAACAATCCCCTCTCTTTAAACTTAACTTTTTGTGTTCAAAAAAACATATACAAGCTAATAAAACATAAAAAAGATTCAATACAGTATGACCTATATATGAAAATCCTAAAAAGAAAAAAGGCAATATAAGGTATATTGTCTTCTTATATTCTAATAAATTTGAACATAGAAAAGAAGTGATTAAAACATAACCAATAAGACCAGTTTCTATAATATATGTAGCTAAATAAGTATGAGCATAAATATGAAATACTTTGATTGTATTATCATATCCAATTCCAAATAATATATTGTTTAACTCCATATTTTGCAAGAAATCAGAAATATATCCAAGTATATTTATTTTTGTAATAAAGCTGTTATCTTTGAGTAAAAAAATAGTAATAAACGAAATTGACCATATCACAAATATTAAAAAAACTATACTAAATATTATTAATGTTAAATTCTCAACAGTCATTTTATAAGGATTTGTATTATTTGATTTTTGTGAAAAAAACCGCATTATCATTCTATGCAAATAAATCATTATAAAAGAAAATATCGTTGCAATTATAGCAGACCTTGATAAGGTTAATATAGTAAAACATACACATAAGTAGGTATATATAAGATATTTTTTACTTTTAAAATTTGAAAATAAGTAATAGGAATAAAATGTTAAAATTGTTGTATTTATAGCTGTTGCATTTGAATCTGCATGCAATAATGAATTTACTTTTGCGACATAAAAATTAGCTAAAATATTTAAACCTGCAAGACTAAAACGATATATTGCATCTATGAAAAATAAAATTAAATTATAAATTATAGTACAATCAGATATTATCATTACATCCTTTATACTGCATTTTTTTAATAGTAATCTCGCAATAAGATAAAATAAAAAAGTTATTATAGACGCAAGTGTTACGATTATATCACCTTCCAATAACAATTGACTGACCAATAAATAAAAGACAAATATAATACAAATATAAACAGACAAACTTTTCTCTAAATATATTTTTTTTAAACTAATAATAAATAAATAAATTATAGCAATATAAAAAGTTAAATACATTGTAAAATATGTGGGAACATCTTTTAAATGGAAACCACTATTAACTATGAATAAAAAAGCCACTATATATGAAAAATTGAACTTTATTTTAGTAAAATTTATATCTCTTAACACTTGATACATTATTAGCAATTCTCCACCATTCTAAAATAAATATCGGACAACTCTTGATAATATCTTGCTTCATTGTAATGATTAATAGCTTTTTCATAACCATTTTTACCATGTACTTTAACTAGACTAGGATTATTCAAATACGTCACAACACAGTTTTTTAGTTGCATTATATTACCAGGCTGAAACAAAAATCCATTTTTATTATCCTCAATTTGTTCTGGGATACCTCCAATTTTTGATGCTATAACTGGTTTGCCATGAATTAAACTTTCAATAATTGTAGTTGGGAAATTCTCGAACCAGTTGCATGGCAAAATAGTTGCAATACAATTTTTATACAATTCGCTCATTTCATCTTGATTTTTAAAGCCCAAAAATTCAACATTATCTAACTTATTCTCTTTTGCATATTGTCTTAATTTATTTTCTTCAATTCCAGAACCAGCAATTTTTAATTTTATATCTTTGGGCAAATCTTTAATAGCTTCTAATAAATAATGAACACCTTTCTCCCTAGAAAGCCTCCCTACAAAAAGAAAATATCCTTCATTTTTATAATTTGGGACTGTTTTTAATTGTTCTTCGGTTAAAAAATTATTTATTGTAACTATTTGGTCTTGTTTAATTCCTATGTTAGAATTTAATATTAAATTTCTAAGACTATTGCTTGGAGTAATAAATTTATTAATATATTTTAATCTTTTATTAACAAAATAAGCTCTAAGTGTCTTGCGAAAATTAACTTCAAACCCACCCTTCGCACAGCTGTTAATTAAACATTTGTAATACTTACCGTTCTTACAACTAATATTATTACAAAAACTATGTTGATTTTTTTGTAAAGTCACAGCTGGACATACAATAGATGTATCATGCAAAGTTGCTATTGTAGGAATATCCTTACAGCAATCTAAAATAGACGGAGATAAATAAGAAATAAAATTATGTAAATGGATAATATCAGGGTTAACTTTATTAATAAACTTTTTAAAATCGTTCTTAGCTCTGTTATTATAATACCAAGAAAAATAATTAAATAAACTAGGATCATATTCTGTAAAATCACTTGCATACTCATAACTTTTTTCAAAAAATGGTTCTTTATTACAAGCCCAAAAAAATACATCATATTCTTTTTTTTCTTTTAAGATTTTGTATGTATCATAAGCAATAACTTCTGCCCCACCCACAGGAGAAAAATAAGTACTTACAATAAGAATTTTATTTTTTTTATTCATTTATTATTTTATCCCACTCATCTCCAACTTTTTTCCAAGAAAAATTACTTAGAATAAATTCTCTTAATTTTGTTGAAATATCATTTCGCAAACTATCATCCTTCATTATAGCTATAACCTTTTTAGCAAAATCTTCTTCTGATATGGCAACTTTTAAAATATTTTCATCCGCACCTATTCCTTCTGCTCCCTCAGGAGTTGTTACAACAGGAAGTCCCATTGCCATTGCTTCCAGTATTTTATTTTGTATACCACCTGCAATTTTAACCGGACATACAGAAACTTTACAATCTTTCATATAATCACGAACGTCATCAACTCGACCGGTAATTTCAATATTCTCAATCCCTTTTACAGCCTCAAATAGGTCTTTTCTCGGATTAGCTCCAATTATTTTGAATTTTACATCGGAAATTTCTTTTTTTATTAAAGAAAAAACTTTTGTTGCAAAGTATATCGCGGCTTCAGAATTAGGAATATACTGCATAGAACCAACAAAACAAATTGTATTGTTTAATTTAGTTTTTTGAGGATAAAAATAATCAGTATCAACACCATTCCCAAGTATTTTTATGTTAGAATTGATACAATATTTTTGAAGATATGACTTATCAACCTCAGATATTACCGTTTGAATTGAAAATAATTTGGTACATTTGCGTTCATAATTACGTACTTTTAAATATTCTATCCCTATTTTTAATTTATCCCATAATGATTTTACCGTTTTTATTCTTCGTTCATACATCATTGATACTGCATCAACAAAATCAAGAATTATCATTTTATTTTTATGCTTTTCCAAATAAGGAGCAACTCTTATCATATAACCACTAATAATATCAAAATGTTCATTTTTAATGAGAGCATCAACCATATTTTGCATTTCTCTACTATAAAAATACTCAACGATAAAAGGTTTATCATTAAAAATAGCCTTTGCAGCATTTACATAGGCCAATTTCTTATTAAATTTTATTGGAATTAACCTATCAAAAAAAGAACCATCTTGCAAACAACCCTGAAGATCATCTTCTGGTGTTACTAAAGAAACTAGAGTTATTCTATGCCCGTTTAATTTTAATTGTTTTAAAATATTATATATTCGTAACCTATCACCACCAACAGTAGGGTATGGTAAACGGGTAGTAAGATACAAAATATCCTTACCCATGCCTGCCTCCTAAAGCCAAAAAGACGGCCTTGACCAAAATTCCGATTTCCCAAAGTATATTTCTATGCTTGAGATAATATAAATCATATTGTAATTTTTCCGCAACATCGTCATTTGAAACACAATGCCCCTGATTTATCTGCGCCCAGCCGGTCCAGCCAGTTTTTACCCATTCTCGGCATTCATAATATGGGATATCTTTGGAATAGATTTTTACAAGATCTTCCCATTCTGTCCGCGGCCCGACAATTGACATTTCTCCGCGCAAAATATTTATCATCTGCGGAATTTCATCAAAACGTGCTTTTCTCACAAACTTACAAAACGGAATTACACGTTTATCATCTTCCTGAGGTTCCGTATGTTCAATATTGCCATCTTGCGGAACATAATCATTAGCATACATCGTTCTTAATTTGTAAGCTTTAAAAATTTTTCCGCCTTTACCAACCCTGTTTTGAGTATAAATTGCATCACCGCCGTCTGTCATTTTTACACGAATTCCAATGTACAGCAATATCGGGCTAGTAACTGTCAAGATTATTAAGGCAGAAATGATATCAAAAATCCTTTTACAAAAATCATAGACAACTGATCTTTTGTTCATAAAATCATAGAACAGCCAGTTTATAGACATTCTATCAATATAGTATTTGCCGGTAACAAGTTCATAAAACTCGGGCATTTTGTAAACTTTGACATTATTGGGAATATTTTCTACCATATTTGTCAAAAGAGCTTCTTCCATACGGCGTTTTATTGCAACAATAACTATATCTATTTTATTTTTTTGAATAATTTCTTTTAAATCAGAATTAGTATCAAATATTTTAAAACCATCAGTGTTGATATATTCTTCTGACTCTGTATCTTTTACAAAACCTATAACATCCATTTTCAAGGCTTTTTTATTTATAATTTCATCAGCAATAAGTTTTGCATTTTTGTCGGCACCTATTATTAAAACATGCTTTGTTCTTTTTAAATGAAATAAATAGTAATGGAACAACACGCGGTAAATTCTTAAAATGACAAAAATAGTCAAAAGATTAGCAAAAATAAATTCAAATACCTGAGCACCAGATACAAAAATCAACAGCAATATAGCCGCAGGAATTTGAGAAAATACTATGCCTTCAAACAAAAGATAATAGTTTTTTAAAGTTGTGTTAAACTCTCTGATTTTATAGTTATCTTTCAAAAAGAGAACCATTACGCCTGACAAAACTGTTAAAAATACCGTTATATCCAGATATTCAAGCGGCAGCATAAAAATTGCATACCAGAAAGTTGTAGAAAGAGTAAAGACAATTAAGTCAAACAAAAACATTATTAATGTTGATTTTGATAATAATCTCACAGACATATCCTCTTTACTATTATATAATAGTACAACAAAAATATTTAAAATATACCCATACAGGTATTATTTTACAATTAATAATTATTTTGTAATAATAAAAATAGAAATGGAAAAACTACTAAATTATTTATCTGATTTAAAAACAAACTTTAATGCAATAGGGCTAAAGGCTGAATTTGAAACAGAAGGTGCATCTTTTGATGATATCTGCCTGTTAAAAGAGCTATCCACAAAATCCGGGCTGCCATTATCTGTAAAAATCGGCGGCTGCGGGGATATAAGAAGTCTGATTGATACACAAAGAATTAAAGCAAATACAATTGTTTCTCCTATGATAGAATCTCCTTACGCTCTTCAAAAATTTGTAGAAAGTTATAAACAGGTTTATGGAAACTCAGAACAGAAACCAAACTTATATATTAATATTGAAACACTAGAAGCAATTAATAATCTTAATTCAATATTTGAGAGTGAATATATGAGAGATATTTACGGAATTGTCCTTGGCAGAGGCGATCTTGCTCAATCTCTTGATATACCTGTTGATAATAAAAAAATTGAAGATATTATACAACTGATAATTGCCAAAACAAAAAGTTATGGAAAAAAATTAATAATAGGCGGAAAAATTTCTCCTGAAAATATCGGACATTTTAACAATACCGGTATTTCAGGAATTGAAACCCGAAAAATAATATTTAAACCGCCTGTTAACAAAGAAGGCATAATAAGAGCAATTGAATTTGAAATAAAATGGCTGGAAAGTAAACATTCAAAAAATAATTTAGATATAATTAGACTTGAAGAGTTACATAAAAGAATAAACGACATAACTAAATGTATAGTATAAAAATTCAACTCAAACGTTTTTCAATATAGATATAAACAGTCACCAAAACTAACCCCAAAACATACGCCCCAAAAACATCCGTAGGATTATGAACTCCGAGCCATATACGGCTTAATCCTACAAATAATATCCATAAAATTGCAACGCTTACTCCAGCAATTTTTAAAACACGGTTTTTACAATATTTATTCAAATAAAATATAACCATGCCCCACAAACAAATGGTAACTAAGCTGTGGCTTGATACATAGCTGAAACTGTCAGGATGTATTGATGTAATTTGATACTCCATCGGCGGGCGGGAGCGGTGAACAAGCGGTTTTAAAATACAATTGAGCAAAAATGTTACAAGCGGAACAGAGCAAAAAAGTATCAAATCTTTCCAGAGTCGTTTTTTGATAAAAAATATTCCGAATCCAGCAATAGGAACTATTATCATAGCGCTGTACAAAATACAGTCAGGAAGCATAGGAACCCATAATGGCGAAAATGACAGATGATCTTGCACAAACATTATCAAACTTCTGTCCCATTGAGTTACAACAGGACAGAAGATTATTAAAAATGTTAATAATATAAATATTGCCGCCAAAATTATTATTTTACGCAGCATGCGCATTTGCCCCCGCATTTTTCGGAAGGTTTAACAGACGGCTTCTCTTTTGAACAGAAATGATCTCTGTCAACATAGTATTCTCCTTCAAGCGGGAATATTGTCATCCAGAGGTTTTCTCTCCAGTCTTTATCCAAAATTTCTTTTACATCCTTAGAATATTTATCAATTTTTGATGTAATTTCAGGGTCTGTCAGATAAGCTGCTGCATTTTCATGAGTTTCGTAAGGTTTGAATTGCTCATAATATTTACGCAGTATTTCAGGTCTGTCAACAATCATACATGGACGGAGCATATTACCATCTTCATATGGAATACCATCTCTAATTGCACGCATGAATGGTGATGCTAGGGCTTCTGTTAATGTACAATCTTTGAGATTGTGTGTTGCTA
The DNA here is from genome assembly GCA_944326605.1 of Candidatus Gastranaerophilales bacterium. Lineage (GTDB taxonomy): Bacteria > Cyanobacteriota > Vampirovibrionia > Gastranaerophilales > Gastranaerophilaceae > Stercorousia. The sequence goes on from CALVEM010000002.1 coordinate 21,322, forward strand.
AGTGTACAAATGTACAAGGTTCTACGTCGCCTCTCGGGTTAACGTGAATATACTGTCTGCCGCCTGCAATACAGCCCATCATTTCAGGACCGTCACCCCAGAAATCAACTGTCATCATTGGAAGTGTGTTTCTTGCATTATATACGGCTTTTAAAATTTGCTGCCTTTGTTGTGCGTTTGGCACCATGCTTACATCAGGGCTGTCACCGACAGGCACATAGTGGAAAAACCATGCCCACAGAACTCCTTTGTCCGATAACATTTTCATAAATTCATCAGATGTAACTTCGTCGCAATTCTGACTTGTAGCTGTTATACTTGCACCAAAGAAAATTCCTGCTTTTTTGAGCATGTCCATTTTTTCCATAACCATATCAAAGCAGCCTTCACCTCTGACGGCATCGGTATTTTCTTTTAAACCGCCGATTGAAAACATTGGCTGAACATTACCGAGTTTTTTCAATTTTTCAACTGTTTTTTCTGTAATCAAAGAGCCGTTTGTAAAGGTTATAAACGTACAGTCATTGAATTCTTCAGCAAGTTCAAGAAATTCCTTTCTTGCAAAAGGTTCGCCGCCAACAACAGGGATTATGTGAATTCCCATAACATCGCGGGCTTCTGTGAAAATTTCTCTCCATTTTTCTTTTGACAAATCTTCTTTAACATCATATTCATGTGCCCAGCAGCCTTTGCAGTTAAAGTTGCAGCGTTTTGTAATACTTGCAAGCAAAACTGTCGGCGGGAAAAATCCGTTTTTCTCGTTAAATTCGGTACGTTTTCTTAAATTATCGCCGTAATAACCGTTTACAAAAAAGTTTTTAATCCATTTGTTTCTGCAATTAGGGTCAAGTTCGGTTAAAATCTTTTTCCACCATAAAAGATGCGGATGCTCGGATTTAAAAAGCCACTGCATTCTTCTTGCATGGTTTATACCGCCTTTTGAACCGGATATTTTTTCAAAGATTTTTGCAAGATTTATCAATTTTTCCTTGCTGAAATTATGTCCTAAATAGTTCAACAGCATATCTATCGCAAAATCATTTACCTTCAGTTTAAGCTTATCAAACCTTCCCATTGAATTGGGCTGCCATACTGTTGATTGTTTTTCTACTCTCATTTTGTACTCCTTATTTTTTCTTTATTATAAGCCAAACATAAGAATTACTCTCAAAAAATCAAACCTATTGATAACTTATATTAAGCATGCCATAATCAGACTATGGAAAATGTACTGCTCGTAAACAATCCAAACTCAGGCAGGCGTCAGGCTCTGAAATATAAAAAATCAGTGTTAAAGTTTCTGCTCGGGAAAAATCTAAGATTTAAAAGCATCGGTATTGATGAGATAGAAAAAACTCCGTTTGACGAATTTGATACCGTTCTTGTAATCGGCGGAGACGGGACGGTAAATAAAATTATTCCTTATGTTATTAATACCGATAAAGTGATTGGTATAATACCTTCAGGCACTGCAAATCTTCTGTCCGCAAAATTAAAAATTCCTGCGAATGCAAATAAAGCATTAAAAGTTATTGAAAACGGAAAAATAACAGACATTGATACCTTAAAAATCAATGACAAATTTTCGGTTCTGAGATTTGGTCTGGGCTATGACTCTGATATTATCTGCAAAACACCGCAATCTCTAAAAAACAGGTTTGGCTACTTTGCATATTTTCTTGCGGGAATTTTGTTTGCTCTAAGGCTGAAACAAAAACATTATACAATATTTTATGATGATAAAAAGCTGTCAATTGTTGCAACCTGTATTATCGCTGCGAATGCAGGAAACATGTTCCGTGATTTATTTTCAATTTCTCAAAAATGCGAACTTAATGACGGGCTCTTGGATATTTTTATTCTAAAGGTCAAAAATCCGGTAATGTTTTTTATAGAATTTTTACAGATTATATTTGATAAAAAAAGTTCTGGCTCAAAGGCTATGTATTTTCAGACATCAAATTTCAGAATAAAAAATGACATTACAACAGGACATATTGACGGGGAAAAAACAAAATTTAAGGATGACATTGAAATCAATATCATCCCTAAATCCGTTAAAGTTTTTTCTAATTCTGATGTTTGCTAGAATTCATAATTATACCCCAATGTGTCATTCTGAACTTGTTTCAGAATCCTATTGAGATCCTGAAATAAATTCAGGATGACAAAATTCTGAAATTTATAACAGTTTACCACTTGTTGATAGCGAATGCCATAACAATAATTGATGCTATACCTTTCAGAGTGTCGCAAACAGGTGTAATCCAGTCATTGCCGGCAATTCTTCTCGGCACAACAATTGTGTCGCCCGGTTCTATTGAACTTCCGTTAGAAATTTTTTCGGCACGACCGTTTACCGAAACTTTATACAGCCTGAATTTGTTTGCATTCGGAGTATAGCCGCCAACTTCTTTAATATAATATTTTGCATTCGCGCCTTTTTTGAATACAAATGACTGTTCGTTATAAACTTCTCCGATTACGCTTACATGGTTTGAAGTTCTCGGAATATAAATATCATCGCCATCCTGTACTTCAATGTTATCAAGGTCTTTTATTTTATCTAAATTATTGTTTTGAATATTAAGAGCTATCTGACCGTTATACTTTTGGGCAATATTTACGTCATCAGCTTTAAGCATTTCAAGCATATCCATTTTTGATTTTTGATCGCCTTCAGTGGGTTTATATGCACTTGCAATACGACCTTCAATAAGTTTTATATCACGTTCGTTATTTTTGTGTGCAAGTTCAACCTGTTTGCCCTGCAAATTTGTTCTTTTAAATACAATTCCGCGCAAATCAGCTTCCTGCGTCAAACCGCCTGCCATTTCTATCATATCAACAAGTCTTTTACCTTCAACAAATGTGTAAATTCCCGGTTTTTTAACAAAACCTGAAACTTTAACGGTTTTCATAACTTCGTTTCCGCGAAGAGTTCTGAAAAAGATTTTGTCATCAGGCATAATAGGAATTGATTTAATTCGGTCTGAATTAATCATAATATCATAAAGGTAATAAACTTGAGTTGCTCCGGTAGAACTTGTAATTTCAACCGCAACATTTTCTGCCGGAATCAGTTTGTTGGAATTTGCCGTTCCGCCCGCAAGCTGAACATCATCTTTTTCTACCGAGCCTTTATATGAAACTTCGGGTTCTTTTGTTTCTTCCGGTGTTTTTGCGTCAACATCGGATTCTAAAAACTGAATATCCGTCATTACATCATTCAACGTCATGCCGGTCGTATAAGTCAGGTGTTTTGGAAGATTTATACATCCGTATACATCTACAAACATTGAATTTGTATTTTTATAAACGTTAATTATATCTCTGGGCTGTAAAACAGGGTCATTCATACCGGCAAAAAATTCTTTTAAGAAAACAGGAATTGTTTCAATAGAGTTGTCTTTGCCTGAAATTCTTCTGATAACAGCCTGATTTATAAATGTTTCTTCAAGTAATTCATCTTCGCTTTTCAAGATATCGGATAATCTCATTCCTTCTTTATATGCATAAGTTGCAGGATGTTTTACGTTGCCCTGAATTGTTACGATATTTTCCGCAGTGTTGTAAAGTTCTCTAAATTCAACAGCATCACCGCTTTTAAGTTTTGTATTTTTTGCCTCGTTCCAGGCAATATTTTGAGCAACTCTCTGCTTAGAATTTGTATCAAGACCTGTCAGAGTAACTTCTGTTACCTGAGTTGCAGGTAAAAGCCCGCCGGCAAAAGTGATTATTTTTTGAAGGTTATCGCCCTCTTTTATTTCATAAATACCCGGAACTGTCACACCGTTTTTAATCGCAACAACATCTCCGATTTTGTCTACAAAAATTTTGTCGTTCGGGCGTAAAATTATACCGTCATCATTTCCTGAAAACAGTGCTTTATAAAGGTCAACAGATTTTGATTTTCCGTTTGAGGTATAAGTAATATTTCTCAAAGTACCTGTTTTTTTGACACCGCCTGCGGCATTCAAAGCATCCATGACTGATGAGTTGTTGCCCACAAGGATTTTCCCCGGTCTTGTAACCTGCCCGTAAACAAATACTGAAAATTCCTGACCTGATGCAACGGTCAATTTAACTCTCAAACTTTTATATTTTTGAGATGCCAGACGATTAGCCTCATTTTCAACTTCGCTTATTGTACGATTTTCAGCCTTTACTAAGCCAACACCCTGTATGAATATTGAACCTTTTGAATCAACTTCTGTTTTAGTTGTCGGGTTAAGAAGATTTGCTCCTGATATTGCCATTACATCAAGAGAATCACCATACAGGTAAACATTTACCCTTTCACCGATATTTAATTTATAGTTGTTATCAAATTTTCCTGTTGTGCCTGTCATGGATGAAGTCGTTGATGTAAATAAATCATAGCCGACCTGTTGCAAAGGGGTACCGGAAATTTCACTTTCCTTACCGTTAAATAATTTTTCAATCGGACTTAACAGCGCCGCCTGCGGATTTGTCTGCAATGAACTCTGATAATTATTGCTAAAAGCATTTGTATTCAATTCAACTTCTTCATTCTGAACCTGTCTCAATCTTGAAGATACTGACTGAGATTGAGGCGCTGATATTGAAGTTTGCTGTACTCCATTAGTCATCTGAACCTGCGCATTCATCTGCGGCTGACCTTGAATCTGAGAATTAGTATTGTTTACAATCGCAAAAGCTGCCGGTTCAAAACAAAAGATAGTTAGCAATAATAAAGCAAATATTTTTTTCATATAATCCCTTTTAGTTTTTTAATGTACTCCAGTGTTTGATAAATAATTTTTTATGTAATAGCAATCTCCATCAAAGATTTAATGGCAGGCCATTCAAGTTTCCACAAACCCGATGCGTCAAGCGCATAGTTGCCGACACAGGCCAGTTTGCAGTCTTTGCATTTATTGACAGTTTCAATAAACAGAGGATCTTTGATAACGTCTTTCAAAGGTCTGTTTCTAACGCTTATAAAAGGCTTTCTGTCATAGCAGCGAAGCATTTCACCGTTAGAATAAATTACTGTTGCAATTCTCGGCCAGTGGCATTCATAGTATGTTTTCTTATTGATAATGTAATCCATGAAATAGTATGAATTTCTAATCGGATAGCCCTGCTTTTTGAGTTCTTTAATTTTTATAAACATTTGTGATAACTGGTCGTTTTCAAGTTCGGTCTCAACAACGTTTTCGGCTTCATCCGGTCTTGAAGCTGCTTTATTAACCGTAAAGTATAATAAAATATCAGCATCTTTACAGTATTGAGCAACTTCTTTAATTTGTTCAAAGTTAGTTTGAGTTGATACCGTACAACAAACATAAATTCTCATCTTAGGAGAATGAATTTTATGATACTCAATACCTGACATCACCTTGTCGCAAATACCGGGAAGATGACGGATATCATCATGCGCTTTTCCGATTGCATCAAGTGATACAAACATCAAATCAGTATATTTTGCAAAATCAGGATTAGTTTCAAGATACCAGCCGTTTGTGGCAATTTTTGTGTACAGACCTGCGTCATGGGAAGCCTTGCAAATTTCTGCAAAATCCTGTCTTAAAAGAGGCTCTCCACCCCACAGAATACTGTCCATATACCCGATTTTTCCCGCTTCTGTCAAAAGTCTTACAATTTCGTCAGTCGGCATGTCATCTGTGCCTTTTTTAGATTTCCAGAAACAAAAATCGCAGTCGCAATTGCACATGCTTGTAACCATTAAGGAAAAACACAACGGTTTCGGCGTTTTAGAAAGACGGCTTGCTATACATTCAAGCGCCCCCCCCCCGAGGTGTCTGTAGTATTTCAAACGTTCAAACGTCATTTTGTTTCTTGATTCATGTTTAATTTCGGGCTTTTCTTTAGTAATCATCTCTATCCTCTTACTTTTTTACTCCTCAGATTTAAAAATATTACTTTTCGACCCTACCATGAATAAAACATCTAATCAAGAAAAATTAGACAATCGGATATTAATAAGTAGTATAACTTAACAATTTAAAAATATAAAAAATTACCCCTGCTTGAAAGTAACCCCTTTGTTGCCTTTCGGATATTCCCAACCGAGTGAAGAACTTTCACAGGCAATTCTGCAAGCACCGCATTCAAGGCAGTTCTCAAAATTAACAATTAATTTGCGGTTATTTTCATCCCATTCATAAACTTTCGCAGGACATATAACCGTACATATTTTTGATTTACAAATACGGCAGCACTCCTGCACGGGCTGCAGGTGTGAAACACTATCAGGTGTATATTTTACCGTGTATAATTTATCTTCAAGATCACTCATTTTATTAAAATGCTCCATAGTAATTTAACAACAGCCCACCCGTCTTTAAAAAGTTCGGATATACTGCGTTCTGTGAAAAACTGTTTTATAAAATCTCTGTATTTTTTACGTTTCGGAATACTGTCAACAGATGTAAACATTTCAAAGAATGAATTAATTTTTTTCGGATAATAACCGAGAAATTCAGAGGCTCTTTCTCCAATCCCGCTCATCAAATCTTTATAAGTTCTCAAATCCTTCATTATAAATGAAGCTTCAAGTTCCTGCTGGTATCTTGAAAGAGCGTGTTCTGAGAAATCCCCTTTACCTAATGCGATAACTGCGGTTTCTCCGGCAAGCTTTCCAGAAATCATTGCCAGATTTGTTCCTTCCCAGTGCAAATTATTTACGAAACTTGCCGCGTCACCGCAAACCATCACACCTGCACCAAACAATATCGGAACCTTTTTAAACCCGCCTTCGGGAATTAAATGAGCGGAATATTCAAGCAATTCTCCGTCTTTCAGCAGCGGGGCAAGCTCAGAATGCTGTTTCATTTCATCGAGAAGTTCATAAGGACGCAGACTTTTTTCCACAAGTTCACTTAAGGTTATGCCAAGTCCTATGCTCACTGAATCTTTATTTGTGTATAAAAATCCCAAACCCAGCATGCCCGTCATCGGTCCGCCAAAAATTTCATAAATACATCCCTCGTCAAAATTTACATGAAATCTCTCATTAATTATTTCCGGCGGAAGTTTTATCACCTCTTTAACACTTAACGCAACATCTTCTGGTTTTAAATCCCCGCGGAGCCCGATTTGTTTCGCGAGCAAAGAATTAACTCCGTCCGCAAGCACCACAATGTCACAATAATAATCCTCTAACTCAGTTTTTACCCCGATTACACAGCCGTCTTTAACAATTAGCTCTCTTACAACCGTTTCTTCAACAAGTATAACTCCTTCTTTAGCTGCCTCATCAGCCATCCAGCGGTCAAATTTTCCTCTGATAACAGAATAACTCACAGGATCTTCATGTTTTTTCTTATATGAAATAACCGTTGCATCATCTTTCCCTAGCAGTGCATATTTATGTTCAATAGTTTTTCTCTCTATAGGAGCATTTTTTTCAAAATCCGGAAAAATCTCACGTGTCGGCTGAGCATAAATAGCACCGCCGAAGGCATTCTTGCTCCCCGAAAATTTCCCGCGTTCTATTAATACAACCTGCTTGCCGGCTCTTGCAATTGTGACCGCACAAGAAATCCCTGCCGGACCGCCGCCTACAACTATAACATCAACTTTGTTTTCTTCATTTGCCATTAAAACCACCAAAATTCTTTATAACTAAACTATACACCAAATTTTATTCATTGTAAAATGGTTAATATGATAATTACCGCAGGCAAATTTAAAAGTCAAAAAATATCCGTTCCTGATGAAAGTATTACCCGTCCGACACTTTCAAAAGTAAGAATGGGAATTTTTAATACTCTGCAAGCTATGATCACATTTGACGGGAGTTCTTTTCTTGATATGTTTGCAGGTTCAGGAATTATGGGGCTGGAAGCACTTTCAAGAGGTTTTTCTTATGCCGCCGCAATAGAAAAACACCCGAAAGCCATACAAATTATTAAATCTAATTTTAAAAAATTTAATCCGGCACCGGAACTTATCACAGGCGACAGCCTGAAAATTGCCTCCAAACTTAATAAAAGTTTTGATGTTATATATATTGATCCGCCTTACTTTGCTGGAATTTATGAAAAGAGCCTTGAAATAATTAAACATGCTGCAAACAATATAATTATCCTTGAACATGTCACTGAGGTAGATTTTTCAGGATACGAAATTCTAAAACAGAAAAAATACGGTGATAAATTTATAACATACTTGCAGCAGCTTTCTTAAATAAAAAAAGAAAAACCCGTATTTTTCAATACGGGAAGGAATGAATACAAACAGACCGCGTTTGCGGTTGTTCGCTTTAGTAAACAAATCTATTTTATCTTTGATTCAAGAGCATTCAAACGTGCTCTTTGTCGAGCATTGTCATCCTGAAGTCGTTTCAGGATCTCTTTAATTTCATTGTTTTGATCTTTTAACTCTTTATTGTCATTTTGAAGCTCTTTATTGTCGTTCTGAACTTGTTTCAGAACAGTATTCAGCTCTTTATTGTCATCATGAACTTGTTTCAGGATCTCTTTCAGTTCTTGGTTTTCTTTTTGCAAAGTTGTGACACGCGTATCAAGTTCCTTTATCGCATTTATCATTGCAAAGAACATATCCTCAAAACGGATTGTCAAAAAGCCGTCAACACCTTTTTTAACAGCGTCAGGAAAGACTTTTTGTAAATCCTGCGCTATTACGCCGACATGAGGTGTTTTCTTTTCATCCTTTTTGAAGGTATAGTTGAATACTTTCAACTGGCGGATTTTATCTAAACCGGCTCTACTTTCTTCGCCGACGTATTTCAAGCGGCGATCAGAGCTCCCTCCGCTCTTTCCCCAGAGAGAGGCATACTTCATATCGATAACATCATCTACATAATCGTGATAACGAGAAGAACTTCTTAAATAACTTTGACCACCTTGTTCTATAGTTGTATCATTAGTATGATATTCTAACACTCCCCACTGCTTCCATGTTCGCCCGCCGCCAGCATTTTTAGCAAGATTATAAATAGGACCGGTTACAACCAAACCGCCATGAACAACTACTGCTGTTTTATTTATTTTCCCATAATCTTCTCCAAAAGAAGGTTCTAGAGTTGAGTCATTATGAACTTCCAAAACAGCATCACCGCCGTCAAACTTAGACCGGCTGCCGATAAATATTCGCTCTACACTGTCATTTGCACTTGAAAACTTTGAAGTACTCAAAGGTCCTGAATATTTACCCAGACAAATTTTATTCGAACCATTAGCATATTTGCAAGCCTCGTAACCTATCGCAATATTATTAGTTCCTGAAGCTTCAGAAAAACGACCTATAGCTATAGAATCTGCCCCCTTTGCCAGAGCGTCAAATCCAATTGAAATAGACGGAGAACCGGAAGCTTCTGCAGAATAACCTATTGCAACTGAAGAAGAACTGCCGGAGGCAACTGCAGAAAAGCCAATAGCATTAGATTCTCCTCCGGAGACTTCTGTCTGGTAGCCTATGGCATTAGAATACATTCCAGAAGTTGTTGCCTGATATCCAAGTGAGGTAGAATACAGAACACCGGCATTTGCTTGATCACCTATTGCTATTGATGAAGTAAAGCTTGTGCACTTGATCCGATGGCTGTAGAATTGTCAGCAGTAGCATCAGTATTTGCGCCCAAGGCTGTGGAGGATACGCCGGAGGCTTTAGCCTGAAAGCCTATAGCTGAAGATTGATTTCCGGAAGCACCCGAAACATAGCCTATGGAATTAGAAAAAGAGCCGGAAGCTTCTGCGGAATAACCAATAGCGCTGCTACAACTTCCTGAAGCATTTGCTGAATCACCAAACGCACTACCATTTCCTCCAGCTGCTGAAGAATTTGCTCCGATAGCAGTTGCACCTGTATTTGTTGCAGAGGAACTTGTCCCGATAGCCGTTGAATTACTCCCGCCGACACTTGTATTACGTCCGACTGCTACTGAATTTGTTACTAAATCGCCGCTCGACAAGCTGCCCAACAACAAACCGCTATCCTTAAATTTAATACGGCCTAAAACATTATCTCCCGTTTTAAACAATATATGATCTTTACCGTCTGGTGCATTGATTACTAAACGAGAGGAGGTATCGGTATTGTCTGCTTCTTCCTGACCGATCATGGCTACCTGGGCATCGCCTAAGGCATAATATGCATCCGATCCGTTACTTGCCCACTGCCAAGGTGAGGATTGGTCCAGCTTGTTTCTTGTTGTCATGACAGGGGCCATAGCCGCCATTACAATACTTAATATTAGCATTACAACCATCATCTCGGCTAAAGTAAAAGCACATTTCTTTAGACGATAGGACGGTAAGACGTTAGGACGATAAGTCTTTTTTAGTGAAGTGTGAAGAGTGAAGGGTGAAGCGAGTTCCTCTACTTCCCTCTCTCGGCGGAGGGATTGAGGGAGAGGGTTCATATCATCCTGAACGTCGGATTGAAATCCGGGTTTCAGCATCTTTTGAGATCCCGAAACAAGTTCGGGATGACAGATTGCTAATTTATTATTAATAACAGCTTCGTATCTTTGCCTCTTTGCATCTTCGCATCTAATTGCGTCTTTGCCGCCGGCGGAGCCTACAATGCCCCCCCCCCGAAGCTCTTAAACCCTGTAATAACGCGTCTTTTCATACTCACTCCTTTTTTATTACAAATACTATTTTTATTACTTTTTATTATAAACTATTTTGTTAATTTTTACAAGTATAAAAAAAGACCGGATGAAATTTCATCCGGTCTTTTTTATTTTTTAAATGATTATTTAACCAATTCTTTGAATTTTTTACCAGCTGAAAAAGCAGGAACTGTTTTAGCAGCAATTTTCAAAGGAGCACCTGTTTGAGGGTTTCTACCTGTTCTTGCAGCTCTTTTGCGCGGTTCGAATGTTCCGAAACCAACCAAAGTAACTTTTTTACCTTTTGAAACAGTTTTTTCAATAGTTTCTAAAGTTGCAGCAATAATGTCTGCAGTAGCTTTTTGAGAAACTTTTGCTTTTTTTGATACTTCTTTTACCAATTCTTCTTTGTTCATTATGAACCTCCTTTTAGTTTGTGCATACAGTAATTGAAACCATTCTCTCTCCGCATGCTTTTAATATCGACAAAATTTATTATAGCATTTTATTTAAATTTGGCAAGTGTTTTTCAAAAAAAAATTTATATCTTTTAAATATACACTGGATTTTCACTGTTAAAAATGCAATAACACCAATAACAACAGCCGTTTTAACTAATTATAAGAATCTTCGTTTACTCTGGCAAATTTTACATCTTTATAAAAATATTGTAATATTTGGTAAGCATTATACCCTTGTTTTGCAAGATTATTTGCACCATGCTGCGACATGCCGACACCATGCCCGTTCTTTTTAACATTATCGTCAAATGAAGGAACAGAACGCAGATATGGCAGAGAACTTCCCCAGTTATCAGCATTTGTCTGACCGCCTGCAGAAGCCGAATAATAGGCATTTATAACTTTCATATTATAAGTAAGTACAATTCCTTTTGTCTGATCAACTGCGTAATTTGTATCTGCAGTTTCCTTGGATGCACCGCCGTATGCCTGATCTTCGGGAGTATCTTTAAGGTCATATCCGAATTTTGCACGCTTCCCGAGATTTGCCAGAGCATAACTTCTTGCTGCAATTGCCTGTGCCTTATGAGCCTCTGTCGCCCAGCCTGATGGCATTTCGGAAGGAACCACTCCTTTTATATAGTCTTCAAGCGGAACATTATTGATTACGGTAAGTTTTCCGTTTTTATTCTGGATCATTATAACACCGCGATACCACGTGCCTTTAGCGCTTACAAAGCCTTTATCAAATGTTCTGACAACTATATTATCCGAATTTATTTTGTAATAAGTCCCGTTATAAAGTATCGCCATAAGATTATGGTAAGGTTTTATGACGTAACCTTTCATTGCTTCCAGATCGCAGATTGTATGGTTAGTATTTGCATCTATAATTTTGCCGTCAATTGAGGTTCCGACGGCAGCGGAATCAACATCAGTCTGCAGCCCGATTTTGATAGCATAACAAGGATTGATAACTATAATATTGCAAATTAAAATTGAAAATAATATTATAATCTTCTTCACAACCTTATTATATCACATATTTAAATAAAAGTGTTTAAACCGAAAGATTGATTTTTCTTATAATATTTATTTCTTCAATGTTTCAACATTCGCTTTAACTCTCTTGGCGGTAGTCTCACCGAATTTTTGTCCGATTGCATAAGATGTCATTGATCCGCCGACAAAAGCCAGACCCTTTATCAAAGCACCGGTTTTACCTTTAAGATTATGCTTTTCAAGATATTCAAATACCGGTTTTAATTTTTTAGTTTTAGAAAGAGTTTTAACACCATCTTGCACAGTTTTAGAATTTACAGCCGCGTCATAATTGTTCTTAATCATACCTTCGCCGGCAAACATTGCAGATAAAGCAGCAGCTTCTGCGACACCTGTTTCAATTTTATCATCAGACATAGCTGTTTTTAACACACCTGAAGCGCAAATTAGCGGATTAACATTATCTGCCGCGAATTGCACGGCTTTTCCCGCATATTCAAAAGCTTTATGCTCTTTTGCAAGATCAGAAAATACACTCACAGCACTTCTTGCAGTACTTGCGACAGCACCGTCGTATTTTGAAACCTCCTGAACCAGACCGGCAGTCTGACCGAGAGCAACAGTACTTCTGCCGACATCTCCGTTCTGAGTTTTATCGACATTTCTGCAAGCAAATATACATGATGCTATAGGACTAAACACTACAATTCACCTTTTAATCTACACTACAATTATATAAAGTATTTTTTTTTATGAAAATTGCTTCAAAAAACATTTTTTTTACATTTGTTACAAACTTAATGAACAAAAACATATATTTATTCGTTCTATTGATAATGGAGAAAAAACTGTTATAATATATATTATGAAAAAATTACTTGTCATACTAGGGCTGCTAATCTTTACAGGGAATGTTAAGGCTGCGGAATTGCCAAACGTTCAGCTTGACATAAGAGATTACGATGCAATAGAAATTCCTGCCGGAACCTTTATTCCTGTCATAAACACTCAGGAAATTTCAACACAATACTGCTCGGAAGGCTACAAAGTCAAATTTATAGCAACAAATGATATGTACCTCCATGAGACCAATATTGTTCCGAGGGGTACGGAATTTTACGGGTATATTGAAAAAATTAATGCACCTGTTATAGGCACAAATGCCGCTATGAAAATTAAAATAACAAAAATGCTTTACAAAGACGGTTATGAAGTGCCGGTCAGAGGTTATTTATACACGTCTAACAACAATATCTTCGGCGGAGAATTAACACCGCCCGAGAAACTTCTTAGAATTGCCCATCGCCAACAAAGAGTAAAAAAAACAACCTTGCAGATAAGACCCGGCAATGTTCGCCAGATGGGGAAACACACAACAATTGAATCAGGCTCTAACGAAATAATAGTACTGACAGATCCTGCAATGATTACCCATACCTTAACAAATTGACTTAATTTTAATTGTAAAATAAAATAATTATAAAAAAGGAAGGTTAATATGGATAAAAAATTCACACTAACTATAACTGCATTGCTTTTTGCAACTACAGCAGCCATTGCGGCACCGAATTATAACTACAGTCAAAATTCTCCTGCTCCGCAATATCAGCAGAGTTTTTATCCTACGCAGACATTAAGCGGCAACCAGACTTTAAAAGGCAGAGTAGTAACGGTTCCGGCAGGACAAAGTTTTCCGGCTGTTGTAACAACACCGTTGAGTTCTGCTAACCTTACAACCGGTCAAAACGTATCAATTGCACTAGGTTCTGATTTCTATTACAACGGAAATCTTATAGCGCCTGCAGGAAGTTCAATTACAGGAACTGTTCTTGAGGTTTCAAAAGCAAAACACGGAAGCATGAACGGGAAATTAATGCTCAGATTTACTCAGATTGTAACACCTTACGGCATACAAATTCCTATATCAGCTGTTGTTAAAACTAACGATAATACAGGCGTTTTAGTCGGCGGAACTAAAATGGATGTTGCAAAAGATTATGGCAAAGACTTAGCAGTAGGAGCCGGCGCAGGAGCTCTGGCAGGTGTTATAATTTCACCGCTCGCAGGCGGAGACATCGGTAAAGGTACAGCTCTTGCAACAGCAGTAGGGGCAGGCGGAGGACTTGTAAAATCAATTTGGGATAAAGGCAACGATGTTGAAATTCCTGCAAATTCCGCTATTCAACTTGTACTTACCCAGCCGATTACCGTTAACCCTGCAATGTTTAATACAAATTACTAAGTAAATCGGGTGATAATTTTATTTTTGTTTTAAAATAGAATTAATAAGACAGAATTTTTAAGGGGAGAGAATGTCCTTATTAGGAAAATATACAGACAGTTTTATAGAAGATAATGAGCAAGAAGAATACTCGGATTATACACCGCCTTCTGTTTTGAAAAATGATGAAGATATGAGTCTGAAAAAATCAATAATTATTTCAGCAATTCTTCACCCGACGGCAATAGGTGTATGGGGGTTAATTGTACTTATTCTCGGGATGCTCGGAATTACTCTGACTATCTTTGACAAACCAAAACCAAAAGTTAATGATATTGAATTTGTTCTCGTTGACAGGGAAGAAACTCCTATTAATAAGAATACTCCTTACCGTGCGGATATAAATTCACGTGCCGGAGGACATCATGACCCGACAAGAAAGGTTTCTATGCCGTCACCTGCTCCGGGTGCGCCAAAAGCCGCTTCAAAACCGGCTAAAAAAGCTGCACCAGCTCCCGCACAGAACCCGCTTCAAAAAATAGTAAAACAGGTAACACAACAGGTTCAGACACCTGCGCCTAAAAAAGCTTCCCAGCAAGCTGCACCGGGTCCCAAAAAAGTTGAACAGGCAAAACCGGCTCCGCCGACAGCGCGGCCTTCACTAAAACCGCCGACAACTCCGAGACCGGTTGCAAAACCTTCATCAGCATTTACTGTTCCAGTACCCAAAGGTGGTACAGGTTCAGGCAGATACGCTACAGGTCCGATAAGCGGATCAGGGACATCAGCTAAAGGCGGAGGCGGAGGAAGCTCAGCTTCATCAGGGAGAGGATCGCATGCACCGGCACCGTCGCTTGCTCCTACAGGCGGCTCGGGCACAAAACTCGCTAAAGGAGGCGGGGGAGGTACAGGCGGAATAGGCAACCCAGGTCCCGGCAATCCAAACGGACGTCCAGGTATTGATGCAATCAGAGAACCGGATTTCGGTCCTTATATGAGAGAACTTCAAAGACGTATAAAAATGAACTGGGATCCGCCAAAAGGCAACGAAAGTAAACGTGTTGTTCTGTTATTTAAAATTGCAAAAGACGGTAGGTTACTTTCTTGCAGCGTATTTAAATCATCAGGACTTCCCGGAGCTGACAAAGCCGCAATAAATGCAGTTCAGGCAACAGCGCCTTTCAGACCGCTCCCTGCCGAGTTCAAAGGCAACAGTATTGATATTCAATTTACGTTTGATTACAACGTATTTGGAGCATCAGGATACAATTAGAGGTCAGGAAGGCAGGAGGGCAAGAAGGCAGGTAAAAGAATAAAAAAGTGCCTTTTAAATAGTCATAAGCTATGGTAAAAAAAGAAAGGAAATTACGAAGGATTTTAAAGCAAAACAGGTGCGAGGGATAAAAAATTCCGAAACTAGTACAAGATGACTGAAATACCCGAGAGCATTGACTGTATAAAGCGATAACAAAATAATAATTCAAGTTAATGCAAAATTATAAAAAAGCGCCTCATAGAATGTCGTAAGCTATGGTAAAAAAGAAAAAAAGAGAGGATAATTATGGAACTACTATTAAATTCAATCAAAATGGACTGGCCGGTATTATTACCGATTTTAATCTGTTCAATTCTGGTTGTTGCGGTTGTAATCAACAGATTTTGTTTTTACAAGAAAAACAAAAGAGATGTTGTGCTTTTCATTCCGAGATTGAAAAAAGAACTGGCAAAAAACAACCTTGAAGGAGCAGAAACTCTTGCAGTACAATGCGGTGGAGCAATCGGCGAAGTAACAGAAGAAGCTGTCAGAATATTTGCAGAACAAAAAAGCGGATTTTCACGCTCATTTGATATTGCAGCTTCACTGGAATCAAGAAAACTTGAAAGCCACTTAACTATTCTGGGTACAATCGGCGGTGTTGCACCGTTTTTGGGCTTGTTTGGAACAGTTGTCAGAATTCTTTTCACATTCCAGGATCTTGCAGCTCAGGGCAATCAGTCCGCAGCGGTTGCTTCAGGTATCGCATCAGCTTTGATTGCTACGGCTTTCGGTCTTGGTGTTGCGATTGTTGCTGTTATCTTCTACAACTCATTCCAGTCTATAGTTAAACGCTATGAAGATGACTTCCAACTTATCAAATTGTTGTTCTTGAGTTTTGTAGATTCAAACGACGAATCAACAACACCGAGCAATGCAAACATATCACTGTCATAGACAAGTAAGATCCTGAAACAAGTTCAGGATGACAATAGAAAGTCGTAAATTACGAAGGCTTCTAAAAATCAAAACAGGTGCGAGGGATAAGAAGTTTCCAAACTAGTACGGAATGACTAAAAAACCCGAGTGTATTGACTGTATAAAGCGATAACACAATAATAATATAAGTTATGCAAAATAAATAAAAAGCGCCTATTAGAAAGTCGTAAAGATAAGGTAAAAAAAATGGCAATGAAAACTAATAAGGGGAAAGAAGCCCTGTTCACAGAAATAAATATTACTCCTCTGACAGATATCTTTCTGGTACTGTTAATCATTATGATGGTCGTAGCTCCGACCTTCCAGTCAACAGACAGTTCCATAACTATCCCCGAGATTAACAGCGGTATTTCTATTGAACAGAAAAATGCAACGGTATCTGTAACAAAAGAAGGTAAGATGTATTTGAACGGCAATCCGGTTACTGACGAAAACCTTACAGGCGAACTGATAAATTTAAAGCCGCAGCTTGAAAAACCCGAATTGGTTGTAAAAGCAGATGAAAAGGTGAGAAGTGCAAAAATTATGGAAATAATGAACGCCGCGCAGGACGCAGAATACAAAAAACTCATTGTAGCAGGTGAACCGTTAAGCAAAAAAGAACAGAAGAACCTTGAGGAAGGTAAAAAAATATAATTTCCTGACTTCTAAAGCAAATTTGGAGAAAATATGGCACGAAACAGAGATACTTTTAACGAAATAAATATTACACCTTTAACAGATATTTTTCTGGTTCTGTTAATCATTATGATGGTAATAGCGCCAATGCTAGATCAGCAGGGGTTAAACCTGACCGTGCCTGAAAATGTTGCTGAGGAACAGGTTCAAAATAAAGAAACGAAAATTATGACAATAATGGTGTCTGCTGACGACAAATTTTATCTTGACGGAGCGGAAATTCCGTCTAATGAACTGGAATCTGCAATATCTGCTCAGGCAAAAAACTATCCGGACGGACTTTTGATAAAAACCGATGCAGATTCATCACACGGCGCAATGGTCAGAGTTATGGACAGTGCCAGAAATTCAGGCGTAACAAGTATATCCGTTGATCAAATTTAAACATTCCATTCAGGGTTTCCGTCTGCAACATCAAAAAATTTCTGCATTTTTTCAGAAACCGATTTATCCTTATTCTGCGGAAACACGCTGTTAGGTTTTGTCATATCACTATTTGCCATAGCATCAAGTTTATTTATTTTCTCTCTTATTAAATCAAAATTAACAATCTTTGTCATATTACCCTCTCACATATAAAAAAACATTCTATCCGCACGAATTTCAATAAACATTTTTTTATTTACAAAACTTTATCTTTTAGAAACCATGAAGCTTTTTTTGGGGGGGTGGAGCATGAGGTCAAGCTGTTTTCGTGAGCGAAGCTCTCATTAATAAACCTGCTTTCCTGTCCTCCTGCCTTTCAATACAAAATTATTCATTAAATGGGAGTTATATCACAATTTATACTAAAAAAGTGACATGTCACCCTGAACTCGTTTCAGGGTCTAACTGCTATGAGATGCTGCACTTCGTAAAGACAGGCTCACTCAAAATTTTTAAGATCCTGAAATAAATTCAGGATGACAAAAATTTTGGTTCGCTTTGTCAAACAAGTTTAGCATGACGTTTTTACCAATAGTTGGTATAAACTGCTATATAACTTCCATCAGATAACTATAGATATTTTTCAGCTTTTGCGTTATAATAAAAAAGTTAAAATTTATTGAGAGAGGTATTTTTAATGAATAAAAGTCAATCTGCAGGGATGTATATAGTACTGGCAATCGTAGTATTGCTTTTTGTTTCATCCGTATTTTTATCCAGCCCGACGACCAAAGTAACTGAAATTTCTTATTCAAACTTTTTGGAACGGCTTGATAAAGGTGAATTCAAAAAAATAGAGAAAGCAGATGACTTTTTATTTGCAATACCGAAAGATCAACCCAAAACAGAAGTTCCCAAAACAACTATTCCGGCAATGGATAACCCTTTCGGAGTTCCAGTAGAAAAAGCACCTGCATTAAAATATAAAGTTTTGACACCGGCATTTGATCCTGATTTGATGAAAAAACTTGACTCATCGGACGCGGAAGTTCAAATTACACGTGCTTCAGATTCATCGAAAACTCTCGGAAATATATTAAGTTACCTTTTACTGCCGATATTGTTCCTTGTATTCCTTGCTGTTATGGCAAAAAGTATTCAGGCGGGCGGCTCGCAGGCAATGTCTTTCGGCAAAAGTAAGGCAAAAATGCTTCTCGACAGCAAGGTTAAAACAACATTTAAAGATGTTGCAGGTATAGATGAAGAAAAGAAAGAATTAGAAGAAATTGTAGATTTTCTTAAAAACGGTGATAAATACATAAAACTCGGGGCAAAAATTCCGAAAGGCGTACTGCTTGTAGGCCCTCCCGGCACAGGTAAAACTTTAATGGCAAAAGCAGTTGCAGGAGAAGCAGGCGTTCCGTTCTTTTCTATCAGCGGTTCTGATTTCGTAGAGATGTTTGTCGGTGTAGGTGCAAGCCGTGTAAGAGATTTGTTTGATCAGGCAAAAAAACACCAGCCCTGCATTATATTTATTGATGAAATTGATGCTGTCGGACGACAGAGAGGAGCCGGAATGGGCGGCGGTCATGATGAGCGCGAACAGACACTAAACCAGCTGCTTGTTGAAATGGACGGATTTGATGAAAACACAAACATTATCGTCATTGCAGCTACAAACAGACCGGATATCTTAGATAATGCCTTATTAAGACCGGGAAGATTTGACAGACAAATTTACATCAACGCCCCCGATGTCAGAGGCAGAGAAGAAATTTTAAAAGTTCATTCAAAAAACAAACAACTTGATACCGGAGTGGATTTGAAAACACTTGCAAAACGCACACCGGGCTTTACCGGTGCTGATTTGCAAAATTTGCTCAATGAAGCTGCACTTCTTGCCGCACGCAATAACAAAGACAAAATTTCTATGGATGATATTGATAATTCAATCGACAGAGTTATTGCCGGTATTGAAAAGAAAAGCAGGGTAATGACCGATGAAGATAAAGAACTTACATCATACCACGAAGTCGGTCATGCTCTTATTGCAAGACTTTTAAAAGACGCGGATGAGCTTCATAAAGTGTCAATAATCCCGCGTGGCTGGGCTCTCGGTGTCACATGGACAAAACCGAAAGATGAAAAAGTTCATACCAACAAAGCAAAACTTCTTGCACAAATTACAGTATCTTTAGGCGGGCGTGCAGCCGAAGAAATAATCTACGGCAAAGACAGAGTAAGCACAGGCGCTTCTCAAGATCTTGTAAACGTCACAAATATTGCACGTAAAATGGTTACTGCATGGGGCATGTCTGACAAACTCGGCAACATGGCTTATGGCAAAAATCAGGAAAACGTTTTCATGGGCAGAGATTTCGGACATCAGAGAGATTACTCGGAACAGGTAGCCTACGAAATTGATGAGGAAATGAAACGTATTGTTGACGAAAAATACGAAGAAGCCAAGAAAATTCTTACCGACAACAGAGATATGCTTGAAGCTATTTCAAAAGAATTGCTTGATAAAGAAACACTTGATTCTTCCGAATTTGACGAAATAATGAACAGAGTTGAAAGTGAAAGAAACAGTTAAATATATTCTGGAAGCTCCGATTAAATCGGCTCAAAATATTATTAATTTTGATTATGACATAATAGGTCTAAAAATTGAAGAAGAAACGGATAAAAAGATTTTAACACGACTTCTTCCTGATATTAAAAAACCTGTTATGCTCAGATGTACGGGAGACGACGAAAGGGACAAAAAACTTTTACCTGAATTTATTAAACTTCTTGACAGAGAAAGTATCATAGCTTATGCAAACGAAAATACTTATAAAAGCATTCTCCCATCTGTTATAAACGGGAAGCATAAACTTGTTATCCGCACTCCCATCGATATTAATCTGGCAAAAGAGATGAACATTTTAGTGTTGGATCAAGGACTTTCTCTTAACAAAATAATTATAGATACTGATATCGGCGGACTTGGTTACGGTTTTGAATACGGTTACAGTATTATGGAAAAAATCAGATCAGAAGGTGCAAATGACAAATATTTAAGTCTGCCTCTGATATCTTTTGCCTCCGAAGAAACAGCAAAAACTAAAGAAGCAAGAGATGAAAAATCAGCGCTTTTTCTTGAAATTTCATCAGCTGCGGGCGTAAAAGCTGCGGGTGCGAATTATATTGTTTTAACAAAACCCGAAGCGCTTAAAACTATGAAGGAGCTTGAATGACAGAACTTTCAGGATTACAGATTTTTAAATACCTTCCTGCCGCAAAAAAAACAGACCAAACAAACTGCAAACAGTGCGGCTCTCCAACCTGTATGGCATTTGCTCTGAAACTTGCCAAACATCAGACAGATATAGAAAAATGTCCTTATGCTCCGGATGAACTAAAAAAAATTTACATTGAAAGTTCAAAACAACCTCAAAAAACAGTTGAAATTCAAGGAGTAAAAATCGGCGGTGAAAATGTTCTTTACCGCCACGAAAAGACATTTATCAACAAAACAGCTCTTGCCGTTGTCATTGATAT
Source organism: Candidatus Gastranaerophilales bacterium (assembly GCA_944326605.1). Classification (GTDB taxonomy): domain Bacteria; phylum Cyanobacteriota; class Vampirovibrionia; order Gastranaerophilales; family Gastranaerophilaceae; genus Stercorousia. The sequence goes on from CALVEM010000002.1 coordinate 42,420, forward strand.
GTCAAAACCTGACTGGAAAGAAACATTAGAACGGGTTCAAAATTTTGAAATAACAAGAGTAAATGAACATCTAAAAGTTGATTTAATAATAACTAAAAACGGTACTATACCGGATACTCTAAGTTATGAAGACTTGCAAAAGCTCCCGCTGACTGAGATTGTCGACAACAATTTTGCAACAACAGCAGCTCAACTAATTAATATCAGACGCAAGGCAGTACTGGAAAAAGATGAAAAATATTCAGATCCGGTTTATGTATATTTCAAACACACGGATAACTTAAACCTTCTATGTGCAAGAGCAAGTTATTATATTTGTAAGTACGCAAACATGCTCGTATTTGAAGACTTTGACGAAAACCTGATGTCTGCACTAATGACACTCAGACAAAATATTTTCACAGATCCGCAAAAACCTTTGCAGGTAGAATCAAAAATTTATGAATTTAACAACCCTGATGAAAATTCTCTAATCTTTATGACAACAAACTTTGCTCTCACTTTCTTTGCTGTTGCAAATGAACTTGAAAGCCTTCCGGTACCGTCATATTTAATTGTAATTCCCGCAGAAGGCATGAGTGTATTGACTGCGTGGTCCGCAGAAAAATTCACGGCAAAAATAGTTGCAAATACTTTGAAAAAACTTGATTTTGCAAACAGGGTAAAAAACCGTAAAATCATTATCCCGGGACTTCTCGCTCACATGAAAGAAGAGCTGGAAGAAGAAATTAAAGACTTTGAAATAGTAGTGGGTACGGTAGAAGCATTCGCTATCGGCGATTTTGTAAAAAATCTGAAATCTAATCAGGCGTAAATTCAAGTAAATCCGAAACTTTGCAGTTGAAGTACTTACATAATAAGTCCAGAGTTTTGGCATCATAACCGCCAGTTTTATTATTTCGCCATCTTGATATAGTATTTGTACTTATTCCCGTTTTAATAAAAATATCTTTTGCTGTTGTTCTATGACGCCAAATTAAGTCATCCAAATTACAAGTTATCATAACTAAAAGTATAAACTTATTATTATCGACTTGACATTAATAACTATATTTAGTAATTTGATTACTATATATAGTAATCAAATTTAAAGAAGGTTTATATTATGTTTTGGAAAATACTGGATTTTATTGAAGAATTTGAACAATCTTTCTACAGATTTGCATTGCATATTTACTTTCAAAACATTCTTGAAAGACATAACATTACACGCACCTGCATTCAACAGTTCAACAACTGGCAATGTAATATACTTGATATTCTGAAACACTATCAAAAAGAATATTTTGCATTGCTCCTGAGCTGTGACAAAAACATAAAATATAATTAAAATATAAAATATAATATATAATATTTGACTATAGGCAAAAAATTTTCTATCTGTATTTTATGTATAATGGAAAAGGACAGATATGAAAATTCAACATCAATATAATTCCACAAATTTTAAAGGGCTATATTTCAAAAATGCTTCTCTGCAAGTTCAGGAAGCGTTCCGCCAATGTCCGGCTATTAAAAAACTCTCTGAATACAATGATGTATTTATTTCGCAATTTCAACGAGAAGCAGAAGAGCCATACGGGAAAATTCTTGAATACGGATACAGGTGCAAAATTGCCTCTTTGCCAAATCTTTTTTCAAATAAAGCAAAATTGTTATTTAACGGAATATCCCAAACAGCACTTGATTTGTCAAAATATAAAAATCAAACAGAAATAACAAATACTGTTACAAACGATATCGTTGAAGAAATCGGCTATATTAATTCCGTCAAAGAATTTATCGAAAATTTCAGCACGGTTATCAAAAAAGATTTTAATATGTAAAGATTAAATTATCTTTGCAAAAGACAAAAAGTAATCAGAAATAATATTAACAAGCATCGGCAAAATCCATACCATTATTGCCGCACCAAGTACCGGTTTGAATAGAAAACTCAGCTGAAAAACGTTAACCTGCGGAGCTGTTTTTGAAATTACACCGAGAATAATATCCTGCCCGAGAGTTGCAAGCAAAATAGGAGATGCAATTTGCAGCCCCATAAACAAAACATTTGAAGATAATTCCACCATATAATCAAGATTAACAAGTTTAGCTAATGGAATTAATGTTGCATCCAACGGAAATATTTCAAAACTTCTGATTAATGCACTCAAAATCCAATAAACTCCGCCAAGATTTATAAAAATTATTAAACCTAAAAGCGAAAAACATTTACCCACAATAGAAACCTGAGAAGATGTTGTAGGATCAAGAACCATAGCTGATGACAAACCCATCTGCATATTTACCATATCACCGCCCGCATCTATCGCAAGAAGTATTAACTGCGCAATATACCCGAGCATCGCGCCGACTACCATATTCAAAAATATAGAAAGAACAAATGACTCTTTTATTATCGCAACATCAGGTTTTACAACACAGGTCAAAACAATTGAAAGAATTAATGCAAGACTTAGTTTTACCATGCCTGGGATTTCTTTGCGGTTAAATACGGGGGCAAGCCTGAAAAAGCCCAGAAGTCTTGCGAATATGAAAATTCCCGCTGCAAGATAAGCATTCAGCATCGGAAACATTTTCATTAACTCTGTTATTACTTCTTCCAATTAATTACCTCCCGAGAATTGTATTTGTTTCTACAAAGTCAGGTTTTGGCATAGGTGTCTGCGGGCTCGGCAGATATTTCGTCTTTTGCTGGTTATCTATATACGGAACTTTCCCCGGATTTTTCATAAGTTCATTGATTGAGGGCTGATTTTTAAACTTATCATTCATTTCATGTTCAAACGGGGAGGTATATTTGTAATAATCTGCCGGCAAAACATAAGAATCACTTTTTGAAACCAAATTGAAAGCCATTGCAAAACCTTCCGTCACAAAACCTTTTAACATATTAATAAAGCCGATGCCGCCGATAACAATAACAAGAAAAACACCGAGGATTTTTGGAGCCGCAGCAATAGTTTGTTCCTGAACCTGTGTAACTGCCTGCAAAATACCGACAACAAGACCTATACCTGCTGCAACAAGTACGCAGGGCATTGATATTGCAAGCATTATTAAAAAGCCTTTTGCTAAGTATTCAACTAGAACTTCCATTTTTTTACCCTCTTTATAGATTTTTAATTTTTATTTCTTCCTTCTCCCCGATGGCGGGAGAAGGTGGCACATCGTGCCGGATGAGGGGGAAAAATTCCCCCCCCTGTCGTCAGTTGTAACTCGTTACGAGTCCCTGTACAATCAGTGCCCATCCGTCTACCGCAATAAATATCAACAGCTTAAACGGTAATGATATAATTGTCGGCGACAGCATGAACATACCTAGTGCCAGCAATATATTTGCAACCACAAGGTCTAAAACAATAAATGGTATAAAAATTATAAACCCGATTTCAAATGACGTTTTCAATTCGCTGATAATAAACGCCGGAGCAACCTGCCAGATTGTAATCTCTTCAGGATTTTGCGGAGCCTTGCCGTTAGACATTTCTATAAAAAATGCCAGATCACTTTCTCTTGTCTGCTTCATCATAAACTCTTTCAACGGCTTTGAGCCTTCGTTAATCGCTTCAATAACGTTCTGATTTTTATGATACGGAACAGACCCGAGTTCATACATCTTCTGGAACGTTGAACCCATTGTATAAAACGTTAAAATCATTGCAAGCCCTATAATAACAATTGAAGGCGGAACCTGCTGGGTGCCGAGTGCAGTTTTGAGCATTGAAAATACTATGACAAAACGCAAAAAACTTGTCATACAGCAGAACACCAACGGCAGCAGTGAAAACACCGTCATTAGTATCAACATTTGTAATACAGGATTCATATCTTTTATAATTGTATCCATTATAGTTTGTCCTTTTTATAGTTTATTCATCAAGTCTTTAAAAACTTTTTTAGGCTGAGCTTTATTTATATTTACAATTGAAGGAAGCTCATCCACACCCTGCATATTTTCGGATTGTATATTTATAACATCTCCGTTATTACTTTTTATATCAAGTTTTGAGATAAGTGATGTTTTATCTACATCCGAGGCGACAAGAAATCTTTCATGTCCTGCGCGGATTACATAAAGATTTTTGCGCGGACCAAGACCTATACAGTCCTCAATATCAAGAAATTTCGATTTTGAAACTGAACAGTAAGAGAATTTTTTATACACAAACAAAGCCAGAAAAATTATCCCTACCATTGCCGCCGTATAAACTATAAAATTTATCAAATATCCGCTCATTTTTTTACCCTCTTAGTTAATCTCAGTGCTAAAAATTGTAGAATGTTCAAAATCAAACTGTTATCTATACTTTATGTAAATAGCCTGCTTTCCTGCCCTCTGTTCTTCCTTAAATGTCCTCATCCTCTAATTCAAAGTCGCTGTAGTCAAATTCATCCTCTTCATTTGCCGGCTGTTCGCCCTGTCCGTCAGAGGCAGGAGGCTGCTGAGAATTTGTATTATTTTCATCAGATGGTTGATTAAATTCTTCTTCAAAACCTTCCTGTTGAACTGTTTCAGGGGCTTCAGCAACTTTTTCAGGAGTTTGAGCGATTACTTCTTCTATTTTTACGCCGTATCTGTCATTAACAATAACAAGTTCTCCGCGCGCAATCGGTTTATTCTCAACGCTTAACGTAACTTTATTATCATATATTGATGTCAGATCAACAACCAGACCTTGCTCAATTTTTTTCAACTCGCCGAGAGTAATTTTTACCGTATCAAATTGAGCACCCATCGCAACTTCAATACTATCCCAGAGATTAGTGTTCTCATCTGCCATATTAATTTCTCCTTCCTCATTTTCCACCGGTATAACCAGTCCTAAATTCGGGTTCAAATTTATTTCTTTCTCATAATCCTTGAACTTCATAACCATGTGATTAATATTGCTGTTATCAAAAACAACAATATCATCAACTTCAATATTTTTTACATCAATAAGTTTAAATTTAGTGCTTCCGATTTTTACGGAAATATCAATAACGCTTGTTGAAAAATCTCCGTAATCAAATTTATCCCCTTGCGAAACAACAGTTTCAGGGCTCAAAAGCACCTCGGGTAAAGTTATAATAAACTTTGCAACTTTATTTTTCTCTATATCTTTCAGTAAGAATGTCAAGTGTACAACATCAAAATTAGTTCTTTTCAAAGTCGGCGGGGGCGGAGAAAGAAATTTTGAAGTCATATTAAACATATAATCGTTAAATGCCGTAATAATTTTAGCCTCCAGATCGGTCAATTTATTTAAATTAAATCTGGAATTTGGTTTACCTAAAATTTTATCAAGAATAATTTCAACGGCTTTTTCAGAAGTTCTGAAAAACATATCATGCAGTTTATCTATACGGATTTTCGTAACGAAATAAGCATCTTTATCCATTAAAGTATTAATATTTTTACTTATTCCGGCTAATATAAACTGAAACCCCGGCAGGAAAAATTCATCAGAGGCAGCCTGAACAGCAGGCGGATAGTTTTTTGCAAACCAGTTGTACTGTGCATACAATTCTTTATAATCTATTGAGTTGATTTTTTGATTAATCATAATTAATCTGCTATCCCTTGTTCAAGTCTGTAATAATGAGTTTTCCCCATAAATACAATAGACTATTTACTAACACCGCACATCAATCATTTAATGGATATTTTTGAAAAATCAAGTTGAATATTTATAGGAAGATAAAAAAGAAAAACCCGTATTTTTCAATACGGGAAGGAATGTAAATAAACATACCTTAAGGTAAGTTTATTTTTTTATAAACAAATCTATTTTATTTTCGCTTCAATAGCCTTCAGGCGGGCATCTAATTTCTTATTGTCGTTCTGAACCTGTTTCAAAACAGCATTCAGCTCTTTATTGTCATCCTTAACTTGTTTCAGGAGCTCTGTCAATTGCTGGTTTTCTTTTTGCAAAGTTGTGACACGCGTATCAAGTTCCTTTATCGCATTTATCATTGCAAAGAACATATCCTCAAAACGGATTGTCAAAAAGCCGTCAACACCTTTTTTCACAGCGTCAGGAAAAACTTTTTGCAAATCCTGCGCGATTACACCAACGTGCGGTGTTTTCTTTTCGTCCTTTTTGAAAGTATAGTTAAATACTTTCAACTGACGAATTTTATCTAAACCTGCTGAACTTTCTTTGCCGACGTATTTCAGACGCCGGTCAGACAAATACAAATGGAGCCTATTCCAAAATGTAATCCATTTATCGTCTACATTATGAGATCTGCGTATATCCTCATCGTTACGTTCTATAAGAGATAAACGATTAGATGAAAGATTATTTTGATGATCTTTTTCTCTTGTTGTTAGAAATGTATTACCTTTAACGATAAGGTTTCCGTTTATGACTACAGAAGTATCATTATCTTGAGCTAAATTACTAAGAGAATTAGAAGATAAATTATGAATTTCCAACACAGCTGTAGCATTGTTAAATTTAGATTGACCGCCTATAAATATACGTTCTTCTGCATCACTCGAGGATGCCCACGAAGAACCAGATCTCGGACCGGAATTTGCACCAATACATACTTTATTTGAACCTGCAACAGTTCGGCAAGCATTATATCCAATCGCTACATTGTTTGAACCAAAAGCCTGCGCATAATAGCCAACAGCCGTAGAATAGGGACCAGAAGCTGCGGAACTAGCTCCTATGACAGTAGAACCATCTCCGGAAGCTTCTGAATTCGAACCCAAGGCAGTAGAACCACCACCTGAAGCTGAGCCCGCTAAAGCGACAGACTTTAGACCGGAAGCTTCAGCATAGGCACCTAAGGCTGTGGAAAATACACCTGAAGCTGCAGAATTAGCTCCTAAGGTTACAGAATAGTTTGCTGAAGCTACAGAATTATAGCCTAAAACTATAGAATTGTATCCTGAAGCTTTTGAATTATAACCTATGGCATTAGTATAATTAGCTGTTGCTTTCGCACCTGTTCCTATTGCAGTTGAATTCTCCATTGAAGCTTCTGTATTTCCCCCAAGAGCTATGGACGAGGCGCCGGAGGCTAATGCTATATTACCGATTGCTGTCGAATTATTACCCGAGGCCTCGGCATTATTTCCAATTGCATTCGCGGATATTCCGCTTCCTATTGAACTCGGGTCAAGAACATTCGAAAAATTACCAGAAGCCTCCGCACTATTTCCTATAGCATTGGAGGACTCTCCGCTTGCTGTTGAACTCGGTCCGATTGCGGTTGAGGCATTTCGAGTGGCACTCGAGCGTACTCCGATGGCATTGGAACTTGAACCCGAAGCGCTTGCGCCTGACCCGACTGCAGTTGCACCTGTATTTGTTGCAGAGGAACTTGTCCCGATGGCGGTTGAATTACTCCCGCCGACACTTGTATTACGTCCGACTGCTACTGAATTCGTTACCAGATCTCCGCTCGATAAACCGCCGATTAACAGGCCGCTATTCTTAAATTTAATACGACCTAAAACATTATCTCCCGTTTTAAACAATATATGATCTTTACCGTCAGGAGCATTGATTACTAAACGAGAGGAGGTATCAGTATTGTCTGCCTCTTCCTGGCCGATCATGGCTACCTGTGCATCGCCTAAGGCATAATATGCATCTGACCCGTTGCTTGCCCACTGCCAGGGAGAAGATTGGTCAAGCTTGTTTCTTGTTGTCATGACAGGGGCCATAGCCGCCATTACAATACTTAATATTAGCATTACCACCATCATCTCGGCTAAAGTGAAAGCACATTTCTTTAGACGATAGGACGGTAAGACGTTAGGACGATAAGTTCGTTTCTCATAATTAATGTCATCCTGAACGTCGGATTGACCTCGGCGGCTCTGCATCTCTTGAGATCCCGAAACAAGTTCGGGATGACAGATTGCTAATTTATTATTGATAACAGCTTCGCATCTTTGCCTCTTGACGTCTTTGCTTCCGGTTAATAGATCCTGAAATAAATTCAGGATGACATGAATGATACTTGCTTTGCATCTATGCCTCTTAGCATCTTTGCTTCTAGCTGCGTCTTTGCCTCCGGCGGAGCCTACAAAGCCCCCCCCCCGACTTTACTTTTGTTTACATTCATTCCCATAATTACGCCCTTTCGTTAAGTTATATTTCTTATTATAACTCATATTTTACAAATTTTGCAACTGTTATTCAAATAATATTTATAATACTATAAAATTATGGTGAAAAATGTATATATACACATACCGTTTTGTAAGTCAAAATGCAAATATTGCTCATTTGTGTCATTTTGTTTACTTAACTTAAAATCCGATTATTTATCTGCACTTCAAAAAGAAATTATACAATCTTACAAAAATGAAAAATTAAATACACTTTACTTCGGCGGCGGAAGCCCGTCATTACTAACCGCTGATGAATTTTCTAAAATTATCAAACTCTTTATTACAGACAATTCTACGGAAATAACGGCTGAATTAAATCCTGAAGGAATTACTCCAAAGTATCTAAAAGAACTGAAAAATACAGGTGTAAACCGGTTAAGCTTCGGCTGCCAGACATTTAATGATAAAATTTTGAAAGACATCGGAAGACAGCATAGCGCCAGAGATGTTGTAAACGCCGTAAAATTCGCTCAAGATAACGGATTTGATAATATAAGTCTGGATTTTATTTATGGTCTTCCCGAACAAACAATTGATATGTTTGCATACGATTTAGAATTCGCAATATCGCTCGGGGTACAGCATATTTCTCTTTACGGATTAAAAATCGAAGAAGGCTGTTATTTTTTCAAAAACCGCCCGCAAAATCTTCCGGATGATGATGTTCAGGCTGATATGTATTTGAAAGCAATTGAAATACTTACAAAAAATAATTTTGAGCACTACGAAATCAGTAATTTTGCCCTTGAAAAATTTAAATCCAAACATAATTTAAATTACTGGAACAACAACAGTTACTACGGTTTCGGTGTTGCCGCACACGGGTATGAAAACGGAATAAGATATTTTAACACCTCAAATTTAAAAGAATATATAAATTACCCGAATGTACACAAGAATACTCACAAACTCACCATTCAAGAGCAATTGGAAGAAGAAATATTTTTAGGATTTAGAAAATCAGAGGGGATAAATACAGAAAAAATAAATAAAAAATTTAATATAGATTTCCGTAAAAAGTACTCAGCGACTGTGGATAAGTACATTTCTTACGGGTATCTTAAAGATACTAATACAGGTTTTACACTGACAAAAGAGGGAATACTTGTCAGTAACGTAGTTCTTTCAGAGTTTTTAGAATAAAAAGCCCGCACAAAGCAGGCTTTTTTATTTTCTGTGTTATTATCAATTTTAAGCTTCCGTTTTTTTCGGTTTGGGAGCATCAGAAGTTTCTTTTGTCTTTCTATTTCTAATCTTACCCCAGAGGCTGTCTGCACTTTCACCGATTGAGTAGAAGAATTGTTTAAATTTCTGAGTAAATCCTTCAGGATTATCAATTTTGTTGAGTTTTCCTTTATGAACCGCAACACCGAGACCGATATAAGCAGCTGCGAGCAAGGCTACAACCGTTGCAATCACTCCGCCTTTATGACTTTTTTTATTTTTATCTCCGTATGTATCGGCAGGTATATCAGCTTTTGGCGCTGCAGTGGCATATTTCCCAGGAGAATTAATTAAATCAGCAGAATTAACGGGCGCATCGCCGCGAAAACTAATACCGGAAACAGAACTTATCATAAGAAACCTCCTTTTTAAAACACACTTTATCTAACAATTTAAAACGACTGATATGTTTATTTTGACTAAAATAAATTTATTTTTCAACATTTGTTACAAAACTTTACAATAAAATTGGAATAATTTTTTTTTGAGTGCCATCTTATTAATTAGAGAATAGGAGAAAAAAGTCATGGGATTTCAACAAGATACAATAATTTATATTGATGAGCAGGACAAATTAGATGCAAGCGCTGCAGCAAACGCGTTCGCTGATAAAAATGTGAAAAACAGAGCTTACGTAAACACCCTCGGTGCAGAACTTGCTATGAAATATCTTGCCTCCGAAAATATCAGTGTTGATGATATATACAATATTCATTCAATAAAAAAAATTCTGGAAGAACTTGACATTTCAGATGTAATGCTTCCGAATATACATATTGACGTAAGAGTTATATTTGATGAAAACATTATATTTATCCCGAAATCTCATTTTAAATACAATCTTGTACCTGACATTTATCTTGTTTTTAACCTTGCAAAAGACTTTTCACATGTAAAATTTTTAGGATTTTTTGAACCGAAACTGATTAACAAAAATAATCAGAATAATGATTATTATTTTATAGAGAAAGAAAAGCTTAATCCTGTTTCCGACTTAAAACAATATATTGAAAACTTTAAAGGCAATACAACAACAGGGGTCTCCGAACAGGATATTGAAAACTCCGAAAGAATAATAATGGCAATGGCTGACAATGATATTTCAGAGGATGAAAAACAGTATTTAATTAAACAATTAACAAAAAGTGCCGAACTCAGAGATAAGTTTATTGAATACGAAAACTTTGAAACGCTGTCATACAAAGCCATGACAGATCCGCAAATTGAGAGAAACGAACCGCAAGAAGAAACAGCTCAAACAGAGCCCGCCGACGAAATTACAGATGAAGTTCCGTCAGATATTATGCAGCCGGACGTTGAAATGCTTGACAGCATAGAAAATTTTGACAATCTTGATCTTGAAGCAGTTAATGAAAATGATATAAGTTTTCCTGAAGAAACTCCTGAAACATCAGAAGCAGATAAAGACAATCTTATGGGAGATTTAGCTGAAACCGCAACTACTGCAGCCGCGGCTGCCACAGCCGGCACTGCAGCTCTGGCAGGAGAAGAATTACTTAATTTTACAGACACAGGAGAAAAAGTTGCTGACGCTATTGATAACACTCTTGATATTGTAGATTCTGGAATAGAAATTGCAAAAGAACTTGTTAATGACAAAACAGATGCGCCGGAACCTATTGCCTTTGACGAAATTGACACTTCTACACTTGATAATATCCCTGATACAACAGATGACAACTTCGAGGAAGAAACAATATCTTTTGAAAATATTGAAACAGCTCAAACACAAAATAATATTGATTACATAGATCAAATTGATAACAAAATATCTTTTGATGATATTGAAACAGATGAACCAATAAAAGAAACAGATACAGCATCATCACAAGATATATCTGATACAATTTCGCTTGATGATATAGACACATCTTTTATGGATGAAGCAGGAACAATAGCAAATATCGAAGATGAACAAACCATATCTCTTGATGATCTGGATACCTCTAATATTACAGGAGAATTAGAAGAGATTGAAAACAATGAAGAAGATGTTGTTTCTTTGGACGACATAAATGAAAATGATGCTCTTGAAACAGATATTTCGGAAGAAATCACAAATGATGATGGGATACAAGCCGAAAATACTGCTGAAGAACTGCCGGAATTCACGCAAACAGAAGATATTGCCGTTGGCAATGATTTAGAGGATTTCAATATTGAACCTCTTGAATTGCAGCAGGATACGGATGAGGAGCAGTCTCAAGAAGAAAATACCGACAATATTAATTTTGAAGCACTTGACAATGAATCTCCCGAACTACCTGAAACTCCTGTAACAGGTATTACAACCAATGAAATATCTCAGGAAGAACCTAAATCATCAAGTTTCGGTAAAAACCTGCTTGATAATATGGCCGAAGAGAATATGAATAGTATATCTGCTGATGATCTTGAACTTGATGAAACGCCTATAAGCCGGAATGCAGAAGAAATAACTTCTGATGAACTGCTTTCGCAAATTGATGATTTGTTAAACGTAAGTGCAGACACACACACTCAAGAAAGTGATATCCAAACGGAAGCTCAGCCTATAGAGCCGCAAATAGTTGAAGAGGCTACTTCCCGAACAGAAGATGAATTGGATAGTATACCGGACATTGAATCTCTTGTTTCTTCTTCCGAAACTACCGAGCCGGCAGCAAGTTCCAATACACCACAGGAAGTTGAAACTCCTGAAGAGAATAACACAATTGCTACGGATGAAGAACTTGCCGATACAACTCTGGATGAACTGCTTAATCTTACTGATGATACATCAGCAGAAAATACAGCTAACGAAGATGATAAATTGGGAGTACTGTTCAATGATACAGATCCGACATCAGACACAGACATAGATAATATTTCAACTGATGACAACAGCCTGTCAACAGACAACGAACAGCAATCCGTTCCAGGCGCTGCATTTTTAAAACAGAAAAAAAACGGGAACACAAAAACGCTTATTACAGCAGCTGCATTAATAACAATACTTGCAGGCGCTTCCGCATTTGTGCTTTTAAAACCTAAATCAGATACCGCTTCTGATATAGAAACTGCAGCCCCTGCTGCCTCAGAAATTATAAATAAACCGGATCAGGAGCAAAACAACAACGAAAATATTCTGGAAACTAATGCCCCAACCATAAACAAAACAGCTGAGAAAAAAATTCAAAAAACAAAACAACAGGTAAAAGAACTGAAAAATACTACTGCGAAAAAACCGATTTCGTCAGAATCGTATCTGGAAGTTCAAAGACTTGTATGGGATGTGCCTGATGCACTCTCATACAGCCCCAAAATACAAAATTATTTGAGAACAGCAGGAAAGAGTATAAAACTTTCACTTTCTGCCGATTTATTACTTGCAACTGAATATGCTTATTCAAATCAGGTTAAAGTAGGATTGAAACTAAGTAAAGACGGTAATATTCAGGAAGCTAACATAATTTCAAGCAGCGGTTCAACAGAAATTGATAACATTGTGTTACAATCTGTTAAAGATACATTAAACGTCGTAAAACCGCCCAGCAACGAGATTAGCACCCCTGATTTCAATTTAAATCTTATCATATATTTTTAATTATGCTATAATGTGATAAGAACAAGGAAACTTTGTAGTGGAATTAGCTCAGGACAAAATAAATTTAATAGAAAAAATTATAAAAAGTGACCGTAAATTCACAAATAATGAAGATTTGTATGATGACTTTTTTAATGAAACATGCAAACGTTCACTGCTTATTGTAAAAACAGTTACATCGGATGAAACTTTAGAAGCTTATTTAAGAAAAATTGCAACGACTTCTATTTTGAATGTATTAAAAAACGAAGGCAGGTTAAGAAGAACCAGAAGCGGTTATATGTCAACAAATGAAGTTCCGCTGGAAACTGCTGTTTCTTCACATTTACCGGATTATTCACATGTGCAAATAAGCTATGCACCTATAGATATTCAGGAAACTCCAGAAGATCTTGCAGTGAAAAAAGACATTTTACAAAAAATAGTCAATACAGTATATAAAATTGATAAAGAAAATCCTGATAAAAATTATTACAAACTCTACTATCTCAGATATGAAAAAGGTATGACACAAAACGAGATTGCACAAGATTTAAATCTTTCTCAATCCGAAGTTTCCAAAAGATTATTTAAATTAATGGATAAAGTTAAACAGGCGTTTAACCAGGATTAAATAAAATGAAATGTCCAGTATGTAAAAAAACAATTCCTGACAATGCGCTCAAATGCCCTTATTGTAAGGCTCGTACAGGTTTAATCTGTAAAAATTGCAATACGGTTAATTCTGTGTTTGATTTTACCTGCAAAAACTGCGGAAAAGAAATTTTAAAACTCTGTCCTAATTGCAAAAGCGTTAATTTTCCATCGGCTGATAAATGCCGTAAATGCGGATATAAATTTGAAAAATATTCAGAAGTTAAAAAATCCGAAAACAAAAAAGCAAAACTTGAGTATCCGGCAAATCTTGTATCACAACAGAGTGCAAAAAATCTGCTTGTAAAAGGAATACTTGCCAAAGATAAAAAAATTCTATCTCTCAGCGGGGAAAGAGGTTCAGGCAAAAGCCTTGTTCTGAAAGCTATAATGCAAAGTTTAAAAGATAAAAATATTTCGTGGCTGTACGGTAAATGTACTCCGTTGACACAAATTACACCGGGCGGACTTATTCAGGATATACTGCTTAATATATTTAATCTTCCTAACTTCTGCATTAATAATCTGGACTTCAAAAAAAATGCTTCACAGTATTTTAAAAATGAATTTCCTAACATTAACAACAACGAAATTTTTGATTTATTAAATTTTCTTTATCCAGGAAAAGAAGGAACTTTTGAAAATATTGTTGCAGCCAAAAATAAAACTTTTGAATTTTTAAATAAAATATTTGACCGCATTACAAGCCTTAATCAATTTGTATTCGTAATAGATAATTTTGATTTTATAGACGGCTTTTCATACGAATTTATAAGCAAATATATCAAAAAAGAAAACATCTGGGGGAATTTAAAACTTCTTCTAATATATAATGAACCCAAACCTTCTAAGGGGTACTTTTATTTTCCGGAAAATAATAAAGAAAAATTATATCTTGATATCGGACTTGCCCCGCTGGAGTTTCAACAAATGTTTTTGCTGGTCGATCAAAAAAGCAGAAAAATTGACGGCTTTCCGCAGCTTAATAATGCAGAATTGCAGGAAATATATAAAATCAGCGGCGGCAACCCATCATACATAAATCATGCTCTAAGTTTATGTTTTGACTGCCAGTTGTGCGGCAGAGAATTTGAAATTTCCACAACATTTACAGGTCTTCTGGAATACAGGCTGAAACTCTTGGAAGAACTTAATCCGATTGCATACGATATTCTGGTAGGTTCGGCAATCATAGGCGATAAGATAAATATGAACCTTGTAAAAGAGATTTTTGAAGTTAATGATGAAACTTTTAGAGATATTTTGATTTATCTCAAAAAAATGGATTATATTAACCATGTTAATGACATTTACTGCGAATTCAGCTCACTTACTCTATGGGAAACAATACTAAAAACTTCTAAAAATTCAGACAAATACGAAGAAATAAATAAAAAAATTCTTGAATATTTCGCAGGATTTACACTGAACTCAAATGCAATCCTCGGGGTTATAGCACAAAATCTAAAGCAGCCGCGTCTTGCTCTCGATATATGGACTAAAAATACCAAACTTGCAGCATACGTAGGCGACTTAAATCTTTATGCAATTTCGCAGAAACAGTCAATGGCATTGATTAACGAACTTGATGAAACTGAAACTTTAAAAATCAGATATAATATTTCGGAGCGTCTGGGCAAACTTCTTGCAAATTCAAACCCGACAGAAGCAATAGAATATCTGCCCGACGCAATTTCTAACGCACAGGCTGTAGGCGACAGCCCCAAAGAAATTGAACTTCTTGCATATATGTCATCATGCTGCCGCAAAACAGGAAATTATTTCGGCGAAGTTGAATGTGTTGATGCGGTTTTGAAAAAAGCCAAGCCTGAAAATGCCCTTGATATTGCACTTTTAAAATGTACAAAACTGAATGCGCTTTTAAATATCGGCAACTGCGGACAGATTATCAATATGATAGACACGGAAATTATGCCTGTCTTTGATACATTTTTTGCAAAAAAACAAAATTTAAAAAATCCTCAAATGCCATTTATTTATGAAACATGGCTTAAGACATATTTAATACTTGCAAATGCGCTTGCGATTCAGGGGAATGACAGATCGTTTGAGGTTTTGACAATATTATTTGATATAATTGACAGAAACCAGATACAGGATGAACTGTTTATTTGCAAATGTAAATTAACGCTGGCACTTGCAAATACGGTTAAAGGCAACTTCAAAGCCTCGGAACAAATGCTTGAGGATGTCTTAAAATCATACCGCGAAAACATTATGGATAATGAAACCATTATCCGCTGGAATTTTATCAATATCATCAATAATTTTCTGAGAAAACGCTATGACGGGATGCAGGAAGATTTGTTCCAGATTGTAACTTTTGCAAACAACAACGGGGACAATTTTACCAAAAACATATTAAAAACGCTTCTGGGCAAAATGTTTAAAGACAATGACAATACAAAACAGGCAATGGAGATCTATAATGATCAGATTGCATATTTTGCTAAAGAAAAAATGGCACTCGGTGCGCTTTTAACCTGGCTTTTAATAGCTGATGCGACTCTTGTTACAGAAGGTCCGAAAAATGCACTGGAAATTGCCGAGCAGGCACTTGAGGTGGCACAAAACCCGAAAATAGACAATTATTTCTTTACTGTTCTGTTCAAAATGGTTATTGCAAAATGCTGCATAACACTTTCTGATTTTGATACGGCAAAAATCCATATAGAAAATGCAATCTTTATGGCAAAAAAATTCAATATGAATGACCTATTATCCCGCCTGTTCCTCCTTTACGGCAGCTATTTTCAAGAAATAGGTCTTATAAAATCCCCGCAGCAGCTTGAATATTTGCAGGCAGCCGAAAAAATGTACAAACAGTCAGAAGCAACTATTAAACAAACTGAAAATAAATATGTATACTCTGAACTTCAAAAAGCCAAAGGGGTTCTTAAATCCTTCTGCCGCATGAATTATATCAAACTTTAATATCTTTATTCAATATATTGATAATAAAAATATTTTGAATATGTATTGACAAAATCAAGTTTAAGAGTTATAGTGTGAATACATAAAGGAGGTTAATTATGCACGAATGTAATCACGATCATCATTGCAACAATGAAGGACACAGCTGCGGACACGGAGAAGGGCACTGCCACGGACATGGCGAAGAACACAATTGCCACGGCGGCGGCTGTCATGGTAAAGGGCAGTGGGGCGGAAGACGCGAAGGTGCAGGCAGAAAATGCGAAAATCCGAAAATCCCGTTTAACAGAAGATTAAATGAAGAATTAATCAACAAGTTAAAAACTTACGCCTTAGAAAACGGAATTACAGAAACCGAAGCACTGGAGCGCGCAATACAAAATTTATAAACAGGATACTTTGTTCCCTTCTCCTTCGCAAGGAGAAGGGCTGGGGATGAGGTGAATATAAAAAATTCCCGCTTTATTCAAGCGGGAATTTTTTTATTTTAATATATTTTTTTATTTATACTATTTACGAAGAGCACCGTCAACGGCTACCGCAACAGCTACTGTTGCACCTACCATCGGGTTGTTACCCATACCGATAATACCCATCATTTCTACGTGTGCAGGAACTGATGATGAACCTGCAAATTGAGCATCACCGTGCATTCTGCCCATAGTATCAGTCATACCGTAAGAAGCAGGACCTGCTGCAACATTATCAGGGTGAAGAGTTCTTCCTGTACCGCCGCCTGATGCTACTGAGAAGTATTTACGTCCGTTTTCCCAGCACCATTTTTTGTAAGTACCTGCTACAGGGTGTTGGAAACGGGTCGGGTTAGTTGAGTTACCTGTGATAGAAACATCAACACCTTCTTTAATCATAATTGCAACACCTTCTGATACATCATCAGCGCCGTAGCATCTGATTTCGCCTCTTTCGCCTTCAGAAAATCTCTGTTCTTTAACAATTTTTAATTCGCCTGTTTTATAATCATATTTAGTTTCAACAGATGTAAAACCGTTAATTCTTGAGATTACATAAGCTGCGTCTTTGCCTAAACCGTTCAAGATAACTCTCAAAGGATTTTTTCTAACTTTGTTAGCGTTTCTTGCAATACCGATTGCGCCTTCAGCAGCTGCGAAAGATTCGTGACCTGCTAAGAAGCAGAAGCATTGAGTTTCTTCTCTCAAAAGCATAGCTGCAAGGTTTCCGTGTCCTAAACCAACTTTTCTTGTGTCACCTACAGAACCGGGTACGCAAAATGCTTGTAAGCCTTCACCGATTAAGCTCGCAGCTTCTGCAGCGTCTTTAGCCTGTTTTTTAAGTGCAATAGCGGCACCTAATGTATAAGCCCAAACAGCATTTTCAAATGCGATAGGCTGAATTCCTTTAACAATAGCTTCAACGTCAATACCGTTTGATTTGCAAAGTTCCTGAGCTTCTTCCAAAGATTTGAAGCCGTATTCAGGTAACAATTTATTCAATTTAGCCTGACGTCTGTCTTGTCCTTCAAATTTTACTGTCATTTTATTTTCCTCTTAATTTTTTATATTTTGTTACTGAGATCCTGAAACACGGAGGTCAATCCGACATTCAGGATGACATGTCATTCCGAATTTATTTCGGAATCTCCTTTACTATTCAACTCTCGGATCAATTTTCTTCACAGCTTCAGCAAATCTGCCGTAAGTGCTTGTGAATTTTTCAAGAGCTTCTTTCGGATCAACACCTTTTTTAACGGCGTCCATAAATTTGCCCATATGAACGAATTTATATCCGATAATTTCATCATTTTTGTCAAGACCTAATTCAAGAACGTATCCTTCTGCAAGTTCAAGATATCTTGGTCCTTTTTGCTTAGTTGAATAAATAGTACCAACCTGTGAACGTAAGCCTTTGCCTAAATCTTCAAGACCTGCGCCAACCGGCAAACCGTTATCAGAAAAAGCGGTTTGAGTTCTTCCGTAAACGATTTGTAAGAACAATTCTCTCATAGCAACGTTAATAGCGTCACATACAAGGTCTGTATTAAGCGCTTCAAGAATAGTTTTACCCGGAAGAATTTCACCTGCCATAGCTGCAGAGTGGGTCATGCCTGAGCAGCCTATTGTTTCAACAAGTGCTTCCTGAATGATACCGTCTTTAACATTAAGAGTTAATTTGCAGGTACCCTGCTGCGGTGCGCAGCATCCGCATCCGTGTGTCAAGCCGGAAATTTCTTTAATTTCCTTAACTTTTGTCCAATCGCCTTCTTGAGGGATAGGAGCAGGCTCGCCTTTAACGCCGCGTTTAACGCAGCACATTTCTTCTACTTCTTTTGTAATTTGTATACGATCCAACATTTTCTATACTCCCTTCGGTTATATACAAGACTATTGTATTTGCTGAAAGGAGCCAGTCAAGATTTTTAAAGGATTATTAATAATTCATTTCCCAGTTGTCATTTAAAAGTTTGCCGAAGCAGCCCAAAAATCTTGTACTTGATTTACATCTTGAATTAAAATATGTTTCTCTGGTTTCTTTTGCATTCGCCGGTAAAGTACATATTTTTAAAGAGTTACATGTTGGAACAACACCTTCTTCATCTATCGTACCATTTTCAAAATACGCTAAAAAGAAAACATCTCTTCCGCCGATATTTGGACCTTTCATACCGTTAGTATCGACAAGAATATGGCTCCATCTTACATTATTGGAAGAATGCGCGGAAAGTGCCTCTATACACACAGACGCACCGCTTCCTAAAATAGCACAGTTAACATTGCCCCACCAATTTTTAACGTTTTCTACTCCACCGCTTGAAACAGAAGCACCGTTTAAATTTTTATACTCGCTATTCGGAATACATGGAGGTTCCAAATTGTCACATACAGTAACCGTCTTAAAATAAGTTTTTAAAAAATTATTAACTTCCGTCTGGGAAAGAAGCCCTGCCTCAGATAGCGAAACGGCATTTTTATCTGTTTTATACTGTAAAAATGCTTGTTGCAATTCATTATAAACTTTATGAAGCTGGGTGACATATACTTTTTTCTGATGATTTTGCATCAAAGTAGGTACGGTCATTGCGGAAACTACACCTATGATTGCTAAAGTTACCAAAACTTCCGCTAAAGTAAACCCCAAGCGTGCCGCTTGACCCAACACTTCAGTTTTAAATGAACTTTTAAAACATTGACAAGAAAGTAAGAAATGTCCTCTGCACGTTATATTTCGTAAGATTGATTTCATTTATACTCCTTTCTATAACATTCTGCCACTTTCAATCATGCCTGAATGATCAAATATTTTTAACAGGATAGCTTCTTCTTACCAGTCAGATGAGACCATATCATCGTCTTCATCCTGAAGTGCCGACAAATCTTTGTGTCCGGTGCCGTCAAAATCTTCAGGCAGCATATCATCATCAGGCCATACTGTATCCTCGTCAAATCTGCTTGAATTCAAATTCTGGCTTGCTGATAAATCTGAATTTGATAAATCAGTTTCAGATAAAATACAACCAGCCATATCAGAGTCGGAAAAATTACAGTAAGTCATTGAAGCATAACTGCAATCCGCACCTGTTAAAAGAGAATCCGTAAAATCACATTCCAAAACTCTTGCACGCGTAAAATCAACAGATGTCAAATCTGCGTTTGTAAAATTAACAAGAGATAAACTGCAATCCGCAAAGGAACTTGAATTCAAATCCGCATCGGAAAAATCGATTTCTGACAGGTTGATACCGGAAAAATCAACTTCTGACAAGTCAACTTCCTCCTGCTCCACTTTCCATTCATTAAATTTTTCGGGGTTCTTTCTCAATAATTCAATCAATTCTTCCTTTGTGTAATCTATCATGATTTATAAATTCTCCTTATTATTTTTCTTACTTAACTAAATCTGTTTGCATGGCAACAAGTACAGCCTGCGTTCTGTTTGCTACCTTTAATTTTTTATAAATACTGTTCAGATGCGTTTTTATTGTAACCTCTTTCACAAACATTTTGTCTGCTATCTGTTTATTACTTGCCCCTTTTGATATCATTTGTAACACTTCTTTTTCTTTTGAGGTCAAAAGGTCATCAGGCAAATGTTTTTCGCAATCCGAAGTTCTTTGAGTATTTCTTCTGCTTCGCCTTAAAACAGCTTCCATTCTTGCCAGAAGATTGGGTAATATAAAGGGTTTTACAATGTAATCGTCCGCGCCGATTTTTAAGCCGGAAACCATTTTTTTATCTTCGTTAACTGCCGTAAGCATTATAACCGGCAAATCTTTTGTTTTTTCTCCCGAGCGGATAGCTTTTAATGTTTCCCATCCGTCCATATTAGGCATCATAACATCCAGAAGAACAATGTCAAATTTGTTATTTTTTGAAAGCTCCTTTAACGCCTGAACACCGTCGTACACGGCAGTTACCTCATATCCGTAAAACGGAAGGGCATCTTTTAAGTATTTGGAATTGTCATCAACGAGCAAAACATTTGTCAAATCAGACATTATTTGTTCCTTTAAGTTATTAAACAATTTTATTTTTTAATGCTTTTAATGCTGCCTGAAGTCTGTCGTCAACTTCAAGTTTCTGCAAAATATTTGCAACGTGAGCTTTCGTCGTATTAATACTTATAACAAGCATCTGTGCAATTTCCATATTGCTGTATCCTTCTGTCATAAGTTTTAATATCTGTGCTTCACGCGAGGTAAGGTCATAGTCTTTTCTGTTATTTTCACTTTCATAAGAAGGCGAATTTGCACTTGCTTTCAATACAATATGTGCAATACTCGGATCAAACCAGGCTGCACCGTCAGCAACCGACTGCACAACCTGAACCAATCTCTGAGGATTAATTTCTTTTGAGCAGTATGCATTTGCACCTGCTTTTAAGCTGTTCAATACTTCTTTTTCATCGTTATGAGATGTTAATATTACAATCTTTACGTCTTTATTTGATGAACGAATTTGTTTTGTGGCTTCAATACCGTTCATATTCGGCAAACCTAAATCCATTATTATAACATCTATATTGTTATTATTAAAAATTTCAATAGCATTCTCGGCAGAATCGGCTTCGTAGATATTTTCTACGTAATCAACATTTTCAAATGTAGTTTTTAAGCCAAATCTTGTTAATTCATGATCTTCTACTATTAAAATGTTTTTTTTCATAAACTCAATTCCTCTTTAGCAGGCTGATAATCGGGATTTAAACTTAGGGATTTTTTAAAATATTGAACAGCGTCCTGTTTCATTCCCTGATTTTTTGCAATCAATCCTTGATAATAATAATATCTAAAATCATTTTCGTCAATATATTTTGCAACACCGAGATACTTATTTGCCTGCTCATAATTTCTGCGTTCAATTTCGACACGACCGAGGTCAATCCATGCATCTTTGTAGTTCATATTTATTGCTATTGCTTTTTTTAAATATGCAAATTCTTTTGATTTATCTTTCAGGGCAATTTTATAATATGCAATGTATGCGTCAGAGTATGTCTTTAAAACCTTCTCATAAATTTCTATAGCTTTTTTTTCTTTATTCAGCTGCTCATAAGTCTGTGCTATTTTAACCGGACAAATCCAGGAATTTTTGTCATGGCTTTCCGCATCTTTATAGTATTTCAAAGCTTCTTTAAAATCACGATTTCTAAAGCTCAAATCTCCGAGCACGAGAAGAGCAACAGGATTGCTGCCGTCAAGTTTGTGAGCCTTTAATGCGTTATCCTGAGCTTTCTCATAATCCTGCATATCAAAATATACCCGCGCCATTATCGCATATACGGCTTTGTTGTGTTTTTTCTTTGATGTCACAGCACCCTGAAGAGTTCTGATTGACTTTGCGAGTTCGCCTTCGTAGTAGTAATAATACCCGAGATGATACATTTTTTGTGCATAATCCTTTTCAGATTTATAAAGCACATATTGTTCAAGCGAATTTGCCTTTCTTATAAAATCCGTAGTGTAAAATTTTTGAGATTTCAGATATTCAACCATTTTGAGCGCATTTTTAGGTTTTTTACCCTGAGATAAAATTTCCGCTTTAAGTTTTTTATAATTAATATTCTGAGGATTTTTATTTATAGCTTGATCAATATAAATTTCCGCATTTGCAATATTATTTGATTTTAGATATCCCAGAGCAGCAATATAATTTGCATAATCAGATTCTGAGAGCAAAGAAGTATTTTTTACAAGTTCATCTGTTGCTTCGCGGCTCTGGTCATTATAAATTATATTGGAAAAGACCTCTCCAAGATACATTTCATCATCCGGTTTTAATTTTTTTGACGGGTAATAATAAGTTTTTATATCGCCCGTTAAAAAATCCGAAAGAGTTTTGTCATCAATTTTTGAGGCAGCCATCTCAGAAAGGTTAAAAAATCCGATATCTGCCATCCGTTCGGCCATCTGCATATAACCGTAGTCATTAGGTTCCATTGTCTCTATTAAAACTCTGAAATTTCTGTAAGCTGATTTGACATTACTTTGCATAAAACGATCAAAAGCAATAACATACTGATTATGAATACTGTTATGTGTCAGCGTTGCTTTTTTAACCGGCAGTGCAATAGTATTTACGGGTGCAGAATTCTCTGCAAACGGATTCGCCGGCTTTATACTGTCAAACCCTGACGCACAGACAGGCAAACCCGTAATAAAACTTATAGCAGCTATACATAAACATTTACGTATCAATTAATTAAACACCCTCACTCTCTACAATACCAGAATAATAGAAATTAAATAATTCCGCAATATGCTTTTGGTTATCATCTGCATTTTCATTTGTTATAAAATCATAAATATCTTTGAGATTATACCTGCTTAATATTTCCTGATCCTCCTCTTTAAAGCAGTGATGATTTTCCGTCAAAAATACTTTGATAATTTTATCAGCCGGAATTTTTAAAAACACATCAACCAGATTGCCGTCAAAATGTTTATTTTTACCTTCAAGCAAAATATTAATAACATTTTGAATAGGCATTTTGTCACGATAGTGACGTTTTGATGTAATTGCGTCAAAAACATCCGCAACTGCAAGAATTCTTCCCCCATAGGGGATTTCTTCTCCTTTAAGATGTCTGTAATAACCCGTTCCATCGTATTTTTCGTGATGAGAACAGGCAATCTCAGTTATCATTTTAAAATCATTAGACATATAGATTTTGTCAAGAATATTATGGGTAATCTGAACATGTTCCTGAATATGTTTATATTCTTCCGGCGTCAATTTCCCTTCTTTTTGCAAAACCGTATCTCTGATACCGATTTTGCCGATATCATGGAGAATTGCCGCACGTTCAACAAGTTCTTTGAATTTCGCATCACAGCCAAGAGCCTCTACAATAAGCATTGAATAAAGCTTAACCCTGCTTGAATGACCTGCAGTAATCTTATCACGCGCATCAATAGATGCTGCAAGTGTATTTATAAAACTTTCAAACAGTTCTTTTTGTTCTTTATAAAGTTCTTTCTGTTGTTCAAAAAGCTGAGCGTTTTCCAGAGCAATTGAGGCACTG
Organism: Candidatus Gastranaerophilales bacterium; assembly: GCA_944326605.1. GTDB lineage: Bacteria > Cyanobacteriota > Vampirovibrionia > Gastranaerophilales > Gastranaerophilaceae > Stercorousia. The sequence goes on from CALVEM010000002.1 coordinate 66,440, forward strand.
CCGCCGATTGCAACAAGTAAATCCTCATCGCCTTTTGTAAACACGCCGCCTTTTTTGTTCAACACCTGAAACGCACCGATAATTTCCTTGTTATTGTTTTTTATCGGAAGACAGAGAATAGTCTTGGTTTTATAACCGGTTTCCTTGTCAACATCAGGGTTAAATCTAGGGTCTTTGTAAGCATCAGGAATATTCAAAGGTTCTCCGGTTTTTACTACATACCCGGCAAGACCTTTATCAGCAGGAAATCTTATTTCCTGACTGTCCATGCCCAAAGCCACCTTGCTCCAGAGTTCATCTTTTTCTTTATCCAGCAAAAATACCGTACATCTGTCTGCCTGAATAGCAATACGCGTTTCTTCCGCAATAACTTTAAGCAAGACATCAATATCTGTAACCGCACTGATAGAACGCCCTATTTTAACCAGAGAAACAAGCGGATCGCTTGAAACAGGAGTTGAAAAATCAAGTCCGCTTCTAAGCTGTTTAATTCTTGTTAAAACATAACCCATCAACGAAAGTTCATCTCCGCTTTCCATAGAAATATTTTTTGCATTATTATAATGAAGCATAGCTAAATCATTTGCACCTTCTCCAAAATAAACTGTACCCAGAGCAAATTCATTAACAAGTTTTGCTGTCCCGTTTTTGCTGTATTGAGCCATGTAGCCGGCATCATTTAAAATTTTTAAAACTTCTTTATAATTTGCTTTATCAAGAAAATACTTTGTCATTCCGCAAAAACTTAATGCAATTGATAGATTTTCATCTGATTTTTGCTCGCTGTATAATTTCTCAGCTCCGGTAAAAACATTCAATGCCTCTTCATAATTTTTGTCTTCTAAAAGAGATAAACCTTTTTTAATAATTTCTTTGTCGCACTCACTCATTTTTCTTAATCCATTAACTACCATATAATTTACAACTCTATGTTTTTATTGTACAATATTTTTGAGAATATTACAAATGTTTTTTATAGAAGGTTAATGATGAACAAAGTCACAATACTAATTCCGGTTTATAATGAGGCTGCAACTCTTGATAAAATCATAAAAAAAGTAGAAGAAGCAAATTTTTGCGGACTGGAAAAAGAAATAATTCTGATAGATGACTACTCTACAGACGGCACAAGGGATTTATATTCAAAATATCCTTACAAAGTTTTGTATCATGAATATAATCAAGGCAAAGGCGCAGCACTTAGAACCGGTTTTAAAGAAGCCACAGGCGATATCATAGTTATTCAGGATGCTGATTTAGAATATGAGCCTGTTGATTATGAACCGTTAATACAGCTAATTATTGACGGCAGAGCGGACGTTTGTTACGGTTCAAGACTTTCCGGCGGAAAACCGTCCAGATCATTTATGTTCCATCATCTTTTAGGCAACAAATTTTTGTCACTTTTAACAAATATTCTTTACGGTTCGACCTTAACAGATATGGAAACTTGTTATAAAGCTTTCAGGGCAGAATTTATCAAGGGGATTGAAATTAAATCCGACAGATTTGATTTTGAACCTGAAATTACTGCAAAGGTTTTAAAACGCGGGGCAAGATTATATGAACTGCCTATTTCATATTACGGCAGAGAATTTGCGGAAGGCAAAAAGATTACCTGGAAAGACGGAATTCACGCAATTATTGCTCTGATCAAATACAGATTTGTAGATTAAAAAATATAGGGAGAAAATTATGAAAAAGATTATTTTATCGTTATTTTTAGCAGCATCGCTTGCACTGCCTTCTCTTGCTGCAACATGGAGTGCAGTTGACAGAGTTCCGACAGTAGGGAAACAGGTTTTGTCTAAAAACGGTCTGCCGTCAGATACTAAATTTATCGTAACTGAAGCAGAGGTGGGAAACAGCACATCAAATGTTAATAATGAACTTTATATAAGTAAAACAAATCTTCAATATACCGGCAACGACAATGAAGTGGCTGCCGTAATCGCTCAAGAAGTAGGAGCACTCGTTAATGCAAATGCATCAAAGAAAAAACTTGTTTCTAATCTGACATCAGCTATTGCAGGAAGTTTCGTAGATACAAGTCTTGAAAATACCGCATTAATCGCAAATGAACTTACATTAAATAACATGTCCGAAAAAGATCAAAAAGCAGCAGATATTACGGGTATTGATTTAATGATTCAAGCAGGATACAATCCGCTTGCAATGATTGTAGTACTCGGGAAAATGCCAGGGAGCACTCTTGACCTTTTGAAAGGACAGCCAAATAACTTTAAAAGAACCATGTATATCTATGATTATCTGGCATACAACTACCCTTCAAAAGTAAAGGCAGGATACAACTGTCAGGAATACAAAAACTTTCTTGCATTTATTCAGCCTGATATCGATGAAAGAAATGCAGACGCAAAAAAACTTGCAAAATGGGAAAAAGAACAGGCTAAATTGAAAAAAGAAAGAGCAAAACAAATAGCTAAATATAAAGCCACAGGCGGCTTGAATGGCTGGGATGCATCTTACACAATTTTGAAAAATCTGTCTGAAAATGCAGAAGTAAAATAAAAGAAGGTCAGAGGGCAAGAGGCCAGGAAGGCAAGCTGATTACATAAGTTACTTTTGTGCGAAACACCAATAACAGCCTTACCTCATGACCTCTAAGCTTCTGAGTATCTAAATAAAGGAGAAAAAATGACGGATACAACAAAAATTATTAACTGTCCTGCCTGCGGTAAAGAAATGACAAAAATTTTTATCTCCGGTGAAGGCGTAAATCTTGATATTTGTCTGGATGGCTGCGGCGGAATATTTTTTGACAACAGAGAATTAAAAAAATTTGACGAACAATCTGAAAATATTGAGGAATTAAAACAGGCAATTCAGGGCAAAAACTTTGAAAAAACTGATGAAAATTTAACCAGAATTTGTCCTGTGTGCGGTACAAATATGGTTAAAAATTCAGTAAGCATTAAAGGCAATATTATCATTGATGAATGTTACAATTGCGGAGCCAAATTCTTTGATCACGGAGAACTTAATAAAATGCGTGAGGAATATCCGACTGAACAGGACAGGCGTCAGGCATTATTGTCGGAAACTTATGAGGAAGTCGGTTCTAAAATTGATCAACTGGAACTTCAAAACAATATGAACAGAGCAAAACGCTCAAAATTTTTAAAAATGATGGATAAACTATTTTATTAAGGATAAACTATGGCTGACACATCCGAAATTTTAACCTGTCCTGCCTGTGGTACAGAAATGAAAAAAATATTTATTCCATCAAAAGGTATAAATGTTGATATCTGTGTAAATAACTGCGGCGGAATATTCTTTGACAATAAAGAATTTCAGCAATGCAGTTCATCAACCGATGAAATTACGGAAATTAAAGATTTGCTTGAAGATAAAAACTTCATGCCTGTAGATGAGAGCAAAACACGTATTTGCCCTGCCTGCAATACTCCTATGGTAAAAACAAAAACCTTCGGCATACAGATTGATACCTGCTACAATTGCGGCGGAATTTTTCTGGATAATCAGGAATTTGAAAAAATAAAGGCACAAATAAAACCCAAAAAACAACGAACAGATACTGTTCAGAATTCTAACAAAGAAAATATCGATCTTCATGAATTTTGTAAAGATGCTCTTGAAGAAGACAGACAAATTAAAGCTGCAGCACATGCTGTAGACATGTTAACAAGAACTCTGAGGAGGCACCGCGGCTTTTTCAGATCGTTTTTCTAAGTTCATCAAGTTTTTGCTTGCTGTCGCTTTCAAAATAAATTCTCAAAAGCGGCTCTGTACCGCTCGGGCGGACGAGCATCCAGCTTGTATCATCGTCAAAGTAAAGTTTAACACCATCTTTAGTATCAATATTTTTAACAGTAAACCTGCCGATTGAAGTTTTGTTTTTGTATTCTTCAAGAATCGGTTTTATTTCGTCAAAATTTTCAAGACGCCTGTCAACTCTGTCGTTATAAAATCTGCAGCCTACAAAATCATACAAACCCTTTTGAAGATCAACAAGTGATTTATTTTCATAAGCCATAGCCTCAAGTATTAAAAGATTTGCAAGAATTCCGTCTTTTTCAGGAATATGTCCCTGAATACTCAATCCGCCGGATTCCTCTCCGCCTATAACAGGATTATATTTGCGCATTGCTTCTCCGACATGCTTGAACCCGACTGCCGTTTCAATAACTTCAACACCAAGCTTTTCAGCGGTTTTATTCAATAAAAGACTTGCACCTACAGTTTTTACAAGCGGACCTTTTAGCCCTTTGTTTTTAGTCAGATGTATTAAAAGAATTGCAATAATTTCGTTTGGAGATACATATTCGCCGTTTTCATTTATTACTCCGAACCTGTCAGAGTCACCGTCGTTTGCAAAACCGACAGAATTTGGAGTTTCCTTAACTTTTTCTATTAATTCTTTTAAGTATTTCGGTTTAGGTTCAGGCATCCCGCCGCCAAAGTTAACATCATGAAACATGTGCAGGCTGTCATATTTTATTCCGTGAATATCCAGAATTTTATCAAAATAGCCTATACTTGCGGCATATAGCCCGTCAAAAATGATATTTTTATCCAGAGTTCTAATTTTGTTAAAATCTATAAGTTGTTCAATATGACTAAAATAATCAGGTTTAAAATTATACTCTTCAACTCTGCCCATGCCTGTTTCACGGAAAGGGACATGCAAATTTATCATCAATTCATCCGTAATCTGAGAGGTAGCAGGTCCCGCATAATCGGGAATAAATTTTATCCCGAGATATTCAGGCGGATTGTGCGATGCTGTAAACATAACAGCACAGGCATTTAAATGTTTCGCACTGTATGCAAGAACAGGAGTGGGGAGAACTTTATCACTCAACAGAACATTAAAACCATATCCTGCAAGCTGATTAGCCGTTTGTTCCGCAAACTCTTGCGCCATATGCCGCGGATCAAATCCCACGATTATTTTTTTATGCAAACCAAAGTTGTCAAAAACATATTTACCTATTGCTTTTGTAACGGTTTCAACATTATCTTTGTTAAAATCTTTTCCTACTACAGCTCTCCAGCCGTCTGTTCCGAATTTTATATTACTCATATTGCCTCGATATTTTCTCTCTGCTATAATTATCATAGTAAAAATAAGGAGTAATCGCAAATGTTAAATTTTGAAACAGTAAAATCAGTAGCATATCTAGGACCGCAGGCATCTTTTACGGAAATGGCAAAGGATTATTTTTGCGATAAATTTAACATTAATGCTTATCCGACACCGTTGACGACAATCAGACAGGTTGTTGAATATGTTGACAGCAATCCTGACACACTCGGAGTTCTGGCTGTTGAGAATTCAATTGAAGGGACAGTCAGGGAATCTTTGGACAACCTTATGTCAACTCAAAACCCTAATATAAGAATATTATCAGAGTATTACATGCCTATTCATCACTGTCTGCTTGCAAGGACAACTGAATTTTCTTCCATAACCGGTGTAATATCTCATCCGCAGGCACTTGCACAGTGTCAAAATTTCATACATAATGAAATGCCATTTAATGTAAATATTATTGAAGCCCCGAGTACTGCAGAAGCTGCAAGAAGCTTACAAAATTACAATTTAACTTACGCTTCTATCGGAAGTAAAAAAACTGCGGAAACATATAATTTAAACGTTCTAAAAGAAAATATAAATGACGATAAAACAAACCAGACAAGATTTATTTTGATAGGTGACTTTGAAACCGAAGAAACAGGTAATGACAAAACATCTTTGGCTTTTTCCACAGAAAATAAACCAGGTGCACTTTTAAACATTCTTGAAATTTTTATGCAAAATAATATAAATCTTTCCTATATTGCTTCACGTCCTTCAAAACACCGGTTTGGCGATTACATATTTATTGTAAACTTTGACGGGCACATTCACAATCAGAAAATTATGGACACGATACAACAGATTAAAGAAAAAATAACATTTATGAGATTTCTGGGGTCATATAAAAAAAGCAAGGCTATTGTTCTTCAGCAATGACAAAAGCAATTGCTTTTGATCTGTCATGAGAAAGACTTAATTGAAAATTAATTTCTTTATCCAGATTTTTTAATATACGTATCTGAGGGCATTTATTTTCATTATGGAACACTTCTATTTCATTTAGCTGAATATTTGTAATATTGAGTGCTGTTAAAGCTTTTATAACAGCTTCTTTAGCACAAAAACGCACAGCAAAATGACTTTCAGGTTTTGAAAATTTATAACAGTATTCCTGCTCCAAATCAGTAAAAATTCTTTTGATAAATTCTTCGGATTTGTCTTTAAATCTTGAAATATCTTCTATATCTACGCCAACTGCCATAAAAAAATATTACCACAATATTGACGGTTTTTGCAAACACGTGGTATAATTAATTATTCAAACGCCTTTTTAAATATACATACTTCATTAAATTAGTCAGAAAGGAATTTTTATGGCTAATTCAATGATACCGTATTCTTTTATCCCGGGTACAAAGGCAAAAGCCAGTGAAGTTAATGCAAACTTTATTGCTCTTGCCGACAAAATTGATACTAATAAAGCGGCCTGTGATGAAGATGTTTCAGATATATACGAAGCAATGTCAACAAAAGCTGAAAAAACAGAATTAATTAATGAACATACTGTTACGGAAGCTGACACTGATTTAGATGATTACAAAACAAAAGGTACATACATCTTTTCGTCTCTTTACACTCCGGAAAATATTCCACAAGGTACATCAGGAATGCTTATTGTAACAGGTGATGACACATCGGTTATAAAACAAATATGGTATTGTGACGGAGAAAATCCCGAAATTTTTACAAGAAATTTCACTAATGAAAGCTGGAGCAGCTGGTATGCAATATCGGGAGTTGTAGATCAAGCCAATCCAGGATATTTACAACTCACTAACGGTCTGCTGCTACAATGGGGAGGACAAAAAAGCTCAAGCGTCACATATCCCATTGCTTTTAAAGTATTAGCCTGCCCTGTACTAACCAAACAAGGCTACAGTGTAACTGCAGAAAGAAGCGACGGTGGTATAATCAGCCAGTCACTTACCGGTTTTAACTTCGGCAGTAATGGTGCTTTCGCACACATGAATTGGATTGCTATAGGTTATTAAGGAGGAAAAATGAAATATTACGGAACTAAAAATAATAAAGACTATGGTTTTTACGAAGAAAATTTTGAAAATGCAATAGAAATTACCGACGAATACTGGAAAAACTTGCTGATGAAACAAAATGAAGGAAAAATAATAATTTTATATGAAAATAACGTAATTGCAGTTGATGAAACACAGTATTCAAAAGAAAACGGCGTATGGAAAAAATTAAGTGATGAAGAAACTACAGCAAAGCAGCTCAAAATTCAAAATGCAATTCGGGCAAAAGAGATTCAGGATGAATTATACGACCTTGATAAAAAAAGGATAAGAGCCCTTGCAGAACCTTCTCTAAAAAATGAAGACACAACATGGCTTGAATATTACAATTCGCAAATAATACAACTTCGTAAGGAGCTCAATTCCATAACAGAATAATATAAGCAAAAAACCGGTTTTTTATTTAAACCGGTTTTTATACATCAAAATACCTGTTCATAATACGTTGGATAAATTCATTAACCTGTTCTGCTCCATATTTTACACCATCTTTATCAAAAAAGCCGTTCAGGAATTGTGATTTTTGTTCAGGTAAAACATGTCTGATATTTATTTTGCTGCCATATATAAGGTTTGTTTGTGCTTCATAATTTACATAATCCTTATTAACAACCATATCTTTTTCAGGCATATTTGCAATTTTTCTTGTAAGTTTCGCTATATAAGAAAATATTGGCATTGTTTTATTTTCAGGTTCAATGACGTTTCCGTTAAGCATTAATACATCACCATTTCTGTCGCTATAACATTCTATATTCAAAATATTTTTTTCATCCGGCTTAAAGTAAAAATCAGACGGTGATTTTGTAATCCTGTGTAAAACCTGATTGTATTCAGAAAAATCTTTTCCTTTCAGATCATCACGAAGTACCATAGATATACTTTTTGACAGAGCTCCCTTTGCACCCGGTTCTCTTTTAAAATTAATACAACCGATATTAGAAATTCCTGTAAAAGTTATATTATTAACCTTGTCCATAACTGATATAAAATACGTAAAAATTTTTTTTGCGCGTGATATAATAATTTTACAGAAGTTAATAATTGGAGAAAATTTATGGAAATAAGAGAGGAATTTATACAACAGGCAAAACATTTAACACGCAACGCAGAAGTTTTGCCGGGCGGTATTGACGAATTAGCAGCAAAATTGCAATATTCACACGATACAAATACCCCTTTGAGAATAAAACTCGGAATGGATCCCACAAGACCCGACTTGCATCTTGGACACACCGTTGTTATGAGAAAATTAAAAGAATTTCAAAGTTTAGGACACAAAATTGTCCTGATTGTAGGCGGTGCAACTGCAATGGTCGGAGACCCTTCGGGCAAGTCAGAGACCAGACCTGCATTAACCAAAGAACAGGTTGAAGCAAATGCAAAGACTTATTTTGAACAGATGTCAAAGGTTCTTGATGTTTCTAAAGCCGAAGTTGTTAATAACGCAGACTGGCTCCACAAAATGAATTTTACCGACCTGTTGAAACTTGCCTCACAGGTAACGGTTGCGCAGATGATGACACGTGATGATTTTGCAAAACGATACGCCGAAGGAAAACCTATTGCAATCCATGAATTTTTCTATCCTCTAATGCAGGCTTACGATTCTGTCGAAATTGATTCAGATATTGAACTTGGCGGAACAGACCAGAGATTTAATACCCTTCTTGGCCGTGATATTCAGGCTGCTTACGGCAAAAAATATCCCCAGCTTGTAATGCTTTTGCCATTACTTGAAGGCACTGACGGAGTTGTAAAAATGTCAAAAACTTACCCCGAACACTGTATTTCTCTCACGGACAGCGAAGTTGATATGTTCGGCAAGTTAATGAGTATTCCTGATAATATGATTTCAAGATATTTCAGCCTTTTGACAGATGCAACTAAAGAAGAACTTGAAACTATTGACAAACAAATCGCAGAAGGTTCTGTAAACCCGCGTGATATAAAAATGAAGCTTGCATATACAATTACCGCAGAATACCATGGAGAAGACGGAGCAAAACGCGGGCAAGACGCATTTATTAATGTAGTTTCAAATAAAGGAATTCCCGATGATATTGAAGAAATCCCAGACATGAACGGCAAAGGGATTCTGGATGTTCTTGTAGAACTAAAATTCACTGCCAGCAAAGGTGAAGCTAAACGTTTAATTCAAGGCGGCGGAGTAAAAGTTGACGGTGAAAAAATTACCGATACGGCTTATGTACTAAATTTTGCGGAAAGTGTAGTATTGCAGGCAGGAAAACGCAAGTTTGCAAAATTAATCTGAAAGTGAACAGGTTAATAAGTAAATGAGTGAATAAGTTCTTTACAGAAGTTGTAACGGCAAGTATTTAATTAATACATTTTCGATATCGACCTATTCACCTATTAACATATTCACTTATTAACTTTATTTTAACATATACACTTCAACCAAAAGGCAAAAAATTATGTTTAAAATACTCAAACGCGGAATAACAAAGGTAAAAGAAGACATTCAGGTAATCTACGACAAAGACCCGGCAGCAGAAAATCTGCTTGAAGTAATTTTATGTTATCCGGGACTTCATGCACTGATTGCATACCGCTTTGCACACAGGCTTTACAAATGGCATATTCCTTTAATTCCACGCATTATATCTTATATAACAAGGATTATAACAGGCATTGAAATTCATCCTGCCGCAAAAATCGGCAGAAGATTTTTCATAGACCACGGCGAAGGCGTTGTAATCGGCGCAACAACAGAAATAGGCGATGATGTTTTGATTTATCAGCAGGTAACCTTAGGCGGTACAGGAAAAGAACACGGGAAACGTCATCCGACCCTCGGGCACGGCGTAATAGTCGGCGCAGGAGCAAAAGTTCTCGGAAACATAACGCTCGGGGATTATGTCAGAGTAGGCGCAGGTTCTGTTGTTGTGGATGATGTTCCTGAATACTCAACAGTAGTAGGGGTTCCCGGAAGAGTTGTGCACAGAAAAATTAAAGATAAAAACGGTGTTCTTATGCATAACAGAATTCCCGATCCTGTTAAATGCGAATTGAACAGGCTTAAATATGAAGTTATGGAGTTAAAAGAAAAAATAGAAAAAGTGAAACGTGAAGAGTGAAACGTGAAGGGCTGTTCCATCATTGTTAATTCTTCACTTTACTGGAAAGGGTAAAAATATGTATCACGTTTACACATTAAAAAATCATTCGGAATTTTCAAAAACATTAGTTTGTGAAACAAAAGACTATGATGAAGCACTGCAAAAAGCAGAGAATGCCGTTAAAGGCAAAGAAGGTTATTCTTATGTAGTAGAAGAAACAGACGGGTCAATGAACAGCTACGGCGAACTTCTTACAACAGTTGTTGCCGAAGGAGAATAGCACGGGTGAGCTTTATTGTTGGGCTGAAAGCCCAACCTACTAGCTAGCTCAATAATCAATTTTTCTATAAGGAGAGAAAATGAAAGCGGTAGTATTTGATGAAGGATTAAAATTAGTAAATGATTATAAAAAACCTGTTCCGCAAAAGGGAGAAGCACTTGTACGTGTAACTTTAGCCGGAATTTGCAATACTGATTATGAAATTACTAAAGGCTATATGGGCTATAAAGGTATTTTAGGACACGAAGCTGTCGGAGTTGTTGAAGAAATTAATGATGATGACCAGTCACTTCTCGGCAAACGTGTTGTGGCGGAAATCAGCTACGGCTGCAAAAAGCCTGACTGTCCTTACTGTGCTGAAAAGCTTTACCGCCACTGCCCCGACAGGCATACTTTAGGCATCTGGAGAAAAGACGGAGTTTTTGCGGAATATTTTACAATGCCTCTTGAGACACTTTTTGAAGTTCCCGATAATGTGCCGGATGAGCAGGCAGTGTTTGTCGAACCGCTTGCTGCAGCATGTGAAATTACGGAACAATTGCACATAAAACCGTTTGAAAAAGTTATTGTTCTCGGTGACGGCAAATTAGGTCTCATTACTGCTTTAACATTGAATGCACAAAATTTTGACGTAACATTAGTCGGCAAACATCAAAATAAACTCGATATTGCTAAAGCTCAGGGGGTTAAAACAAAACTTCTCAACGATCTAAAAGTTGAAAAAATTTATGATGTAGTTGTAGAAGCAACAGGATCTGTTTCAGGTTTTGAAACATCTCTTGCACTAACTAAACCGCGAGGAGTGCTTGTTTTAAAAAGCACCGTTGCAGCCTCAAAAGAGTTTAATCTTGCGCCGATCGTAATTGATGAAATTACGGTACTAGGCTCACGCTGCGGGCAATTCGGACCTGCATTAAGGCTATTAAAATCAGAAAAAATAGATTTTTCACCTCTTATTTCCGCAAAATATAAGGCAGATGATGCGATTGAGGCTTTTGAAAAAAATAAGGAAAAGGAAACTCTGAAAGTCTTGATAGAATTTTAAACATAAAGCCCGATTAATATTAATCGGGCTTTGTTTATTAGTAATTCATTTCCCAGTTATCATTTAGGAGTTTTCCAAAACATCCGGTCCAATTACTATTGTCAGAGTTACATTTTGTATTAAATAAATTTTCCCTTGTGTCCTTATCTCCGGGGGCTGTTGAAAGATCATATTCATCAACTATGCCGTTATTAAATAAGCCGATAATAAAAACATCACGACCTGCAATGTTAGGTCCCTGCTGACCATTTATGTCAACATCAAATATTGCAACTCTGCTGTTATCAGCAGTACCGGTACTTGCCGGACCACACCCGAATGATACTCCGCTTGCGATAGTATAGTTCAAAGGCTGTCCGGAGGCATCGCCTAATTCTGTACCTGTTAGTTTTTTATAATTTGAGGACATACAAGGATCCTGTGTATTGCCGCAATCCTTAACTACTTTAAAATAACTATTTACAAAATCAGCTATAGCCTCATTTGAAGTCAAACCTGCCTCACGAAGGTTTACGGCATTATGATCGGTCATATACTGCTGCGCCGCCTGCTGAAGCTCATTATAAAACTTATGCATCTGGGTTACATAGACTTTTCTCTGATGATTTTGCATTAAAGTCGGGACCGTCATTGCGGAAACAACTCCGATAATGCCGAGGGTAACGAGAACCTCTGCGAGAGTAAAGGCAGCTTTTCGTTTTAGTGAAGAGTGAAGGGTGAAACGTGAAGAGAATTTTTCTGTTTCCCTCCCTCGGCGGAAGGATTGCGGGAGAGGGTTATTAATCCCGTCATGCTGAACTTGTTTCAGCATCTTATGAACGTCGGATTGACCTCTGCGGCTTTTGGTCTCTTGAGATCCCGAACCAAGTTCGGGATGACAGATTGCTCCCTCTCCTATGAAAGAGGGATATTTATTTTTACCTCTGATCAGCCCCTCTCCGGTCCTGCGGACACCCTCTCCCCAAGGGGCGAGGGGAAAATATTTTACGATACTGGCTTTGCCTCTTCGCATCTTGACATCTTTGCTTCCGGTTAAGAGATCATGAAACACAGAGGTCAATCTGACGTTCAGGATGACGTAAATAGATTGTCTTCTTGACCTCCTGACTTCTTGCCCTCTAATTAGCCGAGGAGTGCCCCCCCCCCGAAGCTCTTCAATTTTTCTAATAATCTTTTCATATTTTACTCCTTTCTTATATAAATTCCATTTTTATTTTAACATTGTTTTCAAACTTTTACAATATTTGCCTAATCAATTTGTTTCAATTATCATTATTACTATGGGAACCGAAGTAATTGAAAAAGAATTTTCAGGGAAAATAACTCTGCTTGATAAATATATCTTAAGGCAGATAATTGAGATGTTTATCATGGGGGTATGCGTATTCACATCAATCATATTTGCATCTGATACGTTTATAACTCTTATCAAACAAATTTCACTCTTTGGTATTCCTTTCAAAGTCGCACTGATGATGATTATTCTAAACCTTCCTCAGGTAATTGTCATGACAATACCTATGGGTGTTCTGCTGGCTACTGTAATGACATTAAACGGCTTGAGTTTAAAATCAGAAATCACTGTTATGAGAGCCTGCGGAATAGGATTGAATCGAATAGCAAAGCCCATATTTATTTTTGCACTCTTGATGTCAATTTGCAGCTTTATAATCAACGAAAGCATTGTTCCTGTTATGACAAAGCAATCTAAAGATCTTGCTTTATGGTCTCTCGGACAAAAAAATATTCCGGAAGGCAAACAAAACTTTGTGTTCAAAGAGCTTACAGAAGGCGCCAGCCTGAAACGTCTTTTCTACGTTGGATATTGCGAGAATAAAGTTTTGCATAATATTACGGTACTCGATACGGCAAAACAGGGTACGATTCAAGTTTTACAGGCTGATGAAGGTAAAACATCTCCCGAGGGCTGGGAATTTGAAAAAGGTGCGGTGTACACTGTAGGCGACGACGGTAAAATTCTCAACACAACTCTGTTTGATAAATCGATCGTAAAATTCGGTCTTGATATGTCAAAAGAACTGAACAAAAACGTCGCTAAAGAGATGAATTTCACCCAGCTTATTAATTTTATCCGTCATAACCACATAAATGATGAACAAAAAAATGTAATCCATATCGAATTATATGATAAACTTGCACTTCCGCTGACAACAATTGCACTTGTGCTAATCGGTGTGCCGCTTGCGATAACTCCGCCGAGAGTACGATACAACAGAGGTTTCTTATTCAGTATTTTAATCATTTTTGCATATTACCTGATAAGAGCACTTTCTATTTCATTCGGAGAAGCAGGAACTTTACAGCCGTTTCTGGCAGCATGGATGCCTAATATTGTCCTAACCGTTGTAGGGGCAATACTTTATTACAAAAAAGTTTATACTATTGAGTAAAAACAAAATGAACAATAATTTATTTCATACAAATTTTAATAAAAGATTAAACGATTATGATTTAAATATTTTAAATGATAATTCTTTTAAAGATCTTGATGACAAAACGCTAAAACTTGAATGTTTGATAGCGGAAAAAGAGCAGACACTTGATAACCTGAATTCAAAAATAAAAGGAGCCGAACTTTTAGGCAAGCTGCTTGATGTTATGGATTTAAAAATCCGTGCAAAACAAATAGAAAACGAACTTGTTCAACTTAAAGAAGAATATTCAAAGCGCAATATAACAGAAAAGCTCACAGATGTTATAACCCCTAAAAAACAAAAAACTAAATTATCGCCGATACATCGCCTTGCACGTTTTGTATCCAGAAAAATCATTGCGAAATTATCAAAAAAATTCAAATCCATACTGGATTTGAGTGACTCGCTTGAAACACTGGAAAGTATAAATGAAAACGTCGATGAACTAATAGCAATGAAAGTTCCTTACGGCGAAACAAAAGCAAATTACGAAAAACTTACCAACTATCTTTACCACGCAAACAGAATTCATTCACAGATTAATAAAAAAATGCAGAAATTATAAAAATTTTAATAATATTGCGTTAAAGTTAAATTTATATTATGATTATTTTGTAGGGTGCACATACTTACCCCTGTCACACACAATTTACGTAGAAATTGGACAGGAAGGAGGTAGTTGCTATGATTGACAAAATAATAATGCTACTAATAGCATTTGATATACTCTTAGTAGCACTAAAATTGTTCAAATCATAGGGTGCGTAGAAGCTCTTAACACCAAGCTTAAATTGTTAAGGGCTCACCCTACACATATATTATTTACGATTTTTTACAATTTGTCAAGTGTTGCAAAACCGCTTGCGAAACTGTTATTTTTGTCATAAAATTTTTTTGTAAGTCTATTGTCATTCTGAGCCGATTTTGGGATTCTTCGGCTAAAGCCTCAGAATGACGCTAAAGACGAAGAATCTCATAACAATGAATAGCTTTAAGGAGATATTATGAACGAGCTTTTAAAAAAATCAGCAGCAGAACAAAGCAAAGCTTTAAAAAATAAAGAAGTTTCAGCCGTAGAATTAACAAATGCGGCATTTGACAGAATTGAAGAAGTTGACGGCAAATTAGGCGCATTTAATTCTTTAACAAAAGAAATTGCAATCAATACAGCTAAAAAAGTTGATGAAAAAATAGCTAAAGGCGACGAATTACCACTTCTGGCAGGTGTTCCTCTGGCACTTAAAGACAACATGAATTTGAAGGGCTCTAAAACAACAGCTTCTTCAAAAATTCTGGAAAACTTTGTTTCCCCGTTTAACGCTACAATTAGTGAAAAGCTCTTAAATAATTTAGTTCCGATTGTCGGAAAAGCTAATTTGGATGAATTCGCAATGGGATCATCAAACGAAAACTCGGCTTTCAAAAAAGTTCATAACCCCTGGAATTTGAATAAAGTTCCCGGAGGCTCATCAGGCGGATCGGCCGCTTCCGTTGCAGCCTGCGAAGCAACACTGGCATTAGGTTCCGATACAGGCGGTTCAATCAGATTACCGGCATCTTTCTGCGGTATTGTCGGTATGAAACCTACTTACGGACGTGTTTCAAGATACGGTTTAATTGCTTTTGCATCATCATTAGACCAGATAGGCCCTTTTGCAAGAACCGTTGAAGATGCAGCAAACTTACTTGAAGTAATTTCAGGTCATGATCCGAAAGATTCTACATCTTTAAATCTGCCTGTAGAACATTACTCCGCACATCTTAACGATGACATAAAAGGAATGAAAGTCGGCGTTATAAAAGAATTGATGTCAGAAGGTTTATCCGATGATGTTCAAAAAGCGATTGAAAAAGCAATTGAAGATTATAAAAAATTAGGCTGTGAAATTGTAGAAATTTCTTTGCCAAGATTGAAATATTCAATTGGAATTTATTACATCCTGGCAACTGCAGAATGTTCATCAAATCTGGCGCGTTTTGACGGTGTAAAATACGGTTACAGAACACCTGATGCCAAAAATCTTCTTGAAATGTATACAAAAACCAGAGCAGAAGGCTTCGGGCCCGAAGTTAAACGCCGTATTATGCTCGGGACTTACGCTTTATCATCAGGATATTATGATGCTTACTACAAAAAAGCACAGCAGATGAGAGCACTGGTAACTCAAGATTTTGAAGAAGCATTCAAAAAAGTTGATATTCTGATTTCTCCTACCTGCCCGAATACAGCATTTGATCTCGGCGCAAAAGCATCAGATCCGCTGGCTATGTATTTGACAGATATTGCAACGATTTCCGCTAACCTTGCCGGAATTCCCGGATTGAGCGTGCCTGCCGGATTTGACAAAGACGGTATGCCGATAGGTCTGCAAATCCTTGCTCCGCAATTACAGGAAAGCAGATTGTTCAATGCGGCTCATAAGTTTGAAAGAGCAAACGATTACTACTTACAGCTTGCAAAAATATAACGAGCCCTCCTCCCTTGTAAAGCGAGGGGAACCACAAAGTGGTGGAGGAATTTTATATTGTATAAACATTGCCTCCCTTGTTAAAGGGAAATGAAGAACAAAGCGGCGGAGGGATTATATGCTTAACACCGAATATCTTGAAAAATGCATAGCAACACTTGAAAAATCTTATTCCTGCATAAAGTCGGCAGAAGAAGGTTCCATTGACTATGAAATGTACAGGAATTCTCTTGTAAAAAGTTTTGAAATGACGCTTGAACAAAGCGGAAAACTTTTAAGGAAAAAAATAACTCCCTATTTTGCAAGTAAAAAAGCTGTAGATTTGTTAACTTTTAAAGATTTATTCAGAGAAGCTTTGAAACATTCGTTATTAACCGAAGATGAAGTAAATCGCTGGTTCATATACAGAGATAACAGAAATAATACAGCACACGATTACGGGAAAGCCTTTGCGGAGGAAACTTTGCGTTTGATTGACGATTTTTTGAAAGATGTTAAACATTTGAAAGAAGTTATTGAAAATGAGTGAACTCTTCATAAAACCGGAACATCTTAAAATGTTAAAAGAGATTTTTGCATCTTACTGTCCTGATGCGGAAATCTGGGCTTACGGGAGCAGGCTGACAGGTGATGCCCATAAAGGAAGCGATTTAGACTTAGTTGTTAAAGATTTCCATCGTGAAAATGCAAACCTTTATGAACTCAAAAATTTGTTGTCAGAAAGCAATATTCCGTTTATTGTTGATATTCATGAATTTGATAAACTCCCAAAATATTTTCAGGATGAAATTTTGAAAAATTATATTGTAATTTAAAATAGTTTTACTTTTTTATACTTCTATCCCTTTAAAAAATTCCTCCATTGGGAGTGCTAATGCTTTTGACATTTTAAACAAAACTAATGCAGTCGGCGAGGTGAGCCCCTGTTCTAATTTACTTATATAACTCAAGCTCATATCTATCATTTCCGCAAATTCTTCCTGAGTTATATCTTTTCGTATTCTTTCTATCTTTATATTACGCCCTAATTTATATTTAATATCATCCTTCATTAGAAAATTATATAATCTTGACAATTGTAATATAAGTCAATATAATGATATTATTATCAATATATTACTATTTAATAACAACATATTAATAGAAGGAAGTATATATGAATTTTAAGGCTTTTACATTAGCTGAAACATTAATTACTGTTGGTATAATTGGAATTATTGCGGCACTGACATTGCAGTCTTTAATTGAAAATCATCAAAAAAAAATTACAGTGACAAGACTTAAGGCTTTTAATTCAATAATGGCACAAGCGTTCCAGACTGCAAAATTAGAGTATGGAGATTGGGAAAATTGGGATAACAGCAACTTTGGAGATAGCAGCTCTGATAAAGGAGATGGCAAACAACAATTGTTATGGCTTGAAAAATATATATTGCCGAACATTAAACACATTGATGCATACTTTAAAGGTAAATACGCAATTGTAGCACTTCCAAACGGTTCAGGGTTTTCAACATATAATAATTTGTATTTCTTTTGTGTGAAATATTCTGATTGTCAAAAGGATAATGAAGATTATGATACTCGTTCAAGATTTATTTTTCAATTCTCAACAACACATGGATTTGAACCTTACGACTGCGGTTGGACAGGAACAAGAGAAGAACTGTTTACAACTAATTCATGCACACATTCGTGTACCAAAACGAGCAGCGGCATGTGTGCGAAGTTAATACAGTATGACGGTTGGGAAATTAGAGATGATTATCCATGGTAAAAAAATCCGGCTTTTATTACAAAAACCGGATTTTAATTTAGGTGTTTAAGATTATTGAATTATTCTTTTGTGTATTCGGCATCGATTACGTCATCGTCGCCGCCGTCTTTTTTATTTTCCGTTGAAGATGCGTTTTCGCTTGAAGCTGTTGACTGTTCTTCTTTTTGGACAGCTTCGTAAGCTTTTTGCGAAATGCTGAACATTGTCTGCTGCAATTCATCAGATAATTTTTTCAGTTCTTCAACAGGTTTGTTTTCATCCAATGCCTTTTGAAGTGCTGCTTTTTGTTCATCAAGTTTAGATTTATCAGCTGAATCGATTTTTCCTTCAAAGTCTTTTTCAATTCTGTCTGCTGAACCGATTAAACTTGTTGCATTGTTTTTAATTTCAGCTTCTTCTTTTTTCTTCTTATCTTCAGCTGCGTTAGCTTCTGCTTCTTTAACCATTTTGTCGATATCAGCTTCTGAAAGGTTAGAAGAATTTGTTATAGTAATTTTTTGTTCTTTGTTAGTAGCTTTATCTTTAGCTGAAACGTTTACAATACCGTTAGCATCGATATCGAATGTAACTTCAATTTGAGGCAAACCTCTCATTGCCGGCGGAATTCCGTCAAGTCTGAACATACCTAAAGATTTGTTATCTTTAGCCATTGGTCTTTCACCTTGAAGAACGTGAATATCAACGGCAGTCTGGTTATTTTCAGCTGTTGAAAATACCTGTGATTTAGAAACAGGGATTGTAGTGTTTCTCGGAACAAGAGGTGTCATAACACCGCCTAATGTTTCGATACCCAATGTCAATGGAGTTACATCAAGAAGTACGATGTCTTTAACTTCACCTGCGAGAACACCTGCCTGAATTGCGGCACCAACTGCAACAACTTCATCAGGGTTAACTGACTGGTTCGGTTCTTTTCCAGTGTATTCTTTAACCAACTGTTGAACAGCCGGAATACGTGTTGAACCGCCGACCAATACTACTTCATTGATATCATTCTTTGTAATTCCTGCATCTTTCAAAGCGTTTTCAACAGGAGTTTTACATCTGTTCAAAAGGTCACGGCACAAGTCTTCAAACTTAGCTCTTGTCAAGTTTAAATCTAAGTGTTTAGGACCGTTTGCGTCAGCCGTAATGAACGGTAAGTTAATATTTGTTTCCATAACAGATGACAATTCGCATTTAGCTTTTTCAGCGGCTTCTTTAACACGCTGCATAGCCTGCTTATCACCGCGAAGGTCAATACCTTCCTGTTTTTTGAATTCATCGCAAATCCAGTCCATAACTTTCTGGTCGAAGTCATCGCCGCCTAAGTGAGTGTCGCCTGATGTTGAAAGAACTTCGTGAACACCATCCCCGATTTCAAGTATTGATACATCGAAAGTACCGCCGCCTAAGTCAAATACAAGAACTTTTTCACTCTTTTCTTTTTCAAGGCCGTAAGCCAAAGCAGCAGCTGTAGGTTCGTTTACGATACGCAAAACATCAAGACCTGCAATTCTGCCGGCATCTTTAGTTGCCTGTCTTTGAGCATCATTAAAGTAAGCAGGAACAGTGATTACTGCTGACGTAACTTTTTCTCCCAGGTAGTTTGATGCATCATCAGCCAGTTTTCTCAAAATCATTGCAGAAATTTCCTGCGGAGTGTAATCTTTACCGTCAATATTTACTTTGTAATCTTCGCCCATGTGTCTTTTGATAGAAGCAATAGTTTTATCAGGGTTCAAAATAGCCTGACGTTTCGCCAATTGACCTACAAGTTTTTCGCCTGTTTTAGAAAAACCTACGATTGAAGGGGTTGTTCTTGAGCCTTCAGCATTGGCAATAACTGTCGGCTTGCCGCCTTCCATGACCGCTACAACAGAGTTTGTTGTACCTAAGTCGATACCAATTGTTTTAGCCATAATTAATTATCTCCTTTACTGTAAATTATTACCTTCCATTAATTATATTTATGTTATAACACTATTTTTTTGAAATCTTAAAAAAATAAACAAAAAATTAATATTTTCCCCCTCATTTGTAGAGAGGGAAAATATTTCGACTTAACCCGGCTCTTTTATTCAACTAACTCAGCTCCTGCACCGGTTGTCTGCCCCGGCATACAAACTCCGAACTGACAGTTAGAATTATAATTATTTTCAGGAGGTAAAACGTCTTGTTCCGTGTTTATCAACATATCATAGTAAGGAGTTATATAAGAAGGCCGGAACGCGTCAGATCTTTGGAGTTCCTGTAAATTATCAGGTACAAGCCGCTGTTCTAAAGGTTTTTGTTCCCAATTTGATGTAGCTGTACAGGCTCCGCCTGTTATACTGCATACAGCATAAACAGGAATTGCCATAAGCATCCAGCTTAAAATTAATATTATATTTTTCATATTTCCCTTTCAAATTATTCCACATTATAAGCTTAAACGACAATGCAGAATTTTTCATTGCCCGAAAGTAGCAAAAAAAATTTTTACGAACTTTATATAAGCAAAGGAGTTATAAATTATATGAACAATGTTAGTTTTCAAGGCCATACCAACCTTGTATTAGATCCAGACGTATACGATAAAGCTTGCAGAATAACAAGAGGAGTATACAGACATCTTAGCTATAACACTAATTCTAAACTGGCTAACGGTAAAATATATACTTCCAAAGCTGACGCTCAAAATATAGCAGTAATTTTAAGAAATGAAAAAGACGGAATTATAAAACATGTTCCTGTCAACGGGAAAACTCAATCTATTATTGACGAAATAGCCCGAAAAGCAGAAGAATTAAAAGCAACAGCTAAAGGGAAATTAACTGCGTGGATTATCGGCGGTACACCTATTACCAAAAGTCCTGAAAGTACTAAAACTATTGAAACAGTTAATAAAATTGCTGATGTTATCTGCGATAAACCGGATATTGATGCTTCAATTCTTGCAGGAAGCCTGACAGGCGAAGACAGAATCGTCATCCATACAAAAAACAATTTTCTTGAAATCATCTTAGATAAAGTATTAAAACTAAATACAAAAAAACAAAAACCTGATATAACCGATCTGGAAAAATATTTTGACATTGTTGAAATAAATAACACAGATTTGTCTATTTAAATCATTTTTTAGATTTTCGGACGGTTTTTTCCAAAACTTCGCTGAACGGAATTATAGGCTCCATTTTATACCCGCAGTCATCAGACAATGCTCCGCCCATAGAAAACAATTCTTCCTGCGGATATCGCCTGCATATACCGGGGCGTGTTCTGTGAATTTTGCATTTATGTGTTACGGGATCTAAATTTTGGCATTCAAAAATCAAACCGATATCATCTTTGCCTATAACTTTCAGGTAGCTGTAAAAACGATGCAGGTATTGAAGCTTCTCAAATTCTTTTTCGTCCTGAACAACATGCTTGTAATGCTTTACATAAATCTGAGTACAGCATTTCCCGCAGGCCTTGCATTTGCCGGTGCGGTAATACTTTCTTCCGAGAACTTTTGAGAGAAAAATTTTTTTTAATTTTGCAAACATACCTATATAATAACATAAAGTTTTGTAAACATTTTAACCCATCATGGCAAATCCAAACTTTTACAGTAATTATAAACAATGTAAAGCGAAACTTAATCATAATTACTATAACATAACCAAAATAACCAACCTTGACCTTGATAATACAAGGTCTTTTCTTTTTTATAATAATCATTTTCAGAAAAAATAATAATTATTCCTACTTTACAAATAAAACTTTATGTAGTATTATAAAACATGTAGAAAAAGAGAGATCATTTTTGATTAAGAAAGGTGGTAAAAAATGGCAAAATTTGTATGTACAGTATGCGGCTGGTCAACAGAAGCTGACAAAGCTCCTGAAAGATGCCCTCTTTGCGGTGCAACTACATTCAAAGAAATAAATACGGCAGAAGGTAAAGTTTATGCCTGCGAACATAAAGTCGGTGACGGAAAAGTTGAAGATAAAGAAGTTATGGACGGTTTGAGAGCACACTTTACAGGTGAATGTACAGAAGTCGGTATGTACCTTGCAATGTCAAGAGTTGCCGAAAGAGAAGGTTATCCTGAAGTTGCTGAAGCTTACAAAAGATATGCTTTTGAAGAAGCTGAACACGCTGCAAAATTCGCTGAATTGTTAGGCGAAGTTGTTACTGATTCAACTAAGAAAAACCTCGAAATGAGAGCGGAGGCTGAACAGGGTGCATGCGAAGGCAAACTTGCAATTGCAGCACGCGCAAAACAGTTAGGCTATGATGCAATCCATGACACTGTTCATGAAATGGCTAAAGATGAAGCACGTCACGGCAGAGGTTTTGACGGTCTATTGAAAAGATATTTTTCATAATTGATGTCATAATCAAAAACACAAAAGACCTCTTTTAATAAGAGGTCTTTTTAATTTCCAAAATGACTTACAATAACTATTGAATTCTTATGAAATAAATGTTATATTTTGTACATGACAAATATTGATGAATTATTAGTTAAGCTGAATAAAAAAATTAAAGACTTATTTATTGATTTTAAAGGAGTTTATTTATACGGTTCTTATGCAGGTCACTGTGCAAAAAAAAACAGTGATGTAGATATTGTTGCCATATTTGGTAACGAATTAACGCGGAAAGAACGTATGGATTTATGGGGAATAATAGGAAAACTTGAAGCTGAAATGGATGTAGTTTTAGACCTTCATCCTACAACAATGGCAGAACTAAAACAAAATCCTATATACTATAATCAGGTTGTGAATAAAGGAATTTATTATGGAATTTGACAAAAAAATCATAATTGATAATGCTGTAAAAAAATCTGAAGATGCCATAGCTGCTGCAGAATACAATTTTGAAAACAAATTTTACACAACTTGTCAAAACAGGCTTTACTATGCAATTTTTTATATAGTTACTGCTTTAGCATACTCAGACAATTTTATTACATCTAAACATTCTCAGTTAATGAGTTGGTTCAACAAAAAATACATTTACACGGATAAAATTTTTGATGAAGATATGTTTAAAATATACAAAGAAGCTTTTACAAACAGACAAAAATCAGATTATGATTTTATGTATATTGTTAATGAAGATGACTTACTTTCTTCAATAAAAGATGTTAAAACATTTGTAAAAAATATAAAAGATTATTTACAAAAAAACAATTAGTTATCTTTTTCTTTTTCAAGTTTTTTGACCATTAAAACTTTGTCTTTTACCTCAATATCCACATCGTGCAAAACAGGATTAATTCCCATTTCTTCAAGGTAAAGCTTAGGAATTATTATGCCGTAACTGCCACCGATAGGTCTTAAAGATTTTCTTACCATATTGTCGTCCATTATAATAATATTATAATTTTATAGTAACATAACAACTTGACAAAAAATTACTATTTAATTACTATTAAATAGTAAGGATATAGTAATGAACAACAAATCTCATTTTGAGCAGCTACAAATAATCTCTGAGCATGCAACAAAACTTTCCAGCTATCTGCATGTTTTACACGCTTATACCGAAAATGAAATGATCGATAATAACAAAATCGGCAACATATTTGAAATCCTTGACCTTGCAGTCAAGGAAATTGACATAATTACACAACAAGTCTGACATAATTTAGTCATCCCAAACTTGGTTCGGGATCTCGCCAAAAGTCAAGGCACAACTATAAATCAGTAAGATGCTGAAATAAATTCAGCATGACACAATTGCTGATAAGAACTAACGTCTGTGGATATCCACATTGTTTTCGTACAAAAGCTGTCTGCTTTTTATTTTATAAAGATCATTTTTCTGAGTTTCCATATCTCTCAATTTTGCATAACAGGCAGATTTTGCAGAGCTGTCAAGATTTTCACAGGTTTTTAAATATTTTTCAAAACTCACACGGCGTTCAGCCCAGTAATTCTTTTTGACCCTCTCCGATTTTACAAAACTGAAAATATTAAAAATGTCATGACTGTCTTTGTAAACGGCATTCTCGTATCCTGCTTCACAAAACTCCGACCATTGAGGCGGCAACTCTTCTCTAACAGGATCCGCAGGTTTAACTATTTCCTGAGCAGGAATAACCTCAGATTGCGGGATATTATCCTGCTGTATCGCGTCATCACATATCACAGGCATTCCAATAGCCAAAAACAATGATGCTAATAATATTTTTTTCATTAATAACTCCTATACATTTACAAGCTCTTTTACTTCTTTACGCTTAACTTTTCTTGTTGTAGTACGCGGTAAAGGATCTTTACTTACAACTATATTAATCGGTCTTTTGTAAGGAGTCAACCTCAATGATAATTTTTTAACCTCATCTTTTATAAGTTTGTCTACTGTATCCCATTCGTATTTTTGGAGAACTTCATCAGAAGGAACTATAACAGCAGTAATTTCTTCCGTGCCGTCTTTTGCTCCGAAAGTTCTTGAAGTTCCCAGCACACAGACTTCGGCAATATACGGACTTTTTTCAATAACCGATTCGACTTCTTCCGGAAAAACTTTCTTTCCGCCGGATAAAACTATCATATTTTTAATTCTGCCTGTTATATAAATATGACCTTCTTTGCTTATTTTAGCAATATCGCCTGTGTGCAGCCATCCGTCAGGTTCAATTACTTCGGCCGTCAGTTCAGGATGATTGTGATACCCCTTCATAACAGCAGGACCTTTAAGCATTAATTCGCCCGTCTGCTCATCAATCTTCGCCTCAAAACTTTTCAAAGGTCTGCCCACAGATGCAATATCTCCGCGTCTGTCAGTATTTACCGATACAACAGGGCTTGTCTCAGACAAACCGTAACCCTGATAAACTTTTATCCCTATTCTTTCAAAAAACTCGCCCACCGAAACATCTAAAGGTGCTCCGCCTGATATACAGCCGGAAA
Source organism: Candidatus Gastranaerophilales bacterium (assembly GCA_944326605.1). Taxonomy (GTDB): domain Bacteria; phylum Cyanobacteriota; class Vampirovibrionia; order Gastranaerophilales; family Gastranaerophilaceae; genus Stercorousia. The sequence continues at coordinate 91,562 of CALVEM010000002.1, forward strand.
AATGTCCGCCGAATTTTGCATGAATTTTTTTAAACATAAACTTCTTCATTCTGTAGGAAGGAATAAATTTAGCGAGTTTAAACATTACAGAAAATGCCGTTTGGACAGTTTTTGGCGAATTATTCAATTCGGTTTCAATACCTGTTTTTAAAAGTTTCAGAAATGCAGGAACAACAATCATAAATTCCACCTGCTTTTCGCGCATAATGCTCAAAACATCTTTAGGTTTTAAACTCGGAGTGTAATATACTGAAAAACCGAAGTTTAAAAACGTAGAAAACCCGACAGTCATTTCAAAAAGATGGTTCATTGGCAAAATTGACAGAATATTAACATGCCTGTATGGTAAAATTTGATCAAGTGCAATCTTTAAATCATCCAATTGGGCCATCATATTTGCGAAAGTAATTTCAACCCCTTTCGGAGCACCTGTTGTTCCTGATGTATATATAATAAACGCTGTCGAATTTGAATTTCGGAAACGCCATCTGCAATCATAATTGTCAGGAAGTTCATAAATACTCTTTTCATCAATATTAGCAGTAGGCTCATCCATCAAAATAACTTCTTTTATTGAAGGAATTACATCCTTCAAATATCTTGCCATATCAATATTGTGTTCGGAAACCATAATTACCGACGGCTCACAATCAGATAATATAGATTTTAATTCGTATTTAGTCAGCTTGACATCCAGAGGAACAGCTGTCATCCCGGAAATTACAGATGCAAAAACACATGCACCGTATTCCGGCTTTGATTCGGATAAAATTGCCAGCCTGTCGCCTTTTTGAACATTAAGTTCATTTATCAGATAATGCGCAAGTTTTCGTGACATCAAACCTATTCCGCGGTAAGTGAATTCTCTCCAGCCATATTTGTTTTTCATACCCAAAGCAACTTTATCCGCGTATTTTTCAGTACGTTCCTGAAGCAAAAATAAAACATTCTTTTTACATAATCCCATAAAATAAACACCTTTCACACCATTATAATATCAGAATATAATTTTTTTTACGGAAAGTCAAGAGTATTAAGTATTTTTGTATTATAATTTAAACAGTTAATATAAATGGCGGGAATTTCAAAGATGAAAAAAGTTTACATAGAAACAATGGGCTGCCAGATGAACAAATCCGATACCGAAAGAATGCTCGGAATGTTATCTTATTTCGGATATGAAGAAACAAAAAATCCTGAACAGGCAGACCTTTTAATTGTTAATACATGTTCAATAAGACAGTTGAGCGAGGATAAAGCTTTCAGCCAGCTTGGTGTCTGGGGAAAATGGAAACAATCAAAACCCGCTTTGAAAATAGGTATAGCAGGCTGTGTTGCGCAGCAAAAAGCTAAAAGTATTTTTAAGCGAGCCCCTTATGTGGACTTTGTTCTCGGAACTCATAAAATCTATGCGCTCCCTGAAATTATAGAAAAAATCAGCAAAGGCGAGAAGATTTGTGAATGCACGGAAACCAACACTACAGAAGATGAACAGGCAGTCAAATATGACATAAAAAGAGTAAAAGGCGTCAACGCGTGGATTCCTATTACGGAAGGCTGCAACAATTTCTGTACATACTGTATAGTCCCTTATACCCGCGGCAGGGAACGCTCCCGACTTCCGGAAACGATTATCAAAGAAGCAAAAGACGCTTTGAATACAGGTTTCAAAGAAATTACGCTTCTCGGACAAAACGTTGACAGCTACGGAAAAGATTTTAAGGATAGAAATTACAGGCTGGCAGACCTTTTAAGAGAACTTAATGCAATAGAAGGTAAGTTCAGAATACGCTTTGTAACTTCATACCCTACAGACATAACAGATGAACTTATAAAAACCGTTGTTGAACTTGATAAGGTTTGCGAATATTTCCATATCCCGATGCAGTCAGGAAGTTCCGAAGTTTTAAAAGCTATGAACAGACGCTACGATAGAGAAACCTATGCCGGAATTGTTGCAAAAGTACGTGAAATGGTGCCCGATGTAACTATAACAAGCGACTTTATCGCAGGTTTTCCAGGAGAAACCGAGGAACAGTTTCAACAAACGCTTTCCGCTATTGATGAATTTGAACTTGATTACTCAAATCTTGCCGCATATTCTCCAAGAGAAAAAACAGTTGCCGCAAAATGGGTCGACAAATTTATTCCGGAAGACATAAAAAATGAAAGATTTCAGCGGTTGAATAAAAAAGTTCAGGAGAATTGTTTAAAATCAAATCTTAAATATGTCGGACGCGAAATGGAAGTTCTTATCGAAAACTTTTATGACCATAAAGGCAAAATGATAAACACCGGCAAAACACGGAACTTTAAAACTGTTCATATTCCCTGTGACAAAGATTTAACAGGAGAATTTGTAAACGTAAAAATTACAGGTACAAAAACCTGGTACCTACAGGGCGACTTCACATAATATTTATTATGGAATAAAATATTATGTGAAGTCGATAAGACGTTAAGACGATAGGACGTGAAGTCATTACGGTGCGCGAAGCACGAATAAATTATTCTCTCGCCCCTTTGGGGAGAGAGTTAGAGAGAGGGGCTTTAACATTAGTGCTTAACGAAACAGCAGCAAAGCGGATGCTGTTTGGGCGGTAAAGAGATGCTGAAACAAGTTCAGCATGACAAATATATAGCGAGTGCATCCGCTCAGGTTGAATTTAGCGCAGATTAAACGGTTAGCGTGTTTCTCTTTCTTTGCTTAATTTCTTTCTCCTCTTACATTGTCGGCATTAAACGGGTCTGCCGGCAAGGCTCATCGCCTTGACCGTTCGCCCTCTGCCGACAATGCGCTTTTCATCGCAAAAAACGGATTGCGAGCTGAGGCTGGAGTGGCGGATGCGTTGAGCATTCGACACGCAATGCCGTTAATCGCGAGCAACAAGCTAGAGAAATTAAGTGCGGGGTGCGGGGACGCACAGTTCCCGCCTTAATCCCTCTCTCGGAAGAGGGATTATTCACTCCCGATAATATTTATTATGCAAAAAAAAAGAGCCGAATTGAACCAATTCGACCTTATATTTTTTGGTGAAAAAATATAAAATTATGCACTAAAGTCATCTTTCATGACATTATGCGCAAAACCTGCAAGAAAACCAACTCCTGCACCCGCAACTAAAAACGGTACAGCCGGTCTCTTAAATTTCAACATTATATGATATGCCGTTGCAAATTTTCTTGTCATATCTTTCGATGTTTCATTAACATAACGTATGATGTTTCTAAACTCTTTACCGGCAGCAGAATCCTCTCCGCCAAGAGTATTAACTTTTTTTGTTAAATTATCATACAAAAAAGCATCTTTTTTAATTTTGTTCTCGTTTTCAATCATTTTCACAAACATATCCTGAGCAGGACTTATTTGCTTCTTCTGTTTGATTTCGGCAACACAATTTTTGTTCGTAACTTTACGGCAGTAATTAATCACTGTACGACGAAACCTAACATCATTAAAATCATTTTCCTGCTTTGTTACAGGCCATAAATATTTAAGAGAATAACCGCCTGCCGTACCTAATGCCGTATATTTAACAATTGTATTTAAATGGCTATTTTCATTTTGTCCAACTGCACTTACTGTCATAGCTAATAAACCTTTACTTAACTAATACACGTAACGTCTTCTACAGTTAAACTTGTAATATAAAAGTTTAACATTAAGAATATATGGGTGGACTTACACTTAAATATTTTGAACATCTATCTCGTGAAAACGACATGGCTCAAAACTGAGTAATTAAATCCATGAGGGATAATAACACATAATTATTTTTTTGTCAAGACTTTTATGAAGTTTAGCAACAACATTACAGCAACAATTATTATAATATAAATAAAATAATGCTTTATTGTCTGACTTCCCATAAAAAGTGAAGCCAGTGCTCCTGCAATAATTGCAACGGATGTGAGGATCATAACAGTCTTTTTCTGTGAAAAACCTGCATGCAGCAGCTTATGATGAATATGTTCGGCATCGGCCACAAAAGGAGATTTTCCTTTGGCAATTCTTCTCAATGAAGAAAAAGTTATATCCATAATTGGAACCGCAAGAACCAGAAACGGTAGTAATATCGCAAGAGTTGCAGCTTTCATAACTCCAGTTATAGAAATTGTTGCGAGCAAAAATCCGGAAAATAACGCTCCGCTGTCGCCCATAAATATCTTTGCCGGATTAAAATTGTATGTTAAAAACGCAAGCATTGAGCCCGCCAGAATAAACCCTATTAAAGCACTAATAGGATTTGGAGGGGTCATTGCAACCGCAATAATTGCAAGAGTGACAGCATTTATGGTTACGACAGAACCTGCAAGTCCGTCAACTCCGTCAATAAAATTCAAAGCATTTGAAATTCCGACAATCCACAATAATGTTATAGGATAGGAAAAAACACCTAAATCACCAATAAACGGAACATTATTAATCTGCACACCCAGAAGATATACGAGTGTCGCTATTGATATTTGTAAAAACAGTTTAAATTTTGCATCAAGATTATAAATATCATCAACAAGCCCCAGCAGAAACATCAATGAACCGCCGAGCAAAATTCCTGATAATAAACTACCGTACGGATAATAACTCATAAAAACAAGACACAAAAATGTCAGCATTGTACTTGCCCAGATAGCAACTCCGCCTATTCGCGATATAGGTTTTGTATGAATTTTTCTTTCGTTAGGCACGTCAACAAGTCCTTCTTTTTTAGAAAAACTTATAACAAGAGGTACCAGACAAACACCTATCAAATAGGCAATTACAGTTCCGATTACATGTGCATGTGTTAATTTTATAAGCATTGTTATTCCTTTTAATTAGAAGATCAGAAGTACGAATGTCAGGAGGTCAAGCTAATTTCACTCAAAATGTTTATTTCCCGATAACAGCCTGCCTTCCTGACATCCTGTCATCCGGGCTTCTAGTTTTTGTATATCGGGTATTTTTTGCAAAGTTTGAGAGAACGTTCTCTTAAATTTTGCAATCCCAACTCATTATCTGATGAAAATATTGCAGATGCAATAATTTTTGCAACTTCGGTCATATCATTCTCTTTAAAACCGCGTGTAGTAACAGCAGGCACACCTAATCTTATGCCGCTTGTAACAAACGGGCTCTGCGGATCATTGGGAACAGTATTTTTATTAGCGGTAATTCCTACACGTTCAAGAACATTTGCCATATCTTTACCTGTTTTGCCGGTTTTTCTAAGATCCAGAGTCATCAAATGATTTTCGGTCATTCCGCCCACAATATCCATGCCTTCATCCATCAGACCCTGCGCTAAAGCTTTTGCATTTTTCAAAATTTGCGCTGCATACTCTTTAAATTCAGGTTTTGAAGCTTCTAAAAGCGCAACAGCTTTACCTGCAATAATATGTTCAAGAGGACCGCCCTGCATGCCGGGGAAAACCGCTTTATCGATAATCTGTGCAAATTCTTCATCGCACATTGTTATTCCGCCCCTCGGACCTCTTAAAGATTTATGGGTAGTTGTTGTAACAAATTGAGCATACCCCGCAGGCGACGGATGGAGCCCTGCTGCAACAAGTCCTGCAATATGGGCTATATCAGCCAGCAAATACGCTCCGACTTCATCTGCAATTTCTCTAAACTTTTTGAAATCTATAATTTTAGAATAGTTGCTTGCACCGCAAATAATCAATTTCGGTTTATGTTCTTGCGCCATTTTGCGGACATTTTCATAATCTATGTTTCCGTATTCATCAACACCGTAACTTTTTACATCAAAGTACAAACCTGAAAAGTTAACCGGCGAACCATGAGAAAGGTGACCGCCGTTTGACAAATCCATACCGAGGACTTTATCACCAGGTTTTAAAACTGCCATAAATACAGCCATATTTGCTTGAGCGCCGCTGTGGGGCTGAACATTAGCATGATCCATTTTGAAAAGTTCGCATGCTCTTTTTTGTGCAAGTTCTTCAATGACATCAACATGGTCACAGCCGTTATAAAAACGTTTATGCGGCTTGCCTTCGGCATATTTATTTGTTAAAACACTTCCGCATGCTTCCATAACAGCTTCAGACGTAATATTTTCACTTGCTATAAGCTCAATTGTATTTTGCTGTCTTTCAAATTCTTTTTCAATTTCTGCCGCTACCTGCGGATCAACTCTTTTTATATTTTCCAGATACATGCTTACCCCTCTCTGTTCCCGTATTCAACAGAGTAATTATAAGTGAAAATAAAAAATCTTACAACTTGTTAAGTATATCTTTTACATAGTTAAAATACTCGTTGTTACTATATTTCTCAACAATTTTTTGCAGCTCATTTTTTGTTACAAAACCCATTCTGTATGCAACTTCTTCTAGACAGGCTATTTTTATTCCCTGATTTTCTTCAATTGTTTTTACATACTGGCTTGCCTGAAGCAAAGAATTATGCGTTCCGGTATCAAGCCATGCAAAACCTCGCGGGAAAAGTTCCACACTCAACTTATTACTTTTAAGATAAACATTATTTAAATCGGTAATTTCAAGTTCGCCGCGTGCGGATGGTTTTAAATTTTTTGCATATTCAACAACTTTATTATCATAGAAATAAAGCCCTGTAACTGCATAATTTGATTTAGGGTTTTGAGGTTTTTCCTCAATAGAAAGAACTTTCAAAACGTCTCTATCGCCGCAGTCAAATTCTACAACCCCAAATCTTTGCGGGTCTTTTACCTGATAACCGAACACTGTTGCTCCGCCATAAGCTTTTGTATTTTCAACAACGCGTTTAAGCTTTCCTGAAAACCCGCCGCCATAAAATATATTATCACCTAAAATCAGTGCAACTTCATCATCCCCGATAAAATCTTCGCCTATGATAAATGCCTGAGCAAGACCGTCTGGCGAGGGCTGTTCTTTATAGGAAAAAGTTACGCCGAACCGGCTTCCGTCACCGAGAAGGCGTTTAAAATTCGGCAAATCAACAGGGGTTGAAATAATCAAAATATCTTTAATGCCCGCCAGCATTAAAACTGAAATCGGATGATAAATCATCGGTTTATCATAAATCGGTAAAAGCTGCTTTGAAACAGCTATAGTACTCGGATATAATCTTGTTCCCGAACCGCCTGCTAATACAATACCTTTCATAAATACCTCTTTATTTTAGACAGAAAGCCCACTTATACATGTTACAAAAATTATATGTATAAAACAGTATTTTTGCAAGGTAATGGGATTTCTATCGGCAAAAGTATAACTATTCCTTAACTGGGAGATAAGCCTGCGGATAGTTGTAATCTTCTTTAAAACCGAGGTGTCTGTACATCTTTAAAGCCTGAAAATTGTTCGTCTCAGTTGTTGTATTGACTTCACTAATCGGTTTTTCGCCATTATCAGCCCATTCCAGAAGTTTTTCAACGGATTTTTTCAACATGTGCTTTGATAACCCTTTGCCCTGATGAGCCTTTTTTATTGCCACTATCGGGATATTAGCAATCCTTCCGCCTGTCAGGTTCATAAAACAAAATCCAACGGGTTCATCGTTATAAAGCATAACAGATGTGGCTTCCGGTAAAAATTCCGCATAAATATTTTCCACAATTTTTGATATTATATCACGCGTTCCCTCAATTGTCTTAAATCTCGGGTCAAAAAGAGCATCAGCGGATGTTTCAAAACCTTCCTGAACAACTTCTACAGCATCTTCAATATATTTATTATCCCATTCTACAAGTTTGTATCCGCTTTCAAGTTCTTTTAGCTGAGCCATTTTCAATATGTCACGTGAGTTCGTGCCGGCTGTCATAAAACGCAAAACCGCAATCCCGACAAACTTAAATCCGTATCTTGCAATATCTGCTATCAAATCCTTCTGTGCCCCCAGCATCGGATAGCAGACAATCTTTTCGGTTCTTTCAGCTTTTGTAAGTTCAAGAAATTTTTTTACAAGATACATTGATCTTGTTGTCATATCCTCCATTTTAAATGAATGAATGATATTTAATTCCACAGCCTCAGAAATCGCAGTTGTATAAACAAGAAATGCAACCGGTATTGTATTTTCAAACAAGACCAGACAATCTATCAAATTTTTTTCGACAGAATCCGTAAAATCCTCAAAATTCAAAGGTTCCAGCTCAAACTTATATTCATCACAGGCACGTGTCCTGAAATCTTCATAGACAGGGGCAAAACCTTTATAATCATCCTGTGTAAGAAGTCTTGCTTCAAAATTTGTATCATTTTTTTCATTTTCGCTGTGAATATAAGGGAGCATAACTTAATTCCTTGTTTTACCGTCAATTTTTTACAGGGGCTACAACATGTGGTGCATTTTTTCTTTTTTAGTTTCCATATAACGTCTGTTATACGAATTGATTTGCGGTTCTATTTTAACTATATCATGAACAGTCAGTCCGTAACCCTTCAAACCGACGATTTTTTTCGGATTGTTTGTAATCAGGTTAAAATTGTTAAAACCTAAATCCCTTATAACCTGCGCACCCGTACCGTAATCTCTTAAATCGGGTTTGAATCCCAGAGAGAGATTTGCCTCAACTGTATCCTGACCTTCTTCCTGAAGATGATATGCCTTAATTTTATTGATAATTCCGATACCTCTGCCTTCGTGCCCTTTCATATAAACAACCGCACCTCTGCCGTATTTGTCAATCATCTGTAACGCGGTATGAAGCTGGTAGTTGCAGTCACATTTGAGACTGCCGAAAATATCTCCTGTTAAACATTCGCTGTGAACACGGATAAGCGGAATTTTATCAGAACCGTCATCTTTTACAAGTGCTACGCATTCCTGACCAGTTGCATGATTTAAATAACCGTAAATATCAAATTCGCCGAACTGTGTCGGAAGATGCGCTTCCGCTTCACGTGTAACAATTTTTTCGGTTTTAAGTCTATATGCAATTAATTCAGCAACCGAAATAAATTTTATCCCGTGTTCACGTGCAAATTCATAAAGTTCATCGCGTTTTGCCATATGTCCGTCTTTGCCCATGATTTCGCACATCGGACCTGCAGGAATATGACCGCAAAGCCTTGCTAAATCAACAACGGCTTCTGTATGTCCTGTTCTTGTCAAAACGCCTCCCTTTCTTGCAACACAGGGAAACAAATGCCCCGGGCGGCGAAGATCTGATGGCTGAGCGTCCGGAGCAAGGCAAACCTCAATCGTTTTTGCTCTGTCAAATGCCGAAATTCCCGTTGTTACCCCGTATTTTTCAGCGGCATCAATACTTACGGTAAAAGCCGTTTTCATTGATTCGCTGTTTTGTTCAACCATTTGAGGAAGCTGCATTTTTTCTGCAATCTCTGAAGAAATCGCAAGACATATCAAACCTTTTGCATTTTCTGCCATAAATTTTATAATCTCAGGTGTAACCATCTGCCCCGAACAGATTAAATCGCCTTCGTTTTCTCTGTCCTCATCATCGGCTACAATTATCATTTTACCGTTTTTAAAATCTTCTAATGCATCTTCAATTCTGTCAAATTTAAAGTTTTCCATTTTACATAAACCCGTTTTCTTTCAAAAAATCTTCCGTAATATTATTATTTTGCGTTGATAAAAATTTTTCAACATACCGTCCGAGAATATCTGTTTCAATATTTACAAAGTCTCCTGTTTTAAGGTATTTTAAGTTCGTATTTTCAAGAGTGTGGGGAATTATTGCAACAGTGAAAGTATTATTTTCATTTCCAGAAACAGTTAAGCTTACACCATTGACAGTGATTGAGCCCTTGTAGACAATGTATTTATCTAATTCTTTGGGAACTTCAAATGTCATATCCCCGAGGTATTTTGCAGTTCCGTCAACATGTCCCTGAACAATATGCCCGCCCATTCTTGTCTGTGGTGTCAAGGCACGTTCAAGATTAACACACTCCCCTGTTTTAAAACCCTTTGTAATTCTTAAGGTTTCAGAACTTACATCAGCGCTGAATGTATTTGATGACATTGACGTAACTGTCTGACAGCAGCCGTCAATTGAGATGCTGTCGCCGATTTTTGTGCCGTCAAGAACATTTTTACATTCAACAACAAGTTTTTTGCCGTCAAAGCTTTTGATAAATCCTGTTTCTTCCACAATCCCTGTAAACATAAGTTTATTGTAGCATGAAAATTATTTCATTGTATTTTTCAATAAATCTTCAACAGTGGTATTTAGAATTTTCGCTATTTTAAACAACGTTTTTAAACTTGCCACTTTTTCAGCACGCTCTATACATCCGATATAATTTCTTGCAGAATCTATATTAAATGCAAGCTGTTCTTGTGATAAATTAATGCTTTTTCTTACCTTGCTTATATTTTTACCTAAGGTTTTCAAAAAATATTCAAATTCATCGGATGGTTGACACATGCCACCTATTATGTTACATGTTATGTGTACTATCTACCACCTACTAGGTGTCTGCGGGTAAATAATGACAAACGAAGAAGAAAATCAATTTAAACAAAAATTTGACAGAATAAAAAACAATTTAAATAATATTGAAAGTCTCATCAATATGCTTCTTGTTGCACTCGATAACGATTTTGAACCGCCTCAAATTTCAGATATTGTCGATTATATTTTTATAATTAAGGACTATTTAAAAGAACAAAAACAATTACTAAATGATTTTATCAATGAATTAAATTTACCTGACGGCAAAGCAAAATTGCTGCTTTTAAGAACAATTCATTTTAATAAAGAAGATTAATATTTTAATAATATTGACTTTTTTATGAGTGAAATATAAAATTAAATTGAGGGTAAGCCCTGATATCATATCCATACCTTTGCGGCGCAAACTATAAATTTGTCAAACCGAAAAAGGAAGGAGGTGATAGAGTGGATTTCAGTATAACTGAAAAAGCACTAGTGCTTATCTTGTTGATAATACTAGTGCTCAAACACTAACAGGGGCTTTTAATGGGGCAAGCTGGAACTTGTCCCGCCCTTTTCTTTTATTATAACTTATGTTTTTAAAAATTTCAAGAGTTAACCTAAAGAAATTATTACATCATTAAACTTTAACTGACTGTAATTCATCCTGAACTTTGGCAAGAATTTCATCAAGTTTTGATGCATCTTTCACGCCGCCCTGTGCAAAATTCGGTCTGCCGCCGCCGTTTGCACCTGTTGCTCTTGCAATTTCGCCGACAATTTTTCCGGCATTAACACCTTTTTTCACAAAGCTGTCAGAAACTTTTACGGCAACAGTTCTTTCCGATGCAAGAACTATTATGCTTTCGCCGAGTTTTTGAGACATATATTCAAGACCGGCTTTTAAAGCATTTCCGTCAAAATTTTCAACTTTTGAAATAAAGAGTTTTCCGCCTTCAATATCTAGAGCTTTTGATAAGAATGTCGCAAATTTTGCTCTTGCACTTTCTTCTTTTGCATGTGTCAATTCTTTTTGAAGTTCTTTATTCTCATCAAGAAGTTTTTCTATACGTTCAACAACACCGTCATAGTGAACTTTGAACATTAAAGAAAGTTTGTCAATTTCTTTAACTTTGGCATTCATAAAGTCAAAAGCCGAACGCCCCACACAGAGTTCAATACGTCTTGTGCCTGCAGCAATTGCGCCTTCCGTAACTATTTTAACAAGTCTCAAGTCGCGGATATTTCTTGCATGTGTTCCGGCACAGAATTCTTTTGAAATACAAGTTTTGCCGTCGGTTATTGAAACAACTCTTACGATATCATCGTATTTTTCTCCGAAAAGCGCTGTTGCTCCTGTCAATTTTGCCTTTTCAATATCCATAACATCAGTTACAACATCATAGCCTTTTGATATCCAGTTGTTCATTATTTCTTCAACTTTAAAGATTTCTTCAGGCGTCATAGCACGCGAGAAGGTAAAGTCAAAACGCATTCTGTTTTCTTCTACCTGTGAACCTGCCTGATGAACTTCATCCCCTAGAACTTTAATCAATGCAGCCTGTAGTAAATGCGCTGATGTATGATGAAGTCTTATGTTTTCACGTCTTTCAACATCAATTTTTGCATGAACTTCAGCACCTGTTAAATCATCGCCGTTTATAACTTTACATCTGTGGACAAAAAGTTTGTTAACTTTGAAAGTTGTAAGAACCTCCAGCTTGACCTCCTGTCCTCCTGCCTTCCTGTCTTCTATTACGCCGCTGTCGCCTGTCTGCCCGCCGCATTCAGCGTAGAAAGGAGTTTTATCAAGAACAACATCGGTATAGCCGTCGCCTTCTATTACAGCCAGAATTTTAGCATCACATTCGTTTTCACTGTAGCCGACAAACTCTGTTGAACCGACTTTTTCTTCAACTTTTGCATATTTAATATCGCCTGTAACGCTGATTTTTTCTGCGGCAGCTTTTGCGCGGTCTTTTTGTTCCTGCATTGCTTTTTTATAGCCTTCTTCATCAACATTCAAACCGTTTTCCGATGCAATTTCTTTTGTCAATTCAAACGGGAAGCCGTAAGTATCGTATAATTTAAAAGCACTTTCGCCGTCAATGTCTTTTTTAGCGGAAATAAATTCATCAAGCATTTTATATCCGCGGTCAAGAGTTTTAGCAAAACGTTCTTCTTCTTTCTTGATTGTATCAATAATTTTTGCTTTATTTTTAACAAGGTCAGGATATGCCTCGCCATAATTTTCAACAACAACATCAACAAGTTTGTATAAGAAAGGCAAATCCATACCGAGAATTTTTCCATGACGCAGAGCACGTCTCAAAATCATTCTCAAAACATAGCTTCTGCCTTCATTTCCCGGAATTACGCCGTCAGAAATCAAAAATGTAACACATCTTGCGTGGTCTGTAATAATTCTCAACGAAATATCCGTTTTCTCAGATTTTTTGTAAGGTACACCGCTCATCTCGGAAACCTTATCCATAATAGGTCTTAACAAATCGGTTTCAAAGGTTGAAGCCACACCCTGACAAACCATTGTAATACGTTCCAAACCCATTCCGGTATCAACATTTTTGCTTTCAAGAGGCGACTGATTACCTTCTTCATCTTGATAAAGCTCCGTGAATACAAGGTTCCAAATTTCAACCCACCTGTCGCATTCACAGGTATCGATACCGCAGCCTCTCGGATCGTTGCATTTATATTGTTCACCTAAATCATAGTGAATTTCAGAACAAGGACCGCATGAACCAGATGCCCCCGGAGGTCCCCAGAAATTGTCTTTTTTACCCTTACGTTTGATGCGTTCAGCCGGAACTCCAACGCTTCTCCAAATTTCATAAGCTTCATCATCTGTTTCAAAAATCGTAATCCATAATCTGTCTTTATCAAGTTTCAAAACTTCAGTAACAAATTCCCAAGCCCAGGGAATAACTTCTTTTTTGTAATAATCACCGAATGAAAAATTCCCTAACATTTCAAAAAAAGTGTGATGGCGCGGAGTTCTTCCGACGTTTTCTATATCGCTATCTTTTCCGCCTGCCCGTGCACATTTCTGGCAAGAGGTAGCTCTTGGCGGATTGTATGGCGATTTTACAATACCTAAAAATATAGGCAAAAACTGCAGCATTCCGGCTGTTGTTAATAATACAGTCGGATTATCAGGCACAAGGCTGGAACTTTCTACAACAGTGTGCTGATGTTTATCTTTAAAATAGTCTAAGTATAATTTTCTAATTTGATTTCCGGTTAGCATAATCTTTACTTCCTTATAAATTACTACGTTATAAGAAAATTATATCTTAAACAAAAATGTGTTGCAAAGGTAATCACAAAAAAAGCCTCAATTTTGTTTTGTAATAACAACTTAATGTTAATGAGACAAAATTAAGGCTTAAAGAATTTTTATAAATTTATATCTTATTTAAATTTATCAATTATTTCATCTGTTTTGTCTTTATCAACCGGTAACCCCTGCGGTGGTTCGGGTAGTTTAACCGGCTCTTTTTTCGAAATTTCCGGCTTTTTCTTAGGAGTTTTCATTAGGAAATCGGGAGCTTCATGTGCAGGAAGGGGTTCTATTTCCGGCAATTCTTGAACCGGTGTTTCTACCTGTCTGCCTGGAGCAAAGGCTAATCTTTCTTCAATTTCATTACGTTTTTGCTCTAATTCTCGTTTACTTATAATATGCTGATCTGAGAAATTTGCAAGATCATTTAATAACTCTTTCTTTTCGTCATGAGGAAGATTTGATTGCATTATACTGTCTCTCAGATTCCCGACTTCTTTTACGGTTCTCGTTGTATGAGGCTTATGTCCGTTTGTTAAAACATCTGATACTTTATCTGATGAAGAATTAAGTTCCTGTGTTTCTTGAGCTCTGGTATTTACGGTATTACGTGTTTTTGCTCCGTCTTCGCGAACAGTATTTCTTGTTTCTGCTGCCTCATCATGAACTGTTTGTCTTGTACGGGTACCTTCCTGTCTTACAAGATTACGTGTCATAGCTCCTTGAAGCTGAACTTCTTGTCTTGTACGTCTGTGTTCCTGATGAACAACATTTCTTGTCTTAACAGCTTCTTGATGAACAGCACTTCTTGTTCTGTCAACATTTGCATTAATTTCTTCAGCATTTTTGTTATCATTCGCAATAATTGCTTCGCCGGCAGCAATAGTAACTCCGGCATTCATTACAGCATTAGCATCATCATTTGCCATAATTGCACCGGCAGCACCATGTACCAATTCTTTTGTGCTTCTTTCTCTTTCATTCGCAATCTGTGTCATTGCCAGATCTTTCCAGTCACTCAATTGCTGTTGATAATTGAAAAAACCTTCTCTTTTCTTGCCGCATTTTGTAGGATCAGGCATTGTTTCAAACTGAAGAGAAACATCAGGAAATTCATGCTGCAATTGCATATAAGCTTTTTTTACATCATTTGCAGCATCCTGTGTCATACGCATGGCATCATGTTTATCATTTCCTTTGAATTTTTCGAAATTCTCAATATCTTTACCATAAACATTAAAATCAGCCGGTTTTGCCTGCTCTTGTCCTTTCGGAAATGCAATATTGATTTTACTCTGTCCTTCTTTTTGGATTTCAGTTTGTATTCTTGTATCAATCTGATTTTGAATACCACCCACACCGTTAATTTCGTTTGCCATAACATTTCTCCTTTTAATTAACTTAAGTAACACACTGTATAAAATCTCTTACGGATAATCACACGAAAATCTTTAATTAAAAAATCCGTAATTTTATGAACAAAATTAAGATAGCTTTATCTGACAAGGGTTTTCAGGATAATTTTATGTAACAATTCTTAATAATGAGAAAAATAAAATAATCTTGCAAAGAAAAATGTTTGTGATAACATAAATTTTATGAGGGATTATACAGGTACCCCACGAAACCAAACACTTGTCTAAGCCCTCTGGATCCAAGCCCTGGTAGCTCAGCTGGATAGAGCAACCGCCTTCTAAGCGGTAGGTCATGCGTTCGAATCGCATCCAGGGTAAATAAAAAGGACGGGTTTATCCGTCCTTTTTATTTACTTGAGACAGCGATGAGATAAACCAACTCGTGTTCGAGCGGATTTCCGTACGGACGACACGAGCACAAGCGAGTTAGTCCGGATAGCGAGAATATTGAGCAAAGTTGAACCGCAGGTTCAATTGCGAAACTATTTGAGCGTGGCGGAAATCCAAGACAATCGCATCCAGGGTAGATTTTTTCAAAATCGCCCGTTTCCGCTATGTAGCAGAAGGGCTTTTTATATGTCCAGCTTATGTTTTCGCCATTTAGTGTGCAGTTCGAAAGTAGTGATTTTAACAAAATTACCTTATATTCATTAGACATCTGTAAATAGTTGCTATATAAGTTGTCTAGGAGTTAGAGAGTTATTCCATTAAGTGAAATAGTATTTGAGTGCCGCCGGAGAGTAAAAGTGTGTAGAATTTGGTGCATGCGCTTGTATAGTATAGAACATTATTTTATGTTATACCGGCTTGTAATACTATTTATAATTAAAATTCCATGTGTGATTATTTAATAACAAACACTTTACATGCAATATTAGCAAGATCCTTTGATCTTTCGGCAACTATATTTTCTGTCCAACTTTTTCCACTGATTGTATTTACTATATAAAGGTTACTTTTTGCGTAAACTTTAACTTTTTCTTCAAATGATTTACCAGATAAAGCACTATTTTCCTGTTTACTCAGTAATGTCTGATTCCCAATTTTATTAGTAAAACCTTCCCTTTTAGACTTATCAGATATATGTTCTATAGTAAGGCTATCATAATCTAATTTAATTTTAGTAACATATTCCTCTATCTTAGCAAGAAGATATCTGTCGATAGATTCAGTTGCAAAATCTTTTTTTATAAAATCTGCAACAAATTCTTCATCAGCAATATAAATATCACTTTCTTTTAATTCTTTAATTATTTCTCTTTCGTTTGAGTATTCGCGATTAAAAATTTTAGTTGCTATACGATTATATATAGTCTCCTGCTTATTTGCCTGCTTTTGGCAAACATAATTATACCTAATAGCCAAAACTAACAAACAATTAATAATTTTTTTTATCTTATATTTATCCATTGAGTGAAATAAAGACAATATTATCAAATTATGCTGAGATATCCGGGGAATATATTTCAGAACTTTTAATAATTCCTGTACTTCTATATCCTGTGAATAATTATGTGATTTAAGAATTTTATATATATCAGATGATTTTTTTAATACCTTTGTATAGTGAAAAGCACTATTTGTATCTTTTATTTCCCTTGCAATTGTTCTATATATTCTTTTTTCCATAACTTTAGGAGTATGCCTACAATTCCAATCCATAGCAATAAACCTTGTAATATCACCGCTGCCAATATTAGTATTGATTAAAGCGATATCATCCAGCATACTCTGTTGAAATTTTTCGCCGGCTATTGCCAATAAATGATTTTTTAATAAATCATAGGACGATAATTCTACAGATCTTGAATTTAAAGTTTCAAAAAGCATATAAGCATTTTCTTCTTTATTTACAATAATTTTAGTAAAAATTAATTTTTTTGAAATATTTTCGTTTATAAAATTTATAATTTTATCTGGAGTTGGCTCAAATATATAATTTTTTAATTTTTCATAAAAAAACTTCAATGCTTTCAATAATGTCTTATTTGTTTTTAAATCTTTATTAAAAATTGGTTTAACTTTTTTTACACTTCCATTTTCTTTTATATGGCATAATTCTTTAAAAAAAGCGTCATTATTATCATTTAGAGAAATTTTATTATAATATTTTAAATCTTCTTCCTCTTTCCCGATATATTTAGACATTAATATTTCAAGTTGTTTATCTGCTTTCTTTTTATCATCCTCACCAGATAAATTTTTTAAATTTTCATATAACAAATATAAAGCAGCAAGAATAATTATTAATATAGTTGTTAATCTTTGCTGTCCGTCAATTATACTAATACCAGATTCTGTCTCTTGAAAGACCAAAATCCCTACATAATGTTTTTCTACATTAGAAATTATATCTTCCCATAACAGATCCATTCACCACCCAGATTATCCCAAGAATAATCTCTCTGATATTTGGGAACATAATATTTCTTGCTATTATCTATAATATCAGCAAAACTTTCAGTTGTAGGCGTAAAATTATCTTTTGACATATCATTATCCTTATACTTTATATAATTATAAAATTATTATACAGTATACAACACCATATTACAATATTATTTGATCCTACTCTCTATTTGTACAACGAAAATACCGGAGATAGAGGAAGTTCACTATTCAAATAAACACTCTTACAAGCCAATTGCAACTTCTTTATCAAAATTTATATTTGTAACAGTTGCAAAAACCTGAAATAAATCTTATACCGGATAGGCTTAAATCTGTTATGCAATTATTATCTTTAATTTTTATTTTATTCTACAGATAAAGAAAGGAGTGGAATAATGTTTTACAATGTATTGAAAGCAAAAGATATTGTTGATTTAGGCGAAGAAAAATTCAAACGTGAAATTTTAATGGAGGAAAATGACAGTAATTTGTCGGTTATTGCCATCAAAAAAAATGAAATCATTGACACGCACACATCAACCTGCGATGCGGCTGTTTATGTTCTCGATGGAGAACTTGAACTTCATTTTGATGCCGAAAAATTTAAGGTAGAAAAAGGCGAAATTTTAATGTTTAAAAAAGATACAGAGCATAAAGTTCTGGCACTAAAAGACAGCAAATTCTTTTTAATAAAAATTTAAAAACCGAAAAAGGAGCTTTTTAGCTCCTTTTTTATATTTTTTACTGTTTATAAAAACCTATTGGGTTTCTGGTATTTTTATTATGCGTTACTGCAAAATCCTTTATTGCCTGCTGAAAATCAGAATGAACAATACGCAAATTTTCAATATCCACAGCTTTTAGCATTCCTTCTTCCATTTTTTTGTATATACCGGATCTTTCAAAAGCATTTTCATGGGCGGCATTAACAATATAAGCGATGTCCGCACCGGTAGTTTTCAATTTCAGAAGCTCTTCCGCGAGTTTTTCCTTGTTCACATCGTCAGCAAGTGCCTTATTTTTTGTATGAATATCAAAAATCTTTAGTATACCATCTTTTGTATCCGGAGCTTTAACTTCAATATGCTTTCCAAACCTTCCGGAACGTGTAATAGCACTGTCAAGCATATCCAGCCTGTTAGTTGCTGTAATAACATATATGTCATCACCGTTCTTTTCAACATCACTCATCAATGTCAAAAGCTGATTAACGACTTTATCGCCGTAAACATCCGTTCCGCCTCTTTTTTTAGCAACAGCATCAAACTCATCTATAAATATAATTGACGGTTGATTTTCTCTGGCGGAATCAAAAAGCTTACGCCAGTTTTCTTCAGACTGTCCGACCCATTTTGATTCCATTTCCAAGCCGTTTAATTTAATAAATGAAGCATCTGTTTCATTTGCAAGAGCTTGTGCAATCAGAGTTTTTCCGGTTCCCGGAGGTCCATACATTATATAACCGTGGTTTACTATACTGTTTTTGTAAACTTCAGGATATTTTATAGGGTATAAAATACCTTTTTTTAATGCAGTAATAACATTATCCTGTCCTCCGACATCTGCAAATGAAAGTTTTTTACCTTTACCTGACAAAGTTTGCAAAATTGAATAAATTGATTTTTGATTCTGACGTTTAATTACAGGATTAACTTCATTTGTAAAATCAAAAGATTTCACAAATATTTTTCTGTGCATACTTAGATCAGTCAAAGGTTTATCTTTAATCTGAAGACGACTTTCATCTAATTTTAAAATATCGCCATTTTCAAGATAAAAACTGTCGCCATGCTTCATATTGTAGACAGAATTACCGCTATTTAAAACAACATCAAACTTATTAGGATTATAAGCTTCTAACTCGTTATTATGGTTTTTAAATAATGCAAGTGAGGCATGGAAATTGTCATCTTCAATATAAAACAAACGTTTTATTATATTATGAAAAGAATTACCTAATTCTTTCAAACTTTTCTGCGCTGATTTTAATGTTTCATCAATCACAACAACATCACCCTGCTGCAAAATTTGCAAAACAGAAGCAAGACGATCTTCCAACGGAATTTTTTTAGCAAGAGTTAATGCAGTTGATTGTAAGCCGGTAAAATTAATTTGCGGGTAAAATTTATATCCCGGCAAAGCAGAAAGCTGCCCCGTACCGGAAGTATAAACATTATCCGGTTTTTGAACATAACTTGAACTTCTTTGAAGCTGATTATTGGTGTAACGTGCACAACAATAATTTTGAACAGAACTAATTTTCATACACACACCTCCTTGTGTTTTAAAAGATTACTCTTTTTTTTGTTATTCGTCAATAGTCTTGTACGATAGAAAAAATCAACTTTTCGGGCAATATACTACATGTGTAGCATATAAAAAAGCAAAAAATGCTTCTTTGTTTTACTAATCTTACGATTTTTAATAAACAAATTTATTTTTATTAAATAATTTATATTACAATTGTAATAATTACACTTCTGTAAAATTGTTACATTTATTTACCATAAACAGATATGCTCCCTAAGCCCGTTTTTTAATCGGCGGCAAGGGAATTTGCTTAGTCGTTGGCGATAATAGGAAATTCGAGCCGTAGGAATAAGTATGCAGAGCCTACCCAATAAATTTTTCAACAAAAAATTTATTGGTTCAATTTCCGCTCCGGTATTAAAAAAGAAAACAGGCTTCCAAAGCCTGTTTTAATCGGCGGCAACGGGAATTGAACCCGTGTCAACAGAATGAGAATCTGCTATCCTAACCCCTAGACGATGCCGCTAAGTAACTTTATTCTAGCACTGGGAATTTATTTATTCAAGCATGTTGTTAATAAACAATTATTTTTCACAATTTTTCGGCAGATTTAAATCTTCGCACAGTATAATTGTCACAACTTCACCGGCTTTGGCATGGTATTTTAGTCCGGGAGTAATTAAACCGGTTATCAAACCGACCGTTGTGCCTACAGGAATTCCTATTGCATAGCCCACACCTAGCTTTGCAGGGTTAGGAATAAATGCAAACCCCGTACCGGCACCGGCACCTACTATACCGAGTCCCAGAGTGTAAGCCGTTAATTTACCCGCAGTATTCCACGCTCCTTCTTTTAATGCTCCGTCTTTGGTCAATGGTTTGGCAGACATTTCAAATGCCGACCCGTCAGGGAAAACAAGACATTCAAAATTCAAATATACTCTGGCATTTTTATTAGGAACTCTCTGTTTATCAATTCTGATAATCGTTGCGACAACTTTTGAACCTGCAGGGATTAGTAAAGTTCCCTCCTGTGTGTAAATTGCATCAGGAACATCAAAATTTACTCTGTCGCCTGCCTTAGCACAATCTGACCAGAATTTGCAGGAAAATGCTACTTTAAACGCATTTCCTTTGCATATTATATTTCTTAAATTTGTAATAGTAACTGTATTTGACAATGCGCCTTTTTCACAGAACATGTGTTCCTGAGCGCAAATCTGCTCGGTGCAGTTTTCTGCATTAACAGAAATTCCAACAAGTAAAATTAATAATAAAATAAACAGTCTTTTCATAACAAATAATTATTTATACATTTTGAAAATTAATACTATTGACCGAGCGGCTATAAATATTGTCAACATTTTTACAGCACTTTCGGACAATTTATAAAAAACTTCATTCTAATAAAAATAATAAAAAAAGGAGGATATATGAGCGAACCGTCATCAAAACACCCGTATTTAGACAATATTGCAAAAAATTTTTTGGAAAATCTTGATAAAAATGCCAAACCGCTTTACGAAATCGACCCTGAAGATGCAAGGGAATTTTTAACCTTTATTCAGGAAAAAGGATACAGAGATATTGAAGCACAGGTAGAAGATATTTCATTTTCCGATGAAATCGCCGGAGAAATAAGCGTAAGATTAATCCGTCCAAAAGATTATACAGGCGAAGAAAATCTTCCGCTTATAATTTACTGCCACGGAGGCGGCTGGGTAATGGGAAATGCTGATGATTTTGATATGACAATCAAAACCATTGCAAACCATACAAATTGTACAGCAGCTTTTGTTAATTATTCCCGATCACCTGAATTTCAATATCCGACAGCACTTAATCAAATTTATGCCGCTCTGGAACATTTTTACAATAACGGAAATGAATACAATATTAATTCCTCACGCATAGCAATAATGGGCGACAGTGCAGGCGGGAATATGGCTGCCGCAACAGCAATCAGAACGAAATTAGAAAACGGTCCCGAACTTGCTTTTCAGGTTCTTGTTTATCCTGTAACGGATGCAGAGATGAAAACAGATTCTTACAAAGAATTCAAAGACGGTCCATGGTTGAGTAAAAAAGCAATGGAATACTTCTGGGACTGCTACCTTCCCGATAAGGACAAACGAAACGGAATTTATGTATCGCCTTTAAAAACCGATATTGAATATTTAAAAGGAGTTGCACCGGCTCTTGTTATAACGGCTGAAAACGATGTCTTGAGAGATGAAGGGGAAGCCTATGCAAGAAAGCTTATTGAAGCAGGGGTTGACACAGCCTGCGTCAGAATAAACAACACATTCCATGATTTTCTGCTTCTCAACGGATTGAGAGAAAGCAGAGGGGTAAAATCAGCATATAAACTGATTTGCAAAACATTAAAACATGTACTGCACAATTAAGAACGGTACTTTTCTTTGTTTGGATCTAATGCTTGAGTTGTCGAGTTAACAATCTGTCCATCTTGAGAATAATTAGTTACCTTTAAACAATCCAAAGATTTGACAGTTTCGGACTTAACTGTTTTGCCGTCATCATAATATTTTTTAGTTACCCAAGCAGAATTTACGGGATTGTGCTCGGTTACAGAAGTAAGCGTACCATCGCTACGATAATAAGTAGCACTCATAATTACATTCTCTGTTTTCGGATAATAATCAACGACGGATCTAATAGACTTGCCATTGTCAAAGTATCGGGTAGTTTTTATCTTTTTCCTTGTCTGCGGGCTGTAGTCAGTAATAGAGCGAAGTGTTTTACCGTCACTATGATAAGTGGTATCCTTAATTCTTTTCCCTGTTTGCGGGTCATAATCATAAGATATGACGCTGTTAACTGTCTTACCATCAAGAGAATAAGAGATTGTCTTTGTCCTCTTGCCTGTTTGTGGGTCAAAATAAGTGGTAAAGCACGGTTTTGAGCTATAATCACAATATTGAGTTACTTTTAACCTTTTCCCTGTTTTTGGATCATAATATACCGTACTATCCGGTCATTCATCACTCGTATAACGTGTCTTTTTTATAGTTTTACCCGTTACAGGGTCAATTTCAATCATGCTTGTTTTGCGGCCATCCTTGCGTGAGAATATTTTAGATATCATTTTTAGTTCAGTATTCTCTCCGGATTTAGCCAAATCTTTAACTTTATCACCTGCCCTTTGCCACCAGTTATTTTTATGACCGATTATACCCGCAGTTATTATAATTCCAAGAGCTGTTGCACCAATCATATATTTTGCGGCATTTGATTTTTCTTTATCCTCTTTTGAAATTTCTTTTTCCGGTTCTTTTTTTACTTGAGCTTTTTCAGGATATGCTTGAATTTTGTCTAAACCGCTAAATGTTACTTTTTCTATTAACATAAACTTTGCCTTTAATCTTTCCCTATATAACAATTAAAACAAAAAAGATTGCTATAGGCGCAATACATCCTATCCTATCCTATCCTATGAGGAGTATATCCAGGATTTCAGCCCTTTTAAATTCGTATTTACATTTCGTTACATTTTAAATTCACCCAGTAATGATTGGTGAGAACGCTTTACTTATCCCACCCTACTAGTCTGCCGTGGGAGATTGACAGGAATGAGGGGAACGCAGCGGTTCATTCGGCAACAGAGTGTTGCATGAATTTTCCGGGTCGTTCCGAGCAAAACGAAGAATCGCATTATAGCCACGATTTTGCGATTGCGGATCAGCTTCGCTGTCCGCAATGACGAATACAGCCCTCTGTCAGTTTGTAGGTCGGATTTACAAATCCGACAAATTGATGTTAGTAATGCCAACCTACTTGCTGTGATCCCTTATCCAACAGCTATTTTTAAGCATCCATCTGATTTGCTTTCAAAAAATTTGTAAGCTTCTATAATATCTTCAAGTTTATATCTGTGAGTAATTAAAAAATCAGTATTAATCTTACCGTCAGAAATAAGTTTTACAAGCTCTCTGCACTTTGAAGCATCAACTCCGCCCGTTTTAAAAATTAAATTTTTTCCGTACATTTCAGGCAGCGGAAGAATTTGATTTTCTTCATACATTGCAACCAGTGCGACAATTGCATTAGGACGGGCGATTTTATAAGACATTTCAAATGTATTTTTGCCGCCCGCTGCTTCTATAACAGCATCTGCACCGCATCCTGCGGTCAAATCATTAACAGCCGAACATACATCAACTTTTTGAGGGTTAATAAAATAGTCGGCAAGATTTTGTTTTTCAGCAATTTCAAGTCTTGTTTCGTCAATATCTATTGCAATAATTTTAGAAGCTCCCTGAAGTCTTGCCGGGAGCATTGAGCAAAGCCCGACAGGTCCTGCTCCGATAACAGCAATAATATCTCCGCTTTTTATTTCACAAAGTTCCGCGCCCCACCATCCGCTTGATAAAATATCACCAACAAATAATGCATTTTCATAACTGACATTATCAGGCAATTTTGTAAGCCCGGTATCTGCATAAGGCACTCTGACATATTCCGCATGGCATCCGTCAATCCGGCAGCCAAGCTCCCAGCCGCCTTTTTCACAGTTATTTACAAAACCGCGCCTGCAAAACCGGCATTCCCCGCAAAAAGTTTCACAATTTGCACTCACTCTGTCCCCGATTACCAAATTTTTAACACCACTTCCGACAGATACAACTTCTCCGACAAATTCATGCCCGAGAACAGTATTTTTATGTGCCCTTGGTACAAACCCTCTTACAATATGCAAATCACTTGTGCAAATTGAGGATACTTCCACTTTTACAACAGCATCTCTATCTGATTGAATAACAGGCATCGGTCTTTCAACGAGTTCTATTTTTCCGGTATCTTTATAAACAAGAGCTTTCATATAATAAATCTAACATAAAAAGGCTTCTTTAAAAAGAAGCCTTTTTGTTAATCTTTGCCGTCATTTAAGGTAATCATATTTATAATCAACCCCAGGAATGAAAGCACGACAGATCCTAAAAATGCGGCAAGAAATCCGTCAACATAAAATCCCGGAGCAATGTATCCCGCAAGCATAAACAAAAGTGCATTTACAACAAGCCCGAATAACCCGAGGGTTAAAATATTTATAGGCAGCGTAATAAATACAATCAGCGGTCTTATAAATATGTTTATAAGCGCCATAATAACAGTTACAAGCATTGCGCTTTGAAAATTTTCAACAAAAATACCCGGCACAAGCCATGCAACAAAAAGTATTGCAAGAGTAAAAAATATCCATCTTATAAGTAATACCATAAAACCTATTTCCTTTCTCATATACAAGTTTAAAAGTTTACTTAAAATTTTTCATTATCCTGAAGTGTAATAACAAACTTGCTAATCCTAAGCATTAAGTGTATAATAATGCCGTAAAAGAAATAGGAAGGGAATTTTTATATGAAAGACAATATTTTAATAGCACTTGCAGTCGTAATACTTGCTACAATGTGGTTTCAATTTGCTGAACAAAAAGCAAACGACAGATACGCAGTAATCACCGGAAGCAACATGATGACAGTATTACTGGACAAAAAAACAGGCGTAACCTGGAGAAACTGTATCTGTGATACAAAATCAAATATTCCCGGCTGCTGGGAAAGAATGTATACACTCAACGCAGAAGACTACAGCAAACCAATCGGCGAAGTAACTATTAATAAAAAATTAAAAAAAGATCTTGCAAAACAAGCTCAAAATGCACCGGTTCCGACAGCACAACCGCAAGCCCAGGCTCCGGCAGAAGCACAGAAATAACCGTTTATAAAAATCCCCTCTCTATATAAGAGGGGATTTTTATGATAATAGCTATGCATCTTTGCCTCTAAACGTCTTTGCATCCTGTATTACTTTTTGTCCAGCACTTTAATCAAATGCCAGCCAAACTGAGTGTACACAGGTTTTGAAACTTCTCCTACAGGAGTTGAGAACGCTGCTTTTTCAAATTCAGGCACCATCTGTCCGTGCCCGAAATACCCCAAATCTCCGCCGTTTTGACCTGACGGGCAAATTGAATACGCTCTTGCATAGTATTCAAAATCACCGCCTTCATCAATAGCTTTTTTAATCTGCTGCGCCTCTGCCGCGGTTTTTACGAGAATATGTTCCGCATGCACAGACTGATACTCTTCTGCTG
Source organism: Candidatus Gastranaerophilales bacterium (assembly GCA_944326605.1). Classification (GTDB taxonomy): domain Bacteria; phylum Cyanobacteriota; class Vampirovibrionia; order Gastranaerophilales; family Gastranaerophilaceae; genus Stercorousia. Next base: position 117,392 of record CALVEM010000002.1, read on the forward strand.
ACACAACCCCGCTCAACAGCATGATAAATACAAACAATTTACATAAATTTTTTATCATAGTACACCATCCTATATTATTTTAAACTAAATTCCTATTGCCCGAATGTCCTAATACAGTTGCGTCCTTCTTCTTTGGCTTTATAAAGTGCTGTATCCGCATTCTCAAACATTTCGCAATCATTAGTTACATCTTTATTTGAAGAAATACCCGCACTGATTGTAATATTTAAATCATACCCTTTATATCTGAATTTATTTTCCTGAACCGCTTTTCTTAATCGTTCAACAGGAATACCTGCAGTTTCACTAGGCGTTTCTGTCAGAAGAATAACAAATTCTTCCCCGCCGTACCGGAAAATTATATCAGTCTGACGAAAATTTTCCGTCATTAACCAGCTCAATTCTTTCAATACATAATCCCCGCACAAATGTCCGTATGTATCATTAATTTTTTTAAACCAGTCAATGTCAACAACCACAAGCGATAAATCCGAATTATAACGCTTTGCCCTCGCAAATTCACGGGCAAAAACAGTTTCAAAATATCTTCTGTTATAAAGATTTGTCAGAGCATCAGTAATTGATAACTGTTTGGTTTGAGTATACATAAAATTGATTTTTCTTATTACATCAAACTTGTTGTCATCAGGAATATCAAAACTTTCAATAATATTTTGAATATTCCGTTGAATTTCATCTAAAACATCCGAAGGTAAATCAAAATTTATATCTGTCATATTACTATTTCCCATAACCTTTTTTATAATAACAGAAATATTGCAGGCAATCCATTTTTTTGCTAAATTTAATATTAATTATGAAACCTTCTGTTGATGAAATGTTAGACAAATATGGAAAAGATAAAGTCCACGCAAATGAAGTTAAACGAGTTTCTCTTATAATATTTGACGAAGTTTGCAAAAAAATAGCTGAAATGTCCCAAATAGAAAGGGAATATCTTGAAGCAGCCTCCCTTTTACATGATATAGGTTATTTTATTGAGCCTCAGAGCCACAATAAACATTCCATGAAAATGATTATTGAAGAGGGGCTTTACGGCTTCGATGAGCGTGAGGCAAAAATAATTGGCTGTATAGCAAGGTATCACAGAGGCAGCCTGCCCGACAAACATGAGCATGAAATTTACGGCTCGCTGGAGAAAAAAGACCGCAAAATTGTCAAACGTTTAGGCGGCATACTAAAACTTTCTGACGGACTTTGCAAAGATCATTCAAACCTGTTTACAAATATCAAAATTAATTATGATGATAAAAACAATATTACAAAATTCATTCTTCACCCGCAAAATGACAGACCTGATATAAAAACCGCAATCCGAAAACGCGACCTGTTTGAAATCGGCTTTAAATGCCAGAGTGTTTTAATATTCAGCGAATAACACATTGTAAATTTTTTGTTACAAATACCTTTAAATTGTAACATTTCTTCATGAAAAATACTTTATATATATGTAAGGGAAAAACATGAAAGGATTACGGCAATCTGAAAAGTCCAGCCAATGAACAAAGGATTCCGAAACAAGTTCGGAATGACAATAAGCCCAAAATGCATAAGTTAAGCAATGGCTGTATTTAGAAAGTCGTAAGCAATGGTCAAAAAATGTCATTCGATGTAAATGTTTTGAGCACAAAACCGGTCATCAAAGCAGCAGCATCCATGCAAAATGACGGCGGCGGCGGTAACCTCGGTTACATGGCTCAAGGCAGACGGGAAGAAAAACAGGAAAAGAAATATTTAGATGAAAGTATCTTCACATCAAAACCGGAAGTTGATACTTTTGGATTTGAAAAAGATGAACCGGAGATGCCTGAAGAAAAATTTTCGCTTTCAAAATTTATCGCTGAAATTATTCTTAGTCTGAAAAAAATCTTTATTAAAAAATAGAAGAATTCATACTTTTTGTAATTTCATAAAGCAGCTTTAAGTTTCGCTCATCCAGTAACTTTATTAAATTAATAATTTTGTTTTCGAGTTCGTTTCTGGAAAAATTATCTTCAAATTTAAAAAAATCCGAACAGTCAATATTTAATGCGGCAGCTAACTTCTCTATCAAATCGCCGGAAGGAAAACTTTTCGCGTTTTCAAGAAACGAAATATAGCGAAAATCAACACCTGCAAGTTCTGCAAGCTTTTCCTGTGTTAAATTTCTGGATTTTCTTATTTTTCTAAGATTTTTAGCAAATCTTTCTCTTATCATATAACCTCAATATACAGTTTATAAATTAAATTAATAAATTATTACTAATAATTTTTAGGAATTATATTGACATTTTTCTAATTAATTTATAGAATTTCATGTAATTATTTAGAATTATTAGTTAGAAATTCAGTATATTGATTAGCAAAATGGCAAAAATAAGTATTATTATTCCCGTTTACAATGTTAAAAAATTCTTAAATAAATGTCTAAAAAGCATTGTTAATCAGACATTTACAGATTTAGAAATTATCTGTATCAATGACGGCTCTACAGACAAAAGCTTATCTATACTCAATTCCTTTGCACAAAAGGATAATAGAATTATTGTAATTAATCAATCCAATCAAGGGCAATCATGTGCAAGAAATGCGGGACTTGCAATTGCGACAGGCGAATATACAGGTTTTGTAGATTCTGATGACTGGATAGATTTAGATTTTTATGAAAAACTCTATACAGCAGCAGAAAAATATAATGCTGATATTGCCGCTGCAGGGATTAAAAGATTAAGACCATACAAATGGAAATATCATCTTAAAATAAAAAATGAAGAGTATACCGAAAATACAGACCGAAAATTTTTGCTGTGTGACGTGCCTGACAAATGCTATGTATGGAATAAAATATATAAAACATCAGAACTTAAAAAAAATAATATTATTTTCGAACCTCATGTATTCTTTGAGGACAGATGTTTTACCGCAGAAGTTCTCGTTAAACTTAAAGGTCTTGTGACTGTACCGGATACTTATTACAATTACTGGACTAATAATAGGTCTACCGTAAAAACTAAATCAGCTAAAAAATTAAAAGATTCAGAATATACTTACAATAAAATGATGGAATACCTGAAAGAGAATAATATCAACCTTGATCATTATTTTTTAGAATTTAAAAAAATCAAACTTTTAGGACTTACAATATTAAAAATTAAAATCTACAAAAATAAAAATGAATATAAACTATTGAACTGTATAAAATTTAAAGTTTCAAAAAATTAAAATTTCTGATATTATTATTTATAATATGATTAAAGTAAGTGTAATAGTTCCGGTTTATAATACTGCAAAGTATCTTGAGAGATGTCTTGATACTCTGCTTAACCAAACGCTTGATGACATTGAAATTATTTGCGTCAATGACGGTTCAACAGATAATTCTTTAGAAATTTTAGAAAAAATCAGCAAGTCCGCCCCCCCCCCGAAACTCCGTATTATTACGACTAAAAATCAGGGGATTTCCCATGCCAGGAATACGGGTATGAGTGTCGCACAGGGTGAATATATCGGATTTGTTGATTCGGATGATTGGGTTGATATTGATTTTTTTGAAAAACTCTACAATGCCGCAAAAAAATACGACTGTGACATAGCCTGCGCGGATTTTATAAGACAGCATCCCAAACAACAAAAAATCAGACTTAACATAACAGAAGAAAAAGTTTATACAAAACCGGAAGATAAATATCTTGCCTGCAAAACATACAGAGAAGGCTGCGTCTGGAACAAAATTTACAGAACGAATTTTTTAAAAGGCATAAATCTGGAATTTATTACGGGAATGTATTATGAAGACAGAGATTTTACGGCACGCGCGCTGTATTTTGCGAACAAACTCGTAACAGTTCCAAAAACTTACTATTACTATTTTGTTAACCCTAAATCCATTGTAAAAAAAGGCGGAAACAAACTTCAGGACGAACATTATATTCTTGCCCGCCGTCAGGTGCTTGATTTTATTAAAGAAAAGAATATAAATGTTCCGGACGGACTTTACAGAGCAGAAAAATCAAGATTTAAGATATTCGGCAAAACACTGTTTTCCATCCGCGAAAGTATTAACACTGAATATGTATTACTGTTCGGAAAAATTAATATTTTTAAGTACAAAAAGAGGAAAATATGACAGTAATTAATGTATGTATTTCATGCGATGAAAATTATGCAAAATACGCATCTGTTGTTATTGCCTCAATTCTTTCAAATGCCTGTGATGATGATGTCCTGCATTTCTACATTCTTGACGGCAATATCTCTGATGAGAGCAGATCAAAAATTCTAACCCTCACAAAAATTAAAAACTGTAAAATTGATTTTATTAAAGTTGACGAAACAAAGCTTGAAATTTATAAACAAATTAATACCCACGAATATATTACACTTCCGGCTTATTATAGACTTATATTATCGGAACTTTTGCCTGATGTGGATAAAATAATTTATCTTGACTGCGATATTGTTGTTAACACTTCTCTAAAGGATTTGTTTGAAGCAGATTTGGGAGAAAATATTATAGCAGGAGTCCTGGATGCCAGAGTCAAACATAAAAAGAAATGGAAAAACTCTAAATATATTAATTCAGGAATGATTGTTTTTGATCTTGATAAAATCCGTAAAGAAAATATTGAACAAAAATTCTTTGAATATACAAAACAGAATATAGACAAAATTGAAACAGGCGATCAGGACGTAATAAATTTTACGCTCAAAGACAGAATAAAAATTCTGCCTGATGAATGGAATGTACAGGTAAGCGGATTTGCAAGCAGAACCTCCTTTACAAATCATCCTAAAATTATTCATTATATAGGATGTGACAAACCGTGGGTGTTCGGTTCATGCACATTTTTTAAAGACCTGTACTTTAAATATCTTCAACTGACCCCATGGGCTTTAACTGAAAAAGAACAAAAATATTGGTATGATGAAAACAAAAAAGCCAGCCGTATTAATTTTTGGAAAAAACGTCCGTTTTGTTTTCTTAATCCTAAATACTGGTATGCGTTTTATTGTTCATATATTAAACAATAATGGTCATCTATCGCAGTTTTCACAAAACAATATCTAAATTGTCACCCTGAACTTGTTTCAGGGTCTAATTGTTATGAGATGCTGAAACAAGTTCAGCATGACGTTTTCACACATAATTTGTGTAAACTGTGATAGATGTACTCAATAAATTGGATTTTATGGTATTATTATTATATGGATAAAAAAATTAAAATCGGATTAATAGGTCTCGGGACTGTAGGCTCGGGAGTTTTTAAAACTTTAAAAAATTTTGACAACATTGAAATTGTAAAAATAGCGGTAAAAAATATTAACAAAAAACGCGATATAGAAGGTCTGGATAATTCTATCTTGACAGATAACGCTTATGATGTAGTGAACAACCCTGAAATCGACATTGTCGCAGAACTCGTAGGCGGAATTGAACCTGCTTTTGATTTAATTTCAACCGCTATAAAAAACGGCAAACATATAGTTACGGCAAATAAAGAGCTTCTTGCAAAACGCGGAGAAGATATTTTCAAATTAGCCGAAGAACACAATAGAGTAATTCTTTATGAAGCTGCAATTGCTGGCGGAATACCTATTATCATGCCTGTAAAAACAATTCTTGCAGGCAACGAAATTACTCATATTGAAGCTATTTTAAACGGAACAACAAATTACATACTGACAAAAATGGATGTTCAAAAAGCATCGTATGTCGATGTATTAAAAGAAGCGCAGGAACTGGGTTACGCAGAAGCTGACCCTACAGGTGATGTGGAAGGTTTTGATGCTGCATACAAAATTGCAACGCTTGCATCCATAACTTTTCATAAACGAATTGATATCCAAAAAGTTTATAGGGAAGGCATTACAAAAATTCGCGCCAAAGATATGGAAGCGGCAAACGATTTAGGCTACAAAATTAAGCTTATCGCATCTGCCAATATTGACGCAAACGGCAGCGCTGATGTGAGAGTTCATCCCATGCTGGTTTCAAAAAAATCAACGCTTGCACATATTGATTACGTAACAAATGCTGTTATGCTTGAAGGTCATCCTGTCGGAAGTATTACTCTTTCAGGTCCCGGCGCCGGAGAATTTCCGACTGCAAGCTCGGTTGTAGGCGATATCTTAGCAATAGCCGCAGAAATCGGGAAATCAGATTATATTCTGCCAATGATGAGATGTAAGCATAATTCGGCTGCAAAAATGCTTGATATTTCAGAAACCACAAACAAATATTATATTTCAATTCACGCAAAAAATAACAAAGGTGTCATAGGCAAAATCGGAACGATCTGCGCGGATAATGACATAAGCCTTGCAAGTATTGTACAAAAATGCGTTTCGGATGATAATACTGCAGATATTACTGTGATTACCGAGCTTGTCAAAGAAAAGAATATGCAAAATGCAATAAAATTGATTGAACAGGACGGAAATACTGTTGAAAACCTTATAAGGGTGCAGGTATAACCCTCTCCCGAATTTCAGCCTTTCTCCTTCAGACAAAGGCGAAATTCTGCCCTCTCACAAAGAGAGAGGGCAAATTATTCAATACTGTTATATATTTCTATTATTGAATGTAAAACATTTTCTATATTACCCGTTATATCATTATCAAAAAATCTTATTACCTTATAACCATTTTGAGTAAGATATTCTGTTCTCTTTTTGTCATAATCAAGATTATCAATATGCTGCGAACCATCCAGCTCAATAACCAGCTTTTTACCTAGATTTACAAAATCAACAATATATTTTCCTATCGGAACCTGACGCCTAAACTTTATATTATTTAACCTTTTACCTCTCAAATACTGCCACAAAATATTTTCACAATCAGTCTGATCTGTTCGAAGATCTTTAGCATAATTCAAGGATTTTTGAGTATAATATCTTGTCATCTTACAAAAAGTTTAACACAAACACGCCCTCTCTCTTTGTGAGAGGGCAGAATTTCAATGTGAGAACTCAAGTTCGAACATTAGAAATTCGGGAGAGGGTCTGTAAATATAAATTGCCTTCATGAAATTTTTATATTAAAATTAATTCATATAATAAAATTGAAAAGGGAAATTTATGTACTATCAGGGATTAATAAACACATTCAGAGATTTTTTGCCGGTCACTGATGAAACTCCGGTTATAACTTTAAACGAAGGGAACACACCTTTAATTAAGGCTGACAACCTTGCAAAAAAAATCGGGCTTGAAGCAGAAATTTACTTAAAATTTGAAGGCTGCAACCCGACAGGGAGTTTTAAAGACCGCGGCATGACAATGGCAGTTTCCAAAGCAAAGGAAGCCGGTGCAGGGGCAATAATTTGTGCATCTACAGGCAACACTTCCGCATCCGCTGCCGCTTATGGGGCAAAAGCCGGAATGAGGACTTTTGTACTAATTCCTGACGGGTATATAGCACTCGGCAAACTTTCTCAGGCAATGATGTATGGTGCCGAGATCATAGCAATTCAGGGGAATTTTGATGAAGCTCTGGAAATGGTAAGAAAAATTTCCGACAATTATCCGATTACTCTGGTTAATTCCGTTAATCCATACAGAATTGAAGGGCAAAAAACAGGTGCATTTGAAATTTGTAATGCTCTCGGTCAGGCTCCTGACTATCACTTTATACCTGTAGGCAATGCAGGCAACATAACAGCTTACTGGAAAGGTTACAAGCAGTGGCACGATCTCGGTAAGATTTCAGCATTACCGAAAATGATGGGTTTTGAAGCTGAAGGAGCTGCCGCAATCGTTAAAGGAGAAAGAATTTATAAACCCGAAACTCTTGCAACCGCAATTCGTATAGGCAATCCGGCAAGCTGGAAATTTGCAGAAGCTGCCAGAGATGAAAGTAACGGTATGATTAACTTTGTAACCGATGAAGAAATTGTAAAAGCATACAAACTTATTGCTTCAACGGAAGGTATACTTGCAGAACCTGCAAGCGCAGCATCAGTTGCAGGTCTGATAAAAGTCAAAGACAGAGTAAAAGAAGGTTCAAAAATAGTTTGTATTTTAACAGGAAACGGGCTAAAAGACCCTGATAACGCAATAAAATATTCTAATTCAGATGTTAAAAAGACATCTGTTGATATGACAGAAATTCTGCGTGCAATGAATATTTAGATGCAAAACTAGTTTTATTCAATGCGCAAAGCGCACGTAAAAGCCTATACACCTTTGCATCCGGCTGCTTACTGTTTATTTCTCAAATCTTCTGTAATAATACCGCCAGATCCTCGGTCAATTTCGCGCTTTACCGGTTTTCCGTTTTCATCAAACCAGGTTTTTACACTCCCGCGCTGCTCATAACTTTCTGTCACTTTGCCATTTTCGTCAAACATTGAAACATTTGTAATATCTTCAGGATATTTAGTTACACTTTCCGATTTTTTAATCCCGCTGTCATAATAGGTAAATGAATATTCTTTCTTTATAGCCTGAACATTATTCTCATCATATACAATATCAATCTGGTATGCTATTCTGTCAAATTCGTCATATTGACGCCCGATTTCTAAATTTCTATCACGCGCATATTCGGAAATTAGCTGACCTGAATGATTATAAGTACGTGAAATATACACATTATCAGGACTGACTTCACAGACAATATGACCCGAAGCATCATCTTTTTCATAAACTTTTGTACCGTCCTCTTTTACATAAGACGGTAACATCTGTTTTGCATTATTCTGTTGTTCCATGGGGTTTACAAAAAAGTTTTTAAACATGTTTATATTATCGGATTAAATTTTATAGAACTTTAAAAATTCATACATATAAATGAAATTATGATATAATTTTATATATGAAGAAATCGGTTATTTTAGTTTTATGTTTGTTATTTTCCTGCGCTTCCGTACATTCAAACGAAATTACGGAAGACTACTTTGACATTGCTGCAAACTATGTAATTTACGGACAGTACAAACAAGCAGGCGAATATCTTGATAAAATTTTGGAGATAGAACCTTCAAATTACGATGCGGCTGAACTCAAAAACATAATTGGCAGAATCTCAAATCCGCAGGCAAAATCATATCTTTCAACAAATAACAAAAATATAAAAGAAGCTTTCTTATCAAAAAAACAGGGGGATGAAAATAGATTAATTTCCGCACTTTCTGCAAACCAAAACGACTTTTGGTCATGCTACCTGCTGGGAGATTTCTATTACTATAGCAGAAATTACTCCGAAGCTGCCCAATATTACAAAAAAGCAGTTAATCTAAAACCCAATTACGCCCAGAGTTATCTTGGGCTGGCTCAATGCTACGCCGGAATGAAAGATTATCAAACTGCACTTTCATATATAAATAAATATATTCCTTATGATAAAAATTCGGACTTTGCTTATGCTCTGCGCGCACAATATAATCTTAATCTCGGGAATATAGTTCAGGCGCAGAATGACATAAATAAAGCCATTGATATAGAAGAAAATATTTCGTATTTATTAATTGAAGCCAAAATCCTTTATGCAAAAGGAGATTATGAAACAGCAAAAGAAAAACTTTCCGTTTTATCAAAAAATGTTCAGACATCCGAAGTTTACAAATATCTTGGTTTGTGCGATTATTCATTAAGCAATTATACAAACGCTCTGCTTAATCTTGATAAAGCAATCATACTCTCTGATGAAGACAATTCTTTAAATGCAAAGTATAATGAAATAAAATCAAAACTGGAACAACAATGACCAAAAAACCGAAAAAACACCTAATAAAAAAAGAAACAACAATGGCAAGGATTAAAAACTGGACAATATCCATTCTTCTTGCAGCTGTGATGCTTTTAGGCGTACAATGTTACAGCATAAGCACATCTTCTCTAAAATTTGCACAGATAAGCGATGTTCACTACTCGACCGGAACAACCAACACTACATATAAAATGCTTGCAGAATCACCAAAACTTATTGATGACGCAATTGAACAGATAAATACAACCCCGAATGTTTCATTTGTCATGTTCACGGGAGATTTGATAGACAAAGCATTTGAAAAAGAATTGAGTGCATTTTTACCGCATACACAAAAACTCAATGTACCCTGGTATTTTGCATTCGGCAACCATGATACAATGCTCGGCGGATATTTAACCCCGTCCGTATTTATGCAGATGGTGAACAAATACAACAAAAATTATAAATTTACAAAAAGCTATTACTCTTTCACACCGCAAAAGGGCTTCAAAGTAATTGTTCTGGATACAATAATCCGTGAAAGACTTACTTCCAACGGCAGGCTTGGAGATGAACAACTCAAATGGCTTGATAATGAACTTAAAAATTCACAAAAAGACACAGTTCTGATTTTTATGCATATCCCTGTAATTGAACCTTATGTAAGCCCCAATCACAGGCTGATGGATGCGTACAAAATGGAAGATATTCTTGCAAAATATAAAAATCCTATAGGGGTTTTTCAAGGGCACTACCACGGGGCTAAAATTACACAAAAAGGGAATATTCTCTATGTCAGCTGCCCTTCAATGGTGACTTATCCGAATGCTTTCAGAATGGTTACTGTTACAAACTACAGAAACAAAGTTGTATTTAATATAGAAAATAAAGAAACAGGCTTAAAAAATATTCAAAAACTTGCCAAACTGCTTGTGTTCGGAACAAGCGTATATACAGGCACAGAAAACGATCAGAATGCAACAATTACCATAAAAAAATAGGAGCGTAGCCGCTCCACCCGCAACTCAGATTTTAAATAAAATTTGTAAAGTCTAAACTAAAGAAGGAGCGTAGCCGCTCCACCCACAATTCAAATTTTGAATAAAAATTTGTAAAGTCTAAACTAAAGAAGGAGCGTAGCCGCTCCACCCACAATTCAAATTTTGAATAAAAATTTGTAAAGTCTAAACTAAAGAAGGAGCGCAGCCGCTCCGCGAAAAAATTAAAGAAGGATAAAAATATGAGCGAATTTAATGTAAAATTTAGAGGTGTAAGAGGAAGTTATCCAATAGCAAACAAAGATTTTTTACAGTACGGCGGAAATACTTCCTGCGTAGAGGTTAATGTCAACGGACATCTGATTATTCTTGATGCCGGAACAGGTCTGATAGATGTCGGAAACAGACTTTTAAAAGACTATATATCTTCAGGTTTGAATTCCGCTGAAAGAACACCAATACGTGCGACTGTTCTTATTTCTCATATACATCAAGACCATTTGCAGGGATTTACATTTTTCAGACCGCTGCATATCCCGTCATCCAATATAAACGTTTTCGGAAACGTAAATTATAATGAAAGTTTATCTGACGAGCTTGCTGAACTTTTATTCGGTAAATCATTCCCGCTTGATTTAGGCGACATTGCCGGTAATTTGAATATAAGAGATATATCTGAAACCGAAGGAATTATTTTACGGCACGGAGAAGATCCGATAATTAAGCGAATAGAAAACGAAAACGATGAAAAAGTTGAAAATGACGACGTTTTAATTACATGCTACCGCTCATACGCACACCCGCAGGAAGGTGTCCTTGTTTATAAAATTTCTTATAAAGATAAAGCACTTGTTTACGCAACAGATAAGGAAAGCTATGCCGGCGGTGATAAAAAACTCATTAACTTTGCCCGCGGCTGCAATCTTTTAATCCATGATTCACAATATACAACAGAAGACTACATGGATTCGTTTGCTCCTAAACAGGGTTACGGACATTCTACATTTGATATGGCAGTAGAAGCTAAAAACCAATCAGGTGCTGAAAAACTGGTATTTTTCCACTATGATCCGGATTATGACGATGCAAAGTTGAATTCTATAAAAGAAAATTACAAACAGGATGAAAATATAATGCTTGCCTATGAAGGTCTTGAAATTGACCTGATGTAATTTTCAATTAAATTAATAAGTATGAAAAAAGGATTATTAATACTTTTATTATTTCTTAGTTTTGTTACATCCGGCTACAGAAAACCCGATGTATATGTTATTGACGCTACAAAAAATGCTTATCTGCACAATAACATGGGGCTTCGTTATATGGATGAACGCTGCTACTATGCCGCAATTCAGGAATTTAAAATTGCAATCAGCCTTAGTCCTTCCGCACAGGCAACAGCTGTTTATTATAAAAACCTCGGGGATGCTTATATGAAAATCGGTTATCCTGATATGGCACGCCAGCCTTATGAAGATGCGGTTAAACAGTTCAGCCTTAATTTCCAGTACTATAAAGATCTTGCTAAATGCTACAAAACGCTCGGACTTGTCTCATCCAAAATAACTGAATACAGAAATGAGGACAACCCGTTAAATAAAGTAATGCTGGGTCTTTTATATGTAGAAAGCGGCAATCCGAAGCGCGGTATAACGGTTCTGGATGAATTTGCGATGTCCGAGCCTGATTTGTTGATAACGCCTGCCGTTAAACAGTATATAAAAGAAACCGTTAAACAGATAGATGATTTATAATTGAAATTTCTTCATCTTTTGTCATAGCAGGATTTTTAAGTTTTCGTTTCAGAATTTCATCAAAAATCTTTTGATATTGCGGCGATGGCTTTATACCGAGTTTTTGCAAATCATCACCATTAACTGTGACCTTTATTTTTTTCAAATCATCAAGGTAATGTCTTGCACCACGTTCATCTTTTAAAATTCCGTAAAGTAAAACCGATTCAAGACGAGCATTTTCAAAAGCTTTGTATAAGTCAAAATCGCCGTTTAATTTTTCTTTCGGCACATCATCAAGAATTTTTTGTTCGATTTTTGTGAGAGGCAGACGGGACAAATCGCCGAGGACTCCGACAAAAACAAGCCAGATATTTTCAGGTTTGTAATTATTAATCAATTTTTCAATATTAATAGAAGGCAGTTCAACATCATTTGGTGTTACAAGTTTATAAATTTTTTCATTAATAAATTTTTCAAAAGCAAGCTGGTATCTGAGCCCTCTCTCCTTGTGAGAGGGCAGAATTTCGCCTTTGTCTGAAGGAGAAAGGCTGAAATTCGGGTGAGGGTCAAAAGTTTCAATAAGTTCTTTTTTAACCCTTTTATAACTCATATCGTAATTAATATTATTAAGATAGTCTTGCTGCAGTTTTCTTGTATGTTCATCCAGTTCAAAACCGAAACGTACTGAGAATTTAAGCGCTCTTATAATTCTTGTCGGATCGTCAATAAAACTTTTGTCATGCAATACACGGAGTTTTTTATTTTTCAGATCTTCAAGTCCGCCTGTATAATCAATAATTTCACCTGTTGTAACAGATTTTGCCATTGCATTTATTGTAAAATCGCGGCGCATAACATCTTCCCTTAAAGAACATCCTATTTTTTCAACAACAGGCAGATGTCCTTTGCGCGGGTAGCTTTCCGAACGTGTTGACGCAAAATCAACAATTAGCTGCCCTCTCTCTTTGTGAGAGGGCAGAATTTCGCCTTTATCCGGAGGAGAAAGGCTGAAATTCGGGAGAGGGTTAATTGGAGATATTTTCACCCTGACTGTTCCAAAATCAGGATTTACCTGAACAACTTCGCCAAATTTTGAGCAGTATTCTATTGCGTTTCCCACACAGGTTATATCAATATCAAAAGATTCACGCCCGAGAAGTTCATCTCTGACGACTCCGCCTATGAAAAACAGTTTGTTTGAAGTATCCTTTATATTGATGATGTTCATGTAAAGCATTTTAGCGTAAAATGTATAAATAAACAAGATAAGAGAAGACCGGATGACAAGATGTCAGGAGGTCAAGCTGTTATCGGTGCTCCGCACTAGAATAACTTTTGTAAACAGCCTGCCTTCCTGCCCTCTGAACTTCCGACCCTCTTGTAATAAGGAGATTACATGCTACAGGAAGCTTCCCGCGCGCTAAATTCAGCATTTAACAACAGTTTTATAAAAAAATTAAGCCAGTATCTTCACGACTGTGTAAGAGAAGAAGTTAAAAGCTCAACTTTCAGAAATTTGAAAGGGGACAAAGACAACAAATGGATTTTTCTTAAAGGTGATGAACAGTTGTTTTCTACAGGCGCTGAGTATATTTCTCTTGACGGAAGCGACCCTAAGCTTACAGAATTAATGATTCAGAGCGATCTGGGACAGAAAGATAAATACCTTATTTACGGATATCTTTTTCTTGTCGGCAAAAGCTCAAAATCAAAAAAACAAAACGAATTTTTAACCCCGCTATTATATATGCCATGCAAACTTGAGCGAAACGGCGTAAATATAAACTGTCTGCCGCTTGATGAAGTTTTATCGCTCAACACAGGTGCACTTGCTGCTTTAATGCGGAAAAACGATGATGAAGATGAAGTCGACCTGCTTCTTGAAGGTATTCTTGATGTTGTGCCTGATCTTCCTATAACAAAAGAAAAACTCGATATCTTCCTGACAACTTTAAAATCTCTTGTTCCCGAAATCGAAATTGCCGAAAACCTCGGAGATTATAAAGAAGAGGATAATATTACAAAGGCAAAAGATTTTTATAAAGAAAAAATAGACGGCGAAAACTTAGACGAAATTATTGAAGAAGAAACAGAACAGGAAAAACAAAAAGTTAAACTGGAAAAAATTGCGGTAACTTACCAGAGTGCAATCATTTTGACCAAACGCCCGTCAGTAACTGCAGGGGTGCTTCACGAATTAACACAGATTGCAGAAAAGCCGTCAGGAATATATAGAGAAACAGCACTGAGCATAATTAATGAAGAATACGCTCAGAGCAGGGAAAAATCAGTTCCGCTTAAAGATATGAATAAAGTTACGGATTTTTATCCGATAACTCCGCTTTCATTAAGCGACAGCCAGCTTCAGGTTATCAAAAACATTGATAACAGTAAGTTCGTAGCCGTTCAGGGACCTCCGGGGACAGGTAAATCACAGACAATAGTAAACCTTGTCGCGCACCTTGTTGCAAACGGCAAAACAGTTCTTGTAGCTTCCCGTATGGACAAAGCCGTTGATGTTGTTGCAGAGCGTTTAAATGAGCTCGGGGCATCACACATGGCACTCAGAGCAGGCCGTTTGAATTACCAGAGACAGTTGAGTGAAGAATTAAACAATCTGCTCTCGCAAAACAGCGATCTGGATGAAGATGTTGAAGACATTCTGCTTGTTGATGTTAAAGACATGAAAGACCACCTTGATATGCTCAAAAATATGGAAGTAAAGTCTGAAACTATCATAAAACTTGAAAAAGACTGGCACGACAAGTTAATGGAAGTTGAAGAACAGGAAAAACTTCTCGGTAAAAAAGAATTTATCAAAAAAAGCCTCAAAAAAGGTGAAATCGATATAGTCTCAGGGATTATAAAAGTTCTTGAACACAATATGGAAAAAGCAGGCTTTATCTCAAAAATAGCCAACTTTACAAGTCTTGGCCAGCTCAAGAAAATTCTGAATTTAAAAGAATTTGATGTAACTTATGAAAACCTAGGGAGATTAAAACAAGAGTTGGATTTTGCAAATATGGAATGGTCTTTGAGAAAAATCGAAGCCGATATTCAAAAAACAGGCAACCTCCACATGCTCTCAGAACAAATCAGGACAATGAAACGCAAGCAAAAAACTCTTGCAACAAATATCTTGAAAAACAAACGGCGCGAAGCATTAAAAAGTCTTTTGCGCGATGAAAACAAGCGCAGAAGATTAAAAGTACATGCAAAATCTCTTGTAACAAACAGAAAACGTCTGCAAACCAATATTCTTGAAGAAGAAGATTTTAAACCGCTTCTGGAAGCCTTCCCCTGCTGGTGCGTAACAACTTATGCAGTATCAGATTCACTGCCATTGAAACCGGGAATGTTTGATGTTGCAATTATTGATGAAGCATCACAATGCGATATCGCAAGCTGTTTCCCGATATTATTCCGTGCAAAACGCGCCGTAATCGTAGGCGATGACAAACAGCTTCCGCATTTATCATTCCTTGAAAAAGCAAAAGAACAATCTTTCTTAAGCCAGTACGGAATTCCCGATAAATACCAGTTAATGTGGCGGTTCAGAACGAATTCAATGTTTGATTTAGCAGATTACTACTCAATGAATTCCGTTATGCTGGATGAGCATTTCAGAAGTCTGCCGCCGATTATTAATTTTTCAAACCATGAATTTTACAATGACAGAATTCGTGTAATGAGAAAAGACAAACCCGATGAAAAAGTTCTGGAGCTTGTCGAAGTTCTTGACGGCAAAGTTGATTTTGACGCTACAAGAAATCTTCCCGAAATCGAAGCGCTGGTTAAAAGATTACATGAAATAATCATAGAAGATGAAAGACAAAATCCCGACAATCCTGTCTCAGTCGGTATAATTTCGCCGTTCAGAGCACAGGTGGAACAGCTGAAAGTTTCTGTCTCAAAAGTTCTTTCAGATTATATGATAAAAAAACACCAGATAGAAATTGGTACTGCCCATACATTCCAGGGGGATGAACGCGATATTATGCTGATTTCATGGGCTGTTGCAGATAACAGCTACAATCAAAGTCTTATATTTTTGCAGAAGCCGAACCTCTTTAACGTAGCAATCACAAGAGGACGTAACAAAGTTATAAACTTTATTTCACGTAACCCGAGAGAACTCCCGGAAGGCCATTTCAGAAATTACGTATCATATATGCAGCTTTATCAAGACCGCAAACAGGCAATGCTTTCAGGTGAAATAGACGAAAATATCTATAAAAATACGCTTGAACGTGAAGTTGCAGAACAAATCAGAGAACTCGGGCACAAAGTCATAGCTGGAACAGAAATTGCAGGCTTAAGCGCAGATCTGCTTATTGATGACAAGTTTGTAATCGAAATTGACGGATTAGATGACAAAATTAAATCTCACATTTCTAATATGAAAAAACAGGCAATAATTGAACGCTCAGGCTTTAAAGTTAAACGCATAACATACCGCGAATGGCAGTATTCTCCGAAAGCATGCCTTGACAGGGTTCTGATTGAAGAATAAAATTTACCACGGATAATCGTCTTTAATTTCCCAACCGTCAGACATAATTTTTCCGCCGCAAGCACGATAGGCTTCTGACGTATTTATTTGTTCTTTAGTACACAGATCCTTATCATTATCACCATAATATCCGGATATCACACCTTTTTGAGTATTAATTTTAAATTGGAAAACATCTTTTCCTATTATATTTGGTTTTTTCGGCCCGATAATATCTATAGATAATAATTGTAACTTTACATCATTCCAGCCAAAAGGTCGTATATATGCATAAGTTCCGTCACCGTATATAAAACCGGGAACTTTATTATACGTACCATAAACCGCTGCATCCTTATTAGTTAAATATCCATAACCATTATTACTGCTATAACCACAATCCTTCATTGTTTTGCAAATCTTAATCACTTTTAAATACGGCTTCCAATAAGTTTCAAAATATTTTAAATTATCATCATAAGAACTTGATGCTTCAGTCGCTGACCACTCAGAAGAATCCCCGTTTTCATACTGGGATTGTACTAAAGCCTGTGCAAATGTAGAATAAGCCTTTTTTAATTGCACGACAGTCTGCTTTTTTTGATAATTAGCAATTAAAGCCGGCACAGTAAGTGCGGCAACAACAGCTATTATACCCAGAGTAATTAAAACTTCAGCAAGAGTAAATGCAGTACCGGAAGCTTCTAGTCTGCCCCCTCCCCGAGATTTTTAATAATAAATCTGTTATTCATGAAAAACTCCTTTCCTGCTTGCATCATATTTCGGCAAAAGCAGTCAAACAAAGTTCGGGATGACATTCAATGTAAACTGCGATATAAATTACTAACTTTATTTTTTTATAAATTTAATCTCATACCCGAGAATGTCAGCGATTGTATATGCTTCTTTTAATGTTAAACTTTCTCGATTTATTTTATTTGCCAAACTTCCACCAGTATACTTGCGTGCTGTTTTTTCCGTCATTAACTCTGCCATCTTTTTTATAGTAACAGCATTCAGTTGCAATAAAGACTTTACATAATTTTTAACATCCATTTTTTGATTATATAAATAATTGACAAAAAGAACAAATAAGTATATAATAATCACATTATTGTATTAATTAATACAATAATGTGTTAAATATTACAAATATGGGAAAGCAATATGGATATCAAAACAATCGACGACTGCTACATGGATTGCAATGAAATTCATCAGCTGTGCATTATTCTCAATGAATATCTAGAAAACTACATTGACGAAACCTATATCGCAGACAGAGCCAATACTTTTGTTAAAGTTATTGCAAAAAGAATTGAAATTCTTACTGACGATCTTGATAAATTGGTTGAGGAAGAACACCACAAAAAATACAGCCGTCTAATAATTTAAGACAGCTGCATTTTTCAAGTTATTAATCAAATTTATTTTACTTCTTTAATTATTATAGAAGCATTCTGACCGCCAAAACCGAAAGAATTTGACAGTGCAACATGAATATCGGCTTTTCTTGCTTTATGCGGAACATAATCAAGGTTTCCTACTTTTTCATCCTGATTGTCAAGATTAATTGTCGGCGGAACAAGATGTTCATTTATCGTTTTAACGCAGGCAATACATTCAACAGCACCTGTCGCACCGAGCAAATGCCCGTGCATAGATTTTGTTGAGCTTACAAGAAGATTTTTATTTTCTTCTTTGCTGCCGAATAAACCTTCAATTGCTTTAGATTCAGCAATATCGCCTAATCCTGTGCTTGTACCGTGTGCATTAATATAATCAACATCTGCAGGTTTCAAGCCTGCATCATCAAGTGCAAATTTCATAGAATGAGTAGCACCTTTGCCTTCAGGATCAGGAGCAACAACATCATACGCGTCAGCAGTCTGACCATAGCCGACAACTTCAGCGTAAATTTTTGCACCGCGTTTTTTTGCATGCTCATATTCTTCAAGAATTAGAACACCGGCACCTTCAGACATTACAAAGCCGTCTCTATCAACATCCCACGGGCGTGATGCTTTTTCCGGTTCATCGTTACGTTTTGAAAGTGTTCTGGCGCTTGAAAAAGCTCCGATACCAACATCACAAATTGTTGCCTCGCATCCGCCTGCAACCATAATATCAGCATCTCCGTATTGAATTGAACGGAAAGCATCACCTATTGTATGAGTACCGGTTGCACATGCTGATACTACAACTTTATTAGGCCCTTTAAAACCGTATTTCATGGAAATTCTGCCTGATGCCATATTCACAATCATCATAGGAATTGTAAAAGGCGAACATTTATTAGGACCTTTTTCAAGAATACGGACATGGTTGTCTTCAAAAGTTCTGAAGCCGCCTGCGGCAGAGCTTACCATGACTCCGATTTTATAAGGATCCACGTCATTAACTTCTTCAAGTTTTGCATCTTTTACAGCTTCATCAGCAGCAATCATTGCAAACTGAATAAATCTATCCATTTTTTTAGCTTCTTTAGGATCCAGATATTCTTCGGGGTTAAAATTTTTAACTTCACCTGAAATTTTTACAACATGTTTTGAAACATCAATAAGTTCGGAAGTGCTTATTCCGCTTTTTCCTTCTACAAGACTATTCCAAAATTTATCAACGCCGACACCAAACGGTGTAACAGCTCCAAGTCCTGTGATAACTACTCTTCTTTTTGTCATCTCTTTACCTTTTTAAACTATCATTTAATAAATATACGAGGGGAAAATTATTATTAAATTTTCGCCCCCGCATAAAATTATTTAGCCGGCGTCTTTATCTGACGCCAAAAGTTACTTATTTGCTGTGAGCATCAATGTAGTTAACAGCATCTTGAACTGTTTGAATTTTTTCAGCTTCTTCATCAGGGATTTCGCATCCAAATTCTTCTTCAAAAGCCATTACCAATTCAACAGTATCTAAAGAGTCTGCACCCAAATCAGCAGTAAAGCTTGCTTCAGGAGTAACTAAAGCTTCATCTACGCTTAATTGATCTACAACTACTTTTTTAACTTTTTCAAATGTACTCATTTCTAATTTCCTCATAATTAAATTACTATACTATTTGTTCTCTAATATTATACTTAGAGCAAGATTTTTTTGCAAGGAATTTACAATCCTCTCATCATTTTGTTAAAAATCTTTACTTTTTTTAAAGTGAATAAGCCTACAAGTGAATGAGTGAATAAGTCATTTCGTAAAATAGATATTGTGAATATTTTATAATATTGTTTCTGTAAAGAACTATTCACTTATTAACCTATTCACCTAAAGACTTCTATATTATTAATGCACCAGCAACTTCGATTGCCTGACCTGAAACATAATCAGCATCAAGTGCAAGATACTTAACAGTTTTTGCAATATCTTCCGGAGTTCCAAGTCTTTTCATCGGAATAGCCTTCATATATTCTTCGATATTAGGAAGATTTGCAGTCATGGCAGTCTGAATAAAGCCCGGGCATACAGCGTTAACTCTGATATTTCTTGAGCCGAATTCTTTTGCAAGAGTTTTTGTTAAACCTACCAGCCCTGCTTTAGAAGCTGAATAGTTTGCCTGACCCGGATTTCCGTGTAATCCTACAACGCTTGACATGTTGATAATTGAACCCTGACGGGCTTTCATCATATGTTTAATAACGGCATGAGTTACGCAATATGCACTTGTAAGGTTAATTTTGATAACTCTTTCCCACTGTTCCATATCCATTCTGATGAACAAACCGTCTTTTGTAATACCTGCATTGTTTAATAAAACATCAATTTTGCCGTGTTCAGCAATCATTTTATCTACATTTGCCTGAACTTCTTCATCATTAGATACGTCAAATCTGTAAAAGTATGCGTTAGCTCCCAATGCTTTAATTTCATCTAAAGCCGGCTGAGCTTTTTCAGCTTCGCAAATGTCGTTAATAATAATGTCGCATCCTGCTTTTGCAAGTTCTTTAGCACAAGCAAGACCAATACCGCGCGAACCGCCAGTAATCAATGCAATTTTTCTTTCTGTCATTAATCTTTCTCCTTATTTTTGCTGTGGCAAAACCCCAGCCTACATTTTATATACTTATTTTTTATTTAAATCCTGTTACCAAATGTTTAATACGATTAAAAAGTAGTACACACTTGTCCTTAATTGATAAATGGAATAATGCGTTAAATTTCCGCTCCATTTTTTCTTTTGATATAACTCTACCTGTTGCCAAATAAATATTTCGTGGCATCAAATCAGGATGTTTAGCATAAAATTCAGGACTGTTATAATATTCCCGCCGTTTTTGACTAATTAACGGGGATGATTTATCTCTTTTGAACATAGATTTTGCATCCCCGTAAAGGCGGAATTTTAACATGTTAAACTTCCCTCCATCATTTCTCTTAAAGTTGATATTGTCGACTCTAGAGATGCTTTATCATAAATATTAAATACTTTAGCATCAGGTACAATTTTCTTATTCAAACCTGCTAAAACTTTTCCGGGACCGATTTCTACAAAGATTTCAACTCCGTCTGCAGCCATTTTCTGAATTGTCTGCGTCCAGTGAACTGATGAATAAATCTGTTTCGGCATTTTTACTCTGAAATCAGAACCGTTAACCGTTTCAGAAGCATCAACGTTTGTAATAACAGGAATTGAAGCATTGTTTAAATCAAGAGAATTTACAAAGCCTTCAAATTCATGCCCTGCGTTTTCCATAAATTTTGAATGGAAAGCACCCGAAACAGCGAGAGGAACAACACGCCTTACACCGTTTGCAAGCAAATAGTCAGATGCAGCTTTTACAGCGCTTTCATCACCTGTAATTACAACCTGAGCAGGGGAGTTGTAGTTAGCCACATCTACATAACCGACTTTTGAGCCTTCCGCCAATCCTGCTTTTAACTGTTCTTCCGAGGCATTCAAAACCGCAGCCATAGCCCCGCCGTTTTTTTGACCTGCCGGACAGTCTTTTTCAGACTTATTCTTCCCACATGAAGCCTCATTCATCAAATCAGCGCGTTTTTGGATAGCTTTTAAAGTTGTTTCCAAAGACATAACGCCTGCTTCATACATTGCGCAGTATTCGCCTAATGAATGCCCTGCAACATAATCAGGTTTAATATCCATTTGAGACTTCAAAGCCTCTAAAGCTGCAATAGACATAGTAACAATACAGGGCTGGGTATTAACGGTCTGTTTTAAAGCATCTTCAGGACCTTCAAAGCACAACGTCGTAACACTTTTCCCTAAAACTTTATCAGCGGTGTCAAAAACATTTTTTGCACCCTCAAAACTTTCATACAAATCTTTTCCCATGCCGACAGCCTGAGACCCCTGTCCCGGAAAAAGAAACGCAATTTTTTTTGTCATACGTAATCCCTTCTCAAACGTCAGGCAATTATGCCCAACCTACTCTCTAACTTTCCTCCCTCAATTATACAATAAACACGAGAAAAGTAAATAAAAACTATTTTTTGTATTCACATATAGCATCTTTCACCAGTTTTATCTCAAAGGCAATAAGCCACAAACCTGCCAAATAAAAGAGTACAATAAAAATCCTGTTAAAAATATCAGCTATATCAAATTCACCGCCTGCCCATAAGAATAAAGATACAAGCAAAGAAACTCCATAAATCATGACAGTTACAATTAACAAAAGTATTCTAAAGAAAATTTTTACTATTAGCAAATACCTTCCCTTAATCTTATAATTGCTCCGCCCCAGGTCATGCCGGCGCCAAAACCACACAGAACAGCTGTTGTTCCGAGTTTTACATTGCCTTTTTCTACACTTTCTGCCAGAGCAATAGGAATTGATGCAGCAGATGTGTTTCCGTAATATTTGATATTTGTAACAACTTTTTCATCAGGATAACCCAGTCTTTCCTGAACAGCCTGAATAATTCTGATATTTGCCTGATGCGGAATGAGATAATCTATATCTTCCGGCTTCAAACCAGCATTTGTTATAAGATTTTCAACGTAATGCGGAAGAACTTTTGCAACAAATGTATAAACTCCGCGCCCATTCATTCTTATACCTTTTGGTTTTTCTTCATACTGTTCAACAAGCGGGCAATTTTTGCCGTCAAAAGAAAGTTCTATTAAATTTCCGTAATTACCGTCAGCTTTAATATCAATTGCAATAATATCGTCAATACCGTCCTCTGCCTGAGTTACAACCATTGCACCGGCACCGTCGCCAAATAAAATAGAAGTGCTTCTGTCAGCCCAGTTTACAAGACGGGAATTATTATCAGTTGCAACAAGCAGAATATTTTTATACATGCCGGATGCTATATAAGCTCTTGCAATACTTAAAGCATAAATTAACCCCGAGCATGCCGCAGTAATATCAAAAGCAGGAATAGCTTTTGTAATTCCAAGTCTTGCTTGAATATGACATGCAATTGCAGGATACAAATCCGGTGGTGCAGAAGATGCGGCAAGAATTAAATCAATCTCTTCCGGATTCATTTTAGCTTTTTCAAGAGCTTTTTGTGCAGCTTCCAGACCTAAATCAATAGCGTTCTGTTCTCCGGACACAACACGTCTTTCCTTAATTCCCGTACGGGTATAAATCCATTCGTCTGATGTTTCATATAACTGTGTCAAATCATCATTTGTAATAACTGTTTCGGGTAAACTGTATCCTACTCCCGCAATTCTCAACGGAATTAATTTATCTGTCATATATTTTTATTCCTCATAAAACTTGGCTATTTTTTCGTTTATACCTGTTTCAACTGCAAATTTTGCAACCCTAACGGCATTTTTAATTGCGTAAGCCTTGCTTCTGCCATGAGAAATTACCGTAATCCCTTTAACACCAAGAAGCAATGCACCGCCGAATTCTTCATAGTTAATTTTGGTATAAATACGTTTCATAAAAGGTTTTGCAAGCAAACCGATAACCTTGCCGAGCAAATCTGCCTTAAATTCCTGTTTCAGCATTCTAAATAACATCTGGGATGTGCCTTCGGTAACTTTTAAAGCAACGTTTCCGACAAAACCGTCACATACAACTACATCACAGACACTCAAGAAAATTTCTTTACCTTCGATATTTCCGACAAAATTCAATTTATCCTGCTGTTCTTCAAGAAGTTTATATGTTGCCTGTGCAAGTTCATTTCCCTTGCCTGCTTCTTCCCCGATATTCAAAACACCAACTCTCGGATGTTCAATACCAAGAACGTTTTTAGAAAAAGTTGCACCCATAATAGCAAATTGATGAAGCATTTCAGGCGTACAGTTGCTGTTGGCGCCGCCATCAATTACGACAATTGGTTTTTTAACTGTAGGCAATGTAACTGCAATTGCAGGTCTGTCAATTCCCGGGATTCTGCCTAAACCAAACAAGCTTGATGCCATAGCTGCACCTGTAGAACCTGCTGCAACAACAGCATCGGAACTTCCCTGAGCAACAGCATCAACTGCCAGAACAATAGATGATTTTTTCTTTTTACGAATAGCCTGTCCGGGAGCTTCACCCATTTCAATAACTTCCGAGGCATGGGTAATCTTTATATCGAGTTTGGAGGTATCAATTTTAACACGATATTTTGCAGCGCCGCCTTTCCCATGATCAGTCATAAAGCCTTCCTGACTAATTTTGTCAAGTTCCTGTTCTATTCTGTCCTGTTTTCCGACCAATTCAATTGCAACACCGTATTCTTTTGCAGCCCAAACTGCACCTGCTACAATTTCGTGAGGAGCATGGTCACCGCCCATTGCATCAATTGCTATTCTTGTCATCTTATCCCTCTCAAAGTCTTATTTGTATTAAATACCCGCCGCGTCACCCTGAATTTATTTCAGGGTCCCGTTATTTTAATGGGATGCTGAACCCTTGTTCAGCATGACGTCAAGGTACATTTCTGTTATTCGGATTTTTCTTCTGTTTCAGAAGTTTCTTCAGCCTTTGTTTCTTCTGCAGCTTCTTCTTTAACTTCTTCTACTTTAGTTTCTTCGACAGCCGGTTGAGCCTCAACCTTTTCCGCCTTCTTAGTTGATTTTTTAGCCGGTTTCTTTTCTTCTTTAACCGGAGTATCTTCAACTCTGTCTTTAATGCTTACGGGTTTCCCTTTGTAAGTTCCGCAAGCTGTGCATACTGTGTGTGTTAATACTGTTGCTCCGCAGTTAGGGCACTTTGTAGTTTCCGGTTTTGTAGCTTTCCAGTTACTTCTTCTGTGTCCTTGAGCGGAATGTCCTGTTCTTTTCTTAGGTACTGCCATTTTTCTTTTTCCTTTTTTATTTGTTTATACTACTTATATTTCTTTTGCCTGCCCTGACGCTTTAACGTAAGAGCTATAGGGAATTATTCCCTGTCTATTTTGATGTTTTTGAATACATCAAGCCGCGGATCGGATAAATTTTCTTCTTTAAGAAATTTATCCCCATTACAATTTATACCACAAACTTTTTTATTTGGTAAATTTAATATTACAGATTGATACAATAAGTCATAAATATCAATTTCATCTTCACCGTTAAGATCTGTTATAAACTGTCCGTCTTTAAGTTCTGTTTCTTGCGCGTAATCATCCATCAGAGCCTGTTTTGCATACATCTCATCAATCTTAAAATCAAAAGGATAGTCAAATTCTTTAAGGCATAAATCGCATTCAAGTCTTAAAGTTCCCTTAACATTTCCGGTTACTTCAACAAAATCACCGAGAGATTTTATCTCAAGATCGGAAATTACCGGCGAAACACAATTTATCCCCTCAATTTTATCTTCAAAATGAAAATCAAGAGACTTTGACGGTGTATTTTCCAGCTCTTCTATTGAAATTTTGTAATCCATTATCCTACGTACTGTTCTTCCTGCACTGCCACTGCCGCAATCTGGTTAGCAATAAAGCAAACTTTTTTCAAAGGTCCTAAAGTTTCTTTTTCGATCAAGACAGCAGAAGTACTTTTTATTGCCTGTTGAAGTTCAGCATAAAGTTCTTCCGGTTTTTCAACATACAAAACCAGAGGTGCTGTTGAACCTTTTAAAAATACCAGAACGGAAGTTCTTTTTTTAATATTTTGTGCATTAAATTGCTGTGCCATTTCTCACTCCTTATAATTAATTAACAATCCTCTAAATTATAAAATAAAAAGAGAGAGAATGCAAATTATTACTAAAAAGAGAACGTAGATTATACGTTCTCTTTTTTAAATTTATTTTGCCATTATTTCAATTTCATTTCCGTCAGGATCTTTCAAAAACGCTATGTGCATATTCACCTCGGGCATAAAATACGGTTCATACAAATATTTATAGCCGAATTTATTCATTTTTTCGGTAAATTCCTCCATGGATTTAGCCTCAAATGCAAGATGCCCGAAAGCGTTGCCGTTTTTGTAACCTTCTTTCGGAGTTTCATTGTTGTAAGTAAGTTCAACTTGAGTTTGTCCGTCTTCATCACTCAGATAATACAAAGTGCTGTCATCAAGTTTAACTTCTCCCGTCCTGTTCAAATCAAGAAGTTCCGTGTAAAATCTCATTGAAGCGTCAATATCTTTAACCCTTATCATTGCATGTAAAAATTTCATATATGCCTCCTTTAATTTTAGTTTAGCACATCAAAAACAATTTGTTAATAAAAATTTTCCGGAATTTATATCGCAGTTTACACCAATTATTTAATCGACATGTGATATAACACCGTTAGAAGCATTTTTGTCAATTTCTATTACATGTCTGATAATCGTGTGCGCCATCAATAACATATAAGGATTAATTTCATTGGTATCTGACATATTAATTTTAGCCTGAGGTTTTTCCTGTTTTTCATTCAAAGTCGTTTGAGTTGACGTTTCAAAAGACAGTACAGATGACATGGAATAATGTTTTTCATCACCTTCAATTCTTCTTATCAATTCTTCTTTCGGAAACTCTTTGACACATTCAATATTTACATGAACAGAATTTGAACTTTCCAAAATTAAAGTTGCGGTTACGTTACCAAAATTCAATGTTGTAATTGTAATAACCAGAATACTGTCAGAGCCGTCATCTTTAGCGCCTGTTTCAATATCAAGGTCAAAACCGACGCCTTCTTGCAGCGGCAGCCAAGGCAGATATAATAAAAGCAGCATTTTCATAGTCTGCGCGGAATCGTTTTGAGAAGCTGCAGCTACACTTGCATTTATAAGTTTAGCGGTATCTTTCAACTGAGACAGGTCTGTTATTCCGAGTTTTGCAGAATTTGCCATTGCCGTAATAAGTTTTGCAACGGCATCTTTCCCGTTTGCCTGAATCATTGAGGCAATCTGCGAAAGATTTATCAAACCGTTTGAAGAAATCGCAAGATTTTTTATAGAATTTTGAAGCTGGCTCAATACAGCTTTATTGCCTGTAAGAAGCATATTCTGAGCTTCCGTAAGCGACAACCCCTGCAGCTGAGCCAGAATTTGCGCCTGTGTCTGAGAAAGAGAACTTCTCTGCAAGGCAAACTGACTTGAAAACCGCTGGTTAAACTGTGCAAGAGTAATATTTTTTTGCAAAATGTAAATCAACTCATTAAGGTTTTTGGGTAAATTCATCATTTCTTTAACATAAACGGACTGATCAACAGCCGCCATAGTTCCCATTTGAGGAGCGGCAGAAGAAGTTTGAGCTGCCGTAGCTGCTTGAGCGGCAGAAGCTGCAGCAGACGTAAAAGAGGCTTGCGCAGAAGGTTTTGCAGCACTTTGTCTTTGCACATTAGCCTGATAATTTACAAATTTTGAAATCAAATGTCCTAAATTTAAATCCGCCATAAAATAAATTATAATGATTTTCCCAGCTTTGTCCAGCAATAAAATTACGCAACTTTATAATCTATTTCGTTACAGAGAATTCTGCAGCCGTCAAAACCTTATGCGGATTATCTTTAGAGTAAACTTTCATAAAATAATATCCGTCCTCATGAAGTACAAAGTAATCCGTAAAATAGTTTAATTCTTCATCCTTTAACCTTACATCACGAGTCCAGACAAGTTTGTATCCAAACTGTCCGTAGTCATTATCTTTTTTCACAACCTGAATATACAAATACCGCGACTGTACTTTTTTCGGCATCAAAATTACATAATAAATACGTGAACCGGCAGGAAAAACTTTTTCATAATCGTAGATATTATCTTTTGTTATGGGATATTTGTTAAATAAAATTCCTGCTTTATCCTTTACACAGGCAGTTGTAAACAAAAGTATCAAAAAACTTGCAAGAATTAATCTTTTCATTGTTCAAGTGCTTTAATTCTTTCTTTCACGGTTTTTGCAACAGCTTCGTCTTTATTACGCGTTAAAAATATTCTGTAATTATCAAGAGCTTCTTTCTTATCGCCATCCTGATCATAGGCAAGTGCCAGTGCATAATAAGCATAACCGTAAGCCGGATCAAGTGTTATTACGCGATGGAAGCATTCTTTTGCCTTTGATGTATCTTCTTCATTCGCATAAACTAGTCCCAGATTAAACCATCCGTCAGCATAATTCGGATTAACAACAATTGCTTTTTTATAAAAATTCAAAGCATTTTTGTTATCATTTTTTATCTTATAAATATTACCCAGTTTTAAAAGAGTAATTTCATCAGAAGGATTAAGCTTTAAAGCCTCCTGATAATTATTGATTGCATCATCGTATTTCTGACTTTTGTAATTTTCATCACCCTTTGCAATCAAGCTTTTATTTGCCAGATTTGTATCTGTATTTGACGGCTGCTCGGGTTCTACCGTAAGTTTTATTTCTTTTATTTCAGAAGTTTCTTCCTGCGGAGCAGCCGTAACATTTGCAGGATTATTTGTTGATGATATAAAATCCGCATACTCATTACTGTATTCCGTATTGTCAGGAGCAAGCGCAATAGCTTTTTCATAAGCTTCTGATGCTTTATCATCAAGGTCGCAGGCTCGATAAGCTTTTGCAAGACCGTAATAAGCATAAGGATCTTTTGTTCCCATAGAAACAGCCTGTTCAAAAGCTGAAGCCGCAAGAGAGAAGTTTTTATCATTCAAATAAACGTCTCCTAGAGCTGTTAAAGCCGCTGTTAAATTTCCCTTAACCGCAGTATCATCACTTTTTTGCTTTAACAATTCAGTATAAATTGCGATTGCATCATTGTACTTATCCATAGCATGAAGAACAAGCGCCTTGTTATATTTAAGGTTGTAATCGTCTTTTTTAACAGCCAGAACTTCATCATAATATTTTAATGCATTGGGATAATCTTTTTTCAAATGATAACATTCCGCCAGATCCTCAACCAGATCAATGTTTCTTTTATCTTTCTGAAGCTCAAGAGCTTTTTCATAATTTGCGATTACATCATCAAGCTTGTTCATACGTTTATAAACAACACCGATGTTCTGATAAGCTCTTGCATCCTGAGGAAAATTCTGGATATAAATTCTGTAATTTGCAATAGCAGCCTCGTCTTTACCCATATCTGCAAGAAGGTTTCCGTAGTCAAGTCTCAACGAATTCAATCCAGGCTGCTGTCTGAATATTACATCATACTGGGCAAGTGCCAGATCATCTTTTTCCATCTCCTGATAAGATAAAGCCAGACTGATACGTGCGGTTATATTATCAGGGTCAGCCTCAACAGCCTTTTCCAGAAATGCGGAGGCTTTCTCGTAATTTTTCATTCTGTACAGGGCAAGCCCGAAATTTACATAATCTTTAAATGAAGCGGGATTTTTTACGTACAAATTTTCATATTCATTTGCGGCGCTTGCAAAATTTCCGTCGTTCATATAGGAATTTGCAAGGTTTTCTCTCGCCTCCGAATGCTGTGAATATGTAGCTAAAAATTTGTTGTAATTTTCTATAGCACCTTTATAATCTCTCAATTGATATTGAACATTTGCAATATTTAAATAATTATACAAATACTCAGGACACATTTGAGCGACTTTGTTATAAGCCTCGAGTGCTTCTTTGTATTTTCCCTGATTTTCATAAATACTTCCGACACTTATATAAATATAACCGTCCGCAGGTTTTAGCTCGGCGACTTTTGCATAAGCGGCAAGTGCTTTATCGTACTCGCCCATTTCACTGTAAACACCGGCAAGTTTGGTATAAAGCATTACATCATTACCGGCAAGTTTTAAAGCTTCCGTCAGCTTTTGAACAGCCGTTGTGTAATCTTCTTTATATTCCGCAGAACATGCCTGCTGGTATAACAAATTTACCTCCGGTGTCATTGCCTGAACAGGAACACCCGTAAGTATTAAAGATAATAATGCCGAAACTAATAACTGCTTTTTAATAATCCCACTCTCCTAATCTTTAGTTATATAACAACATTATATCAAAAATTATATTTGTGTAAAGCTGTGAGAATAAATATCTTTATTAAGAAGAATTTTTGCGGTTTTAATAATGTTTGACTGCTCCTGTGAATTTTTGTCATATTCTATATCGTCAATTTCTCCAAAATCATGAACCATTGCAGCAAGTTCAATATACAACCTGTCAACGTCTGACCAAGGAGAAGCTGTTTCAAGCATCCTGAAAATCCTGACAAGCTCCAAATCTTTTGCATCAACAATCGCAGCATCCAAACCTGCACCCGATGCAAGAACTCCAAAAACTCTGTTAATCAGCGGTCTTAAATCTTTAGGACAGCCGTTAGAAATATTTGACAGTCCTATTACTGTTTTTACAGGCGGATCAAAACTCTCCTTAATCATTTTAATTGTATTCAATGCCTCAAGTGCCTGACCTTGATCCACACAAACAGGTAAAATTAACGGGTCAAAAAATAACTTTTCACTGTCAAATCCTTTTTGCAAACACTTTTCATAAATCTCAAAAGCTATCTCCAGCCTGCCATCCGAAGTCTTTGGAATTCCCGTTTCCTTATTCAAAGTCAAAGCTATAAGATTGCTGTCATATTCAAGTGCCAGATTAATCATATCAGTCAATCTGGGTTCATCCGATGATGTACTGTTTAAAAAAGTTTTACCGCTGAAAACTTCAAGCCCCTTTTTCATCTCATCAAAATTTGAAGTATCAAATGAAATTCCAAGAGTTGTATTTTTTCGAACAAGCCCTGCAAGCCACGGCAAAATCCCTGCCAGTGTCTTTTTCGCAGGACCAACGTTTAAGTCAGCATAATCCATATTCTTTTGAAGCTCAATCAAAGAATTAATAAATTCTTCATCACGCTCAATTAAAGCGTTTTGAACTGATTTTGATATAACATGAATATTCTCGCCTATTAAAATCATATATAAAGTTTAACACAAAATATTTTATTTGTACCTGAATTAAACCCGCTTTACCAGACTTGACAAAATTCCGAAAATCATAAATAATAAAATAAAAAAGGAGTTGGAATATGTTTTATAGAGAAGCTTTGAGTTGCCCCCCCCCCAACAGGATAAAGATGTAGCAAGGGATTACAGATTTTTAAAGTTAATACTGACGGATGTTAAGAAGTCCGGAGGGCTAGCTGTTATCATTAATAATTCATGCAAAACTCAGGTGTCGGATGGAACGGCTACGTTCCTCCCCTCCCTTGAGGGGAGGGGAAGTAAAGGGGTGGGTGAAAATATCCCCTCATCCGGCACAATGTGCCACCTTCTCCCACACAGGGGAGAAGGAATAAAGGAGATCCTGAAACGAGTTCAGCATGACATGTTTAACTTTCTGAAACGAACTTATTCACATATTCACTTATTTACTTATTCACATCGTAAACGCCCAGCATTTACTCTCGCAGAGGTCTTGATTACTCTCGGTATCATCGGTGTAGTGGCGGCAATGACTATGCCTGTGTTAATTCAGGGGTACACAGAGAAGGCTACGGTTGCAAAATTAAAAAAAGTTTATTCAAATCTAAATAATGCTTTAATAATGAGTATCAATGAATACGGCGAGCTGAACGGCTGGGGGATTACATCAAGCGACATAGATAATAAAGGGGCAGACTTAATCGCAAAACGCATCAAAGAATTTATGATTTCCGCAAAAGATTGTAATTTTGAAGGCGGATGCTTTGGAGAAGAAGCTTATAAAACTCTTGGACCCGCTAATGAAGCTTTTTTTGGACTTGCTACTAATTTTTCAACTCTTGTTTTATCAGACGGCGTTTCTATAGGCATCTGGGCAGGAGACGGGAACAATTCTTACGGCAGCATCATAGTTGATTTAAACGGTAAGAAAAAACCAAATACAACAGGCAAAGATGCATTCTGGTTCCGCATCAAGGAACATTCAATAGTTCCTTACGGACTTCCGGAAGAGACAGGCAACAATACTTTTGAAAATTGCGTAAATCCTGTAAATTACTATTATACCTCACGTGGATGTACGGCATGGGTTATATTTAACGAAAATATGGATTATCTTCATTGCAAAGACTTGAGCTGGGAGGGTAAGAAAGAATGCAAATAACTTAAAAATTTAACAATTATTGCCCGTTCGGGGAATTGAAATTTACTTATACAACATTTAATATACAAATGTCGATATTGCATCCAAAATTATTAACAAAAATTTACATTGAAATTTTACAGACAGGACGTAAATTTTGATTATTTCTCGTTTTTATGCCACTAGAAAAACTTGTCAATATATGTTATAATTTGGACATGAATTATATATGGGGTACTTAATGAAAAATTAAAAAGGGGTACATTATGACAGTGTTAGTTTCGAAAACCAAAAAGGAAAAAAGATCAAAGTCAAAATTCAATGATGAATTTGAAAACTATTTGAGAAATCAATGCTTAAAAACAACTTTTAACGGCATTGAAGTTGAGACATTTTCCTGGTACAAAAAAGTTCTCGGCTTGATATAGTCAGAAAGAACAAAAAGGATTTTTAAGGATAGAAAAATGATTAGCATCCGAAACCGACCGTTGAAATAACAGGCCGGTTTTTAGGATGTTTGTCTAAGAAATTTCTCTTATTAATTCCTGCGCTTCTTCACATTCGGGGAAAGCTTCAACAATTTTGTCAAGCGTAGTAAGCGCAGCCTCTTTATCCCCTAATTTTTCATAACATCTTGCACTGCTCAAAAGTAAATTTACATTCATC
Organism: Candidatus Gastranaerophilales bacterium; assembly: GCA_944326605.1. Taxonomy (GTDB): domain Bacteria; phylum Cyanobacteriota; class Vampirovibrionia; order Gastranaerophilales; family Gastranaerophilaceae; genus Stercorousia. The sequence continues at coordinate 150,325 of CALVEM010000002.1, forward strand.
GGATTTTCTTTGAGCATACTTGTGAATATAGAATTTGCCTGAGCATAATCTCCGAGTTCATAGTAACAAAGCCCCAAAAGATTTTCAGCATCATGAGTTTTTTCAAGTTCGTAAGATTTAATTAAAAACATCTTCGCATCATCATATTGTCCTTGAAGATATTTAATTTTGCCGGCTATAAAATACATAAAACCATTATTTGTCACGTGTTTTAAAACATGTTCTATTTGTTCAAAAGCTTTGTCAAATTCCTTTAAATGAATTTTATTTAACGCTGAAAATCCAAGCGCATCTATATCATGCGGATTTTTTTCAAGAGCTTTCCGGTAATATTCATCAGCCTTTGCAAAATCAGTTGTCGAATGCAGATAATTTGCATATTCAAATAAAACATCAAAATCATCAGGGGCAGCTTTCAATGCTGTATTAAATTCATCCTGTGCGTAATCAAATAATCTTTTGTTCAAATACAAAACGCCAAGATCTTTATGAGCAGGAGCGAAATCGGGATTAAGCTCCACAACTTTTTTTAAGATTTTCTCAGCTTTATCCATGTCTCCTGTTTTTACGCAAATATGCGCAAATTCGTAGTAAATTTCAAAAGAAACATTACCTTGAAGAAGAATTTTTTCGTAAAGCTCTTTTGCACCCATAAACTGACCGATTTTAACATAAATTCCCGCAAGTTTTCTTGCCATAGAAACGGATTTCGGGTTCAAAAGCACAAGATGAGCCAGAATACCGATAGCATTTGTGTATTCACCTACAGCATCATAACAGCAGGCAAGATTATATTGAAAATTATGTTTTTCAGGATGATGCGCAACAAGGAGCTTATAATGCCTTATCGCTTCTTCCATCTGACCTGACTTAACTTCAGAAAGTGCAAGAGCAATAAGATAGTTATCCTGAGGTTCAATCATATAAGCTTTTTTAAAAAACTCACATGCTTCTTTATGTTTGTTCTGTAACTGCAATATAGAACCTATATTAAAATAGGTTATTGAATTTTCAGGTTCTAATTCACTCGCTTTAAGAAAATTTTCATAAGCTTTATCAAGAACTCCTATAGTTACATAGCAGGTTCCCAGATTATTATAAAGCTGGGCATGTTCAGGGTTAAGTTCAATTGCTTTTTCAAGAAATTTTACCCCTTCATCAAAATTTTTCATAGCCATACATGCAGTTCCGGCTATATAATACAGAGTGTAATCCTCATCTTCAGCAAATTCCATGGCTTTTTTAACCGTATCAACGGCTTTTTGCGGTTCTTTATTTTTAACATACACAACTGCCAGATTTTTATAGGCATCCGGATAGCTGCTGCGCAGTCTCAAAACTTCCTCATAAGCCGCTATGGCATGAAGAAAATCATCCTGATTGTCATAGCAATTCGCAAGATAAAACCAGCTTGCCGCATCATCCTTGTATTTTACAACTGTTTCAAAAATTCCCTGTCCTTCTTTAAACTCCCCAAGATTAATATGGCAGAGTCCGAGCAATTTCAATGCTTCAATATTTTTTTCATCATCCTCAATTACTGCGGTTAATTCCTTTTTCGCATCTTCAAATTTTTTGTCTTTTATAAGCCCGTTTATTTTATCCAAATTTTTCATAACTTAATTATATCTCAAACAAAATTACTTTACAGATTTAAAAAACACGTGGTATAATATTATATCAACGCCTTAAAATTCATTACATTTTTGTCCGGAAAGGAACAAAAATGGGAAAATCTTCAAAATATCCGTCTTTTTCCGGCGGAAGCATTTCGGTTAACGGTGAAAACAAAGCTACTACAAATAAAAAAGGGAATACCGTAGTTTCAAACTATAATATGTCAGACGCCGAAAAAAATATTTATAACTACGCTCAAAACTCTCTTGCAAATTCATTGCCTTCCGTAAATGTTTTCGATGAAGATACACAGAAAAATCTTCAATCACAGCTGGATGCATATACGCTAAACGGTCAAAAGCTTATTAACAATATGTATACCCCTATGATAGACGATTTGAAAACTGATATTGCATCACGTTTCGGCAACTTTGACAATTCTGTATTTATGGATAACTTAAACGAAATAGAATCAAATCGTGCAGAATCCATAAATAACCTTGCCCAGGATGTACTTGCCAAACGGGACGAATTAGTCAGCAATGAACTTGCACAAAGATATACTTATCTTGGTTTTTTACAGGATCTGCAAAATAATATTAACTCCAATATCTTAAACTATATTGCGGGTTCGCAGCAAAACAGCGCGGCGGGCAACGATTATAACGCACGCGCTTACGCAGCCAATCAGGCATCCGGCAGTACCTTAGGCAACTACGCAAACCTTGCATCAGGAGTATTAAGTACTATGGGACCATACGGAATGGCAGCCTCAGCAGCTTTACAAATAGCAAAAAATTATGTGTAAAAATATTTTCAACGGGCTTTGATAATTTAAAGCCCGTTATTTTTAGTGTATAATTGTTTTATGAACATCTTACAGGAATTTGATACAATAGCAGCAATTGCAACACCAATCGGTACCGGAGGCGTCGGAGTTATCAGAATTTCAGGCGATAAAAGCTTTGAAATTATTGATAAAATTTATTCAAAGCATAACCTTGAAGCAGGAAAAATTTCTCACGGCTGGATTGTTGACGGTGATAAAAAAATTGACGAAGTTCTGCTTCTGCCGTTTAAAAATCCGCACAGCTACACAGGAGAAGATGTTATAGAAATTCACTGCCACGGCGGTATTAATGTTGTAAGAAATATTCTTGATGTTGTTTTAAAAAACGGGGCGCGTATGGCAGAACGCGGAGAATTTACAAAACGTGCTTTCTTGAATAAAAAAATGGATTTGTCGCAGGCTGAAGCCGTTGCAGACTTAATCCACGCAAAAACCAGAGATTTTGCAAAACAATCAGCAAAAAATTTATCCGGAGTTTTGAGCATTAAAATTAAAGAAATAAGAAAAGATATCTTCGATGTTCTTTCAAAAATTATCGCAGGGATTGATTTCCCCGAAGACGTTGCAGAGCCTGAATATGATTACATAATTTCAGAATTTGAAAAAGCACTTGAAAAAATAGATAAAATTCTTGCGTCTGCCAATTCTTCAAATATTATGCGTCAAGGGATAAAAATTGCGATTGTCGGCAAACCCAATGTCGGTAAATCATCGCTTTTTAATACATTACTTAATGTTGAACGTGCAATTGTAACAGATATTGCAGGCACTACCCGCGATGTTTTAAAAGAAACTCTTGACTGGGATGTTGCAATTACTCTGATTGATACCGCAGGAATTCGCGACAATGATGAAGTCGGAAAAGTTGAAGAAATCGGAATTGAATACTCCAAACAATCAGCAGATGAAGCTGATCTTGTTTTATTTTTATATGATGCTTCAAAAGGAATGAACAATGACGATAAGGTAATTCTTGATCTGATGAAAGACAAAAATCACATCATAATCGCCAACAAATCCGACCTTATATCAGAAAAACAAAAAGATGTTTTCTACCTTTCTACAAAAACCAAAGAAGGACTAGAAGAACTTAAAAACAAAATAAAAGAAATTTCATACAATTTTTCACTTGAAGATACTGAATTTGTAACCAACAACCGCCAGCAAGACTGCCTTGTAAAATGCCGAGAAAGCTTAATTCAGGCGCTTGATGCAGCAAAAGAACATCAATTGCAGGATTTAATTTCGATTGATTTAAAATCAGCACTGTTATTTTTAGACGAAATCACCGGCGAAGTAATAACCGATGATATCCTGAACAATATTTTCGACCACTTTTGCATCGGAAAATAGGATTATAAAACAAAGTCTTCAATAAACAAAAGAACCTTCTCCAGTTTTTGATTATCCAGCTTATTTAATTCTCTGTTAATTTCATCAATAATTTGGGCGCCGGTTCTGGTTGAACTATATTTGAAGAGAAGATTTAATTCAATTTCAAGAGCATTTGCAATTTTTTCCAGCGAATTTAATGTGGGGAAATTTCTGCCTGACTCGATTATGCTGATAGAATTAGGCTCCATTCCTACAAGTTCTGCAAGCTGCTCCTGCGTCAAATTCTTTGCTTTACGAAAATATTTTATTCTCTGACCTAAAAGTTTTTTATGATCCATAATAACAATTTTACAATTTTTCGGCAGCCTAACAATTGAAATTGTTTTATTTTTTTATTAAAAATTATTAAATTATTTCAATATATTTGAATTTATTTTATATTAATCGGGTAAAATTATAATATAAATTTATTATGGAGATTGTTATGTCAAAAAAAATAAAACAGAAGCAGTTTGCAAAAGAAGCATTCAACTTATCCGAAGGCGCTGCGCACGTAGACACGCAGAACGATGAAAATTTATGCAAAACTCAAGTGTCGGGTGTAGCGGCTACGCTGCCCCCTCTCTCTAGCTCTCTCCCCAAAGGGGGGAGAGGGAAAAACGTTTCACCCTTCACTCTTCGCACTTCACTAAAAAAGAAAACTGCCTTTACTCTGGCAGAAGTCCTTATCACACTCGGAATTATAGGTGTCGTGGCAGCGATGACTATGCCTGTGCTAGTTGCTAATCACAGAAAATCCGTTGTAGAAACAAGATTACAAAAATTTTATTCTGTAATGAATCAGGCAATTATACAATCAGAAATTGAGAACGGCGATAAAAGCACTTGGAATATAAACATGGAAGTTGATGGTGATTTTAATGATGTAGCCGATAATTTAGAATGGTATAATAAATATCTTGCAAAATATTTAAAAACTCTGAAAGTTGAAAAAAATTCTGATAACTATGTTATTGTATATTTCCCCGACGGAAGCGCTGTTATAATAAGACGTGGTGGAAGCACATACAACTTTTTCCCCGAAGCAAAACACCTTGGTAATTTAACTAAAGATGATATTTTTGATAATCAGAATAATCCGGATAATCCTCTGGCATATGGCAAAAATAATTTTTTCTTTGCATTTTATCCGAACTCAGATAATGAAAAGTGGAAATTTCATAAAGATAAAGGACTTGAGCCATATAAATGGATAAATGGATCAGTTGACAATATAAGCTGGCGTAAGACTTCATACGGCTGCAGTGAAACAGGAAGTAAATTATATTGCACAGCACTTATTCAGGAAAACGGATGGAAAATTCCAAAAGATTATCCAATCCGATTTTAAAAAATTGGTGTTAATAACTAAAATACCTGTCAAAATCAACATCATCAAAACTGCAAAGCAGTTTATATACCTCATCATCCTCATCCATACGCTGAAAATTATAATTATCAAATTTCCAGTATTTGGGATTAATCCCTCTGACACTGACTATTCCTGCATCACGGAGAATAGTCAATTTTTTCTTAACGGTTTCAACAGGCAAATCAACCATCTTTGCAAGCTCAACAGCCGTAACCCAGTTATCAACAGCACCCTTCTCAGGCGTCATAAACATCAGTTCAAGCCCGACCTGCTTTAATTCTTTATCTTCAGTTTCCGGTTGATAATCGTACATACTAACATCCTACCGTAAAAATATTTTTCCTTTATCATTCTTCTACATTATATTTTACGGCAGGTAGCAGCAAAAACTTTAAATTATTTTGAAAAAATATTAACAGCTCTCGGCAAAATCCCGAGGCAATAGGAAATTACAACCCCGTAATTTGTAATCGGAACACCTGCTTTATTAGCAATTAATATTCGCGATAAAACTTCCCGCCTGTTTGTCATACAGGCACCGCAGTGAATTATCAGTTTGTAATCTTTTACATCAGGGAAATCGTGTCCTGCGTAGTTGTGAATTACAAGATTTTTACCTTTTTTTCCACCCACTCCTCCAACTTTATTCGGATTTATCATATCTTGGTTAGTCACTTCGCATTCGCTCGTTCCCGTTCTTTTGCGCAGAAGATTGGGAATTTTAACCCTGCCGATATCATCTTCAATCGCATGATGAGTACAGCTTTCGAGTATTAATACCGCATCGCCGTCTTTTAGACTATCAATCGCTTTTGCACCTTGAATAAAAGCGTCCAAATCACCTTTAAGCCTTGCAAACAAAATCGAAAAAGATGTTAAAGGAATTTCTTCAGGTACAATTTCCGCTACCTGTTTAAAAGCCTGGCTGTCTGTAATTACTAAAGAAGGCGGAGTTTTTAAATTTGCTAAAGCCTGTTTTAGCTCCGTTTCTTTCACAACATAAGGCATACAATTGCTGTCCAGCAAATCCCTTATCGTCTGCACCTGCGGTAAAATAATTCTGCCTTTCGGGGCTTCTTTGTCAATTGGAATTACAAGTATGACAGTACTTCCTGCCGGTACAAGATCTCCTGCAATTTTTGGAGAATTTACAAAATCATCAGGCAAAAGCTTTACAAGAGCTTCTTTAAATTTGAAAATAATGTCTTTATCTTGCAGCACAGATGTATACAAAACATTATCATAACCTGAAATATCAACTTTTTTAATATCACATTTATTTTCAACTATTAAATACGGGATTTTTAATTCTTCAAACTTTTTTATAAGTTCTTTTTCATAATCGCTAAGCCCGTTATAATCGCAAACAATTATTGCGACATCAATACGGTTGACAATCTTCATTGTTTTTTCAATACGTTTTTCGCCAAGTTCTGTTTTATCGTCAAGTCCTGCCGTATCAAGAAAAGTTACAGGCCCGACAGGCAAAAGCTCCATTGACTTTTCAACAACATCGGTTGTCGTTCCCGCAACATCAGACACAATTGAAATTTCCTGATTTGTAATTCTGTTTAACAATGAAGATTTGCCGGTATTTGTTCTGCCGAAAACTCCGATTTGCAAACGCATTGATTTTAATGTCTTCATAAATCCCTCCACCGCTTACGCGGTCCCCCTCCCTTTGCAAGGGAGGTAATGTTTATATTTTAATTTTGGAATTACCTCCACCGCTCACACATTTTCCATCCCTTTTTCAAAGGATTGTTATTATATGAAATATTAAAAAAGGCCGTCATTAGACAGCCTTTTAAAATTTTTCATAAGCCTTAAACTAGCCTCTGATACCCAATTTCTTGATTAATTCTCTGTATTCATCAAGATTTTGAGATTTCAAATAAGAAAGCAGTCTTTTTCTTTTACCTACCATCATCAAAAGACCTCTTTTTGTCGCGAAATCTTTCTGATTTGATTTAAGGTGTTCGGTAAGTTCCGTAATTTTCTGGCTCATCATAGCAACCTGAACAGCTGTTGAACCTGTGTCTTTTTCGTTTTTACCGTATTTTTTGACTATTTCCTGTTTGTTCTTTAAATTCATATCAATTTTCCTTTACTTGTTGAGTGATTATTGGCGTAAGCACTCTACAAGTTGCATGATAATATATAAAGGAAAAATTGCAAGCTAATTGTAACTTTACGTTAACTGGGTTGATAAATAAGCCTTAAATGCTGATGTATTTGCAAAATTGAATTGATCACGTGCAACGGAAAGGTTTATATCCGAATTAAAAAGAGTTTTGCTAGATAAATTGTATTTTTTCAATGCATCGCTATAACGTGATGTACCTTCGCCATACATTGATGTTGCATATTTCAAATCCTTTAAAGCAGAAGTCTGAGCCGACTTCATTGCTTCGTATTGTGCAAGAGCAGCGTAATATTTTTCTTCGGCTTCTGCTTTATTTTGTTCTTTTTCAACATAATATCCATTGACTGAATCTTTTATATTTTGCTGTGTATCTTCTGCGTTTTGTAAAGTCATAGCACGAGCCAAAGTAAATGCCGACTCTAATTTTAATGCCTTGTCAAAATAATCCTGATAAGACATAAAGTTTCTAAGAGGACTTTTATTAAATTCCTGCTCGGTTAATATTCTCTGTGTCTGATTTACTTTACTCATAGCAATTCTCTAATTTTTATACTCTTAAATATATAAAGTATATATACCCAAAATTATTGCCTTTTTTGTTAAGATTTGTAAAAGCATAATGTATATTATCGGGAACAAAAAACAAACTATCGTACTTTATTTGCCTCCGGCGGGTGCTTCGCGCACGGCGGTCGCTTTTGCGGAAAAGCGACGCAAACCGGCGACACACATTCACTCGCTAATAATTTGCAAGGCTCAGCATACAGGCGTGTAAACTCGCTATATAATCCGTCATTCTGAACTTGTTTCAGAATCTCTTTACCGCTCAAACAATACACGCCTTTGAAGTTTGCTTCGCCTGCAATTATTGCTCGTTCCGTTATCGTCGCTTTATTTATTTTACGTGCGCTTCGCGCACCGTAATGACTTATCGTCTTAACGTCTTATCGTCGTAGTAACTTTCAATAATATTTAATATCTTATTTGTGTTAAAATAAATTTATGATTGAAAGATATTCACGAGATGAAATGGCAAAAATCTGGGATTTAGAATCTAAATTCCGCTATTATCTTAATGTCGAAATAGCTGTGGCAGAAGCTTACGCTGAACTCGGCACTTTCCCGAAAGATGATATTGAAGAATTAAAAAAGAAAGCAAAATTCGACCTGAAAAGAATTGATGAAATTGAAGCCGAAGTCAAACACGATGTAATCGCGTTTTTGACCTGTGTTAATGAAAGTCTTGGCGACTTAGCAAAATATATGCATGTCGGAATGACAAGTTCTGACGTTATTGATACAGCTTTTGCTCTGCAAATTCAGGACAGCGGGAAAATTATAATAAAAGATCTTGATGACACAATTCAATCAATGAAAAATTTGGCAAACAAACACAGGAATACTATTTGTATCGGACGTTCACACGGTGTGCATGCCGAAGTTATGACATTCGGAGTAAAAGTTTGCAGCTGGATTGATATTCTTGAACGCCAGAGAGCAAATTTTATTCACGCACTTGATGAAATTAAAGTCGGACAAATATCAGGACCTGTCGGAACATACAGCAATATTCCGCCGGAAGTTGAAGAAATTACGTGCAAAAATTTAGGTTTAAGACCTGCAAGAATTTCAACACAAATTATCGCAAGAGATTACCATGCATACTTTATGCAGTCTCTGGCTCTTATAGCAAGCGTAATAGAACAGTTTGCAACAGAAATCAGGCACCTGCAAAGGACAGAAGTTCTGGAAGTTGAAGAGGGCTTCGGCAAAAATCAAAAAGGTTCTTCTGCGATGCCTCATAAGAAAAATCCCGTATTATCCGAAAACTTATGCGGGCTTGCGCGCGTTGTCAGAGCTAATTCAATTGTTGCGCTGGAAAATATCCCGCTCTGGCACGAAAGAGATATTTCACACAGTTCCGCTGAGCGCATAATTTTTCCTGACAGCCTGACTTTAGTCGATTTTATGCTTAGCAGATTTAACGGAATTGTACAAAATCTCGTTGTCCATGAAAAAAATATGCTTAAAAATACAGATAAATTTGGCGGCATAGTTTTCTCTCAAAAAGTGCTTTTGAAACTTATAGAAAAAGGTTTGACAAGAGAAACTGCATACCGTCTTGTTCAAAGAAACGCCATTGATGCCTTTGAAAATGACGGTGATTTCAGGGTTAACCTCCTCAATGACGAAGATATAACAAAACTTCTCACTCCTTTGGAGATTGATGAAATCTTCAGCAAAGAAGAATTTTTGAAGAATATTAATACAATATATTCAAGAATACTTAATTAATCCTTGCAGCTTGTTGCTTTATCCCAACCGAGTTTCTCAGGGCATCGCAAATAATCCATATTCTCGTTATATATAACCCATGCCGTGTAACCTTGATTACGCCCGAAAGTAACACCCGACTTACCTTCCGGATCTCCAAAAGGAACAACTGTATTTTTTTCAAGTATAAAAGAAAAAAGATCTTTACCATCTTGATTAGGGCCTTTAAAACCGTTTATATCAACAAATACTTTTCCCCGCGTTCCGAGACTTTCAATCGCAATTAATGTTCCGTCAGCAAGAATTAATTTATATGGACGTGTAGCGCTGTCAATTCCATACCATGTAGTTCCGTCAAAATATTTATAGGTAACATTAGCCGGAAAACATCCTTTTTCAAAACCGCAATCTTTAGTAACTTTTAAATAAGGGATTAATTTTTCAGCAATGTTCTTTGCTCCTTCCTGTGACCATTTCTCACCTAATCCCCATTCTGTAATATTAATATTTTCAGAAGACGCAGACGTATAAGCCTGTGATAATATTGAGTAAGCTTTTTTTAAACGCGTAACAGTAACTTTTTCAGTGTTATTTTGCGTTAAAACAGGCATAGTCATAGCAGCAACCACACCTATAATACCGAGGGTGACTAAAACCTCTGCCAATGTAAAGGCACATTTCTTTAGACGATAGGACGTTAAGACGTTAGGACGATAAGTTCGTTTCAGGGTAGTGTGAAGAGAGAAGGGTGAAGCTTTTTTCCCACGCCCCTCAAGGGAGGGGAGGAACGTAGCCATTACATCCGACAAACAGGGACTGTATAAATTGTTCGGCTGGACTACGTGCGTAGCACCCTCCCTGATTAGGGAGGGTAAGGGTGGGTATTGATTGTTGTTACCCATCCTCTTATCCTTCCCTAACAAGGGAAGGAAGAGTTTATTGTTTTCGATACTTGCTTTGCATCTTCGCCTCTTTGCATCTTCGCATCTAATTGCGTCTTTGCCTCCGGAGAAGCCTAAAGTGCCCCCCCCCCGAAGCTCCGGAATAACTCATTTAATCTTTTCATAGACAGTCTCCTCTTATTATCAATATTAAAATATAAGTTTATAATAAACTTATTTTTATAAATTTTCAAGTTTATAAAAATAATTATAAAAAACTCTTGCTATAATAAAATATATGGTATAATATTATTATATAAATATTTGAGGAAGTTTATGTCTAAAATTAAAATAACTGTTTGTATGGGAAGTTCTTGTTTTGCACGCGGTAATCAGCAGAATTTAGCGTTCATTGAAGCGTTTATGAAAGCGCATGATCTGGAAGCTGATATAGATCTTGCAGGCGCCCGCTGTGAAAATAAATGTGCGGCAGGACCTAATATTACAATTAACGGTGTTGAATATCACGGAGTTGATGAAAAAAAACTTGAAGAAATTTTGACAAAACTTATTAAAGAATAAATTCTTTAATGCATCTTTATAATGGAGAAATATAATGAATAAACAGTATCCGGTATACACCTTAGTCAATGAATGCCATGATTGCTACAAGTGCATCAGAGAATGTCCCGTAAAAGCTATTAAAATTGAAGACGGACACGCGTCAGTTATTCCGGAAAAATGTATTGCCTGCGGCAATTGCGTTAAGGCCTGCCCTTCAAATGCAAAAAGGGTAAGAAACGACATTGATAAAGCAAAAAATTTAATTCTTGCGCAAAAAGATGTATATGTTTCGCTCGCACCTTCATGGCGCGCTTCTTTTGAAAATTCGGCGGAAAAAATGATTGCCTTATTGAAACGGCTCGGATTTAAAGAAGTATCAGAAACAGCGCTCGGCGCCCAGGAAGTTTCCATTAAAACAGCTCAAATGCTTAACAGTACGGAGCACGGACTTTTTATATCAAGTGCATGCCCTGTTATTGTTGATTACATAAGACTTTACATGCCTGAATTCACCAAATACATAACACCTATAGGTTCGCCTTTAATGACACATTCAAAACTTCTTAAAGAAACATACGGAGATGATATTTCTATTGTCTTTATAGGTCCTTGTATCGGGAAGAAAAATGAAGTTACATATTCAGGACTGTTTGATGTCGCACTTACGTTTGAAGAACTCAGAATGTGGATTAACGACGAAATAATTGATATCTCAACAATTGCAAAAGATAAAAGATATCAGTTTGTTCCGGAATCCGCCTATGAAGGAACTTTATATCCGATAGACGGAGGAATGAATGAAACAATTAAGAAATCCGGAGTAAATGATAATGTTCAACTGTTAGAGGTCTGCGGACTGCATGCACTTCAACGGGCGTTAAAAAATCTTGATGTAGAAAAGCTGGATAAAACAATATTTATAGAAGCTCTTGCGTGTGAAGGCGGATGCGTCGGCGGTCCCTGCATATCGTCAGAAAAAGCCGGAATTGTTATGGTATCTGATATTTTAACCAAGGAAAAGAAACGCGACAAAATCCCTGCAGATCCAAAAGTTGTTGTAAATTATGATATTCAGCCCAAGAAAGTTGTTCATTCGGATTATCCGCTTGAAGATATTCTTGCAACACTTAAAAAAATCGGCAAACACACGGTTGATGATGAATTAAACTGCGGCGGATGCGGATATGCGACCTGCCGCGATCTTGCAAAAGCCTTATTAGACGGCGATGCAGAGCCATCAATGTGTGTATCTTATATGAGAAAAATTGCAATGAGAAAAGCTGCCGCAATGATACGCTGCATGCCGGCAGCAGTTGTAATGGTTGACAATAATATGAATATTATGGAAGCCAATGACAGCTTTATGAAAATGTTTACAGGCGATATGTATGACGTATTCAAAAGCCGTCCCGAAGGGTTAAAAGGAGCAGCAATTGACAGAATTGTAGATTTTGCAGACATTTTCAGAACAATTCTGAAAACGGGCAAAGATCTTCATAAAGAACGTTACCATGTTAAAAACCGTCTTTATGATATTTCAGCTTTCACTATTGAGGAAAATGAAATTGTCGGCGCAGTAATAACCGATGTCACAACAGCGGAAACGAACAGGGAAAAAATTTCACAAAAAGCTCATGAAGTTATTTCAAAAAATATTTCTATTGTACAGGAAATTGCCTGCCTGCTAGGCGAACACATGGTAGAAACGGAAACTCTGCTAAGCTCTATTGCAGAAGATTATGACGAAAGGAGTGAAGAGTGAAGAGTGAAATGTGAAGAGAAAATTTGTTGTTCACTCTTCACGCTTCACCCTTCACTTTTATAAAATGTTCATAGACATTGATTGCAGCCAGATGAAAAAATATAACCAGAATGCTTACGGGGATTACTTTATCTCAAAAAGATATCCCGATGAAGCAAAGCTGATTGCTGTCCTCTCAGACGGTCTGGGCAGCGGAATTAAGGCAAATATTTTATCGTGTATGACTGCAACAATGCTTTTAAAATTCATAGAAGGCGACCAAATTCCCATAAGCAAAGCTGCGGAAATCATTATGAACTCGCTTCCTGTATGTCAGGTAAGGAAAATAAGTTATTCAACATTTTCGGCAATAGAAGTTGATGACGACGGCAAAGCTAAAATAGTCGAAGAAGGGAACCCGAAATTTATCTGGATGAGGGATAACGAAGTTCTGGAACCGCAATTTAAATCAATTCCTTCCAAAACCTTTAAAAATCGTTGTCTGAAAGTTTATAAAATACAATTGAAACTCGGCGACAGACTTATTTTCTGTTCAGACGGAGTAACCCAGTCAGGACTCGGCGGCGGTCGATTAAAACTGGGTTTAAGACGTGAAGGATTGATTGTTCTCTTAGAGGATAAGCTAAAAGAACATCCCGATATTTCAAGTACGGAACTTTCACAATACATAGTCAATCAGGCAAGAAATATTGAAACGGACAGACTGCCGAAAGACGATATTTCTGCGTGTGTTTTATATTTCAGAGAACCGCGTCAGGCTCTTGTATTCACCGGACCGCCATACCATCAGGAAAAAGATAAAGAATATGCACAAATATTTGATAAATTTAAAGGTAAAAAGGCAATAGCAGGCGGTACAACAGCAAATTTGATTTCCAGAGAATTAAACAGACCTATAACAATGGACACTACAATAAGTATCGGTAAACTTCCTGCCTGTTCTTATATGGACGGGGTTGATCTTGTAACAGAGGGAATTTTAACTTTAACCAAAACATTAGAATATCTGGAAGCAAATACACCCGATATTGACAACGCGGCAGGTAAGCTGGTAAAATTCTTATTAGACAGTGACTGCATTACATTCATGGTGGGTGCAAAACTAAATCAAGCACATTACGATCCTGCTCTTCCCATTGAAATCGAAATCAGGAAAAATATAATCAAAAAAATGGCAAATGTGCTTCAGGATAAATATTTCAAAAAGGTTAATATACAATATATGTAAAAAGATTGAAAAAATAAATTCATAATTATAAAATTGTAATAAAAAGCATAATGAAGGTTAATCAGGAAGGATAAAAAAATGAGTGAAAAAGTAAGTGTTAAAGTATGTTTAGGAACAACATGTTTTGTGATGGGTTCATCAAATTTGCAGGAATTGATAGAAACAGTTCCCAAAAAATACGGTGACAGAGTAGAAGTTTCAGGTGTTCCATGCTTAGGTTTATGCTCAATTGACTGGGAATTTTCAAAAGCTCCTTACGTAAAAGTTGACGATGACGTAATCAAAGAAGCAACAGTTGAAAAAGTACTCAAAGCAATTGATGAAAAGTTAAAATAAGTTTTATACAATTGAAGAAGAAGAAAAATAAAACAATAATAGCAGGTTGAATATATGTCAATCTGCTATTATTTTGAAAAATTTTATGTTCATGCCATAATATATTTATATGGAATAGTAAAGAGGTAAAAAGATATATGGCAATGAACACCAGCACTCCAAAAGAAACATCACATTTAAAAAGAGAGATATTAGTACGTCTTATAAAAGCATATTTGAGTGATAATTTTGAAGAGAACACAAGACTCATACCTTATGCAATGCGTCCGAAAAACAGCGATGTCCCTAATTACAGATGCTGTATTTTTAAAGAACGTGCAATTTTAAGAGACAGAGCAATTGCAGGGCTGGGATTTTCCATTGAAGACACTGACGATAGTGTTTTATTGTCAGAACTGGCAAATAAAGCCGAAAAAAGAGAGGTTCCGGACGAACACCCGCTGACGGTTCTTACTACTGCGTGCAAGGGGTGCGTTCCTTCAAGAATTTACGTAACGGATTTGTGTCAGGGTTGTGTTGCAAGACCGTGTGTAAACACTTGTAAATTCGGAGCCATTTCAATTCAAAACGGCAAATCAGTTATTGATCCCGAAAAATGTAAAAACTGCGGAATGTGTGTACAGGTTTGTCCGTATCAGGCAATCCAGAAAATTATTGTTCCGTGCGAAAACGCATGTCCGGTTGGCGCAATTGCAAAAGACGAAAACGGTCATGCAAAAATAGATTTTGACAAATGTATTTCCTGCGGCAAATGTGCCTCAGCCTGTCCTTTTGGTGCCGTGCATGAAAAAAGCCAGATTATTGATGTTTTAAAGCATGTGAAAGCCGGCAAAAAAGTGATAGCAATGGTTGCGCCTGCAATGTTCGGACAGCTTCCGTGCAAGCCGCAGCAGCTTAAAGAGGCCATTATGGAACTCGGGTTTGCAGATGTTTACGAAGTTGCTCAGGGTGCTGATGTTACAACAAAAACAGAAGCTGCTGAATTTGAAGAAAGATTGATGAAGGGTGCAGAATTTATGACAACTTCCTGCTGTGCAGGCTACAATGAACTTGTTGATAAACATATTCCGGATATGAAACCTTTCCGTTCCGACACAAAAACACCGATGTATTACACTGCGGAAATCGTAAAACGTGAAAATCCTGATGCAGTAACCGTATTTTTCAGCCCTTGTGTTGCTAAAAAACGTGAAGCATTGCAAAACCCGAATGTCGATTATGTTTTAAACTATGAAGAAATCGGTGCATGGATGATTGCGCTGGGCATTCAGGTTGCAGAATGTGAAGAAAGCGAATTTAAAACACAGGCGTCGGCAGAAGGCAGAAATTACTGTGTAACAGGCGGTGTTGCAAAAGCTGTTCAAACATTACTGCCGGAAGAAATTCCCGCACATCCTGTAATCATTGACGGTCTGACAAAGCAATCTGTCAGAGACTTGAAAAAATACGCTAAAAACGGAATGTGTGAACTCGGAAACCTTATTGAAGTTATGGCATGTACAGGCGGCTGCTTAGGCGGGAATTCAACCGTTAACGCCTTCAAACCGGCTTTAAAACAGGTTACAAATTACGTTAACGAGAGCAAGTCAATTAAAGAACAGGTAAAAGAAGGATAAAGGAGGTCTGAAAATGTTAATAAATAAAGTCTCAGAAGTGCCCCCCCCCCGCAAAACTCGCGTACGAGAAGGGCTTTCACGTTAGCCGAAGTTTTAATTACACTCGGGATTATTGGAGTCGTTGCGGCTATTACAATTCCTTCTGTTATAAATGATGCGCAGGACAAACAGTATAAAGCTATGTTTAAAAAACAATATTCTGTCATTGCGCAAGCAATTCAACTGGTATACGCAAAAGAGAATACTTATATTACTCCGCAAACTGACGGCTGGGAAAAAATGCCTTACTATGTATGTGCAATAGGAAAAGAATTGAAATCAATCGGATCAGGCATAAAATGTGAAGTAATATCAAACAGTCAGGATTACACTATTAATTCTATTCCTAAAAATAAAAATGTACACTGGCATAAAAATGAGGAATGGTTTGATAAAACAGGGAAACCATTGGCAATGAATGGTGGTGGAGCAGATGGATACGGACTTTTAACGTTTTTATTGCCTGACGGTGCATTAATAAATTTTAACTGTGGATATGAAGTCTTTATAGATGTAAACGGATATAAAAAACCTAATACTGTCGGTAGAGATATATTTTATTTCTTTATAAAAGACAATCAATTTACACCTGTTTTCTGGACATCTGAACGAGGGAATAATGTAAACGGATGCAGTGGCGCGGCTAACTGGACAACACTTACACCATATAACTATAAAGAGGATTGCGAAACAGGTTCGGGGTGGGGCTGCTCACCAGTATACATTATGGAATAACTATTCTGGCACAAAACTTCTTTTTGTCATATAATAAAGAAGCTATGGAAATTAAGAAGAGAAAAATAAGTATTATAGGCTCTACAGGCTCTATCGGGCGTCAGGCGCTGGAGGTTATTGAAAAATTAGGTGATAAATTTAAAATTATCGCCCTTGCTGGCGGTAATAACGTAGAACTTTTAAAAAAACAGGCTGAAAAATATCAGCCGGAATTTGTGTCTTGTAACAGTCATCCTGAACTTGTTTCAGGATCTCACAATGCAAAAATTCTAACTGGAATGGCAGGCTTAGAACAAATTTGTTCAAACAAAGAAAACGATATTATACTCGTTGCCTGCTCGGGCAAAGTCGGTCTCCGTCCGACATTAACCGCTATCAAAAACGGCATTGATATTGCGCTTGCCAATAAAGAAACTCTCGTAATGGCAGGCGATATTGTAATGAGTGAGGCAAAAAAATACGGGGTAAATATTATCCCTGTTGACAGCGAACACTGCGCAATCCACCAGTGTATAAAAGATATCAATCAGGTTGATAAATTAATTATTACCGCATCAGGAGGTCCGTTTCTTCACAAATCCGTTGAAGATATGAAAAATGCCACGGTTGAACAGGCACTTGCACATCCCAGATGGAATATGGGCAAAAAAATTACCGTTGACAGCGCAACTTTGATGAATAAAGGGTTGGAAATTATTGAAGCACATCATTTATTCGGCTTTGATTATGATGACATTGATGTTGTTGTTCATCCTCAAAGTGTAGTGCATTCGGCAATAGAATATGTTGACGGAAGCGTTATTGCACAATTAGGGCTTCCGAGCATGCATATTCCGATACAGTATGCAATAACTTATCCTGAAAGATTTGAAGGAATTAAATCAAAAAGCTTCAGCTTTGCAGAAACTGCAAGGCTGGATTTTGAAAAACCAGATTACGAAAAATTCCCCACTGTAAAACTTGCTTATGAAATGGGAAGAACAGGCGGAACTGCAACTGTATGTATGAATGCAGCAAATGAAGAAGCAGTATTTGCCTTTCTTGACGGAAAGATAAAACTTTATAATATCTATGAAATAACAAAAAAAATGTGTGATGAGCATAAAGTTATTCAAAATCCGACAATAGATGAAATTTTTGCAGTAGACGAACAAATTCGCGAGAAAACAAAAGAATATATTGCGAAATTTTCATATTAAATATTATAGGAAGTTAATTATCCCTCTCTCGGGAGAGGGGAAAAGGGAGAAGGTTTTGTTATGCGGGAACTGTGCGTCCCCGCACCCCGCACCCAATATTCTTTTTCTTTTTTGCGATGAAAAGAAAAAGAATATTGGATAAGAAAAAGAAACACGCTGACCGTTTAATCTGCACTAAATTCAACTAGACGGATGAACTCGCTATATATTCGTCATGCTGAACTTGTTTCAGCATCTCTTTACCGCTCAAGCAGCATCCGCTTTGCTGCTGTTTCATTAAGCACTAATGTTAAAGCCCCTCTCTCTAACTCTCTCCCCAAACGGGCGAGAGAAAAATTTTTTTCGTGCGCTTAAGCGCACCGTAATGACTTATCGTCTTAACGTCCTATAGTCTTATAGACTTCTAATAATATTTATATGTTATAGAATATCAAGCGGGTCGACGTCTGCGACCATTTTTATATCTTTTGGCAGGGTAATTTTATTTAAAAAACTTGAAATAAATTTGTGTCCTTTTTCGTCAAGTTTATTTTTTATAAGAATTTGAAAACGATATTGGCTGTTAATCCGTTCAATTACGCACGGTGTCGGGCCGAGAACCTCAAGGCGTTCCGATATCCCGAATTTTTCAATCATTGTGCAGAGCCGCAGGGCAATTTCCTGAGCAGATTTTTCAGCGCGAAAATTATTTTCCGAGCTTAGAACAAGTCTTATAATCTGGCTGAACGGCGGATAATCAAATTCTTCGCGCGCTGTGATTTCTGTATCGTAAAATTCTCTGTAATTCTGAGATTTAGCACTTTCAAGGGCATAGAAATCAGGATTGTAAGTTTGAAATAGCACTTTTCCCGCAAACTCTCCCCTGCCTGCACGCCCTGCGACCTGTGTCAGAAGCTGAAAACCTCTTTCGGATGCCCTAAAATCAGGGAGATTAAAACTTGCATCAGCGGAAATTACCCCGACAAGCGTAACATTCGGGTTATCCAGACCTTTTGCAATCATCTGTGTACCAACTAAAATATCAATATCTCCGCGCTGGAATTTTTCAAGTAATCTTATATGTTCCCCTTTGCGCACGAGAATGTCACTGTCTATTCGTTCGACCGCATTTTCAGGAAAAAGTTCTTTTACATACTGCTCAATTTTTTGCGTTCCCGTACCGCTGTTTTTAAAGGCATCCGAGCCGCATTCGGGGCATACATCAGGGAAATATTCAGCATGGTTGCAATAATGGCATTTTAACATTTGATCTTTTGAATGCCATATCATTGGGATTGCGCAATTCGGGCATTGAATAACATGACCGCAAGCCTGACATTGTGTAAATGTTGAAAACCCGCGTCTGTTTATGAGCAAAATAACTTGCTGTCCTTTTGCTAGAGTTTCTTTAATCTCTGTCTGCAAAGGTATTGAGATAATATTCCTGTAAGCTGCGCGCCCGTGCTCCTGCATATTTATAACGGTTACAGGCGGAACTTTTGCATCATTGTAGCGTTTTTTAAGTTCAAAAAGATTGCCTGAATTTAAGGCTCTGTAATATGTTGAAATATCAGGGGTTGCTGAACCTAAAAGAAGCGGGCAGTTATGAAATTGCGCAAGTTTTCTTGCTACCACACGCGCATCATAGCGAGGTGCAGGAGTTGTTTGTTTATATGCGCTTTCATGCTCCTCGTCAATTATTATCAAACCGATATTTTTTAAAGGCGCAAAAACAGCGGAGCGAGCACCTGCAAGAATTTTTATTTCATCTTTGTAAAGTTTCTGCCATACATCATATCTTTCGCCATCTGATATACTGCTGTGCCAGATTGCAACATCTTTTGTTCCAAATTTTTTGGCAAGACGCCTGGTCAGCTGAGATGCAAGAGCAATTTCAGGAGCAAGAAAAAGCACATTTTTACCTGCTTTTATTGTATCGTCAATAAGCTTAAAATAAACCTCTGTTTTTCCTGACGCAGTAACACCATGCAAAAGGATTTCATCTTTACCGGAAATTTTATTTTTTATCCCTTCATAAACTTTTTTCTGGTTTCCTGAAAGCTCAAAAAGAGGTTCTCTCTCAGTTATATTTAAAATATCAAGCGGATTTCTGTATAATTCCTCCTGAATAAGTTTTACACAACCAGCCTGTTCCAGCTTTTTTATTGTTGCACGTGTTGTTTTTGCATATTTTTCAAACAAAATAAGCGGCATTTTACCTGATTTTTCAAGTAATTCCAAAACTTGAATTTGTCTTTTTGTAGCTCCGTCAAATTTCACAAATTCCACAAGCTGTTCTGTTTTGGAAGCCTTTTCAATCAGCTTCATCGGAATTGCAGCGTTCAAAACCGTTACTAAATCACAACAATAGTAGTTGGCGACCCATTCAAGCAGTTTTAAATAATCAATTGAAAAAAGCGGGGTTTCATCAAGAATTTTGTTAATCTTTTTAACCTTAAAATCCCCCGGTAAATAATCGGAAAATCCGACACAAAAGGCATTAATCAGCCCCTGTCTGCCAAAAGGGACAAGCAAAGCCTGTCCGATTTGAATTTTATCTTTCATCTCATCAGGGATTAAGTAGCTGAATGTCTTAACCCCGAGAGCTTTAATATTAACAAGAGCTGATGCGTATTTACTCAAACAATCTCCTTTAAAATAACGGTCAGTCCAAGTGGAAAAGTAGGCTTCGCCTACTCAGCCATAAACTCCTTGCGTGCTTCCTGTATTGCTTCTTCCAATAAATCAAGCTGATCGGGAGTGAACGTTACGCCTTTTTTAGTCGGAAGCCAGGTAGATCCGCCGTCTGTTGTGTAAAATATTCTCATATTTAAATAGCTTTTTCCTTTGTATTCGCTTATGGAAATTTGTAATTGTTCTGTATCGCTTCTTTCAATAGCAGCTAAAAGTTTTGCATCTGACATAATTTTCTCTCCTTATTAAATAATTACATTTTAATCTTAGCACAGAAAATTTTTTTTATGATAGAGTTAAGAATATATTTATATATTTTGAAATTTCCTGTCTATAATTGTCATTCTGAATTCGTTTCAGAATCTTATTGAGATCCTGAAATAAATTCAGGATGACAGAAACAAAAAATTAAAATAAGGAGAAAAATTTATGATAAAAGTTGCAGTATGCGGTGCTTTAGGGAAAATGGGAAAAGAAGTTGTTCAGGCAGTAACTGATTGCCCTGATACAGAACTTATTGCACAGATTGATATAGCAGGTGCTGAATTTAAAACTATTGAAGAAGCGCATAAAACCTGCAAAATTGATATTCTGGTGGACTTTACCCAGCCAAAATCTATTTTTGAAAACGCAAAATACTGCCTTAATAACGGAATAAAAATCGTAATCGGCACAACAGGGTTGTCAGATGAGCAAATCGCTGAATTAAAAACATTATCAAAAGAAAAAAATACAGGCTGTCTGATTGCTCCGAATTTTTCAACAGGAGCAGTTTTGATGATGATGTTTGCCCGTCAGGCTTCAAAATACTTTGATAATGCGGAAATCATAGAACTTCACCACAACCAGAAAAAGGATGCTCCCTCAGGAACTTCTATTAAAACTGCAGCGATGATGGCAGAAGTTAAAGACGATTTTACAAAAGGCAACTGCCCTGAAACAGAAACAATAGAAGGGGCAAGAGGCGGAACCTCTTATTCAAACATTCATATACATTCAGTGCGGATGCCGGGTTACATCGCATCACAGGAAGTAATTTTCGGTTCATCCGGTCAGATTATGACAATAAGACACGATTCAATGGACAGAAAATGCTATATGCAAGGTGTTTTGTTAGCCGTTAAGCATGTTTATAAAAACAATGATTTTATTTACGGCTTAGATAATATTTTATAGCAGGTTGTATTTAAAGCCCCTCTCTCTAACTCTCTCCACAAAGGGGCGAGAGGAATAAAAGAATACTCCCCCTCCCTTGAGGGAAGGGGGAAGGGGGTTGGTGATTATACAGAGCCAAGATGATAAAATCATCCCTCACCCAGCCCTCTCCCATTGGAGAGGGAGTATTCCACCCTACTACTGAAATGTTTCCAACAACGTTTATACCAAACCGAAAGTCTAACACACTTTTACACAGATTTTATTAATTCATTTATATCAACATCTAAAGCTTTAGCTATATCAATGATTTTAAGTATAGTCGGATTTTGTCGTGCGGTCTCAATAAAACTTATTGTTATCCTTGAGGTATCAACAAGTTCTGCCAGTTCTTCCTGCGAAATTCCTTTTTTCATCCTTGCAAACTTTATATTTAAACCCAAAGTTTTTAAACGTTCATTTGTCATAATTTATTATTCTAAAGAATTGACAAAAATTTAACTATTAGATATCATAAAATTATAATTAATATATTTAACAAAAATAAAAGATACATAACACCTGGATTTACTTTAGCAGAAGTTTTAATAACCCTTGGAATTATCGGTGTAGTAGCTGCCATGACTATACCTGCATTGACGGCAAAATACAGAAGCAAAGTCGCGGTTACACAACTAAAAAAGATGTATTCTGTCATGTCTCAGGCATTATTATATACAGTGCAAGAAGATGGAGATTACTCGACAACTATACCATACGATAGCACAGAAAGTGTAAAAAGCTGGTATTATGATACACTAAAACCGTATCTAAAAATAACAAATGAGTGTATTAATAAAGCAGGATACTGGGCAGATACAGGGACAAAACTTCTTAACGGAAATACACCAAAATGGAATAACGGTAATGTAGGCATAGGTTTAGGTATTGTTGTTTTTAATACTGCTGACGGTTACTCAGTAATCATAGACAGTTTTGCCTCCGGCGACGCTGAATTCTGGGGAGCAGATATTGAAAGCGGGAATTTCATAGTTATTTATGTAGACATTAACGGAAAAAAAAGCCGAATGTTATAGGAAAAGATACTTTTGTATTTATATTGTCAGGCAGAGGCTTTGTGCCGGCAGGACATACTAAATCCGATGAAGAGGTTGATGCTGACTGCAGCAAGTCAGGTCAAGGCTATTACTGTTTTGAAAAAATAATGCGCAACAGCTGGGAAATTGATAAAGAAAACTTGTGGTAGTTAAATTTCTTTACATAAACTTAACGCCTTATTGTATTTATGGTTTAATCTAAAAAAATAACGACGTTAGGGTTTTCAGCCCTGAATATTGTTAATTACAAATGAGTAGGTTGGGGTTTCTACCCCAACAATCATAATGTTGGGCTGAAAGCCCAACCTACAGCTAAATTTGAAAGGCAGGAGAATGACAAAACCATACATTGCAATATTAGGAGCAACGGGAGTTGTAGGCAGAGAAATTACTAAAATCGTTGATGAATTGAAAATTGAATTTAACGGGATTAAATTCCTGTCAAGTGCGCGTTCCGCAGGTACAAGACTTGAATTTCAAGGAAAGACCTACACCGTTGAAGAAGCAAAACCTGAAAGTTTTGACGGCGTTAATATAGTTCTTGCCTCCGCAGGTGCATCAACTTCAAAACTTTTTGCTCCGGAAATTGTTAAAAGAGGCGGGGTTTTAGTTGATAATTCATCTGCTTTCAGAATGGAGGCTGATGTTCCGCTTGTTATAGCTTATGTTAACGATGAAGATTTGAGACGTCATAAAGGAATTGTCGCAAACCCGAACTGTTCAACATCTCAATTAATGCTTGTTTTAAAACCGTTAATTGACAAAAACCCTATGAAAAGGCTTATTGTTTCAACATATCAGGCTGTTTCAGGGGCAGGTCTTGCTGCAATCAACGAGCTTACGGATAATACAAAAGCCCGTCTTGCAGGTGAAAATTTTGAAAACAAATGTTTCAAAAAACCGATTGCCTTCAATGTAATTCCGCAAATTGATGTTTTCTGTGAAAACGGCTATACAAAAGAAGAAATGAAAGTTGTTAACGAAACAAAAAAAATTCTTCACCTTCCTCAAGATTTGCCTATTTCCTGTACGGCAGCCAGAGTTCCTGTCTATAACGGGCATTCTGAAGCTGTTGATATTGAATTTGAAAACGAAATTACCCCTGATGAAGTGCGTGAGATTTTGAAAAATTCATTCGGAGTGAAAGTCATTGATAACCCCGATAACTTTGAATATCCGACAACAAGAGATGCGTCAGGAGTTGATCCGGTATTTGTCGGCCGTATCAGAAAAAATCTCGCATTCAAAAACGGAATTTCACTATGGTGCGTTGCAGATAATTTGAGAATAGGTGCGGCGCTTAATACCGTCAGAATATGTAAAAAACTTATAGAAATGGAGCTTTACTAAATATGAAAATTTCAAAATTAACAATTACCCCGTTATCAAAAGGCTGGACGCAAACTGTTATAGTATCCCCTTCTGCTGAAAGAGCCGGAACTTTAATTAAAGACAGACTGAATTCCGGAGTTAATGATACTACTCAAAGATTACCTCGAATTTATAGAAAAATTCCGAAATTTTTAAAAGGGTTTGTTAATCCTGCTTCCAAAGTTATAGACAAAAACAAATTTTCCGCAGAAGTGTAATATTTCTTAATATTTCTCCAAAATAAGACAATTTTATACACATAAAATGTGTTTATACAAATAGGGATAAAATTTGGGGGATAAATTATTATGGAAAAAACAACAAATCAAAAATGTCATGAAACTGTGATTAAGGAGTCAAAAAAACTTGAAAAACAGGAGAAAAAAGAAGTAGATATTCCAAGATTAACCTGTGACTATCTTGATCAGACATTACAAATTGCTTAAATCAAAAGACCGCCTGAGCGGTCTTTTTTTATGACATTATAAAAACTTAACATTCAGGCAATTTTTTATATGCTTTTCCTTTATTAATACAAAAGGAGAATAAAATATGAAACTTGCCAAAGATTTTGACAGAATACCAACACTATATGACGATATTACAAAAGAAATTATGGAAGCTAAATTCAAAAAATATTATGAACAACAGACCAGAAAAGTAAAAGAAGGGACATACAAACTCGGCGATGTGTTAGGGGATGTCCTCGGAAAAGTATTGGATAAAACTGTTTAATATTACTTTTTGTTAAAACAGTGCGACTTTCTAACCTGTTTTTGATACAATAATTGTAAGGAAACAGGGATATGTTAGTAAAAAGAGAAGATGTCAGAGCCTTAATAGATGTAATTCATCACTCCGGTAAAACCGTTGTTTGTACTAACGGCTGCTTTGATATACTTCATGCCGGGCATGTAAGATACCTTGAAAAAACAAAATCTTTTGCTGACTACTCAATAGTTTTGTTAAACTCCGACAAGTCCGTAAAAAGTATAAAAGGACCGTCACGTCCGATAAACAACGAAAATGACCGTGCGGAAATATTAAGCGCTTTGAGATATGTTGATTATGTGGTACTATTTGATGAAGACAGTCCTAAAAATCTCTTAGATGAAATCAAGCCTGATGTTTATACAAAAGGTGCGGATTACAATATGGAAACTCTGCCTGAAGCCGATATTATGAAAAAAAACGGCACAAGAGTTGAATTCATAGAATTTGTGGAAGGTAAATCCACAACAAATATTATCGAAAAAATGCAAAAGAGATAAATTTGAAGGAGAACATCTATGAGTGCTTATGTTTATATATTATTTGACAAACCTGACGAAAATTTAATAATAGGTGTAACTTCAAATCTCATAATGCACATGCACGAAATCAAAAATAAAATCAGTAAAATTTATGAAAATGAATTTCCTACTAATAAACTTGCATATTACGAAAAATACAACGACCTTGATGAAGCCATTATAAGAAAAAAAGAGCTTGAAGAACTGACAAAAGAAGATTTGATATCTCTAATAACACGTGATAACCAGCACTGGGAAGATATGCACGATACAATTTTAAAAATTTGGTCAGACTCGTTAAAATCAAACAATATAGACCAAGCAACATAGATTAAAATTATTTAACACAAAGGAGAAGATATATGAAAACCTTTACATTAGAAGAAATTACACAGATAACAGGCGGTATGCTGACAAAAGTTCAGGACGTAAAAATTGCACAAATTGCTCCGCCGCTGCTTTCTGACGAAAACACTCTGGCTCTGGCACTTGGCGAAGAAGAAATTGCAAATCTTGCAAAATCAAAAGCAAAAGCTGCTCTTGTCCCTTTAGGTGTTCAAATTGACGGGCTGACAACAATAGAAGTTGAAAGACCAAGACTTGCGATGATGAAACTTCTTAATCTTTTCTATACTGCTCCTGAAGTAAATAAAGGCGTTCACCCGACAGCCGTGGTGCATGAAACAGCAAAACTGGGAGAAAACGTTCAAATAGGTCCGAATGTTGTAATTTCCCGCGATGCCGTAATAGGTGATAACACAAAAATTTTAGCAAACTGCTATGTCGGAGGGGGCGCAGTTGTTGGTAAAAACTGCTTCTTCCACCCCGGTGTAAATATCGGCGACAGAGTAAAGGTAGGTAATGATGTTATCCTTCATCACGGAGTATCTTTAGGTGCCGACGGCTTCAGCTTTGTAACAGAAAACCCTGATAACATTGAACAGGCAAGAAAAGACGGAGAAATTAAAGAAGCGCTGACAAAACAGGTTATCTTTAAAATTCCGTCAATCGGTTCCGTTGTAATCGGCAACAATGTAGAAATCGGTGCAAATACCGCAATCGACAGAGGCACCATTGAAAATACAACAATCGGCGATGATACAAAAATTGATGACCTTGTAATGATCGGACATAACTGCAAAATCGGTAAGGGCTGTTTCATTGTTTCTCAGGTTGGTATTGCAGGAAGCTGCGTAATCGGTGACAGAGTAACAATTGCAGGTCAGGCAGGACTGGCAGACCATATTGAAATCGGATCTGATACAATTATCACGGCAAAAGCAGGGGTTACAAAATCATTCCCTGAAAAATCAATTGTAGTAGGTATTCCTGCAATGCCGAGAAAAGATTTTATCAAACAATTGAAAACAATGAAAGACGCTCAGGAAATCTTTGCAAAATTCAGAAAGTATGAACCGTTATTAAAAGAATTTGAGGATAACATAAACCATGACCACAATTCTTAAAGAAATTTCCGTCTCCGGCAACGGTTTGATGAAAAATAAACCGTGTACGGTTAACTTTTTCCCGTCAAAAACAGGTAAAATACGTTACTTTGTAAAAGGCGGCGAACCGTTTGAAGCTAGTGTTGAAAATGTTTTATCCACAGAGCATTGCGTTGTACTGGGGGATAAAAAATCCAGAGCAATGCTGACGGAACATTTAACGGCAGCTCTTGCTTTCTGCGGAATTGACAGCATTGATATCTGTATGGATGAAACGGAAGTGCCTGCACTGGACGGAAGTTCTAAAAAATGGGTTGAACTGTTTGAAAAAGCGGGTGTTGAAAAACATTTGTTTGAAAAACCTAAATACTATACAGTATCAGAACCTGTTTATTACCTCAACGGAAAAACAAGTTTAGTCATTCTGCCGGATAAAGAATTGTATATTTCTTACGCGGTTAATTACGATCACCCTGATTTAACACGACGTTGGGCTGTATACAATCCAAAAAATAAACAGGAAATAATTGAGGCAAGAACTTTCGGTTTTTATAAAGACTTAAGAAAATTCCAGATGCTCGGTTTTGCTCAGGGCGTCACAATTGAAAACACTCTCGGGCTGCAAGATACAGGCTACACTTCACAACTCAGATCTGAAAATGAACCGGTAAAACATAAAATTCTGGACTTGATAGGTGATTTGTATCTTACAGGCGTTAACCCGTTAAATTTGAAATGCCAGATTTTAGTAAAAGAGGCAGGTCATGCAGTGCATATAAAAACAGCCAAAATGTTGAAAGATAAATTAATTGAATGTAAATAAAATTCTGAAACAAATTCAGAATTACAAAACCTACCCTCCCTTGAGGGGAAGGGAAGTAAAGGGGTGACAGCCGGCAGGCAAACCTGAACCATAAAATAAATTTCAAATGACAGAACATAG
Source organism: Candidatus Gastranaerophilales bacterium (assembly GCA_944326605.1). Classification (GTDB taxonomy): domain Bacteria; phylum Cyanobacteriota; class Vampirovibrionia; order Gastranaerophilales; family Gastranaerophilaceae; genus Stercorousia. The sequence goes on from CALVEM010000002.1 coordinate 178,294, forward strand.
ATAATAATAAATAAGGAGAGAAAATATGACAGAAGAAACAAAAACAGAAGCTTTAAGTTTTGACATTATGGATATCATGAAGATGATTCCGCACAGATATCCGTTTTTATTGGTTGACAGAATAACAGAATGTATTCCGGGCAAAAGTGCAAAAGGATACAAAAATTTAACGATGAACGAAGAATTTTTCCAGGGGCACTTTCCGAACAATCCGATTATGCCCGGTGTATTACAGTTAGAAGCTATGGCTCAATGCTCGGCTCCGATTTTAATGACAATGCCTGAATTTAAAGGCAAACTGACATTATATGCAGGTGTTGACGGTGTAAGATTTAAAAATATCGTAAGACCCGGTGACAAATTTGAAATGGAAGTAGAACTTACAAAAGTAAAAGGACCTGTATGCAAAGCTCACGGTATAGGCAGAGTTGACGGCAAAGTGTGCGTTGAAGCCGACATGACTTTTGCATTGAAATAATAGATTTTATTAAAATCTATTTTCCATTTAATTCAAAAAAGTAAATCAATGTTAAGATTTACTTTTTTGTTGGCAAAAAAAATTTTTACAAGCTTTATATAGTCCGGAGAAAATAAAATGAGAATAACTAATATACAAAATTATAACATTACCCCTAACATTAACACTTATAAGTATACATCCCGCCCGAACAAAAATGAGCAAAGTCCGGCAGCGCCAAATACACAACTCCCGACAACCGCACAGTATCTGGCATTTACCGGCGGCTACAGTCTTGATCTTGCAAAAACTATTCAGCAGCTTGACAAACTTGCCGAAAAGAACTCATCAATATACCCCGCAAACATAAGGGAATGGGCAGGGATGATTCTGGAAGAAGGTAACAAAGCAAAAGAAACTTTAATTAACATACACAAAAAATATTTTGCAAACCTTAAAGAATGTTTTAGTTTAGATGAAATAAAAGAAAAATTTCCGGAATTCAAGAATACAATATCTGCAGAAAATGTATCTGCTGTAAAAGATTCCATTGTTGATAAATTCCGTAAAGGTGAACTGGAATACTTTGACAATGACGAAGATTTAACCGTTCAGTTAATAAAATTATACTGGGGTGAAGGTTTTTCATTAAATGACCTAAAAAGGTACGCAGCAGGTCAAGATCTTTACCATACAATGAAAAAGCTTAATATCCCGACTGCAAGCAGAGATTACGGGCATATTTTAAAATTTTCAGATCCGGAATATAATGAACGTTTAATGCGTGAGATGACGGAAAAACGCCTTGCAGCTCTTGACAGAAAAGCTCAAATTGAACAGGGTGAACCTGTCTACATTAAACGCGGTCCGCTTTCTGCAGAACATAAACAGCGAATATCAGACGGACTGAAAAAATATTATCAGGAAAACCCTGAAAAAATTTATGAAATGTCTGAAAGACAAAAAGAGTTCTACAGGCAAAATCCCGAAAAATCGGAAGAATTAACACGTGTTCTAAAAAAAGCCTGGAACATGTATGGTGCAGACAGAATTAAAGCGGCTTTATCAAAATTCCTGAAAGGACGCAAAATCGAAAGTTTTGATTTCGAAACATCTCCGGAAAAATTCAATCAAGAACAATCATCCGCCTTAAAAGCATTCTGGGGCTTGAACGAATGGGCTAGAAAAGCTTTTTCTAAAAATATGAAATATGGCTGGAAAAAAGTAAGAGAAGAAAATGAAACCTTTTTTACATTAAGATCTACTCCAACGCAGTTAACACGATATATTGAACAAAAAGCCGGAATGAAACCGGGGACTTTAAATAATGATACTTTATTCAATCCTTATACACATAAAAGTTCAATAGATGAAACTGCAAATGAAATATGCACAAAATATACAGATATTAAAGGCATAAATAATGTAATGGCAGATACATACCAGATTGCCGTGCTGAATATTGTCGGAACTCTTAAAGATAATAGACCGCGAAAGAAAAACAAAGCTTTTGATGAACTATTAGCCCTTGCGACATATACTGTAAAAAATAATATTGCAAAAGACGGAAGTTACAAAGTTCAATATACAGAAGAATCACAGCATGATTTCGTCAGACTTGCAGCATACGCGGCTCAGAGCAGATGCGAAGAACTTATTAATATCGTAAATAAAGCTCTTGATGATGCATTTGATCTGGCGAGTGATGTTCATCCTGAATTCATATTAAAATAATATAAAAATATTGTGACTGACGCGGATTTGTACTATAATTGATTTTATAATAAAAGAGAGGGCAAAAACGGAGGCGAAGCCTCTGGCAAAGAAATCATAAGCAACACAAAAATCGACAAAGAGGATAAAAAAAAATGATAGACAAAACCGCAATTATTCATCCGTCAGCTAAAATCGCTGATGATGCAATCATAGGACCTTACGTTGTTATAGGCGAAAATGTTACAATAGGACACAGAACAAGAGTAATCTCAAATGCTCATATTGAATTTGCCGAAATCGGCGATGATTGTACAATTTCTCCGTTCGCTACAATAGGTTCCGAACCTCAAGATTTGGGCTACAAAGGCGAACCGACAAAAGTTGTTATAGGCGACGGCACAATCATAAAAGAAAATGTAACCGTTCACAGAGGCGCTGCCTGCGGAGATTTTACAACAAGAATAGGTAAAAAATGCCTGCTTATGGTAGGCTCGCATGTCGCTCATAACTGTGTTCTTGCTGATGAAGTAATTCTGGCAAACCTCGTAACTTTAGGCGGGCATGTTCATGTAGGCTTTGGCGCATTTGTCGGCGGTATGAGCGTATTCCACCAGAATATAAGAATAGGTGATATGGCAATCATAAGCGGTTTCTCTGCTTCTCGTCAGGATATTCTGCCATACTCAAAAGGCGAAGGCAGACCGCCTGTTCCGCGCGGCTTGAATGTTATTGCGATGAAACGCAGAGGGGTTTCTCAGGAAATCAGAACAGCTACAAACGAGGCGTTCAAACTTTTGATTTCCGAAGAATACAACACAACTCAGGCAATCGAAAAGATTAAAGCTGAAATTCCGATGAATGAATATATTGAAAAAATGATTGAATTTATTCAGACATCAAAACGCGGGGTGCTTTTAAAAACCCACAAGTCAGGCCACGAATCTCTAGAAGATAATTAAATATAATTTTCCCTCGCCCGAACGAGCAAATAGAGGACTAAGCTTAGACCATTTTATTTATTGAGAGCGAGTGGCTTGCGGGAGAGGGAAATTTTTCAATGCGAAGGATGAGCATTTGAAAAATGGGTGAGGGGGAAAAGAGGTATTATATGCAAAAAACAATCTGGGAAAAATACGCAGAAGTTCTTGTTGATTATTCGACAAACGTTCAAAAAGGCGATCTTGTACAAATCAGGGCAGCAAGCATTTATGCAAAAGAGCTTGTTAAAGCTGTTTATAAAAGAGTTATTCAAAAAGGAGCACATCCGATTTTGAGAACTTCATTTGAAGATATGTCTGATATTTTTATAAAATATGCATATGATGAACAGCTTGATTATATTGATCCGATTGTAAAACTTGAATATGAAACTGTTGATAAATTCATTTCAATCGGCGCGCCGATGAATACCAAAAATATGGCGCGTGCTGATATGAAAAAGCTTGCACGCCGTTCAAAAGCATCTCAAGGTTTGTCTAAACTTCTTATGGACAGATCAGCAAAAGGCGAAGCCTCATGGGTTGTCGCAGATGTTCCGACACATGCACTCGCTCAGGAAGCTAAAATGTCTTTTGATGAATACTCGGAATTCCTATTCAAGTCCTGCTACCTTGATCTGGATAATCCTGTTGCAAAATTGAAAGAACTTGATGAAAAGCAGACCAAATGGGCGACTTATTTAAACGGTGTAAAAAAAATACGCATAACAGGCGAGAAAACTGATATAACCTTTGGTGTTGAAGGCAGAAAATGGATTAGCTGTTCAGGAATTAACAACTATCCTGACGGTGAAGTTTTCACATCACCTGTTGAAGATGATATTAACGGCGAAATCTACTTTGATTTTCCTCAAAACTACCGTGGCAATTCCGCAACCGGTGTTCATCTCTGGATTGAAAACGGGCAAATAGTAAAATTTGATGCAGATACAGGCCGTGATTTCCTTGAAGCAATGCTGAATACTGATGAAGGCTCAAAAGGCATCGGAGAAATTGCAATCGGAACAAATGATGAAATTCAGGAAATTACAGGTAATATTCTTTTTGATGAAAAAATCGGCGGAGCAATCCACATGGCAGTCGGCGCATCGTACCCCGAAACAGGCGGGAAAAATGTCTCAGGCGTTCACTGGGATATGATTAAAAATATGAAACCATCTGCTGACAATACAGGCGGAAAAATCTATGCCGATGACAAACTTATCTATGAAAACGGGAAGTTTATCATATGATAGTCAGAAATTTTACTGATAAAGATATTGAAGAAGCTTCAAAAATTACCCATCTTGTGTGGGGTGATTTGTATTCAAAAGAAAGCGCAAAACTTCAAAAACTTATCTATGATTTTACGCTTGAATACTATTATTTGAACAAGACATTTTCTTTTGCTCTTGATGAGAACGGTGTAAAAGGGCTTGTTTTTGCATCATTAAAAAAAGATAAAAACAACAGTGTTGAAAATTTTAAAACAAAAATTCAAGACCTGTCAGATGATGATAGAATAGTTGCTCTCAATCTTCTGGATTACGTTGAAAATACCGGTAAAGAAGTCAAAGACGTAATGAATGAAGATGATTTGATGATGGGACTTTTCATCAGTACACAACAAGGCGGAGGCAGAATGCTTCTTGCCAAACTTGTTGAGACAGCAAAAAACATGGATATAAAAAATATTTATCTTTGGACTGATACAACCTGTGATTTTGACTACTATCAAAAAAATAAATTTACGCTTGTTAAAGAAATTGAAAGTTGTGTGAATAACAAAAAAATAAATACACTAATTTTCAAAAAAGAAATTCAGAAGGAGTAATTATGATAAAAATTTTACCTGACATGTCATCACCTGTTGCCAAAAGAATTGCGCAATTAAAATCTGATATGGTATTTTCAGCAGCCCTTGGGAATTATAAAGTTTTTAAACAGGCAATCAAAGAGCACGCAAAGTTAGCTGTGGATAATTTTGAACTGTCCAAAAATATATCAGGGCCGTCAGTAAAGGCTCCTTTATTTTCTAAAGCAGGATTGAGAATGGCAAAAGTCTGGATTTTAAATATGTTCAGAATAAAAACTCCTGAGGAAAAACTTCTCAAAAAAATGGCAAAGCAGGAAAAATTAAAACAGGAAGCTCAAAAGTATACATATTAAATTAATAATATTTCCGTCATACAGATGATTAAGATTTTACAGTTTCTGTTAATATATTATTGAGGGTAAGCCCTTTTTTATCATATCCATACCTCTGCGGCACAAACTACAAATTTGTAAAACCGGTAGAGGAAAGGAGGTGGTAAAAAGTGGATTTCAGTGTAACTGAAAAAGCGCTAGTAATCATTTTACTGATAATACTAGCACTTAAACTACTTTAGAGGGCTTTTAAAGGGGCAAGCGGTAACTTGTCCCGCCCTTATTTATATTATAACTTATGTTTATATAAAATTCAAGTGTATTTTAAGGTAAGTTATACGCAGTTTACATCAACAATATCTAAACTGTCACCCTGAACTCGTCTCAGGGTCTAATTAATATGAGATGCTGAAACTAGTTCAGCATGACGGTTTACACTTAATTGGTGTAAACAGCGATAAAACTACCTTCCTAATTTATAATATTAATTTGAAACTCAATGTTTCAACTATCGTCTGGATATTCATATTCAGACGGTATTCTTTTTTTGCGGTTTCAATTGCTTTTATATCGGAAATAAGCTTTACTTTCACAGATAAGTTATCAAGATTTGTTTTTAAAAGAGCATCAATATAATTCTGCATCTGGGTAAAAACCTCTAACGGGTCAGCCATTTTTGCAATTTCAAGAATTTTGTCATTGAAGTCAAGAACTTCACTGCGCTCAAGTTCCGGATATCCTTCCATCGCATCTTTTACAAGCGAAAAACTTCTGTCTTCCTCCTTCATTGACGGAACATAAAAACACTGCGCGCGCGAAACAACCGTTGTTATCATATCCGATTTATCTTTTGTCAAAAATATAAATGTAGTATTTGAAGGCGGTTCTTCAAAAGTTTTGAGTAATGCGTTAGCGGCATCTGCCTGAAAATTCAACTGATTTAGCCCCTGAATATTTCCTTCTTTATCTCTGTCGCAAAAGATTAAAACTCTGTGATAATCAGATGTTACAAGAAGGTCATTTTTAATCATTCTTGCCTGATCAATTGAAATTACGGTTTTTGATGTGTCGTCAGAAGGTTTGTTGTCAACTTTTGAAATCGTCAAAACGGCAGGATGATTGTTCTCTCTAATCCAGCGGCAATTGAGACACTGACAACTTTGAGTATGATCTCCGGTACAATTTAGCATTCTTGCAATCTCCAGTGCAAGATCATACTGCGATTGAATATCAGAACCGTAAAAAAGAATGCAATGCGCTATTTGACGGTTTTGCGATGATATACCGTTATCAAAATATTTCATTAAAAATGGATATTGTTCTCTTACATTCATATATTTATCCTTGTTATTATTGAAGGCAGGCTTTAACATAAGTTATTTTCGTGCGCAGCACCGATAACAGCTTGACCTCCTGCCCTCCGGCCTTCTCAGCTTCTAACATCTAAACAACGCATTTTCCACCTCTTTTTCAACATCAAGCGCAAGACCCGATTTAATCCTGTATTCCGCATCTGTTAAATTTTCTTTAAGCTTGACTAAATCACGCAGGTTATTTTTTTTGAGTTTCTGCAAGGTTAATTTTACAACATATTCATGCATTCCGGTCATTCTTGAAAGCTCCATAGGCGTTGCACTTTGTGACTTCGCTTTAAGAATTATCCAGCGTCTGAGCATTGTCTGCAATGTAGACAAAATTTCAAGCGGATATCTTGTATCAAGCAGCTTTCGGTATTCAAGAAGCGCCCTGTCTTTCTCGTTTTCCATTAAAAAATCTGAAAAAGCAAACAAATCCTCATTGGAAATACAAATTTCCCGTACCATGTCGGCTGTAACAATATCCTTCGGATAGGCAAAAAGCTTTAGTTTATCAAGTTCGCTGTCTATCTGGCGAAGATTGTTTCCTATTTGTGAAATTATTGCAGTCAGTGCATCTTTATCAAGTTTTATTCCTTTAGCTTTTCCCTGCTTAATAATCCAGCTTTCAAGCTCTGTTGTTTTGTATGTAGGAATTACACTGCATTCCACCGCATTATATTTTTTCAGTAGTTTGAAGAATTTTTTACGGCTGTCTAATTTTTTTCCCTCGTTTCGCGGAAGCTGCGCAACAAAAACTATATCAAGGTTTTCGTTATTACCTTCAAGCGCACTCTCGATTTCTTTAATTTCTTTATCTTCAAAAGTCTTAGAAAAATAATCAAGACAGTTGATTACAATAAGCATTTTCCCGAACATCATCGGTTGTGAGCGCAGGATTGAAATTAAATCGGGGAACTTTAAATTGTCATAAGTTTTAAATGACATTTCAAGGAAGTTTTTATCTAACCCTTTTTTGAGTTTCTCTATTTCCTGTTCAATATTGTAATCTTCTTCGCCGTAAAAAAAGTATACTGCCATACTAAATTATTAGCAAAAACAAATTTAATATTCAAATTACCAAGGATAATCTTCACCTATCTGCCAGCCGTCCTGAACAATAACCTTTGCACATGCATAACCGCCTTTATCCGCATTTTTATTACACATGTGTAAAGTCGGTTGCAGACATTCATCTCCAATACAAGAGCCCGAAGGAGACAAACCGTTTGCCTTGTTAATCCAAAATGAAAATAAATCTTTGCCGAGTACATTAGGTCTTTTATAACCGTTAATATCAACCATAATTGTTCTATAACTCCCGTCATCAGGAGTCCAGGAATCAACAAATATTATTGACCCGTCTGCTAATTTTCTTACAGAAGTGTCTGTCCCATTTGCACTAAATTCTGTAATTGTTTGCCCGTTAAGATATTTATAATTAATAAGTGTGTTAATCTCTCTGCCTGATGTTTTGCCTATACTTTTTAAAAAAGGAACTATGTATTTTTCCACAAAAACATCTGAGGCTAAAGTTAAATCCCAGTATTCTATTTCACCGTTTTCACTTTCTGAAAGTTTTACGGCTTGAGCAAGCTGTGAATAGGTCTTTTTCAATCCGGCTACAGTTACCTGTTTTTGATAGTTCGCGATTAAAGCAGGCATTGTTAAAGCAGCAACTACACCGATAATTCCTAAGGTTATCAAGACCTCAGCGAGTGTAAACGCTGCGCGTTTACGAGGTGAATAAGAAAATAAGTTAATAAGTGAATAAGTTCGTTTCAAAAAGTTATTCTCGTCATCCTGAACTCGGTTCAGGATCTTTTTACCTACTCCCTCTCCTATGGGAGAGGGCTGGGGTGAGGGCTGATTTTCATTTTCACCCTCCCCTTTACTTCCCCTGTCTTGCTCACTCGCTAATAACGGGGCTGCAACGCCGCCGCCTTCGCGCCACCGTTTCGCCCTCAGCTCGTTTGCGCTCCCCTCAAGGGAGGGGATATTTTCTTTTTGTCCTCTCGCCCCTTTGGGGAGAGAGTTAGAGTGAGGGGGCAGCGTAGCCGCTGCATCCGACACACCGATTTTGCATAAATTTTCAATGTCATGCACGGCTTGCGTAGCACCACCACTATAACATACTAAGGACTGACATGAATTGTTCTGCGTATCTACGTGCGTAGCACCTTCCGCCAGAGTAAATGCAGAATTTTTCATATTTTTATTATCAATCTGACACAGCATATCATGATTTTACATCATTATATCACTATTGTCAATATAAACTGATATAAAAAATCATCACACAATATATTTATACATTGTATAAATTATTATTATGGAAAGCATAAAAAATTTATTCGGAAAAAGGATTAAAGAATTAAGGAAAGAACGCTCGCTCACGCAGGAGAAACTTGCGGAACTTATCGGGATTGATACAAGAAATTTGATAAAAATTGAAAACGGTGAAACCTTCCCGCGTGTAAATACATTGGATAAACTCATTGAAGTTTTTGATATTACTCCGAATGAAATCTTAAAAACAGAACATTTAAAAGATACAGAGATTTTGAAAAATAAAATAATAGACAAGCTTAACAGTGATGAAAAGCTTGTCCGTATGATATATAAAATGCTATTTTAAATTTTTTATTTTTGTTATCCTGAATTTATTTCAGGATCTCACATAGATTCTGAACCAAGTTCAGAATGACGTGGTAGACAAAAATAAAAAATATTCCTCATTTTTAACTTTCAATTAATAAGCTTGCGCCTATGACACCTGCTGTGTTTCCGAGTTCTGCCGGAACTACTTCCACAACAGAGCCTGCGACTTTCATTGCACGTTTATACAAAGCTTCTTTCAACGGATTTAAAAGAAGTTCTCCTGCATCAGCCACGCCGCCGCCGACAATAATTCTTTCAGGGTTAAGCAAGTTTACAACACTTGCCATACCGATTCCTATATATTCACCCATAATTGTGAAAATTCTTTGTGCAACAGGGTCGCCGGCTTTTGCAGCTTCGCAGACAATATAAGGTGTAATTACTCCGCCTTCTGCCATTTCACGGAATTTAGCGGATTTGCCGCCTCTGATATAATCGTTTGCCATAGCAACTATTGAAGGACCTGACGCAAAAGCTTCCAAGCAGCCTGTATCACCGCATCCGCATAGAGGTCCGCCATTCATCTGAAGTTTTATATGCCCTATTTCGCCTGCGGCATTTGAAGCTCCTCTGACAAGTTTTCCGTTAACAATAAGACCTGATCCTATACCTGTGCCGACGGTAATACAGATAAGGTTTTCGCATCCCCTGCCTGCGCCGTAGTTTAATTCTCCGAGTGCCGCACATCTTACATCGTTGTCAACGCGTGTCGGAATATGGAATTCGTCTTCAATAAGTTTTGCAATCGGAACTTCGACCCACCCCGGGATATTCGGAGCATTTCTTACAACTCCCGCTTTATAATCAACCTGTCCGGGAAAACCGAACCCTATCCCTTCAATATCCTTTGTTGAAAGTTTATTTTCTTCCATCAAATCATGGATAGCCTGTTTAATATTGTTAACAGTATATTCGTAACCCATTTCAGCTCGTGTCGGCACCGAATTTGAATAAATTATATTTCCCTTATCGTCTACAAGGGCAATTTTAACGTTAGTTCCGCCTACATCTATACCAATTCTATTCTTTCCCATTTGTTTTCTCCCTTTACCTGACAGTAACTATTATATTACAAACAAGATGATTTATATATATAAATATTATAGGAAGTTGATAAGACGATAGGACGTAATGACTTATAGTCTTATTTACTTATTCACCTATTCACTTCCTATAATATTCATTATGTAAAAATATCTTTTTATTGTAGAATATTAATTGTAAATAGTATTACTCAAAAAAAGGAAGAGAAATATGGAAAAACTTTCACCGTTACAAATCGAAAGATTAAAGTATCAGCCGAAACTTCCGTCAAGCCTTGCTAACGGAATTAACAATCTTGAAATGGCTGAAGGTTCCGCAACTCAATCTGTTAGAGATCAGGAACAAATTCAAAATTTATTCAAAAACACATACGGCAAACCCGTTGTAACTTTTAAAACATCTTCTTCTTCAAAAGCATCTGAAGTAAGAAATGTAGGTGTAATCCTTTCTGGCGGACAGGCTCCCGGAGGACACAACGTAATTGCGGGTTTGTATGATGCTTTGAAACAGGCTAATCCTTCAAATAAACTTTACGGTTTTTTAGGCGGGCCTTCAGGTATCATTGACGGCAAATACGTTGAATTTGATGATAAATTTATTGACGCCTACAGAAATACAGGCGGATTTGATATCATCGGTTCAGGCAGAACAAAACTTGAAACCGAAGAACAATTCCAAAAGTCATGGGAAGTCTGCAAAAAACTTAATATTTCAGCTGTTGTAATTATAGGCGGAGATGATTCAAACACTAACGCTGCACTTTTAGCAGAATGGTTTGTTAAAAATAACGCAGGCATTCAGGTTATCGGCTGCCCGAAAACAATTGACGGCGACTTGAAAAACGAACAGATTGAAATTTCTTTCGGATTTGATACTGCAACAAAAACTTATGCAGAGCTTATCGGAAACATTCAGCGCGATGCAAATTCCGCTAAAAAATACTGGCACTTTATAAAAATTATGGGCAGAAGTGCTTCTCACGTTGCATTGGAAGCTGCTTTGCAGACCCAGCCGAACATAACTTTGATTTCTGAAGAAGTTGAAGAAAAGAAAATGTCTTTAGAAAGCATTATTAACTATATGTGCGATATTATAGTTAAACGTGCAGATATGGGTAAAAACTTCGGTATTGCAATAGTTCCGGAAGGTTTAATCGAGTTCATCCCTGAGATGAAATCAATGATTTCAAACCTTAACGATATTATGGCATCTCTGGAAAACGATCCTGATTTTGTGAACGCTACAACAATCCGTGACAAATTCGATATCGTTGAAAACAGACTTGACCCTGCAAATGCTAAAGTTTACAACTCACTTCCTGCGCTTATCAAAGGTCAGTTATTAGCAGACCGCGACCCGCACGGAAATGTTCAGGTATCAAAAATCGAAACAGAAAAATTGTTAATCGAAATGATTTCAACAAGGCTTGATGAATTAAAATCTCAGGGAGACTATATCGGCAAATTCAATCCGCAGTCTCACTTCTTCGGTTACGAAGGCAGATGTGCATTTCCGTCAAACTTTGATGCTGATTACTGCTATTCTCTAGGCTTTAACGCATTTGCATTAATTAATTTCGGCTTGACAGGATACTTGTCATCAGTAAGAAATCTGACTGCACCGGCTGACCAATGGCTTGCAGGCGGTGTTCCTCTTACAATGATGATGAATATGGAAAAACGCCACGGAGAAATGAAACCTGTAATTCAAAAAGCTCTTGTAAAACTTGACGGTCCCGTTTTCAAACAATTGGAAGAAAACAGAGAAGACTGGGCAATGAATGACAGATATTTATTCCCCGGTGCTGTTCAGTATTTCGGTCCGTCTTGTGTATGCGATATTACAACCTGCACGCTTCAGCTTGAAAGATCAAAAGAACTTGCGAGCGTGTAAAGAAATTACATTCAATATAAAAAAGCAGTCTTTCGGGGCTGCTTTTTTATACTCTTTTCGTCATTGCGGGCTTGATCCGCAATCGCATTTTTTGTCGGATTTGTAAATCCGACCTACAAACTTTCCCCCTCCCTGATTAGGGAGGGGATATGGGTGGGTAACTGTTAGAAGTAGGTTGGGCTTTCAGCCCAACATTAAATTATTTTGTTGGGGTAGAAACTAATCAGCCCCTCTCTCTAACTCTCTCCCCAAAGGAGAGAGAGGACAAAAAGAAAATACCCTCGCCCTCCGGGAAAGGGCAGTTAATCAATATCAAGTAAGCTCATCCGAATAAAGCCGACCGTTAGCATCATATACGAGCCTTCTTTGCTGCTTGCCATCGCTGCTGTATTTGTATTCCCAATGAGTATCAAGCACGAACCCGTCCTTGCCATCAGGGATAAATATGTCATAACTTACATCTCTGCCATTTTCATCATAAACGTTGTTATCATATAAATATTTAACACTGCCGTCGGGATTATATTCTATCTGACGTTCGTAATTGTTTGTTTCAGGTTCTATTCCTTCATTTACAAAGAAGTATGTTAATTTGCCGTCTTTGTCATACACTTTAGCGCCAAGAAAGGCTCCGTTTGCGTCATAATTATTCAGCTGGTATTTAGATATATTACCGGAATCATCGTAAACAATCCAGACAGCACTGTCATTCGCTTTTAAATCAGCTTCCGAGTTATAAATATTCTCTACTCTGCCGTTATCGTTATATTCAAATACTTTGCCATCCGGTTGAGTTATTTTTTTGCCTGCATTTTCCGGTTTGACTTCGTATGCCGGAATAGTTATTTTTTGTGCCGGAAGTTTATCTTTCGGATACGCTGATGGCAAATTTTCAGGAACTTTTATATTCGAAACATCCATCTTTGCAGCAGCAGAGTTTATCTCGTCAAATTTTGCGTCAATATTTTTAAGGGTAATTTCTTTGCCGTTTTTCAATTTGATTGTCGGCGGAAGTTCAATTTCATCAGGCATTTTAGTAGAATTTCTATTCACACCGGCATTTCTTTTAAGTTGATGAACAATTTCCATTACAGTTTTGTAGCCTGATACACCGTATTTTGCCTCAACTATGCCGTACCAGTTTTCTCCGTCATTTACTTTATGCTTATAAGCAACAGGGTTGCCGTTTTCATCAATATTAACCTTGCCCGTTACATTGCCGTCTTTGTCTTTTTGAATTTTTACACGCTGAACATTATCGCCTTCACCGATTGTAGAAATTTCAGTTGTAGAGCCGTCCTCTGCAGTAGAAATGGAGGATTTTGAAAGCTCTTTTCCGTCTTTTTTAGTTACTGATGACGCAGGCTGATTATTCTCATTCAGCAGAGTTTCTGTAATACTTCCGTCTTCATTATATGTAAATTGAACGGTTTCCGTTACACCATTGCCTTTATTTGTTACACGTGAGGTAACACGTCCTGTCGCAGGATCCAAGTGTTCCGTTACAGCACCGTTTTCACGATATTTAGATGCAACTGTTTTACCGTCCTCTGCGTATTTTGTTGTTACTTTTTCGTTTGTTGCTTTATTCAGTTCAACCATCTGTTCGGCTTTTCCGTCAGAATTATATACAACAAGAACTTCATCTGTTTCTGTTGCCTCTCTTTTATAAGTCTTATTATCTTTATACATTGTGGTAGAAACATGGTCATCATAAACAGTTTGGTCGGCAATGGTTTTGTGACCGCCTTCAGGCTCATTTGAATATACCACCCTTTTTATTTCATTATTTTCATTCGGTTTAAACTCAACACATGTTGCGCCATCAGCTGTGTAAGCGTCGGCAACGGAATCTTTATCAGCCTGAACGGTTGACAAAAACTTATACAAATCCTCACGCTTTAACTCCTTAGGGTTTTCAAGCCCGAGACTTTTGAAAAATTTCTTTGTTTCAAGTTTACTGAGCTTGTCATTCTTTGCATAAGTTTCAATATCCCCCTGCAAAGATGCTAATTCTCCTTTATCCAGAATACCGTCTTTATTTGTATCATATTTAGAAAATAAAGAATCTTTTAGAGTTTTATTAACACCGTTATTTTCAAAATCGTCTTTATGTATGCCGTTAAAATTTGTAAAATTTATTTTCTGGTCTTTGCCAAAAGACATTCCATTGTTGTCTACACCACCCATAAAATTTTCTCCTTTTCTTTTTTAAACTTATATATGTGTATTTTACGGATACAAATTATAAAAACTTTAATAATAAAACTTATTTCAGTTTACACTTTGTTACAAATTACTATCAAAAAGTCTTGCTGACCTCTTCTTAAACCCTCTACCCCCCCCCACTCTTCCTCTCTCCCCAAAGGGGAGAGAGGAAAAAAAGATAACAGCTTTGCCTCTAATTGTCACCCATCCAAACCTTCCCTAACCAAGGGAGGCTTTATTTTCGTCATTGCGGGCTTGATCCGCAATCGCATTTTTGTCGGATTTGTAAATCCGACCTACAAACTCTCTCCCGAGGAGAGGGAAAAGTTTCTTTTCCCCTCCCTGATTAGGGAGGGGGATAGGGGTGGGCAACTGTTAGAAGTAGGTTGGGCTTTCAGCCCAACATTAAATTATTTTGTTGGGGTAGAAACCCCAACCTAATAACTAACTCTCTCCCCAAAGAGGAAAGGTAAAAAGTTCAACATGACCAAAAAAATATAATGTTATATAATATAAGCATGAGAAAATTTGATTTTTTCAGACAGTTCAGGGATGCTGTTTTAATATTAAATAAAAAACAGGAAATTGTATATAGAAACCACACATTCAAACGGTGGTTCAAAAATTTTACCAGTTTGAAAAAGCTTTCTCATAACACCGGATTTGATATCTGCCCGCTAAATTCCGATAATATTGAAGTTTATTCCCCAATCTATCACGCAATAACTTCAAAAGAAAATTTCTTTGCAAGAATTTCTTATCAATCAGAACTCAACAGGATCTTTTACTACGACTTGCAAGCTGTAAAAAAAGGGAGTTATACAATAATATTCTTTACGGATGTAAGCGCACAAAACAAACTTAACGACATAAACAAAGAATATCAAAAACTTAAACAAAAATATGGACAACTCCTTGAAGAAAATGAGGATCTCCAAAAAATTAAACAAAAAGCTCAAAGTCAGGCTATTCGAATTGCCCTCATAAACAAAGTTTCAAACACAATAAGAGAAAGTATTGATATCTCACAAATCCTTCAATCAGCTCTTAAAGAACTCGCAATAATGTTCAGCGCATATAAAGCTTATTACGCAAAAGCGGATAATAACCTCTTTACTATAAAAGAAATCTACGGCGAAAAAAAATCCAAAACAACCGGAGAAATTCAATTTGATGAGAAAACAATGGAAACTATTGCAGCACGCGAAATTGCAATATCAAATTCTCTGACTGAATATGTTAATGCAAAACCTTTTAAGCAGCCGGTTTTAAGAATAGTTATTCCGGTTCATCACATGCAAAACCTTACCGGCGTCATAGTTTTGCTCAGTCATCAAAAAAGAGAACTTACAGAAGAAATTGAAATTCTTGAAGCAATTTCATCGCAATTATCCAACGCTATAACCCGCGCAGAACTCTATCAAAAAAATATCCAAACCGTTAAAGAACTTCAAAATACCCTGAAAGAATTAAAAGAAACACAAATACAACTTATAAACTCAGAAAAAATGGCATCTTTAGGGCAGCTTGTTGCAGGGGTCGCACATGAAATTAATACGCCTGTTGCTTCAATTAAATCAAATAATGCAATAGCCGCAAAGCTTCTCATATCAATAGATGATACCGAATTAAAAGAAATGCTGACAGAGCTTAACAACATTGACAGAGAAGCTGTAAACAGAATAAGCAACATAGTAACTTCCCTGAAAAAATTTGTCCGCCTTGATGAAGCAGAACTCCAAGAAGCAGATATTAATAAAGAATTGGATTTAACACTGGAACTCATAAGACATGAAACAAAAAACAGAATAAAAATAATTAAAAATTACGGTAATATCCCCGCCATCAAATGCTTTCCGAACATGCTCAATCAAGTTTTTACAAACATATTAATCAACGCCTGTCAGGCAATAAACGGCGAGGGAACCATTACAATAACTACTGAATTTCAAGACAAAAACCTTATTGTAAAAATAAAAGATACAGGCTGCGGCATACCTCAAAACCAGCTCAACAAGATATTTTCAGCCGGATTTACGACAAAAAGTTCAGGGGTGGGAACAGGACTGGGACTTGCTATTTGTACAAAAATTATTGAAAAGCATAAAGGTAAAATTACTGTAAATAGCGAGGTTGGCAGGGGGAGCGAGTTTATTATTACTATCTGTAGTGAGTAATATTTGTTAAGAAGTATTACAAATTTGGTTAATATATTATTGAATGACATCTTTTATTAAAAAAACAAACAATAGGTTTTTTAAAATTTGATATATAAATCAAGCAATTGTTTGAAAAATATGTTATATTATTATTATAAAGTGTTAGTTTTACCCTTAAAAAAATTTTTAACCTGTAACTACACTTCTCAAAAGTAAAAAAGACAGAAACTCAAAAAATTATGTTAATAAAAATTAATACAAGTAACTTAAAAAGGCAATATTTTATTCTCTAAATTTTTTATAAATACATAAGGTGTAGTGAATTTAATATTGTGCGTCGGAGGAAAGTGAATGACAATTAGTGTGAACAGCAAGAAAAAACAAGTGAAAAAAACTTTTGAAGAATTATTGACAGATTTGAAAACAAGCAATTCAGAAAAAGTCAGATATAACGCTGCGCGTGTTTTAGGTGAAATGGGTGATTCAAAAGCAGTTGAACCGCTTATTGATGTTTTGAAACATGATAAAAACGGTTCGGTTAGACTTTATGCAGCCCGTGCTTTAGGAGAATTAGGCGATTCCAAAGCTACAGTTCATTTAATCGAATCTTTACGCGAAGACAGAAACGTTGATGTTAGAGTTCGTGCAGCCCGCGCTTTAGGTCGTCTGGGCGGAGAAATCGTTGTTGAACCGCTTGTTGAAGCTTTAAATGACGAAAATCCGCAGGTTTGTATTACTGCAACAGATGCTTTAATTGAAATCGGAGATGTTGCAACAGACGCTTTAATTGCATCATTGGATCACGAAAAAGTTAATGTACGTTGCGATGCAACAAGAGCATTAGGCGAAATCGGAAACAAAAAAGCTGTTGATAAGGTAATCAATATGTTGTATGACGAATGGGTTAACGTACGAATTTATGCGGTAACTTCACTCGGGAAATTGAACGATACAAAAGCAGTTCCGGCATTGATTGATGTTATGAAAAATCGCAGTGAAAACGAACTTGTCAGAGCAGGTGCTGCTGCAGCTCTCGGCGTATTGAGAGACCAAAGAGCATTGCTTCCTTTGAGAGAATTGATTATGGAAGCTGAAGAACTCGGCGAGCTTGAAGATACAGCATTAAAATCATTCAAGAAAATTATGGCAGCTAACTGGCAGTCAATTCCGGGAGCTACAGCCCAGAAAAAACCCGCAAATACTTTTGCATAGAAACAAATTAATCTTTTCATAAACTCAAACAAAAAGGATAAAACCGGCTTCTAACTCCTAAGCCGGTTTTGTTTTTTCTATACCGCCGCTGACATCTGTAGACATAATCAGCCCCTCTCTCTTTCTCTCTCCACAAAGGGGAGAAAGGACAAAAGAAAATACCCTCTCACTCCGGGAGAGGGGGAACGCAGCCATTCTATCCGGCAAACGGGGACTTGCATAAATTGTCACGGGCTTGCATGGCAAAGTGAACACTCCCCTCCCTGATTAGGGAGGGGACAGGGGTGGGTAATAATAGGATGACGATTTCAACTAATACCCATCCAAACCTTCCCTAAACAGGGAAGGCTTTATTTTCCTCATTGCGGGCTTGACCCGCAATCGCATGATTAGTAAAACAGACAGCCGTTAGCTAATCAGCCCCTCTCTCTTACTCTCTCCCCAAAGGGGAGAGAGGACAAAAAGAAAACACCCTAGCACTCTGGGAGAGGGTTAGGTACTGGCAAAACTATACAAAATAGCAGCTCTTTTTTTTTAGAGCTGCTATCTGCCTTCTTTGCCTGAAATTTAGTTGTGATATTATTTATAAGAGTAACAGGGTTTAGAAGAATTTGACCGGTTTTACTGTTTTCAACGTACATTTGCTGCCCGATACGTTTGATGAACATTCGGCATGTTCTGAAACTCCAGAGCAATAAGGTGTACTGCTGTTTATATAGCCTGAGCCGCAAGCGCCTTCTTTGAAAGACACGCTCTTATCCAGCCAGGTTATACTGCGGCGTCCGTTCGCATTGATTTTTTCGTACTGAATACTTGTTTGCAAATATTCGTCACTATTGCCGCCGAAGTTATCGCCATCTGATGAGTGGAATGCAGGAACTACCTGACCGCTCAAGGTGATATAGAACGGGTAGACGTCTTCCCACAAGGTGGAGGAGCCTTTTGCACCGTCAATATCAACGTAGACAATGTAGCCGTATTCACCTGTATCTACTTTTGGAAGGTTATCATCAGGATCCGGCGTTACCGG
>CALVEM010000003.1 GCA_944326605.1 Candidatus Gastranaerophilales bacterium
TAACAGTTTGTAGGGGAGTTCTGATACTCCCCTATAAAAATGGCTATTTATCAACTGTTTGTTGTGACATAGCCTTTAAAATTTTCCATATCAGTACGAGTATTTTCTATGCTTATATCTTTAACATTTATTTTATTACGCCATAAAATAAATGACAATGATAATTGGTCACGCTTTGAATAATTTTCAATCATTTCCCACCATTCATTCATAATTTTTTTGATTATAGGATTGTGATGTTTCCTGTACAATATATTTGTTTCATTAAGACCGTAATTTTCAGGCATATTGTTTTTGATTAAATAATCTTTGATTTTTTCCAGTACATCATTATTTTCTTTTCTTTTTTTTCTCAAAACTTTAATTTCTTCAAAAACACAGTCTCTCAGGTTATGTTTTGGAATTAACATAATTGAGTTTTTGTTATTAATTGTTTTAAATAATTGGTCGGTTAGAATGTCTAAATTAGCATCTATCCATAAACTTTCTGTGCTGTCAGGAAATAGATCGTCCGGATGTAATTTATGCCATCTTGCATTTTTTGTATCATCAAGTTTGTTAAATTGCATTTTGTGTATTTCCCACATCCCCAATCGTTTCATAGCAAGCAGCTTTTTGTTGTTTGTAAAGCATACATAATGCCAATCTTTTGCATAGTATGTTTGAATGACAGGCATAAAATCACATTGACCTGATATACATGTATATATTATCTTTTTTCTATCTTCAGGTGTTTGAATTTTTGTGAACAGATTTTTTAAAGTATATAATCTATTTGGCTTTGTAAAAATATTATAAATCTTAATTATATTTAATGGGATAAAACTAAATATTCCGAATTCCTCTTGTATTATTTCTTTAAATGGTTTTATATCCATAAGTTCAAGTTGATTTATAAAATATTTCCATCTATCATAGAAAATTTTTTTGTTACGTATCATCAATTCCTGACGCTTAATCCCGAAGCTTTTATTTCTTTTATGCTTTACATATAAATCATCAATAAGCACACATTTTTTATTTGACTGTCGGACTTTGAAACAAAAATCAACTTCTTCAAAATATCCCTTATCATAAATTTCATCAAACAATCCATATTTATCAATAAAAGATTTTCTAATACAGAAACAAAAACCTTCCGAATTAAATACTTCAGGATAAGTTGCCTTTCTTTTTGATAAAATATTATTCATTAACTTTAATGGTAGAATTTGCGGGATAAAATATGTAGCACTGTTTGAAGCGATAGGTGAAGCAGTAATAATGTCCGGGGCTGAATTAAAACATTTAAATATTTTATCTGTAAAATTCGGCGGTATTTCGCAATCACTGTTTAAAAGAACTACTATTTCTGCATTGGTTTTAGTTACGGCGTTATTGCAGTTTTTTAAATAGCCGAGATTATTATTATTTCTTATAAGTGTTAATTTTTCTGGATATTTAGAGCAAATTTTTTTTAGGAATTTTTCTGTTTGAATATTTGAACAATCATCAGCAATTATTACATTTCCTCTTTTAAAGTCAAAATTTCTTAAAATACTTTTAATGCAAGCTTTAGTTTCTTTGAGTGCATTAAAAACAGGTATTATAACACATATCTCTTTCATCTCTTTTCCTATTTATCTGCTTTAAATGACTATTTTTTTATATATATACTATTATAATGATACTTATATAATTAAAAGTAATTATTTCATGATGTTTTATTTTTGTCAATTTATTTTTACTATCTTTATAGGTATATTTATGAAGACTACAAAAGAATTATTGGCAATAAGATTAAAACAATTAAGAAAAAGCCGCGGGCTTACGCAGGATAAACTTGCAGAACTTATAGGCCGTGATACAAAACATATTTCTAAACTTGAAATAGCAGGTTCTTATCCTTCAATAGAAACTTTGGATAGAATAGCAGTTGCATTGAATGTTGAAATAAAAGAATTTTTTAATTTTGATGGATTAAAAGATGCAAATTATATAAAAGAGGAATTTAAAAAAATGCTAAAATATTCTGATGAGACTCATTTGCAACTCCTTTATAAAATTCATAACGATATAATAAATTTATAAATAAATTTTATTTTTGTAATTATCAATAGCAATTAAGATTGCTATAATTTAATACTTACACCCTCTGCAAAAATTTCGCTCGAATGGCTGTCAATACATCAAAAAAGGTCAATATCACATATTGATATCAACCTTTTTTGTGCCTGATGCGATTCGAACGCACGACCTTTTCCTTCGGAGGGAAACGCTCTATCCAACTGAGCTACAGGCACATAATCAGAGAATTAATTCCCTGATAATATTATTGTGAAATCTGTTTCGCCGCACTGGTAATTTACCGGATCATAGACAAATTGAAATCCGCCGAATGCTTCATTCTTTTTCTTTAACCAGTTGTAGTATTCATTTGTAACCTTAGCAGAATGAGCTACAAATTGTGAGTGTGCCCTTGTTGTTATGCCTGTGCATTTGACCTCAATGTTTGCCGCTCTGAGATTTTCAGCCATTTGTTCTGCTCTGGCAGAACTTGATGCCATAACTCCCGCACTCATAGGAGCTGTTTCATCAATAGCTACTTTGTCACGATAAATTACTCTGTTTACAACTTCCTGTGTCTTTTCCGGATCTAAAATCCAGTAGCTGATATAACCTTTCTGGTTTGGTGCTCCAGGAAGCATTGCAATTTCAATTTTGTCCATATCAATGTGTTTGGCAAGCGCTGCATACTGTGACATTTCATAGAAGGACATATCTGTTTTTACGTATTTTTTTGCAACCGAAATAATATCAGGAATTTTAGTTATAGTTTCAGGCTGTTTTAATTTATTTAAAAGACTTCTTAAAAGCCATTGCTGTCTTTGGGTTCTTCCGATGTCACCGAGCGCGTCATGTCTGAACCTTAAATATTCAACAGCCTGCTGACCGTTCAGGTGATGATCGCCTTTAGTAAAGTTAATGTGCAGGTTGCCCGAATAATCATTATAATGCATCGGTTTTTCAACATAAATATCTATTCCATCCATTGCATCAACAATTTCTTTTACAGCGTTGTCATGCACCATAATATAACGGTCAATGTGAACACCAAGTGTGTCTTCAATTGTTTTTTTAGTCATTTCAATTCCGCCGATTGCATGTGCTGCGTTAATTTTATTGACACCGTTGTCGCCCGGCAAGTATACTTTGCTGTCCCGAGGGATTGAAAGTGCATTAATTGATTTTGTCCGCGGGTCGATATTTACGAGTATTATTGTGTCAGTTCTTGTCCCTGTCCACAGATCATTGGGGTTCCCGCTTGCGTCAACCCCGAGAAATAAAACATTCTGGCGTCTCAAGCCAAACGGTAGTGCAAAATCTGCGTGTTCTTTGTTAGAATTACTTACTGTTAGTTTTTGAAAAATTTTTGTAATTAAAGAATTTTCTCCAAAATGATCTTCAATAAAATTTTCGTTACCAAGGACAAACATCCCGAGTAATATCCCGATAAATACTATTATCATTCCGATCAAGACTTTTGCAAAAGAAGAACGCTCTTCTCTAACTTCCTTTGCATGTCTTACAAAACTTTCAGCTCTTTCATCTCTTTCGTAGTTATTTCTGTTTCTTTCGATTTGATTTGTCATATTTTTTACCTTTTTACATAACTTTAATTAAATAGGTTGACACAAGGGTAAAGTATATTGCCAACCCTAAAACGTCAATAGTTGTCGCAATAACCGGCCCTGATGCGACAGCAGGGTCTACTTTCATTGCTTTAAGGGCAAATGGTGTAAATGTCCCGATGATTGTAGCCATTGTCATATTTATTGCCATTGCAATTCCGACTATGGCTCCGAGCTCTATACTGTGCTGCCAGCCCCATGTAACAAGTGTTACAAGAAGCCCGAATATAGAACCTATTACAAATCCTATAAAAGTTTCTCTAAAAATATGGTGTACTGCTGAATTTAGGGTAACCTGACCTGTTGAAAGCCCGCGTACCATAAGAGTAATGCTCTGTGTGCCGATATTCCCGCCAAGACCTGCTAATAGCGGCATAAATATGGCGATAATAGGAAGAGCCTGTAATGTATGGTCAAAATGATGTCCCACATTAACCGCAACAAATTCTCCTATTAATGTTATAAAAAGCCATGGAGTTCTTGCTCTTATTGCATTTAAAACATTCCCTGTTAAAATTTCGTCTTCGTCAACTATTTCAGTTGAAATACCTGATGACTGATAGATTTC
Organism: Candidatus Gastranaerophilales bacterium; assembly: GCA_944326605.1. Taxonomy (GTDB): domain Bacteria; phylum Cyanobacteriota; class Vampirovibrionia; order Gastranaerophilales; family Gastranaerophilaceae; genus Stercorousia. Next base: position 4,240 of record CALVEM010000003.1, read on the forward strand.
TTCGGTTGTTTCTTCTTCAAACAAATCATGAACATCATCCCAGGTAATCATCCCTTTTAATCTGTTATAAAGATCAACTACAGGAAGCGCATTGTACTGGTATTTCATAAATTCATCAATGATATAGTCACTGTAATCGTCAACATGTAATTTTACTATATCAGAAATCATTATATCTTCGACTTTTTGATTTGTTGGAGAAGTTAGAAGTTTTCTCAATGAAACAACGCCTAACAGGTGATTTTGTTTATCAACAACGTAGACGTAATAAAGTTCCATGTTATCCTGTTCTGCTTTTATTCTTATATGATTTAAAACATCCTGAACGCTCATATCAGAATTTACGGTTAAAACGGAAGGATTCATGATACCGCCCGCGGTATCTTCATTGTATGTTAGAAGTTCTCTGACTTCTTCGGAAAATTTATGGGGGAGTTTGTCTAAATAGGTTTCACTTTCATCTTCTTCCATGTCTCCCAGAACGTCTGCGGCAGCGTCATGCGGTAATTGAGTTAAAATTTGTGAGGCAAGATTTTCATCTATGTCACTTAAAAGTTCAACCTGCATTTGAGGAGGCAAGTATTCCATTAAATCGGCAGCTTTTTCTATTTCAAGAAGTTTGAAGCACTGTAATCTTTCCTCGGGTTTCAACTCCTGAAAAATATCAGCCAAATCTGCAACGTGATAGCTGTTCAACTCATCTTTAAGTTGAATAACAGTTTCATCACTCATGATTTCACGTATTCTGTCGATTATGTTTTGAACGTTCATCATATTAATATTATATTACAAACATCTGATTTCATATAGTTTGTTTATAGTATAATTATCTCACGGATGAATTTTATGGAGAGAAATATGATAAAAGATTATTTTATAAATGAAATAGAGAAAGCAATCGAAAAAGCAGTAAAAGATAATAAATTAGGTGCGATGTCTGTATATGAAAAAGGAACTTTAAAACCGGAACGCCCTAAAAATGTTGATTTTGGCGACTATGCGGTTAACGTTTCGCAGCTTGCAAGATTTGCAAAAATTGCTCCCCCTCAGATTGCAAACGCTATCTTAGAATATATTGAAAAAGATGATAATGAATACACTGTTATCGGTGGATTTATAAATTTTAAAGCAGGTAAAAAAATTCTCTCTAATCTTGTTGAAGAAATCTTTACTGTGAAAAAGAAATTCGGGAAACCTGAAAATGTTGAAACAGAAAAAATAATCTTAGAATACGTATCGGCAAATCCGACAGGTCCTTTTCATATCGGGCACGGTCGTTGGGCTGCTATGGGTTCTGTTCTTGCAAATCTTTTAAAATTCTACGGGCATGACGTTTATCAGGAATTTTATATTAATGATGCAGGCTCACAAATTCAAAAACTCGGGAATTCTCTTGCAATCAGAATTCGTAAGGAGTTGGGTGAAGATGTAGATTTCCCGACAGATGAAACTGAACGAAAAAATTATTATCCTGGGGATTACTTAATTCCTGTGGCAAAAGAATATCTAAAAACATACCCTGATACAAACCTTTCAACCTTTAAACCTTTAAACCCTTCAACTTTGAATAAATTATGTGATTTTGCAAAAGAATACGAAGAAAAGGTTCAGCGTGATTTATTAGATAAATTTAAAGTTCATTTTGACAATTTTTATTCAGAATTATCTCTGCACAAATCAGGAAAAGTTGAAGAATGTGTTAATAAATTGAAAGCAAGCGGTAAAATTTATAAAAAAGACGGTGCCGACTGGTTTAAATCTTCTGACTACGGGGATGATCAAGATAGAGTAATTAAAAAAGCAGATGGCTCAAATACTTACCTTACAGCTGATATCGCTTATCATATAGACAAATTGGAACGCGGTTTTGACAGAATGATTAACATCTGGGGCGCTGACCATCACGGTTATGTTGCTCGTGTAAAGGCATCAATTGAGGCTTTAGGATATGATCCGAATAAATTAGAAGTTCTTTTAGGTCAGCTTGTTAATCTTGTTGTTGACGGCAACGAAGTCAGAATGGGCAAACGTAAAAATATGGTTACGCTTGAAGATTTGATTGACGAAGTGGGCGTTGATGCAACGCGTTTCTGGATGTCAATGAGAAATATTGACACAACTCTTGATTTTGATATTGAACTTGCAAAGAAAAATACTGACGAAAACCCTGTTTTCTATGTTCAATATGCACATGCAAGAGCCTGCTCAATTTTGAGAAATGTTATTGCGGAAAAAATTAATACCGAAACCGGCGAAAAATCTCCGGCTCCGATGAGTGAAGCTGAATTAAACGAACTCACAAACGGATTTAAAGCAGATATGGTTTTACCGACAATTGATAGTGCAAGATATCTTATATTGAAGCTTGAAGAATATAAATCTGTTATTAAAAATTCTGCTGAAACCCGTCAGGTTTATACAATTTGCAGATATGTTCAGGAATTAGCAAGTGAATTCCATTCATTCTACAACGCAAACCGTGTAATATCTGATGATAAAGAAATGATGAAAGCAAGAATTGCTCTTGTTTGGGCTGTAAAAACTGTTCTTCATAACGCATTGGAAGACATACTTGCGGTTAGTGCACCTGAGAGGATGTGAGCGTGCAGCATATTCTGATAATAGCTTTATTACTTCTTTATATTCTGCCGGCGGTTAGTGCTGAAACTTTTCATCTGGATGAATATAATTCAAATGTTGAGCAGATGTTGCAAAGTTCAATAACTAAAGGTAACGATGTTGATTTTGGACCATGGATGAGAGAATTTATGAGGCGGTGCAAGATGAATTGGGAGCCGCCTAAAGGATGTGAATATCTGCCTGTAACAGTTAGTGTAAAGGTTGACAAAAATGGTAAATTACTTGATTGCAAAATATATAAAACTTCAAGGGAACCGCGTGCTGATAAAGCTGCAATGAAAGCTGTTGAAGTAACTCCTTTTAGGCCTTTACCTGATGAATATAAAGGTGAAAGTGTAGAGATTCAAATGACATTTGGGTATTAATGTGAATAGCTGATTGCAGTAGTTAGAAGTTTTATAATTTTATTGTAATCTTCTTCCAGCACAAGCTTTGAACGCAATACTTTTGCATTCTCAAAACTCGATAAATAGTAAGGATAAAATTTGCGCATGAATTTTATCGCAACATTTTCTCCGCGCAGTTTTATCTCTTCATCAAGATGCCATTTTAACATTTCAATACGTTCATTTAGCGGCGGAACTGAAAGTTTTTCACCTGTGTGCAGGTAATGTTCTATTCTTCCGATAAGTGTCGGGTCTCCAAGTGCTCCACGCCCGATTGCGACACCGTCAGCGCCTGAAAGTTCAAGACATTCTATTGCTTTTTCAATTGATGTAATATCGCCGTTTGCAAACACAGGAACATCAACGTTTTCTTTTAATTTTCTGATTTTTCCCCAGTCAGCTTTGCCTGAATACATCTGTGAGCGTGTACGCCCGTGGATTGTAATAAATTCTGCGCCTGCCTCCTGCATTTTTTGTCCGAATTCAACGTAATTCATCTCATCTGCCGTGTAGCCGAGACGAAATTTTACACTTACAGGTTTGTCCGTTCCGTCTTTTACTGCTTTAACAAGATCGGCTGCAAGTTCAGGATTTCTCATTAAGGCGCATCCATCCTGCCCGCCTACTACTTTTTTTACTGGACAACCCATATTAATATCAATCATATCTGCATAATTGTTTAGAAATTCCGCTGCCTGACGCATTAAATGCGGCTTGTGACCGCTTATCTGATAAGAAATCGGCGAATGATTTTCATCTCTTTTTAAGATTTCAGTTCCGCTTCTTCCGTTAAGAGTTTGGGCTAAGTATTCAGAACTTATCATCTCCGTTGTTAAAAGACAACTTTTTGAATATTTGCGAACCAAACTTCTTAAAACATAATCTGTTATCCCTGCCATCGGAGCAAGCGATACTCGGCTTTGTATAAGGGGTAATGCTTTATTTGCCATTGCTTTCCAGTTCACCTGCCCTTGTTTGTGCGTATTTTAAATATTCATCCTGTTCCGTGTATTTTGATGTGAAAGTTTTGTAATAAGGTAGTGCATTTTTATACTGCCCTAACGTGTCATAGTCAACCGCAATAAGGTAATTTACTATAGTCAGCTCAGGACTTATATCTATTGCTTTTTTGTAATCAGCTATAGCTTCATTATATTTTTTCTGGGTGTCGTATATCATTCCTCTGTAATAGAGTGCATAAGCGTCATTTGGCTCAATAGAAAGTATTTTATTCAGCAGCGCAAGACTTTCGCTGTATTGTTCACTTTCAAAAAGATTAATAGCTTTTTCCAAATCCTGTGATGCAAGTTGTGCGTTCAGGCTTTCAAGTAATTCCTGTGCCTGCTTGTTGTCTTTATTTAAGGCTAAAGCTTTATCTGTATATGTTTTAGCATTTGCATAATTCTCTTTATCTGCGTAAAGCGCGCCTATATAATACGCTATATCGGAATTATTCGGAGAGAGATTTAGTGCTTTTTTATAATAAACAATTGCATTATCAATATCATTCATATTCTGATAAGCTGAAGCTGCGCCAAGCATTGAATCAGATGTAGGCGGTTGAATTTTTAAGTATTCATTAACTGCATTCTGGTAATCTTTATTATTGTAATATTCTGCGGCTGCCACAAGTTTTTCGTCTGTTGATTGCGCCTGAATTGATTTTAGAGCATCTTTTACCTGCGAATTATTCGGAAATTTGGTATTTGCGGTGTTCAATGTCGCAAGTGCATTGTCATAGTTCTTATTTTGCCCCTGTGCAATTGCAAGGTTTACATATACTTCAGGGTTAGAAGGTGTTAGTTTAATTACTTCATTATAAATTGATATTGAATCTGCCAGTTTGTTTTGTTTATGCAGATCAAGTGCATAATTGTACAAAATATCCGAGGCGTTTTGAGGGTTGTTTTTCTTTATATAATCAACGAATTGAGCTGTTGTCATTGTCCCGCGAACCATATTTATCATTTCGTTTTGTGCTGTTTTATTCCCCGGATCAAGAGATAACACTTTTTTATAAAGTTCTGTTGCTTTTTTATCCTCGCCGATTGCAGCAAGAGATTGAGCTTTATAAAGATTTGCAAGCACATTATCAGGATAAATTGTCAGTACAGAATCGTAAGCGGTTATTGCTGTTTTAAAGTCGCCCTTTTGCTGGTATAAAGTGCCGACATTAATTCTTGTATTTACATTTGAAGGATCCAGATATTCAGCTTTTGAATAGTATCTTAAAGCCTCATCAAGGTTGCCTTCTTTTTGCATAATAGCCCCTAAATTTGCAGTTATTGCAGCATCCTGCGGAGCTTCTTCCAACTTTCTTTTGTAAATTCGCTCTAAAGAATATAAAATCTCTTTGTTATCTTCTGTTTTTGAAAGGATGTAATTATATTCTTCAACAGCTTCGTCTTCGGAGCCTAATTTATCAAGCATTTTTGCATAGGATAGTCTCAAATCAATGTCTGATGGAGCAACAGCAACTGCTTTTTTATAATATTCCGCGGCTTTCGGGTCATTGCCCAGAAGTTTCATAATATCGCCTGTCTGCTGAAAACTGTCTTTAATAAGGTTTTTGTCTGACAGAGATTGGTTAAACTCATATCCTGCAGCAGCAAAATTCCCTTCAGCCCTAAGCTGTTTTGCCGTGTTAAACCTGTTTTGTGCAGATGTATTAAAGCTTATTTCATTCAAGCATTTGTTAAGATTTGAGGTAACCTGCACAATTGCCTGCGAAGAATTTCTTACCTGATTTGCGTTAGGATAATACAAAAGATAGAAAAGTGCAGCTCGATAATCATCTGCGGCTTTGGCATAATCTTTGTCAGTATTTGCATAATAAGTCCCGCGGGCAAGATATGAATTGATAAGCCCTATTCTTGCAGAATTATCAAGATAATTTATTCTCAATGCACTTTTAAACTCTGTTATTGCGCCTGAATATTGATAATTTGACAGATATTGCTGTCCTAAATCAAAATGTTCTTTAAAATCAGCTGCAGCTGGCAGAGTAATAGTTGTTGCTATCGCAAATGCAAAGAATAATTTTAGAAATTTGTTCATATACCAATCCCTCTTCACAACAATTTTAATAAATTTATTATTACATGAACATCGACATTTTACTATATTTTTATTAAAAAAATAGAAGACTTAAAAATAAGTCTTCTACTAACAATACAGAAAAATTTTTTAATCATTCAAAATCAGTTTTTGATACAAAATTCATAACATTGTCAAATAAGATTTGAATGGGCAGTGTCATATCAAACTGCAAGTATTCGCCGTTATTTAAGTCAATAAATACTTCCGGCTCTTTGTTTTCGACCATTGTTTGATTCATAATGCGTACTCCTTTTATATTTTACAGATATTCTCTGTATATAACTTGTCGGCAGAAATATTTAAAACTTTAATCGATAATTGCTTATGAATTTCTCTAAATACTTGATACTGTTGAATTTATGCCTTATATTTTTTATATTTACATTTTGTTACATAAAAAAATAATTAATAAATATGGCAAAAATAGAATTTTGTGCTACCATGACAGTTGTGAGTACAATATAGGAGATACAAAAATAGCACCCAACGACAATAGAAATAATAAAAATCAGGCAATAATGAATGAGCGTATCCGCTCTAAAGAGGTAAGATTAATTGATCAAGACGGACAAAATCACGGTGTAATGCCGACTTCTAAAGCTTTGCAAATGGCTTATGATGCTGATTTAGATTTAGTCTTAATTAACCCCAATCAAGAACCGCCGGTAGCAAAAATTTTAAATTACGGTAAATACAAATATGAACAGGAAAAACGTGCAAAAGAAGCCAAGAAAAAACAGCATACCGTTGAAGTTAAAGAAATTAAAATAAGATACAAAATAGATACCCATGATTATCAGGTTCGTATAAAAAGTATTGAAAAATTTATTGCTCAGGGTAATAAGGTAAAAATTGTTGTAATGCTAAGAGGTCGTGAAATGCAGCATTCAAATCTGGCATTTGACCTTGCAAATCGCTTTGTCGCAGATATGGAACACTTACCTGTAACTGTTGAGAAAAAACCGCAGCTTGAAGGTAGAAATGTTACTTTGTATCTTGCTCCTCAATCTTAATAAAAAAGTTCTTGACTGAAAATTTTCAGCCTGTATAATAAAAAACGTGGCAATTAAATATTTACAACCATTTATCCCAAAAGAATATTTTTTTGCCTCAACCTTTTAAAAGATTATATTTGATAATTTAATAAAAAATGCCGCGTTAGCTCAGTTGGTAGAGCAAGGGACTGAAAATCCCTGTGTCCTTGGTTCGATTCCGAGACGCGGCATTTTTTGTTTATATTAGAGGATGCACGATGTCAATAGAAAGCGTTAAAAAATATTTAAGTTTATATGGAAAAGATAAAGAAATCACAGTGCTCAAATCGTCGAGTGCGACAGTTAATTTAGCTGCGGCTGCTCTCAATGTTATTCCTGCTCGTATTGCTAAAACTTTGTCATTCTGTAAAGATGATTCCTGTATTCTTGTTGTAACTGCTGGTGATACAAAAATAGATAATAAAAAATTTAAACAAATCTTTGGAATTAAAGCAAAAATGTTAAACGCTGATGAAGTCATGGAATTAACAGGCCATCCTGTCGGCGGCGTTTGCCCGTTTGCATTAAAGCGTGACGATATTAAAACTTACTGTGACACTTCATTGCGCAGATTTGATACAATTTTTCCGGCATGCGGAACTCCTAATTCTGCCATTGAAATGACTTGCGATGAATTATTTTTGGTATCAAAAAGTGAAGCTTGGATTGATGTGTGTAATATTAAAGAAACCTGATTTTATTTGTAAATTTTTATTAATTAATAGCAAATTTTTTTATTTTAGTGTTTCATCTATTCAGGAGAAGTATGATGATAAATAAAATTACTGCGGGTTTTGATAAAGTTCATTATTTTAAAAATTATTTGTATTCGGATAATAAATCGAATAATAAGCTTACGAATACAACTTATACAGAAATTCCTGCAGGTATGACTATGAATTATTTTGTTCCGTTTGGTGCAAAATCTTCTTCCGGCACAAAGCCCGCTCCGAAAATGTCAAAACTTGAGAATATCATGTATTACTCGGATACCCCAACAAAAAAATTGATAGCTAATTTGAAAAAAGATGCTTTGGATAATGGGTTTAAAAATGTTACTACTCTGCATGTTATAAGACATTCGCTGACCGAACTCAATGAGTATCTTGCTAAGCTTGATTCCGGCAAGGTGGATTTTAATGACTATAAAGATAGACCGGATACTGCTGAAGTTATTATAGAAGCTATACCGTCAAATATCTTCAGGGATACTGATTGCCGAAATTCTTTGAAAAAAATTTTAAAGAATAATATAACATCCATTGATACAATTTTAAAGTATTATAAAAAAGATACAGCAAGCTGTCTTGATGATATTACGCTTACAGAAGATTTAACTGATGCAATCTGGGCAAATAGAAAAGAAGATGAGCCGATTGATACTGCCAAATTTATATTGGGAGCAATTAACAGTCCTGATGAAATTACATCTGATTTTGTTGAAGATATGTTTAATGAAATTTCAGAGCTTTCAATGCAAAATCATACTCCCGAGAATAAACGTACCCCTTTCAGCGTTTACGAAAAGAAAGCTGAAAATATTTTGAAAAACATTTCACTGGGAACAAATATTCTCTTAACTTTTGATCCTGCAAAAGAGGTTCCTCAGCCTTTTATTGATACTTTTTCTATGATTGTTAGAAGAAGCGGAAAAAATTATTCCTTAACCGAGTTAAATGATACTGCTACACCTGATTATTTTAAGCTTGTTGTAAATAAATTAAGCAAAGATAAATCAAAAGAACATATAGTCATTGCAAATCCTGTCAATATGATAGTCGCAGGACAAATGACCATGGATGAGGATGGTAAAGTTGCAATCGGTATACCGAATGATTTTTTGCAAATTATAGCTAATCCGCCATCTAATGTAAAATATCTGTTTTATTCAACAAAGGATAATTATTATAACTTATCGGCTAGTTCAAATCTATTTTCTGATTTTGAAGAAGCCTCTTTGCCGCCTTTATCAACTATGCAGATGATTAAGTCTTTTAAAGAAAATCCAACTTTGATGGAGGGTATTCAAAAACCATTTTCTAAAAATGCTTTGGAAAAAGCAATAGAAGCATCTGTGCAGCTTGACGGTGTTTTTCCTGCTAAAACAATAAGCCTTATGAAGAAAATTGTAAGTTACTATATTGATAAAAAAGATATTAATGAAGCTGATGTTTCAAATTATTTGAAAGAGGCAACAAATTTATTTAAGAAAGCCGGTGATGACAGTTCAATTGTAATGTCTTTTGATACAGGGAAAAAATTGAGTGATCTTATCGGAAAAAGTTCTACCAAAAAAGAAGCTGCTTCTATTGTAAAGCAGATACGTTCAAATAAGATGGGAACAAAGGGGATTATAATATATTCTCAGGACGGTTCTCCCGGCAGCGGCAGAAGATATACAGCAAAAGCAATAGCAGGTGAGGCAAGAGTGCCTTACATTGAAATTAATACTATGGATTTTGGGACAAAAGATGTTGATATTTTCGGGGGGGGGGCACTCTCACCGGAAGCTTCCATAAAAAAATTGTTCTCAATAGTGAACACTCAGGCAGAAGCTAACCCTAATAAATCTGCTGTTCTTTTCATTGAAAATTTTGAATATTTTTCGGTCGGCGAGCTTGTTTCAAATTATCATCAAAAGGCAATGGCTCAACTTTTGAGAGAAATGGATAAGGCGGATAATGCAGGTTTGAATATTCTTGTTGCAGGCTCTGTGTCTAATCCTGCTCTTATCGGTGAAGCGGCAATGAAATCATTCAAATTTGTTGATAATATTGAAGTATCATCTCCGGCATATAATAAGGGAGAAAGAGCTGAAATTATCAGGCAAACTTTAAAAGATGAAAGAATAAAACTCACAGGTGACAGCAAGTCACATCAAAATATAATTGACGCTGCAGCTAACATAACTAACGGATTCCCTTATATTTATTTAAAAAATCTTGTCAAAAAGGCTAAATCAGTAGCAATGGAAAGAGGACATAAATCATTGACAAAAGCTGATTTTACTGAAGCATACTTACAAATAACAACAGGGAGGCCTGCTGCAAATCATATAGAAGATCATGAAAAGCGTGTTGTAACTTCTCATGAGTGCGGGCATGCAACAAATCTTGAGGTTATGAATAATATTGCAAAAACCTTAGGAAAACCATGGCATATACCGGACAAAGTTAATTTTATAACTCTTGATCCGAGAGGTGTCTATGGCGGAGCTGTATACCACGGTAAAGACAAAAACAGGGAAATGTCTTTTGAAAATATTTTTGCTTCTATTGTTTGCTCTTTCGGCGGAAATTCAGCCGAAAATAGATTTTTTGGTATGGATGGCTCATTAGGAATAAGCGGCGATATGGAGACTGTGAGGTATTATGCGGATTTAATGGTAAAATCCTTTGGAATGGGAGCAAATACCGGTAAAATGGTTATAGAAGAAAATGAGGAATTGTCAGAAAATTTAAAATCATTAATAGAAAAAGATGAAAGAGTGATTATAAATAATGCTAAGATAGTTTCTGATTTGATAACAGAAGTTTATTCGGATTTTAATAAGGGATTTACCGCAAAATATGCACCTCTTGTCGGAACTGGGGAATGTATTCTTGACGGTGATGATTTCAGAAAAACACTGAATGAATGGAAATCACAGCAAACACCTGAAAAACAAAAAGAATTAAAGCTATGCGATGAGGTGATTAGAAAAGTTATTGAGGCGACAAAAAAAGGTATTGCAGTAAAAAAAGACCAATAACTATTTTGTTCAATAATATTATTCTTTAGTTTATCTGTTTTTTTGTTTTAATTTTTTTAAATAAAAATCTTATTATATAATAATTTTTATATTCTTTGATTGAAAATATTTTTTGCATTAATGTTAATATTTTAGTGTCAAAAATCTTCTCATATAAAATTTTATCATTTTCGCATATAGAATTAAGATTTTCACTTTTAGTTGTAAGAGAACCATAGTGATAAATTTTTGGTTCTGTTATTACGTAATTCTGTCTTCCTGATTTTTGATTTGTATCAAAGAGCCAGTCATCACCGTTCCAGATTTTTAATTCTTCAGGAATAGCGGTGTAATTATATTTATTAAAAAACATTGCTACTCCAAAGTTATAATTCCGGTAATTTATTGGTTTTATTTTAATAGTATCGGCATAAATATTCCCAATATCTTCCTGCGTGTTAATAACATTATTTTCATCTATTCCGATTATGCCTTTTTGAGGAGTGATATAATTTGATATTAATTCTATGAAGTTTTGCGGTACTAAAATATCATCATTAAGTAATGCTATATTATCGAATTGAGCGTTGCTTACGCCCAGATTCCAGCTGGCATTAACAAATAAATTTGTTTTGCTGTTTATAATTTTTATTTTGTCGCAATCATAAGTAAAAATTTCGTTTGCGTTGTTTATGATTATAATTTCACCGACAATATTGCTTGAAGCAAGCAACGATATTAATTTTACAAGTAATTCTTTATTTTTTTGCATAGTCGGAATTATAACGGACAAAGTTTTAGATGAATTATATTGGCGTTTTAATTTTATTTTTATTCCAAGGATATTAATTACTTTGTATTGATTTTTATTTTTAATATAAAATATTTTTTGCCGCAATGATAAGGTACTTGTGGCTTTTGCTATATTATTATTTTTAATTGCTTTAATTCTGGCATTTTTATATTCAAAACCTGTTGAGGCAATTATATTTTGTGCTATCTGAATTACCTTATTATAATTTTCCGGTTTTGTAAAATGTAAAACAAAATCAAAACATTTCAAAAATATATTTTCAATTTGTCCTTTATCTTTTATTATAAGGTTATTTTGTTTGTAAAAATTATATATAACTTCAAATATGTATAAATGATCAAATACGTAGTCCGCTGTACCTTTAAAAGTTTTATTAAGTATTGAACCGTTACGTCTCACATATTTATAAAATTTTTCCTGTACAAAAAGAATTTTTGAACAATAAGGATAATACATCCAGCAAAATCCAAAATCTTCGTAATTTAAATTTTGTGGAAATTTTATATTATATTTTTTTACTATTTCGGTTTTAAATATTTTGTTAGATGCAGATACATTTAAGTTATTCAAAATTTTGGGACTTGTTGTATGTTTTCCTTTATATTTTATCTTGTAATATTTTTCAGAAATTCGTTTGCGCTCTGTATCAATATCTCCGACAATTTCAGTTCCGAAACATATTAAATCAATATCTGAGAGATTTTGGTTTAAGATAAATTCAAATGTTGTAGTGTCAATGTAATCATCAGAGTCGATAAAACTTAAATATTGCCCTTGCGCAATACTTATTCCAATATTCCGCGCGTTAGAAACCCCTTTGTTGCTTTGATTGATTATTTTGATTCTCGGATCTTTTTTTGCAAATTCTTCTAGTATATCTCCTGATCTGTCAGTTGAGCCGTCATTTATACATATTATTTCAAGATCTTTATAAGTCTGGTTTATAACACTGTTAAGACATCTTTCAAGATAATTTTCAACGTTATAAACAGGAATAATAACACTAATCGCAGGCATTATATAATTTCTCTCCCGAATAAAGTCATTTCAATTTTTCCGCTTCTGAAATTCATCGTAATTATATTTTGTCTTATTTGTTTAAATTTTCTGTTTCGTTCAATTCTTTTTAGTACTCTCAAATATTTTTGCGGGTTATTTATCAGCGTCATAAAGTCTTTTTTATTAACTTTTTTGAAAAATTCGTTTCCCAGCAGGCCTGTATTGTATTCCTGTTTAAAATGGTCTGAAAAAACTTTTACGAATTCTTCTCTGACTGAATCATCAAGCCTTAGAACCGAACTGACATAACCTGTATAGCGTGTAATTTCTTCCTGAACTCTGAATTCAAACCTCAACTGCGGATGTGCATCCAGAAATCTGTCTATTTCATCGTACTCGTCGCAAACACAGTAAACTTTTGTTTTACTTTTAACAGATGAATTCATGTTATCCTGTCTGTAGTATAGATATGCTTTATCGGTTAAAATTACCCGCTCAGCAAGCGCGAAAACTTTGAATGTAAATGCCAGATCCTGATAACTGGCCCCAGGAGTTTCAAGAAATCTTATGTTGTTTTTATTTAAGAATTCTCTTTTGTAAATCGCACTCCAGACAGACGGGTTCAGGCGCATGAGGTCTTTATCCAGTTTAGAATTCGTAAGTTTAAACGTTTTGTCTGATGAAATATTGTTGCGTTTTCTTGAAAACTTATTTTTACTCCAGTAAAGATACCAGTTGCTTTTTGCAATATCTGCGTCATATTCTTTTGCAAGATTGTATAAATCTTCAAACATGTGAGCATCAGCAAAATCATCTGATTCAATAATACCTATGTATTCTCCTGTTGCTGCATTAAGCCCCATATTCATAGTATGTCCGTAGCCTGAATTTGACTTATTTATTACAATTATCCGGTTATCTTTTTTTGCGTAGTCATTTAAAATTTGAAGCGATGAGTCTGTAGAACCGTCGTTCACACAAATAATTTCAATATCCTGTAAGGTTTGTTTAATTATACTTTCAAGACATTCCTGCAAAAATTTTTCTACATTGTAAACGGGAACTACAATACTGACTTTAGCCATTAATTATCTCCTCAAATAAATTTATTGCTCTTTCAGCAGCTTTATCCATATCGTAATATTTGTAATCCCCAAGACGTCCTAAAAAATATACGTTTTGCTGTGTATCTTTCAAATATTGTTGATAAAGCGTTTTATTATCCTCATTTACAATAGGATAATATCTTTCATTTTTGCCGTTTTCAAAATATTCGGAATATTCTTTTGCAATTACGGTTTTGTCGGATTTATCATTGAGATAGTATTTGTATTCATGAATTCTTGTAAAATCATAGTTGCAGGGATAATTTACGACTGCATTTGATTGATAAAATTCTCTGTCATAAGTTTCAAATTTGAAATTAACACTGCGGTAAGGCAGTTCCCCGTATTTATAATTGAAGTATTCATCAATTGAGCCGGTATAAAATATTCTACATTTTTTAATAAAGTCAGGATTTGCAGTTGCAAATGTTTTGAAATCAGTGTTCAATTTAACTTCAATATTCGGGTGGTTAAGAATATTTTCTACCATTTTTGTATAGCCGTTTAATGGGATACCCTGATATTTGTCCTGAAAATATCTGTCATCTTTACTTATATATACGGGCACACGAGCAGTTACGGCACTATCAATTTCATCGGGATTTTTGCCCCATTGTTTGGCTGTATATTGCAGAAAAACCTTTTCGTAGATATAATCTGAAAGGAATTTTAAATCACTGTCATTGTATTTTTGAAATTCCAGAATAGGAACTTTTGTATTGTATTTAAATTTTTCGAGCAGCTTTTCTTCAAGACGTTTTGCAAGTGTCTGCGGAAAGACATCATAAAGAGTATTTATATTAAAAGGTATTGTTGTTTCAATTCCGTCGATTACCGCAATAACTTTGTGCATGTATGTGTTAAAAGATGTAAATCTGTTTAAAAAATTCCAGACCTTTTCGTTGTTTGTGTGAAAAATGTGCGAGCCGTATTTGTGGATAAATATTCCGTTTTCATCCCTGTAATCGTATATATTTCCTGCAATATGATTTTTTTTATCAATTACAAGAACTTTTTCTCCTTTATCTGCAAGAAGTCGTGCAATTACCGCACCTGACAACCCGCAGCCTGTAACTAAATTATCAATACTCATCATTATATACTCTCAAATATTATAATATTACAAAAATGCATTTAAGGCAAGCCTTCCGGACTTCTGTTGTTCCGATTGCACCCCACCCCTCCCCATTCGGGGAGGAAGTAAAAATTCCCTCTCCTCGTGAGATGGTTAGGTAGAGGGTGCGATTGCGGGTTAAGCCCGCAATGATGAAAATATAGTAAAGCCTTCCCTTATTAGGGAAGGTTTGGATGGGTGACAATTAGAGGCAAAGATGCAAAGAGGCAAAGTTGTTATCAAAACAAATTTTGTTGCAATTTTACCAAAATAGTAATAAATGAATACAGCTTGCCCTCATGCCCTCTGAACTTCTGTCCCTCCGACAGTTACCCACCCCTGTCCCCTCCCTGATCAGGGAGGGAGACCAAATTATCCCTTCTCTTTATTAAAGAGAAGGGATAATTTGGTCTGATAATCTCCGCTTCCATAGAAGACGGAGTAAAGCAATATCTAATAATCCATTTTCCAGTTGCTGCTAATTAGTGTATTAAAGCATTCTGCTCCAAGCGGAGATGCTTTGCACCGATCAACCTGAGTAGGACAGTCACAATCTTCTCCAAGTCTACAAATGCAAGCGCTGAATCGCTGGTCGGGACTAGAACCTTGAACCTCGCCTTTTTTAGTTATATAGAACGTAAACATATCACGACCGCCGATATTCGGCTTTTCTGCTCCGTTTGTATCCATAAGAACAGTTAAGTATGGTTTGCCCCAATTGTTTAAAATAGGTCTATTATTAAGATCCGGATTCCAACCGGAAATTCCTCCATCTTCATCCTCATCATCATTTACTACAATAGCTAAAACTTCATTTATACAAATAGCAGCGGAATTTGCTAATACATAGGAATTACCGTTGCAGTTTACTGTACCAGTTTGACTGTTGTCAATTGATCTGTAGCTTGTCGCGAAGCAGGATGTATCATTTGAAGCACAAGTTTTTACAACTTTCAAATTTGATGTAATAAAAGCATCCACATTATCAAATATGCCTGTTGCAACAAGTGAAGTTTTTCCCTCTGCTGTTATAAACATGTCAATTGCATTGGCAAGTTCCTGTGATGCTTTTCGTATTTGTACAGTCTGAGCTTCTTTCTGATACTTACTCATCAATGTCGGAACGGTCATTGCTGCAATTACACCGACAATACTCAGTGTAACAAGCATCTCTGTTAAAGTAAATCCGAATTTTTTAATCATAACTTATCCCCTTTTATTATTAATAGTTCATTTTCCAGTCGTCTGCAAATATTCTTGCAAAGCAGCCCTCGCCTGTTGTTGATCCTGTACATCCGGCAGCCTGCTCTGTTCTTAATGTTTGTTTATTCGATTCGTCCAGTGCTTCTTCAACATTCTCACCCAGATCATCTATTGTGTGGTAGTCATATATATAGAATGAAAACATATCTCGTCCGCCGATATTAGGTTTGTCAGAACCGTTAACGTCAAGATAAACGTGTGCAGGTTTTGCATCCGCCGCTTCTATTCCGGCTTCATCATCCGCGCTGACTGCAGCTTCTGCTGGTTCAATACACATAGCTGCTCCGCCCTTTAAAATAACTGAGTAACCGTCATTGCATGAAAAATCTGTTCTTGCTGCGGAATCAACACTTCTGTATGAATCAGCAAAACAAGGCTGTGCTGTATTATCACAATTTCGGGTTGTTGTATAGTAGGTTGAGAAAAATTCAGATACATTGTCTGTATCTTCGCCGAGCATTGTTCTGTAAAAACTTGTTTTAAAATTATCTGCATATAAAAGCTGCATATTTTCCTGCAGCTCTACATAATTCTTCTTTAAAATAGCCAGCATTGATTGATGCTGATATCTGGTGATAACTATAGGTATAGTCATTGCAGCTATTACTCCGACTATTGCCATTGCCATCATTACTTCCGAAACAGTAAATCCTAAAAAAGCCTCACTTTTCATAAATTAAATAATTTCCCTATGTAACTTATTACTATTATTATAACCCTTTTTCCGGCAAATGTCAATTGTTTGAGGCGAAACTTATCATACTGAACTAGTTTCGGCATCTCACTCAGCCAATTGCTGTTTAAACTTCGATAAATAGACGCTGCCCGACAATATTTTGTTTTCCATTATAGTATCCTGCAAAATACCCGCCTCTGACAGGTGAATTTTTTGCATAATTATTCAGGCTGTTGCCGTTATAACTTACAAACGGGTTGTTGCTGTACGGATTATAGTTCCTAACCGGAGCAGTAACCTGTGTTGACTGGGGGATAAACATCTGTGATAATAAATTTACAATACCTGCCATTTCTACCTCTCTTATAAAAAGTTATTAATTATCAATTTAATTATGTCATTATAATAGCACAATTTTTATAAAAATCTTAATTTTTCTTAATAAAATCGTATATTAAGATGAATTTATTTGTTATATAATATTTTTATGACAGACGGTATTAAAAAAGTTTTAATAGTCGGTGCATCAGCAAAAGAATACGCTCTAGCAAAAAAGATTAAAAGCTACGGGTGTGAACTTTTCGTCGCTCCCGGTAATTCTGTCATAGCTGAAATAGCTGACTGCGTTGATATAAGAGAAGATAATGTTGATGAACTGTTAACCTTTGCAGTGCAAAATTCAATTGATTTAACAATCGTACCTTCTGAAATTGCAATAAAGAATAATATCGCTGAACTGTTTCAGGCAAATGAACAACTGATATTTGCACCGTCTGCTAAAAGTGCAGAATTTGCTTTAAGCAGAGCAGCAGCAAAAAAATTTCTGTATAAATTGAGAATTCCAACGCCGCGTTTTGCAATTTTTGACAAACCGCAAATGGCTGCAGATTATCTAAAAACTGCTGTTATGCCTCAGGTTATAAGAACAGACGAAAACACATCCGGCAAGGACAGGTTAGTTTGTACTACATTTATTAATGCAAAAACATTTGTTGATGATTTATTTGCAAGAAATGAAAAAAAAGTTGTTTTAGAAGATTATGTCTATGGTCATGAATTTACTCTTTATGTTGTCACTGACGGATATAATGCCTTGCCTCTTGCGGTTGTTGCGAATTATAAATTTATGGAAAACGGAGAAGGCGGTATTTTGACTGACGGAATTGGCGCTTTTACTCCTGATTATAAAGTGTCCAAAGAAGTTGAATGTTCCGTTATGTCTGATGTTGTAGACAGCGTTCTTGCTTCTCTTCAAAAGAAAGATATTCCATATCTTGGTATACTCGGAATTAATTGTGTGTTGAAAGATGACGGCAGCTATGTTGTTCTTGATTTTAAACCGTTTTTATCCGATCACGACAGTGAGGCTGTTTTAAATCTTGTAGATGAAAACTTGCTTAATTTATTTCATGCCTGTGCAATAGGCTCATTTGCTGATGATTACAGTATGATTAATGTTTCGGATAATGCTTCTGTATCCTGTGTGCTTTCGTCAAGAACTGCCGGAAAGATAATAAAAGGGCTTGATTTAGTCGATTGTGATATTACTCATTTTCCGGTTAAGAGAAATAAGTATCTTGAATATGAGACTATTGCCGGTAAAACTATTGTTTTGACAAAAACCGCAAAAACTCTTTCAAGGGCAAGAAAATATTTATATGAAGATATAGAACAAATTGAATTTGACGGTAAAAAGTACCGTACTGATATTTGTATGCAGGTTGAAAATTTTTAAATCTTCATTATATATAAGAATATGAAAAACTATTATTCTATTCTTGGAGTTACACCCGACAGCGATGATGCGGAAATAAAATCAGCATACAGACGTCTTGCGCGGAAATTCCATCCTGATGTTAATCCGTCGGGTGCGGAAATGTTCAAGGATATTTCAGAGGCTTATGAAACTCTTTCTGATCCTAAAAAACGTCTGCAATATGATACAATAAACGGTTTCTTTAAGTCTTCTAAACAGCAGGAAAAACAGCATACTTCTCCGAAACAGTCACAGAATGAGTACAAAAAACAGACATCTTATAATAAGAGTTCAAAGGCTGAATTCTCCAAAAAAATTAATGATTTATTTGAGGAGTTTGTAAAACAAAAACCGACAAAAGAAAAGCCAACACCTAAAAATGGTGATGATATTTTTGAAGAAATCTCTATATCTTTAAGAGATGCCATTAAAGGAACTGAGCGTGTTGTAAATGTTATGCACACTACTCAGTGCAGCAAATGTAAAGGCAGAAAATTTATCAACGGCGCAAAATGTTCTCTTTGTAAAGGCTCCGGCGAAAGATGCGAACACCGAAAAATTACGGTTAAAATTCCTAAAAATGTAAAAAACAATACAAAACTTCGTATATCGGGCGAAGGTAATCCGGGTGAAAACGGCGGTAAAAATGGTGACTTATATATAAAAATAAAAATCAAGCAGAATTCAAGGATGAATTTTGAAGGCTGCAATGTAATTTATAATGTTCCTATTACCCCTTTTGAGGCAGTCCTTGGAGGAAACATTTCAGTGCCTGCATTTGAAGGTGATTTATCTTTAAAAATTCCGTCGCAAACGCATTCCGGTCAAAAGTTCCGCCTTGCAGGACAGGGGTTAAAGCAAAACGGAAAAACAGGAGACTTAATTGTCGTAGTGCATATTGAAATTCCGTGTTCTTTGTCGGATGATGAAATCAGGCTTTATGAAAAGCTTAAAAAATTATCGGCACAGAATATAAGAGAGAATTTGTTGAATGAATAAAGTTAAAATAAAAGAAATCTTTAGATCAATACAGGGCGAAGGACCTTATGTCGGTTACGAACAGTTATTTATCCGATTTTGCAATTGCAATTTAAAATGTAATTATTGCGACACTGAATTTTCGTCATCTTCTGACTTCTCTGAATATGATCCGTGTGAACTCGCTCAAATTGTCAACGAATACAAATATATTCATTCTGTTTCGCTAACAGGCGGAGAACCTCTTTTATCTGTTGATTTCCTGAAAGATTTTTTGCCGCGTGTTAACAAAAAGATTTATCTGGAAACAAATGCTACACTTGCTGATAAATTTTTAGAAGTAAAACCATTTATTGATATTGTTTCCGCAGATATAAAGCTCGAAAGTGCAACAGGTATTAAAAACTCATATAAATTTCATGACAAATTCTTTGAAAGCTGCAAAGGGGTTGAGACTTTTGCAAAAATAGTTTTTAATTCAAATATTACAGATATGGAAATAAAGTCTTGCTGTGAACTTGGTTTAAAATATGATATTGAATTGATTTTGCAGCCTGAAATGATTGAAGAAAAAATGTCTGTAAATTCCGAATTCACCTCTCAGATCCTTGAAAAATTCCTTGAACAATATGAAAAAGTCAGATTAATCCCCCAGGTGCACAAATTTTTAGATGTAAGATAACTTTTTTTATTGTATAATAATGTGTGTAAGGTTATATAAAAGGATATTAAAATGTCTGTAAAAAGAGTTTTACAATATGGAGAAAAAAGTTTAAGAGAACCTTCAAAGGAAGTTCATAAAGTTTCAAGAAAAATACAGGAGCTTGTTCAGGATCTTCTTGATACTATGTATGCTAAAAACGGTGTTGGTATGGCTGCTCCGCAGATTGGCGTAAATTACAGAGTATTTGTCGTTGATGTTTCAAAAAATGATGAGCCTCTTAATCCTCTTGTTTTCATAAATCCGAAAATAATTAAAAAATCGGGTGCAATTATTGCGCAGGAGGGGTGTATAAGTTTTCCTGAAGCCTATACAGATGTAAAACGCTATAAAAATATTATGGTTAAAGCTCTTGATGTTCACGGTCGACCTTTTGTTATGGAAGCTAAAGACGGATGTTTGCTTGCCCGCGCAATTCAACATGAAAACGACCATCTTGACGGAATTTTGTTTATAGATCACTGTGTTAACCGCTTTGAAACTGATGAAATTTTAGCCAAGCATCACCTTCCGCCGGTTGAACCCGACAAGCTTGTAAACGAACCTGATATTGATGAGGAGCTTGAAAAGAAACATGATTAATATTGTTTTTTTCGGAACCCCGCAGATTTCATTGAAATCTCTTGAATATCTTTATAATTCAAAAAATATTAATGTGCTGGCTGTTGTGACGCAGCCTGACAAACCTGCTGGCAGAGGACATAAACTTTCCATGTCCCCTGTAAAACAGTTTGCTCTTGAAAAAGGACTGCCGGTTTTTCAGCCGAAATCAATAAGGAAAGAGCCGAATATTCAAGCGGAATTAAAGAAATTAAATCCTGATTTCTTTGTAACATTTGCTTTTGGACAAATTTTATCACAGGAGGTTTTAGATATTCCAAAATATGAAACAATAAATCTTCATGCCTCCTTATTACCAAAATATAGAGGGGCTAACCCTATTCAGCGTGCAATTATTAACGGTGACAGGCAGACAGGAATTTGTACAATGATAACGGAATTGGGGCTTGACTGCGGCGATATTTGCATGAAAGAAGTTATTGATATTCCGGATGATATGACCTGTGTTGATTTATCTGAAATTATCAGTGAAAGATCGCCTGAGTTGATTGAACGAACTCTTTTGGGACTGGTGAATAAATCTATTGTACCTCAAAAGCAAAGTGAAGATGGCGTTTGTTTGGCCAATAAATTATCAAAAGAAGAATTTCAAATTGACTGGTCAAAATCTGCGGATGAAATTCATAATCTGGTCCGAGGAATTTATAAATCACCTTCAGCTTACTTTATGCATAACGGGAAAATAATAAAAGTTATGGAAACTCGTGTTTTAAACGGCTCAGGTAATGCCGGAGAATTTATCAATTTCTCAAAAGAGGGAGTAGAGATCGCCTGCGGAAAAGGTTCGCTTTTGCTTGTAAAAGTTCAACCTGAAGGCAAAGGGGAAATGCCCGCAAAAGATTGGGCAAATGGATTACACATATAAGGAGTTTTTATGATTACGAAAGGTATAAGAGGTGCTGTAACGGTAAATTCTAATACTGATTGTAGTATTAAAAAAGCTACACTTGAATTACTTTCAGAACTTGTTAAAGTAAATAATATTCAAAAAGATAAAATATCTCATGTTATTTTTACTTTGACGGATGATTTGAACGCTGCATTCCCTGCGAAATTTGCCCGCCTTGATTTTGGCTGGACAGATGTTGCAATGATGTGTTTTCATGAATTAGATGTTCCTGCGTCCTTGCCTATGTGTCTGAGAGTGCTTGTTGTTGTGAATTGTGAGGAAGATTTTGCCCCTCAATTTGTTTATTTAAAAGGTGCGCAAAAATTAAGAAATTAAGATAATTTAGTAATATCAGTCATCGCCGGATCAAGCAGTCTGCGTCCGATATTTGGAAATTCAATAGAACAGAGCATTTTATTTCCGTATTTAATCATTTTTTCGACAACACCTTCTCCGTATTTCGGAGTAGAAACTCTGTCACCGGGTTCAAGTTTTTGATCCGCTTCCGCTTCGAGATCTTCTCCGGGATAAATCGGCAGAACCGGAGGATTTTCGTCACTGAAATCAGTAATTTCCAAATGATTTTCTTCTGGATTTTCTGAATTTATATCATCAATTAAATTCAAATCATCTTCGGTTAACTCATCAATTTCAGCATTCTCAAACGAGAGGTCACCGTCTACGTCAATTTTTTCATATAAAGCTTTATCAACATCTTTTGCTGCCTGTTGAATAAGAGCATCTTCATCTGTATTTTGTTCTTTTTCAGGCATCGGTTCAGCTTTTGAAGCTTCAAGCGGATACTCCTGTGCGTCCTGTATAGTAATGTCTTCAGAACTTGTTAAATCATCTATTAATGTATCATCGTAAAGCGGTTCTACTTTAATATCATCTATTTGTGTATCCTCACTGTTTGGAATAAGAGTTTCATCAACGGTTGTATCTTCTTCCGGTTCTGGATCTTCAAGTATATTCGGAATTTCCGGATCTTCAGACTCTGTTATTTCTAATTCAGAAGAATTTTCTATAATCTCAGGTTCTGTTATATCAGGATATTCAATTGTTTCAGGATATTCTTCTATTTCGGCTGTTTCTATTATATTATTACTATTTTCTTCGCCTTCTTCAATAACTGGTTCTTCTATCGGCGGTTCTTCTTCAATAGGAGGTTCAATATCAAGTTGCGATTCAAAAACCGTATTATCTTGAGAAGTAACTGTTGTTATTATTTCATCCTGTTTTGAAATATCCCCTTGTGGTGAAAGTTCCTCTCTATTTAAATTATGTTCAGCTTTTTCAGGCTCTGGTGCCTCCTCTTTAAAACTGTCCTCTAATATTGCTATAAGCGGAATATTTTGAGTATGAGCACCATATATTATAAATTCATCCGCGTTAAGTTTATTTAAATATGTGTTGTAGCTTGCAAAATCATGCTGCAGTGTCAGCGGCGCAAACAAAATCATATTTTGTGCATTTTCTTTCAATAGATTTATGTATTTGTATTCATGAGGGCATATAATGGTTGTGAACACATGGTCATTTTGTAAAAATGTTTTTAGTAGTTTTTTATCAGAGTTAGAATTATCTATTTTTACAAAAGAATAAATTGTTTCTTTAATTCCTGACATAACACGGTATGCATAAGATATTATTTCTTTTTGCAATACTGAAGATAATCCGGAAAGGTCAATAACAGACAAATCGGATTTTTCTATTGTCATGCTAAAACTTAGTATATCTTTTAGAGTTTGAGCAAAAACCTCTATCTCTTTGTATTTCAACAATTTGTTTTTGAGAAGTACGAGTTGAGGGATTTGTGTTTCTTTGTATTGCTGGTCAACTACACTTAAAAAAGTGTCAAAAGGCAGATAACCTTCAGGCAGAGTTTTTGTATATTCCTGAAGTTCAATAAAAATATCTTGAATTATTGCTTTACTTGTTGCGTCGACGTCATCAAGATCATTTTCATATATAAAATTTATTGTGTCATAATTCAAAGGCAGTTTATAGTCTTTCCCCAAATTTATTGTATTTTTAAATCCGAGTGTACCTTCAGTATCAAAAATAACTACTTTTTCTTTTAGCTGGGAAGCAATATTATTAATTAATCTTGATGTGTTTTCTGTGTTGTCGGAACAAATCAACAAATTATTATTAACAATTGATTTATCAACTTTTAATATAGTATCTTGTTCCGCAAGAACGCCTATTTTTAACGCATTGTCAATCGGGATAATGTCAAGGAGTTCATTTGCCGGAAGTTTTGTAACTGTTGATTTAAGTGAAGGAATAGTTCCGTTGTAATTTTTTAAAATACCTTCCTCATTGAAAGTAAAAAGCAATTTTACAATAGCATAATTAGAAGTAATATCTGCTTTGAGGTTCATAACCTGAGCAACGTATGGAGTGTTAACATCTTGAATTACAACAAAGCTGGAAAGAGCCAGATTATCCGCTGCATCGTATGCTATTTTTACTAAATTATTCTTAATTTCCAATACTTTCATTTGAACTCCCTCACTTTGTAATATATTTTACCATAAACATGCTATTTTTGAACTAAATCTTGAAGTTTGTTGTAAATTTTAACGGTCAGCAGGCATATTTTTAAGTCGCGGTTTACAAGGCTTTTTAGTGTTTCTTTATAACATATTAGCAATGCTTTGTTTAATCCGTTTTCTTCGTTAAGTATTGTAATAATTTTTTTAGAATACTCTTTATCTCTTGTATTAGGCTCTATTTTATCTGCAAGAAAGACGATTTTTTCAAAAGTGCTCATATCAAGTTTGCCTAGTGTGTGCCACCTTATTGCGGATAAAATTTCTTCATCTTTTATACCGAATTCAGTTTGTGCAATAAATGCGCTGACAGGAGCGTGCAAAGTCTTGTAATTAAGCATTTCGCTTTCTTCGACTTCCAAATTTTTGTTTATAATTTCGAGTAATTTTTCTTTGCTTAAACATTTTGCACAATCATGAAGCAATCCTGCTAAATATGCTTTTTCTTCATCAAGTTTAAATCTTTGCGCAAGTCCTTTGGCACAATCTGCAGTTCCTAATGTATGTAGATAGCGTTCTTCATTTAAATTTTCTTTAAGCCATTGCTTTATTTTGGTATAATCCATTTTCTTTTATGTACTCCTCAACTTTCATCGGAACAAATCCTGTAATTGATGTTCCGTTAGCTATTTTCTCTCTTAATACAGTTGATGAAATGTCTATGAATTCCATTTGGGCAATCTGAAAATTGTATCCTTTATTCTTCAGAGATGTCAAATCAACATTTTCATTTTGCCTTACAAATACAATAAAATCAACAAGTTTTTTTAATTTTTCGGTTTCGTGCCAGCTTTCAATCTGCTTGAATGCATCAGTTCCGATTATAAGGTTAATTTTTCCGTCCGTATTGTACTGCTTATATAAATCTGTGACAGTATCGTATGTGTAAGATTTAGTTTCTCTTTTAAATTCAATATCGGATATTTCAAAATGCGGATTGTTTTTTATTGCAAGTTTTACCATATTAAAGCGGTGTGTACTGAAATTTGGGTCATAATTTTTATGAGGCGGTTTGTACGCAGGAATAAAAAGTATTTTATCAAAGCCGAAATTATTTAAAACATACTCTGCGATTTTTATATGCGCGTTATGTATCGGATTAAAAGTGCCGGCAAATATGCATAGTTTCATAACCTGATTATACCATAAAGAAAACCTGATTTCTTTTAAGAAATCAGGTAAAAAATTTGTAGGGGAAAAATTAATTGGAGTTAAATTGTTAGATTAAATGTAAAGCTTGTTTGTTTGCCATTGCGATGAAATTCATCTGTGCAAATAATAATTCCGAACGATCTTCAAACGGCTGATTATTGTTGACTGTTACTTCGTTTTCATAAATGCTTTTTAACTTGTCATCAATTTTTTTTAAATTTGCAACTGCCATTTAGTGCCTCTCATTCTTATTATTTACTTCTGATGTATATATAAAGTATATAAAAAGTATTGAATTTCACAAAAGCATATATTTGTTACATTTCTTTACATATATTTTTAAAAAGCAATTATTAAGCCGTTTTCGTTTTTATATTTATATAGGGGAAAATAGGAATATTATGCTCGAAAACAATGTAAACAATCAACAGCAAATTCCGCAGTTTCAGGCAATTAACCCGCAGGCGGTTCAAGGACAGCAGGTACCTATGCAGGCTGTAAATCCTGAACTTTTGAAACAAAATGTTCAGGACAGTTATGTGAGCAACAGAGTATCAGAAACTACTGATGACCCGAAAGGCATGATGTATACCGGCTTGCTTGCAATTCCTTCATGGTTCGCAATTGCAAAAGGTATGGATAAGTTTGCCGAGAAAACAAGAGGGGACTATGACAAAACAATTTATCATAAAATCGGTCAGTTCGGAGATGATTTAACAACGCGCGTAAAAGGCAGTTCGTTCGGCAAATCTTCTTTTGCTTATTCTTTAAATGACGGATATAAAAATTTTAAGAATTTTGTAAGAAAAAATGTAATTGATAAATTTAAAATTGCCCGTGCTATGGCATATACACCCTCACGCCCCGAAAATCCTATGGTATTAACTCAGGCTGATGGTATGCTTGGATTTTTTGGCGGAGATTATCCTCAAGTCGTTGACAGTTTTTTAAGACGGTCTGTTGTTATTGATGATCTTGAGCGTTATGGCGCTGATGCTAAAGATATTCAAAAATTTAAAGATTTGTATGCAAAAGCAGCAACTCCTGGAGAACGTCTCCTTGTATTGGAGAAAGCGGAATTTGAATGTTTATCAAAATACAGCAGGGGAGCGCAATTAAAAGGTACTGCACTTGATACTGCCGTTAATGATTTCGCAAAACTTGATGTAAAAGCACGTGCTGCCAAATTGAAAGATATGAAAGCTTTTGAATGGGGGGCGGCTGATTTAAAAGAACTTGAAAATTTAAAGACAAATATTCACAGCAATCCTGCAAAAATCATTGAAGTCTCATCTCAGGCAAATCCAAAGATGTTTTCCAGAGCTTTCGCCAAAAAACAGGGAATGTTAAACTGGATTAAGTCCAATTTATTAAACCGTGATGTTTATGGCTCGGAATTTGCAAACAAAATGGCTGCTTCAATAGGTAATATGGATTTGAATGCTCATCCTGAATACAAGCAGGCATTGCAAAAAGCAGGTTTGCTGAATAAAATCCCTAAATCAGCTCTCGGAAGAATTTTAAATAAATATACAAACATTATTCTTGAAGGGGCTACTAATAGAGTTGCCGGCGGAAAACTTGTTGCTTTAATGCAGGCATTTTACTTTGCTGATGTTCTTTATAAGAGTATGAAAGCAGATGGTGTCAGTGAAAAATTTAAATCTTTTGCTGAACGTTTTACTGAAATGGTTGCTTTCTTCGTAGCAATGCCTGTTGCTATTAAATTGATGCACAGTATAGGCGGTTTGCAGTACGCAGGCATGGGTAAAACCCCTGAAGAAATGAAAAAAGCTGTTGAAGCATACCGTGCTCATTTGAATGCTCATAATATGAAAGCTATGTCAGGTAAATTCGCAAATAAAGCTGAATGGAAAGCAAGTAAAAAAGCATTACAAAAGGAATTGAATGCAGGAGTAAGAAATCCGTTCACTAAATTGCTCAAAAAAATCGGTCGTATTGTAACAGTCGGACTTGAACAAATAAGACCATACGACAAGACCGATATCGGCGTAATGAAAGACGGCGTAAAAACTTATAGAAAAGGAATAATGAGCAAAATAAAAGATTTGTTCAGACATCCGAAATTCGGTATCAAGCAGATGGCAGGTTATCCGGTGAGAATTATTCTCGGTATGATGATAATACTTCCGTTCTTAAGCAAGCTTGCGGTAAAAGGTTCGCATTTGATATTTGGCAAACCTAAAAATTCTTTACTTGATGAAGGAAAAGAACCCGAACAGGTTAAAAATAACAACCAGACACAAATCCCTCAACAACTGCAGCCGCAACCTGTTCAACAGACGACTACAACTCAAATAACAACTTCCAAGCAGGAGCAAAGTTCATCCAATCTGCTGGACAGATATAAAAATAACAATACAACAACTACTGTTCAAACGGTAAAACAGCAGAATAATCCGCAAGAACCTGTCAGAACTTATATCCCCTCTCCTGTAGGAGTTCAAATTGTAAATCAGCGGGAAGATACATCTTCTGCCGATCAGGCAATGATGCGTGCTGATAATGCTGCAAAACTTGCCATGCAAACCTTGAAGATGAATTAATGAAAGACTTGCCCGAATATATCCGGCATGGTATAATTATTGAAGGAGGGTTTTATGACAGCTACATTTGATTATAAAGGCTTTGCTAAAGATTTGACTAAACAGGCTGAAGGAATTATGCCGGAAGATATTGCATTAAAGCATAAAAAAGACTTCCTGGATAAAATATATAATTTTACTTATGTCGCAGGTGAAGCTTTTTCAAAAGATGACACCATAGAAAGCTCTCATACTGCAATGATACTTACTCAGGTTATTTCGGAATGGACTTTCCATAAATATGTTGATTTGCTGCGCTCTGGTATACCTGAAATTTATCATGAAGGAATATTGCAAAAACTAGCTTTTGTAACTTTTGAAATGACAAAAGAATCTGTTTTAAGCAATCTTTCTGAAGACAGGATGTTAAAGCTTGTAGAGGTTCAGCTAAATAAAGCCTATGAAAGGGCGTGCAAACATCTGCTTGAAAACGGACAAATTTCTCAAACGATTTTTGATAAAGCAATGAGTCTTTCAAATGTTGATGCCATGCGAGATGTTACGATGTCTCATAATATAAAGGTTGTAAAGATGAATAAAAGTACATTGAAATTTACTGTTATAGCACTAATATTAGCGGTAATTACTGCGGTATTAAATATTTTGTATCCGGATAATTTGAATTTAGCGGTATTTAATCCAATCGCTTTAATTCTTTTATCTGTATATATTGGTTTTTATTTTGGTGCGAATAAATATTCCAAATAGTCAGATCGGTTAATATTGAATTAGAAAAAATATATGTTATAATAAGATTAGTTCTGTGCGGATGTTTATTTTGTTCCTACATTTATTTTAAAAGGGAGAATTTGACTCCGACAGGATGTGAAGTATACCCGCCGATTAATAATCGCCAGCGGGAAACGGATAATCCGGGGCGTTCACCCACCTGCGAGACCACGCAGGCAACAAAATCACATTCGTACAGGGCTTTTTATACATATTAAATAAAGGAGTTAAAAGTATGAAGAGATTGTTAGAATTATTCCGGAACTTCGGGGGGGGGGCACTCCTCAGCTAACCAGAAGCAAAGATGCTAAGAGGCATAGATACAAAGCTAATATCAATAATAAATTAGAAATCTGTCATCCCGAACTCGTTTCGGGATCTCAAGAGAAGCAGAAAACAAGATGTCAATCTGACATTCAACATGACAAAAATAATAACCCTTGCCTTCAATCCCTCCCCCGAGGGAGGGAAGTTAAAAAAAACTCGCTTCACTCTTCACTAAAAAGAAAAGCCGCATTTACCTTGGCAGAGGTTTTAGTCACTCTTGGTATAATCGGTGTTGTTTCTGCAATGACTCTTCCTACTCTGATTTCAAATCATAGAAATAAGGTGCTGGAAGCTCAGTTTAAAAAGGAATATAGTTTTATAATGCAAACACTTGATACATTTCTTCAGAGAACATCTTGTGCAGAAGCTTTTTGTATAAAATCTGATAATTTTATCAAGGAGTTTGAAAAATTTACTAAATTTGTACATAAATGTACTCCTACATCAATTGATGAAAAACTTTGTTTTACTCGTATTAACGATTGTAGTTATACTGACCTTCAGCGAAAATTAGATTGTGTTAGAGTTCAAGTACTTGATGATTATCAATATGTTCTCCCAGATGGCGCGCTTATAACTTTTAATAATACAACAATAGGTATGGATGTAAATGGAAAAACAAAACGGCCTAATGCTATTGGGCAAGATGTATTTTTATTTGAACTTAAAGCTGAAAATTTTTCTGTAAAACTTGTTCCATGGGGTGCTGAAGGTACTCCCTCTCAAGAATGTCAAATTACAGGTAGAACTTCTGCGTATAATGGAGAGGGGTGTGCCTATAGAGCGTTGACAGAAGCAGATTATTTTAAAAAGCTTCCATAATAAATAAGTTAAATGCTATTGTATTTGAAATATGTTCCTGATAAAATTTCTTTAAGTAGAGAAATATAAATAGAGGACATAGATTATGACACAGAGAGTATTATTATGTATTATGGATGGTTGGGGAATTAGCAAAAATCACCCCGAATATGATGCAACAAAACTTGCTCATCCCGTTCACGTTGACAGGTTGGAAAAAGAATATCCGACAATATCAATTCATGCAGACGGGCAATATGTAGGTCTGCCTGAAGGTCAGATGGGCAACAGTGAAGTAGGACACTTGAATTTAGGCGCAGGTCGTGTTGTTCATCAGGATTTGTCCAGAATTAACAGGGCAATAAAAGACGGCTCATTTTTCAAAAATGAACGTTTCTTGATGGCAATGAACCATGTTAAAGAAAATAATTCAGCTCTTCATATTTTCGGTCTTGTTTCAACAGGCGGCGTTCATTCATCCTTAGATCATCTTTTAGCCTTAATAAAAATGGCGGCTGATAACGGTTTGAAAAAAGTTTATGTTCACGCATTTTTAGACGGTAGAGACACTCCACCGCAGAGCGCATGTACGTTTATTCAGCCTGTTGAAGATGAATTGAAAAAATTCGGTCTGCCTCCTGTTGCAACGATTATTGGTCGTTACTATATTATGGACAGAGACAATCGCTGGGACAGAGTTGAAAAAGGCTACAATGCTTTACTGTTTGGAGAAGGTGAGCATGCAGCTACTGCATGTGAAGGTGTAAAAGCATCTTATGCAAGAGGCGATAACGATGAATTTGTGCTCCCGACAGTTATCGGCGGTGAAGAATCAAGAATTCATGACAATGATTCAATTATCTTTATTAATTTCAGACCTGACAGAGCAAGAGAAATTTCAAAGGCTCTTAATTTTAAAGATTTTGACGGCTTTGAAAGAAAGAAGGTTCTTAAAAATCTTTGTTATGTAACAATGACAAGCTATAATGAAGATTTCACATTTCCTGTTGCTTTCCCGAAAGAACATCTTGTGAATATACTCGGTGATGTTCTGGAAGCAAACGGAGTTCATCAGTTCAGAACTGCTGAAACTGAAAAATATGCTCACGTTACATTTTTCTTTAACGGCGGAATTGATGAACCTCAGCCTCACGAAACCCGTGTGCTCGTTCCTTCTCCTAAAGTGCCAACATACGATATGCAGCCGGAGATGAGCGCTCCTGAGGTTTGTGAGAATGTTCTGAAAGCAATCGCAAATCCTGAATACGGATTTATCTTGGTTAACTTTGCAAACCCTGATATGGTAGGTCATACAGGGGTTCTTGAAGCAGCTGAAAAAGCATGCCACACAGTTGATGAGTGTGTCGGCAAAATTGCTGATGCCTGCATTAAAAACAATATAATAATGCTTTTGACAGCCGACCATGGTAACTCTGAAGTTATGGTTAATCCTGATACAGGTAAACCTCAGACCGCGCATACTACGAATAAGGTGCCGTTTGTTCTTATTAATGCTCCGAAAGATATGCAGCTGAAAGACGACGGTGCTTTATGCAATATCGCACCGACTGTTTTGCAGCTGATGGGTATTCCAAAGCCTGCAGAAATGGATTGCGAATCCTTAATTAAATAACTATTTTTGACAGATGCTTTTATAGCATCTGTCAATTTTAAAGAATTGAATAAGATTGGAAATATATGACTGATATTAAAAACTTGGATATAGATTTTTCATTTAAAAAGAATAATGTGGATGAACTTTTCTTTAATTTGTCGGAAAATCCTGACGGGTTCAAGAATAAGGACTTCCGGTATACGTTGAGTTTGATATATCAGACTGTGGAAGATGAGTTTGCGGGAATATTTTTAAGTCCTAATGCTCCTGCGAGAAATACAAATTTTTATCTTGTTAATAATAATGATAAATTATCCTTTTTTGTAACTCCGACAAATAATTTTCAATATTACTTGAAGTCTAAAGGTTCTTTGTTCCGTTTTAAATCCGAAGTAATGGATGACAAAGTAGGGTATTCAATGAGCCTTGATCTTGTTATGGATTATTTTGGCGGTTTCGGTAATGTGGTGGATCTGGAAGCTCTAACGCCTACGTTTATTTACCTGAATAAGCTTACATATTTTGTTATGAAGCTTATTGAAAAGCTATATTTTATTCCGACTATAAAAAAACATGGCACAATGTTTAAGATTGTGTATGAGCCGATTATTAATTCACAGCAGCTTGCTCGTATTATTAATTTGTTTGAAGAAAATATTCCTGACGATTTATTTATAAAAGGCGAAAAACCTAAAAACTTTATAAATGATTTCGTTTATAACTATTTAAATTATGTTATTTATAAATTCTTAAGCATAAAAGCATATAAGTTTAAGGATGTAAAATCAGGAACTTATATGATTAAAGATCTTGAACAGCGTTCTGTTATGAAAGGTCATGATATTGCAGAGAGCTTTGCACAGTGGTTTGACGAACTTTATCTCGGTAAATATGATGTTATACCTTTCTTCAAAATAGATAAACTCGAAAATCAGGAGCTTTTCAGATTAAAAGTATATATTAAAAATAGAAAAACAGATGAGGATATTCTTGTTGACAGATTATACACTGATGAAGAAGTTTTCGGTGCTAATTCTTCTGATATTGCAAGAATTGTAGAAAAACAGCTTAACTATGCAATCAGATATATGCCTGAACTTGAAGATTTATTTGAAGATGAAGAAAAATTGTATCTTGATTTAGACTTAAATCAGGTTTATCAGATTATTACAAAGACTGCTTATTATCTTCAAAAAGCTCAAATTGAAGTTATTCTGCCCAAAGAACTAACAAATATAGTTGTGCCGAGAGCTTCTATAAATGCAAAAGTTAAAAATTCTAGATCTAAAGAACTTGCCGACATATTCAACAATACAACTTCTTCAAAAATTTCTCTTGATGATATTCTTGATTTTTCTTATGAGATAGCTATCGGTAATGATAAATTATCTGTTGAAGAATTTAATAAGCTTGTTGAAGGGCAAAACGGGCTTATAAAATACAAAAATAAATATGTCTTGATTGATAAAGATGACACGAAAAAGATTTTTGAACAGATTGCAAAAGCTAACTTAAAATCAATGACAAGAATGGAGTTGATTCACGCATCAATGTCCGGTCAGCTTGCTCAGTATGATTTTGATTATGATGAGGCTTTTGCAAAAGTGATACAGGATTTTAATAAACCTGTTGAGGTTACACCGCCGGAAACATTAAACGGGGAACTGAGACCTTATCAGCAGACAGGTTTAAAATGGCTATGGACAAATGTTTCAAAAGGCTTTGGCGCTTGTATGGCTGACGATATGGGACTGGGTAAAACAATTCAAGTAATAAGTCTCATATTGAAATTAAAAGAAGAAAATAAACTTGATAAACCGGTTCTTGTTATATGCCCTACAACCCTGATGGGTAACTGGATGAAGGAATTGCAGATGTTTGCGCCTTCTCTGGATGCTGTTATATACCACGGAGCAGAAAGAAAACTTGATTTAAAACATGATGTAATTCTTACAACTTATGCAATTATGCGTATAGATGTTGAAGAATTGAAGAAAAATGAGTGGGGCATGATAATAGTTGATGAGGCTCAAAACATTAAAAATCCTGATACTGCTCAAACAATTGCGGTTAAAATGCTTAAATCAAATATAAAAATTGCTATGACAGGTACTCCTGTTGAAAACAGATTAACTGAATTATGGTCGATATTTGACTTTATAAATCAGGGATATCTCGGAACACTCAGAGAATTCCAAAAAAGTTATGCAATTCCTATTGAACGCTTCAAGGAAAATTCACGTGCAGCCAAATTAAAGATGTCTGTTTCTCCGTTTGTTCTGAGACGTTTAAAAACAGACAAGCATGTTATTACTGACCTGCCTGAAAAAATGGTTATTAACGATTACTGCTACCTGTCTAAGCCTCAAGCTGTACTTTATGAAAAAACTCTTAATGAAATGATGGAGAAAATCTCCGGCTTTACAGGTATAAACAGACGCGGAAATATATTCAAACTTATTACCGCATTGAAACAAATTTGTAACCATCCTTATCAATTCTTAAAAGGCGGAGAGATGAATAAAGAATTGTCAGGTAAGATGGACAAATGTATTTCAACAGTGCAGAGCATTCTTGATAATAACGAAAAAACGCTTATTTTTACCCAGTATAAAGAAATGGGCGATATTTTGTGCAAAGTTATTCCTGATGAATGTGAAACAGAACCTCTATTTTTCCACGGTTCATTGACAGTGCCGCAGAGAGAAGATTTGATAAATCGTTTTCAAAACGATGATGACGCTAAAATTATGGTTCTGTCATTAAAAGCCGGCGGAACAGGTTTGAACCTGACAAGTGCAACAAATGTTATTCACTACGATTTGTGGTGGAACCCGGCTGTTGAAGATCAGGCTACAGACAGAACTTATCGTATAGGTCAGGATAAGAATGTAATGGTTCACAGAATGATAACTCTCGGGACTTTTGAAGAAAAAATTGACGAAATGCTCAAATCTAAAAAGGAATTAGCTGATCTTGCAGTTTACGAGGGTGAAAAAATTATCACAGAACTTTCTGACGAGGAAATTTATCAGATATTTACACTGACAGCTTAATTATAAGGGAAATCCTTTTTTATCTCCCAGTTATCGATTTGCAAAAGTCTTGAACAGTACAAAGGAGCACTTTGACATAGGGTTATTGCTTCATCTCTATTTGAAGCAAGTCCTTCGTATGTTCCAAATGTTTTATCTTTGCTGCCGTGCCAAATTTTTCTGCTTGCTTCTGTAAAACACATGGGAAAGTAAAATCTGTCCTTTCCGTCGACGTTTGGTTGTTTACTTCCGTTTATGTCAAATTTAAAATCTAAACAATCACCATCAAGCAATTCAAAAAATGAACCGTCTTCAAAGTATATTGTTGGTCTAGATGAATTCTCATTTTCAATTTTTAGAATTGTTATGTAGGGCGCAAGATATTCTTTGAAAGTATCAATACCTTTTGTCGAGCGTATCCAGTATTGTGACGGACCAAAATCAATTTCTGCTCTTATTATTGCCTGCTCCATTGTAGTGTAAAATTTTTTTGCACGTACACTTGCTTCCTGTTTTCTATAACTGGCAATTAAAGAAGGTATTGTCAAAGCAGCCGCAACACCGATAACTCCAAGCGTGATTAAAACTTCTGCTAATGTAAATCCTCCAAAATTCTTGTATATTGCTAATTTTTCGGGGGGGGGGCAATTCTCAGCTTTTTATTTTTTTTCATAAAGAAACTCCTCAATAAATAATAATGTATTTATATTATTTATTATTTTTTTTATTTTGTCAATATAAGTTTAATATAACAATACTTGAATTTATTTTTATTTAAGTTATAATCAGGTTATGATAGTACAAATGACCATAAAGGTGGTGAAAATATAAATGGCAGAAGTTAAAGTAGGCGAAAACGAATCTATTGAAAGCGCTCTCAGACGTTTCAAGAAAAAAATTCAAAAAGCCGGTATCCTTTCAGAAGTTAAAAAACGTGAAAGATACGAAAAACCAAGCGTAAAAAGAAAACGTAAATCTGAAGCTGCAAGAAAAAGAAAAGTGTAGTCAGATTTAAATATATTGTAACAGCGTCTTTGTTATTATAGATCCTGAAACAAGTCCAGGATGACAAATTAACAAAGACGTTGTTTTTATAATACACAGGCAAGTATCATAAGCAATAGTGTCCCTATCTGCATTGCTGTTGCCATGTTTTGCGAAAATTTATTGGAATCATATTTACTTGCTGTTTTAAGTGCTTTGTAAGCGCTGGAAATTCGTCTTAACCTGTCGCTTTCCGTATCAGAATCGAATGTTGTTCCAAACATTGTGCTTTCTAATCTGGCAAGCCTGTCATCCATTGAATCCTGATTAAAACTCTGCTTAAATATTGTTTTTTCAACAGAAGCAAGGTTTATTCTGACAGGTTTTTGATTTCGGGCATTGTAAGCATCATAATCAAATTCAGGCGGCTGGTATTCCGAGAGATTATAATTTTTGTCTAACGGTACAGAACTGCCGTCATAATATTCGTTAGAATCTTGAGCGATGCTGTTATCCATCAAGGAAGCAGGCTTTATTTTTGCCTGAAGCCTTTCAACTCTTGATGAAAATGCATCATTGTCATATGTCTGTCCGAATGTTTCTTTTTCAAGTTTTGCAAGTCTGCTGTTCAGATCCTGATTTTTGAATTCCTGTTTAAACACTTTTTGCTCAAGTTCATTAATTGATGGATAATCAACATTTGCACCTGCAGGCGGCATTTTTTCTTCTGCTATTGTTTCTCTGTAGTCATCTTCTTCCATAAAAGTATCTTCTTTGGGTTCAATTTCTTTGCCGATTTGTTCTGCTGACATATCATTGTTCAGCGCCGCAATTCTTTGCTGAATAGATTGATTCGTTTTTGCCTGTCCGTAAACACTTTCTTCAATTCTTGAAAGTCTTGAAGCGTCATCAGATGTTGTATATGTGAAGCCGTATAAAGAATTTTCGATATTATCAAGTATTGCTCCGTACTGGCTTGCAATACAAGGATTAGAGATGATTAATAAACTAAAAATTAATATAAATTTTTTCATAGCCGTAAACTCCTTAAAGACAGGATAATGTTGAACGTTATGAAAAACTATTCAACACGGTCGGGATTTGAAAAAAATTATATTTAAGTAAAAAATCGTAGAACTTAAGTACTACGATTTTTTTTTTATAAGTATAAAGTATTAAATTCGGGAGTTAAATTCAAAATTAATGTCTTAATTTTTTCAAGGCTTCAAGTTCGTCTTGAAAGGGCGATAAATTAGTTAATTTTTCAATAATTCCCGGCAGTTTTTCACATACATAATCAATTTCAGCTTCTGTTGTAAATTTACTCAGAGAAAATCTTATGCTTCCATGGATTGCTGTGAAAGGTACGTTCATAGCTCTTAATACGTGGCTTGGTTCTAAAGAACCAGATGTGCAGGCACTGCCTGAACTTGCACAGATACCTAAATCGCTCAGGTGAAGAAGAATTAATTCTCCTTCAATATATTCAAACCCTATGTTTGTCGTGTTAGGAACCCTGTTTACGATACCTGTGTTTAGTCTTGCATTAAATACATTTTTGACAATATTTTTTTCCAATTTATCACGAAGTCTTTTAACTTCGGTTGCCTCGTATTTTAAATGATCCTGAGCAAGTTCCGCTGCTTTTGCAATACCTACAATATACGGAACATTTTCGGTCCCCGCACGTTTCCCGCGTTCCTGATGCCCGCCGATAATCAGAGGGGTTATAAGCGTTTTTGAATTTACGTATAATGCGCCGATACCTTTCGGAGCGTGGAATTTATGCCCTGAAATTCCCATCAAGTCAACACCGAGTGCCTGAACATCAATCGGAATTTTGCCTGATACCTGTACTGCATCTACGAAAAATTTTGTTTCTTTGTTTTTAGATTTAATAATTTCCGAGATTTTTTCTATCGGGAAAATTACTCCTGTTTCGTTGTTGGCGTACATTATTGAAACAAGTGCGGTATCATCGTTTATTGCTTCTTCTAATTGTGCAAGATCAAGTTCACCGTTTGAATTTACCCCGATATAATCAACGTTATAGCCTTCTTTTTCAAGTGTTTGGTAGAGATTTAAAACGCATGGATGTTCAACTTTTGTCGTTATAATATGTCTTTTATTTTTGTTCATATTCAAGACGCCGCGGATTGCGGTATTTGCGCTTTCTGAACCGCAGGAAGTGAAGATAATTTCTTTTTCATCTTTTGCGTTAAAAAAATCTTTCATAACCCCGCGGGCTTCTTTTACGGCATGGTTGGCGCGTTTCGCAAAATCGTAAACGCTTGAAGGGTTTGCGTATTCTTCCTGTAAGTATGGAAGCATTGCATCCAATACCTGCGGGTCAACTTTTGTTGTTGCGTTATTATCAAGATATATTAAATTACCCATGTCTTAAACCTCCACAACTTCAATATTAGCATCAACCGTATCTCTCAAAGTTTTTTCTACAAAAGCTTTAAGAGTAAGATGTGAATTTTTGCAGCCCGAGCACTTCCCGCGAAGTTTTACCATAACTTTATTTCCGTCAATATCGACTAAAGTTATGTCTCCGCCGTCTTTTCTCAATTCAGGTGAAATTTGATTTTCTATAACATTGTTAATTTTCAAAATCTTTTGAGCAGGGCTGAGAGTTGATGCTGTCTTTTCTTCCTGCTCTTCTTTTTTATAGTAAGTGTCAATAATATCCTGAATTAAGCCCTTACATTTACCGCAGGCTCCGCCGGCTTTTGTGTAGTTTGTAATTTCTTCAACAGTTTTCAGTCCGTTCATTTTGATTGCATCCCAAATTACGTTTTCGGTAATTCCAAAACAGGTGCAGACAATTTTTTCACGCTGTTTGTTTGCTTCTTCTTCGTTTCTTATGTCGTCTAAATCTGTGTAATCATCGTAATTTTTTAGAGCATCTTCGAGAGCTTCATAACCCATAACAGAGCAGTGCATTTTTTCCGGAGGAAGTCCGCCTAGTTGGTCTGCAATATCTTTGTTTGTAATTTTTTTGACTTCATCAATTGTTTTGCCGATAATCATTTCGGTCAGAATACTTGAGCTTGCAACGGCAGAGCCGCATCCGAAAGTCTGGAATTTAGCATCCGTTACAATTCCGTTGTTAATTTTTAAATATATTTTTAAAGAATCTCCGCATGCTAAAGAGCCTGCTTCGCCGATTGCGTCGGCATTATCAATTTTACCCACGTTTCTGGGGTTTCTGTAATGATCTATAACTTTATCCGAGTAATCCCACATAGTCTTTATCCTTATTATCTAATACATAATCCTGAACGTCGGATTGACCTCCGTGTTTCGGGATCTTAATATAATTATATTTTATCTCAAAAACTTTTGAGGGCATACATACTTAATATAAAATTAATTATTTTATATTAACTTATGTTTTTTGTCATGCTGAATTTATTTCAGCATCTCTAACGCATTATGAAACGAGTTCAGAATGTCGATGTAAAGCCGTAAGGTATAGTGGCTTTTTTATCAGAATGCGATGCGGGAAAATTTTTTATTAGAGGAAAATTCAAGTCTTCAAAGATATAATCAATGTCATCAGCACCTAAAAAATCGCCAATTGCTATTGCTTTAGTATTCTCGCGAATTTTGTCTATATTGAATAACTGTGTAACCATTTTGTCTATTTTATAAGGCGGTTCGTTCAAATCCTCCAGAAAGAGCGTGAATTCAAAATCAGGGATAAAATCCTGCCCGCAGAGTGAAACAAGAGTTGATAAATTCCCGCCCCAGAATACTCCTTCATATTCAAATCTGCCAGTCATTGCGGTTTCAAAAAACTTGTTAATTGTATATTCGCATAAATTTTCCTGCCCGAAGTCGCTTAAAATCATCGGACCAGAAAAAGTTGCAAGTCCGGCGCGTTTTAGAAACATCGCGTTGAGTGCAGTGATATCCGAATATCCGCAGAAAATTTTCGGGTTTTGACGGATTAAACCATAATTGATTTTATTTATAAGCCTTATTGCCCCGTAACCGCCGCGCAGACAAATGATTACATTTACGGATGTATCCGCAAACATTTTATGAAGTGCGTCAAGTCTTTCTTCATCAGTTCCTGCAAGATATCTGTTTTTTGAATAGAGATTATCGGATAATTTAACCTTATAGCCTCTGTGTTCAAAAAACTCTATTGCTCGTTTAAGATTTGTGTCATCTTCCATTGCACCTGACGGCGCGAGTATTCCTATTGTATCGCCTTCTTTTAATAAACGCGGTTTAATAATTTCCATAATGTTATTCTAACACAAATATTAGTACGGATAATCTTTAGGAAACTGCCATCCGTTCATAATAATTCTTTGAGCGCAGCAGTTACCTTTACCGGTACTGCTGCAGTCTGCATCTATATCTCTTTTACTCTTTTCATAACATTGTGGTAGTATGCCTTTGCCGGCAACTCTCGTGAAGATAAAATAGTCCTTTCCGATTATATTTGGTCCTTTTGAGCCATTTATGTCAATAAAAATAGATGAGTCTTTAGTCGCATCGTTCCCTGCTCTTACTGAAATAGAATACAAAATTCCGTCTGTAGTAATAAATGGTATACGTAGGATTTGATATGTCAGAGTGTTGTCTGCTTTTTGCCCATTCATGTATGTATATGGCTGATTGTTTTCATAGCCGCATTCTGAATGTGTATTACATACCTTTAAAACATTAAAATATGGAAGCCAGTATTTCTCAATATAAGCTTTTGGACCCAGAGAATAACTGGTGTCCCAGTATACATATTCACCATTTTCGGTTTCAGATAATTTCAAAGCCTGATTAATTGTAGTGTATGCCTTTTTTAATCTCGATAAAGTTTCCTGCCTTTTGTAGTGTCCAATAACAGAAGGCATTGTCATTGCGGCAACCACACCTATTATGCCGAGGGTGATTAAAACCTCTGCTAGCGTAAACGCTGGGCGTTTATGAGGTGAATAAGAAAATAAGTGAATAGGTGAATAAGTTCGTTTCAGGAAAATATTAATGTCATCCTGAACGCCGGATTGACCTTTGCGTTTCAGACTCTTATCCTTCCCTAATAATGGAAGGAAGTCTGTCAAAAAATTAATAAAACCTGAAAACGTGCTAACTTCGCGGATCAAGTGGCTACGCTTGCGGGGGGGGGGCAACTCAAAGCTTCTCTGTTAAACATATTCCAACTCCTTCTTTTTTATTTTATTATTTACGATTTTTTAATTTTTGTCAATATTAATTTTACTATTGTTTTTATTTTTTGTTTGAGTTTGCTATAATCAAATTATGAACGAAAAATACATACCTTTATACAGAAAATACCGTCCGCAGAAATTAGAGGAAGTTGTAGGACAGGATCATATTAAAAAAGCTTTAAAAAATGCAATTGAGCTTAATAAAATTTCTCATGCATATTTATTTACAGGTCCGAGAGGAACAGGAAAAACCTCAACTGCAAGAATTTTTGCCAAATCTTTGAACTGTAAGGAAGGTCCGACAATCAACCCTTGCGGAGTTTGTGAAAACTGTATCGATATAACTAATTCAACTCCGATGGATGTTATAGAAATCGATGCTGCCAGTAACAGAAAAGTTGAAGATGCGCAGAATATTCTTGAAAAGGTTATGTATGCGCCTGTAAACAGCAGGTATAAGATCTATATAATCGATGAAGTTCATATGCTGTCTACTACGGCGTTTAATGCGTTATTAAAAACTCTTGAAGAGCCGCCGAAAAATGTTATTTTTATTCTGGCGACAACAGAAGTACATAAAGTTCTTGATACTATCAAAAGCCGCTGCCAGAGATTTGATTTTAAACGTATAACAACTGATGATATTGTTAAACATCTGAGATATATTGCAGATAACGAAAAAATTAATATTACCGACGATGCACTTTTTACTATCGCTAAAAATTCAGCTGGCGGAATGCGTGACAGTATAGCTCTTCTTGATCAATTAAGCGTACTTGACGGTGGTGAAGCTATTTCAACGGATGATATAAACAATCTTCTCGGTCGTCTTTCATTTGATACGCTGAATTCTCTTGCTGATAAAATTGTTAATTCAAAACCGCAGGAAGCTATTGAAGAATTGGAAAATATTTACAATTCCGGCAATGAACCTGTTCAAATCCTGACAAATTTGATGGATTATTTAAAAAATCTCTTAATTGTAAAAAATTGCAGAAAAGAAATTGCGTTTGAATTAACGCAGGCAAATGATGCTCAGGTGAAAGCTCTTTCTTCTCAGGCTGAAAATGTCGAAACTCATCAGATTGTATTTTTGATAGATAAGTGTTCGGAATATATAAAAGAATTGAAACTTACAAACAATCCGCGTCTGTGGCTGGAAGTCGCAGTAATTGATCTTGCGAATTTGACGGAAAACACATCTCTGGTTGAACTTCAAAACAGAATAGCCAGATTGGAAAGC
This sequence comes from Candidatus Gastranaerophilales bacterium, assembly GCA_944326605.1. GTDB lineage: Bacteria > Cyanobacteriota > Vampirovibrionia > Gastranaerophilales > Gastranaerophilaceae > Stercorousia. The sequence continues at coordinate 46,302 of CALVEM010000003.1, forward strand.
GGAAATGTTCAGCCTGCTAAAGTTTCGGCTTATAAAACTTCTCCGGCTCCTGTTATGAAGCCTGAAATGCAAAGAGCGGAACATGCAAAACCTGATATAGTAGTGCACAAAGATGTAGAAAGCATACCGGTTCAACAGAAGCCTCTGGAAAAAGTGCCTGTTGAAGCAAAAGTTGAAAATATTTCAAATGATAATGATTTTTCTCCGATGCCGAAATCAAAACATTCGGACGGCGCTGATATTTCCGTTCTGTGGAGCAGACTGCTGGAAAATGTTCACAGCGCTCCGACCAGAGCTTTATTAAAACAGTGGGCTAATCCTGTAAAAATCGCTCCTGATGAGACAATTTTGACAATGAAAAATGAAATTTTCTTAAATCAGGTGCAGTCAGGCTCTAAAAAACAGGCAGTTGTTGATGCCGTAAATGCCCTGTTTGCGCAGGAAAATTCAAATGTAATAGTAAGGCTTCCGCATGCAGATGATGTTCAAGTTCAACCTGCATCTGTTCCAGAAGTTCATCAAGAACAGCCAAAGCCTAAACCTTCTCCGGTCATGAAGCCTGTGCAAATGGAGCCTGAGGTACAGCCTGAGGAAGTTGAAAAATTGAAAGAAGAAATTCATAAACCTGCGAAAAGTGAAAGTGCTTCAAAAATTGCTGACTCTTTGCATTCTGATAATGTGAATATGGTAATGGAAATTTTTGAAGGAAAAGTTATTGATTAAAGGAGTAAATTATGAAAATTCAAAATATTAATTCTGTTAATTTCGGAAAACATCCTGTAACCAGAAAAGTTGAATCAGGCGAAGAGGATTTCATTTTTCTAAATCAGTCTGATAAGTTAACCGTTATTTATGATATGCTCTGCGAACAGAAAGATTCTTTGAAAAGTTTATCAGACCGTCAGTATGACAGACACAGTGCGTTGAAAAGTGATTTAAAAACTTTATCTTTAAATCAGAAAAAGATGCATGATTTTAATAAAAATGCATTCGATTATTTAGTATTTTATTCTTTTGAAAATTCAAAGGATGCTAATATTGTTTATGATAAAATTTGGCATCAATATAAAAATAACAAGCTTGATATAATAGGTTAAATCTTTGTTGTATTAAATTTAAAGGCTTCCAAACTTTCAGAAAAATAATCTTTTGGTAAGCCGGCTTTGAGTTTCAACTGCTCAAGGAATTCTTGTTTATCCGGCAGCTGTTCCCATACATCAGGTAAAAATACGGATTGGTAATTGCCATCTCGGATTATCAGTCCGTCAACGGCAGGTACTAAATTTTCAAGAAGCTCCTCTTCCGTTTCAAATTCAATTCTTTCAGGTTTTGAAAGAAGCGACACTCCTATTGTTATTCTGTTGTACTCATTTAGTGTCAGTGCTGGAAACCTCGGGTCAGAAAAAGCTGCTGAGTGTGCATTATGTATCAAATCTTTAATCAGCGTTTTGTGTGCAATAATTGAGCCGATGCATCCGCGTAAAATTCCGTCAAGCTCAAGCGTTACAAAGGATGCGCCGTATTCTTCAAACACGCAGTCATAATTGCTTATTCGTGGTTGACCTAGCTGTAAACCTGACAGAATACTGTCTTTGCAGACTTTTTTAACAAAATCTGAGTAATATTCTTTTATATAATTATTTTTTTGACCTTCATACAAAAACCAGCTTCCGTAGCCTACAACGCGCGATGAATCTCCTGTCGCAGCGGAAGAGTTTGTAAGCCCTGTTCTTATCAGCGAAAAATTTTTCTTTTTAGCAAATTCAATAAGTCCGCAAATTCCGACAGCACCGCATGCCTGCTCCTGTTCAAAGTTTGAAAAGTTATTTTCTTCAATCATTCTTGCAGTGTAGCTGTCAATTTTAAGGGCTTCTTTTTCAGGATAAAAATGACTTAAATCACTTGATATAACAAATACATTATCTTCATCTGCCCAAAAATGTTCAAGAGTTCCGCATAAATTTTTAAAATTTTCACATCCGTATAAAACAGGTACAATTCTTGCAGAGGGAAGAAAATATTTTATTAAAGGAAGCTGAACCTCTATGGAATGTTCTTTTTCAAAAGCAAAATTTCCTGTAGAGCAGTCGCATAATTCTTTAACTTTTTGTACAAGCTCTTTATTTATTTCAATATCTCCGAGTGGAGTTTCAAACGCGTCATATTCGCATACTGTGCAGCCAAAAATTCTTTCGTAATGCGCAGGTGCAAATATAAATACATTTTTAGCATTTCTTTTAAGATGCTGCACACCTTTTGCCGCAAGCTTTCCTGAATAAATATACCCTGCATGCGGAACTATTACCGCACGAGAAAAATAGGACGGAGGTTCAATTTCAAAGTTTCTGATTAAATTTGTGAGTTCCTCTTTATCTGACGGATAAAATGTTCCTGCTGATGCTGATTTTTTCTTCATAAAATTTATTATACAACTTTTTTCTTATTTTGAAATAGGATAGTAAGTTAATAAAATATCAGAACCAAACATTTTTTGATCCGTAATTTTGAAATTATAACTTTCATTTATATTTTCGATATGTCTGAAATCAAAACAGGATAAAGAAGAGTTGTCGCCAGTGATTTTGGGTGCAATGAAATGATAAATTTTATCAGTGTATTTTAAAATCTCTCCGTTCAAATGACCGCCGCATTCGACAAGAATACTTTTTATCCCTAAATCAAATGCTTTTTTTAAAATAAATTCAAGGTCAAGTTTTTCGTTTATAACAGGTGTTTTTATGAAGTTTATTCCGCCTTCAAACATATCAAGAGAGGCATTGAAAAGATAGATTTCCCCTTCTTTATATATAGGCGCTTCAAGATTTGTTTTGAGTTCTCTGTCCAGAATAATTTTTTTTCTATGAGCCATTGTCGGATTGTCTGCAAGAATAGTTGAAGATGTTGTCAAAATTGCATCATATCTGTTTCTTATTTTTTTTACTTCTTCACGGGCTTTATCTGATGTTATCCATTTGGAAGACCCGTTTTGTGCCGCAATTTTCCCGTCAAGTGTGGTGGCAGTTTTTAGAGCAACAAACACTTCATTTTTTGTCATATTTTTAATAAATATTTCATTTAATGCTTTGCATTCATTTTCAAGCACATTTTCAATTACTTCAATTCCTGCATTTTTTAATTTTCGAATTCCGTTTCCACCAACAATAGGATTAACATCGCGCATTCCGATAACAACTTTTTTTATCCCGCGTTCAATAATCAAGTCAGCGCAGGGCGGAGTTTTGCCGTAATGCGAGCAGGGCTCAAGGTTAACAATCAGCGTTCCGCCATTTTCTTCCCCGTTGTGAAGTTTTAAAAGGGCATCACGTTCTGCATGATTATCCCCGTATTTGTGGTGATAACCTGTTGAAATTTCATTCCCGTATTTATCAAGGATTACACAGCCTACAAGCGGATTTGGAGAAGTTTGACCTTCCGCCTGTTTTGCAAGCTCTATACATTTTTGCATTAATAAGTTATATTGCATATTTGTATTTTACTATAAAATCTGGTATATTAAAGTAAAAGATCCCGAAACAAGTTCGGGATGACGTAAACATGAATATAGTCGTCATGCTGAACTCGGTTCAGTATCTATTAAACAAGTACGACCCTGATACAAGTTCAGGGTGACGTTAGTCTTAGGTGAAATTTGTATAAAGGACAGAGAAAAAGGGGAGTAAGTTATGGATTTAAAATACATCGGACACAGTGCTTTTGAAATTAAATTAAAAGATAATTCAATAATGGTTGATCCTTATGTCAGTATTAATCCGAAATATGACTGGCATAAAGCTAATATCACTGACATATTTTTAACTCATGCTCACGGAGACCATCTTGGGCAAGCAATAGAAATTGCTAAAGAAAAAGATGCAACGATTACTGCTATTGTTGAACTGGCGCAGTATTGTAAAGAACATGGCTGCAAGGTCCGTTCCGTAAATTTTGGCGGATGGATTAACTATGACTGGGGCAGAGCTGTTTTTGTCCCTGCATCTCATACAAGTGTTCTGCCTGACGGTCGTTATGCCGGGGAACCTGCAGGTATAGTTTTTGATACTGAAAATGTCAGAATTTATCACGCCGGCGATACAGGTTTGACGTCTGAAATGAAAACAATTAAAGAATTGTACAGACCGAATATCGCAATGCTTCCGATAGGAGGGCATTATACAATGGATATTGAGCATGCTGCTGTTGCCGCAGACTGGCTCGGAGCTCAGACGGTAATTCCGATGCATTATAATACTTTCCCTGAAATTAAAGCTGATATAGAAAAATTTGCAGCACTTTTACAGATTAATAATTCGCGCTGTGTGGTTCTTGATCCGGATAAGGTTTAGTGAAATATTTTGAATAAAAATGGCTGAATGAAATTCAGCCATTTTTTGTATATAAGGTATTTTTATGTCTTTTAATTATGCTTGCTTTTTGTTGCCGCCTAGAACTAATCCTGCAGCCAATCCTACTGCTGCTGCAATACCGCCCCAGATAGCTGCTGCTTTGCCTTTTCCTTCTTTCGGGAACAATTTTTTAATTTTTTCAAAAGCAGCTTTCATTTTTTCATCGCCAACAAGAGCTGTGATTTTTTCTTTCTTTTTAGTTTTAGCGGCTTCTACAGCTTCATCAAATTCGTTTACAATATTTTTGACTTTGTCATCTGCAGATTCTCTTACTAATTTTTCTTTTGCTGAACGGACATTATTTTCAGCAGTTTTTACAGCTTTAGCTTCATCTGATTCTTTTAAAGCTTCTTTGGCTGTTTTACGTGCATCTTCCGGTGCATCTGCTGTTTTTGCGAACTTTTCTCCGTCTTTTTTATCTTTGTTTAATTCTTCTAAAAGTTTTTTATCATAATTCTCGTTAGCTTCTTTTAAAGCTTTTGTTTCTGCTGCATCATCTGCAAGTTTTTGGTTTTTGACTTCAGTGTCAAATGCCTCTTTTTTAGCTTTGTCAGGAGTGAATTCACCATTTTCATCGTTTAAGTTTTTAATTTCAGCTCCAATTTTATCGGCTTCTGTTTTCACATCGCCTTCGGCAGCTTTAACATGTGATTCAAATTTGTCAGGCTCCATTGCAAAAACTTGTTCTAATGAAGGTCTTTTGCCGCCTGCCAAATAACCTGCACCTGCACCTACAACACCGAGACCAATTGTTGGAGCCGCAACAGATGTCCCTTTTTTCTTTTGAACTTCAGCTGGAGCTGAATTGACTGCATTAACTGACATAATTTCTACCTTTCTTTTTAAAAGTTACACACACTTTATTATATTTATAATAACACCTGTGAGAAATTTTTTTTGCTTTTTAATGTGAAAATATTAAGAATTATTACGAAGAATATACTTTTTGCTTATTGAAAAATTTATGTTATAGTTATAATCTCATTGAAAAGAGGCTATATATGGATATTTTATTTGTTATTGACAGATTAGAACTTAAGTATTTTGAATTCAATAATCTCGTTACAAATTTCTGGTTAATCAGAGAGTTGTTAAGAAATAATAACAATGTTTATATAACGACGATTGATTATTTATCTGTAATTGCAGGCAAGGCTTATACACATTGTTTTAAGTCGTTTGAAAATGATGAAAATATTTATTATGAAAAAGAGGAAATTTTAAGAGAAATAGAAGGTTTCAGGCTTGTCATATTTAGACCTGACCCTCCTGTCGACATTGATTATATAAATGCAACTTATGTTTTTGATTTTGTTGACAGAAATAAAACACAGATATTGAATGATCCAAAAGCAATACGTAATTTTAATGAAAAATTACATACATTATATTTTTCGGATTTAATGCCGGAAAATATTGTAACTTCGTCAAAGTCAGATATTATAAAGTTTTTAAATCTGCATGAAGAAATTGTTTTGAAGCCGCTTAACGGCTGTTTTGGCGCAGGTGTTATGACATTGAAAAAAGGCGATAAAAATACTGCCGTTATAATAAATACAATGACACGTAATCAAAAGCAGTTGATAATGGTGCAGAAATATATTTCTCAAGCAAGATTTGGGGACAAACGTGTTATGTTTTTAGGTGATGAAGTTTTAGATGTTTGTGTAAGGAAACTTCCTTCAAATGATGATTTTAAGTTTAATGAACATTGTGATTCTAATATTGTGAAGGCAGAATTGACGGAAGAAGAAAAACATAATTTTATACCTGTCGCAAAAGAATTAAACAAGCTCGGGCTTCCTATGGCAGGACTTGATGTTATAGACGGAAAAATTATTGAGATAAATATTACAAGTCCTTGTTATTTTATAAAGGAAGTTAATAATCATTTTGGCTGCAATCTTGAAAAGAAAATTACCGATTTTATTTTATCAAGAGTGCCTGTTGCTGTTTAAACAATAATAATGCGGAACTATAATTTAAGGTTCCGCAAGAAGATTTCATAGTATAGTTACTTTCCCAAGATGTTTTACTATACTACTAAGTATGTAACAAAAATTTTTTTGCTAATTTTTAGTGTAAAATTTACAATTTTTAAAATTTATTTTACTCTCGAAAATACTTCTGTATTTACATCGTCAAAGGTATTTGTATTGAAATACGCGCATGACGCAACCATTGCGGCATTATCCGTACAGTATTTCATAGGAGGGGCAAAAACTTTGTAACCTTCATTTTCAAGTGCGAATATTTTTTTACGGATTTCAGAGTTCGCAGCAACACCGCCGGCTATGACAACCTGTTTGTAACCTGAATGTTCAAGAGCTGTTTTTAATTTGTGTAAAAGAGTTGAGGATACACATTCCTGAAAGCTTGCGCAAATGTCTTTTACAGGCATTTCTTTTCCGTCAAAGGATTTAACAAGGCGTAAAACTGCTGTTTTCAGTCCGCTAAAGCTAAAATTATACCCATCAACTTTTGCTTCAGGAAGTTTGAACGCATAAGGATTGCCTTCCTGAGCAAGTTTATCAAGCTTTGGTCCTCCGGGGTAAGGCAGCCCTATAAGTCTTGCAACTTTGTCATAAGCTTCGCCGACAGCATCATCTATAGTTTCTCCCAAAATATTCTGCTCTGAATAGGATTTAACATCGATAATCTGAGTGTGGCCTCCGCTGACTAAAAGCGCCATAAAAGGAGGTTTTAAGTCTGTATCAAGATAGTTTCCGCAAAGGTGTGCGTTAAGATGGTTTACCCCGATAAAAGGTTTGTCATAAGTTAATGCAAGTGTTTTTGCAGCATTAAGACCGACAAGCAGACAGCCGACAAGTCCGGGGCCTACAGTCCCTGCAAAAGCCGTTATATCTTCCGGATTAATGTTCGCATTTTCTTTTGCCTGTTTAAAAGCCTCATCTATAACAATGTTTATAGAAGCAAGATGTTCTCTTGCTGCAATTTCAGGGATTACACCTCCAAATTGTGCATGGGTTTTGATTTGTGATGCAACAACATTTGCAATGACTTCACGACCGTTTTTTACTATTGCACAGGCTGTTTCATCACAGCTTGATTCTATTGCCATTATATAATTGTCATATCCGCTTTCAGGTCCGATTGTTACAGGTTCTTTAGAGAATAATTTATTTTTTATATTTTTCATAGTAGTATTATTATATTACAAAGAGATTCTGAAACAAGTTCAGAATGACAAAAACCGGTGTAAAGATGAAATTTATTGATAAGTGCAAGATTAGGGTAGTATCAGGACGTGGCGGCAACGGAATGGTTGCGTGGCGCAGAGAAAAATATGTTGATAAAGGCGGTCCGGCAGGCGGTGACGGCGGCAGGGGCGGTGCTGTATATCTTGTTGCAGATGAAAATATGTCTACATTAATGGATTTTAAGCACAAATCAGTATTTAAAGCCGAATGTGGCGAAAACGGCGGCATTAAAAATATGAACGGTGCATGCGCTAAGGATTTATACATAAAAGTTCCTGTCGGCACAGTTGTAAAAGATATAAAAACAGATAAGATAATTGCTGATTTAACAGAAAACGGACAAAAAGTCTTAGTTGCAAAAGGCGGCAGAGGAGGCAGAGGAAATGCAAGATTTGCAACAGCTCAAAAGCGTGCTCCGCAATTTTGTGAACCAGGTGAACCGTCAATTGAACGTGAATTGTTTCTTGAATTAAAACTAATTGCAGATGTCGGATTGCTTGGAATGCCGAATGCAGGAAAATCTACTCTCATCAGCCGTATTAGTTCTGCAAAACCCAAAATTGCTGATTATCCTTTTACAACGTTAATTCCTAATCTGGGTGTTGTTAAAAAACGTTCCGGAGACGGTTACGTTGTGGCAGATATCCCTGGTCTTATCGAGGGAGCTTCGGAAGGCGTAGGGCTTGGTCATGATTTTTTAAGACATGTGGAAAGATGCCGTTTTCTTGTTCATCTTGTTGATATAACAGAGCAAGAACCTCTGGATAATTATAAAAAAATTAATACAGAGCTTGAAAAATATTCGGAACGGCTTTCTAAGCTCTATCAGATAGTAGTTCTTAATAAAATTGATGCTGTTGATGAAGAAAGACGCCTGCAAATTTATAAAAAATTTAAAGAAACTACGTCTGATGTTTTTGAGATATCTGCTGTAACAGGTGAAAATCTAACTGAACTTACTGATTTTATATCTCAAAAAGTTGATGAAATTGATAAGGTTCAATCAGATATTGTTGTAGAAGAAGATACAGGTGCTTACAACAATGATGATAGCAGTTTTGAGATATTTAAAGTCGCAAAAGATACATTTATTGTTCAAGGCGGAAAAATATCCCGTCTTGCATCAGTTACTGATGAGAGAAATTCAGAGCAGGTTATAAGACTTCAAAATATCTTAAAAGGCATGGGAGTATTTGATGAACTTTCTAAAAAAGGTATTAAAGACGGCGACACTGTTATAATAAATCATCTTGAATTTGCTTTTTATTCGGATGAAATATACGGTTAAAATTCAGTTAAGAGGTATATATGACGGTTATAAATGAAAAATTTACTATAAATACTCAAGGCTTCACAGATATTATAGATATAACTCAAAAAGTAAAAAATGCTGTTTATAATCACTCTTTGCAGTCTGCGGTTGTACATGTTTATGTTGCAGGCAGCACTGTTTCAATAACAAATATAGAATTTGAACCGGGCTTGCTTGTTGATTTGCCGGAGGCTCTTGAAAAGATTGCTCCTCTTGCTGCTCAATATCATCATGATGAAACATGGCACGACGGCAATGGTTATGCACATGTAAGAGCTTCAATTGTAGGCAATAACACTATTGTCCCCTTGATTGACGGTGCATTGCAGCTGGGTCAATGGCAGCAGATTGTATTAATTGATTTTGATAATAAAGCTCGAACAAGAACAGTTTATGTTCAAATTGTTTATTAGTAAGCAAAAAGTCCCGAAATAATTTCGGGACTTTTTGCTTGTTGTTTAGCTTTAATTTTTGCCGATTTCGTGAATTTTAATAAAGTTTGTCCCGCCAACAAGGAGCTCTGGTACGGAACCTGTAATTACCACGTAATCACCTTTTTCAAGTTTCAGTTCATTTATTAAAAATTCATCAAGCAGAGCGATAGATGCTTTATCAATTGAACCGTTAAAGTCAAGTGATATCGGATAAACCCCCCTGAATAATTTAACATCGCGGCAGATATGTCTGTTCGGACAGCAAGCAAAAATAGGAACGCTCAATTTTGCTTCCGCAAGCATTGCTGCTGTAAATCCGCTGCCTGTAAGAGCGATTGCAGCTTTAATATGCATTTTTCTTGCCATGTCAGCGATAGACATACCGATTGCCATTGCCTGAGAATCCTTTTCTTCTTCAATCATTTTACGAGGAAATTTATTTTTTCTCATAAACGGAGATTCTTCGACTGTATCGGCAATTTTTTTCATCATTGCTACAGCTTCAACCGGATAAGCACCTGCGGCAGTTTCTCCCGAAAGCATAATTGCGTCGGTTCCGTCAAGAATTGCGTTTGCAACGTCTGATGTTTCAGCACGTGTCGGGATCGGATTTTCAATCATACTGTCAAGCATTTGGGTTGCTACAATTACTACTTTTCTTTTTGCATTTGCTTTTCTAATAATTGTTTTTTGTACAATAGGCACTTTTTCAGTTGAAATTTCAATACCTAAATCTCCTCTGGCAACCATAATACCGTCAGAAACCTCAATAATACTGTCAATATTTTCAACAGCCTGAGGCTTTTCAATTTTAGAAATAATTTTTGCGGTTTTATTTCCGTGATTTTCAAGTAATTCGCGGAGTTTAACAACATCTGAAGCATTTCTGACAAATGAAAGCCCAAGATAATCAATATCATTATGAGCAGCAAAGTCAACAAAGGTTATATCTCTTGCGGTTAAGACATCTAAGCTGCCCTGACTGCCCGGAATATTAATACCTTTTCTTTGTTTTAAAAGCCCGTCTGTTAAAACTTTTGCAAAAATAACTCTGTCTTCAACTTTAACAACTTCAAGCTGAATTTTTCCGTCATCAATCATAATTTTTTCGCCGGGAGTGACATCGTCAGCCATGCCTTTGTAATCAACAGGTAAAATATCTCCTGTAACTTCGGGCTGGTGGCGGAATTTAAGGATTTCACCCTTTTTAATCTCAATAGATTCCGGTAAATTCCCTATTCTGATTTTTGGCCCCTGTAAGTCTAATAGTACAGGTATCAAAGTTTTTTCTTCTTTTTCAATTTCTCTTATGTAAGATAAATTTGTTTTGTGCATTTCAATGTCGCCATGCGAAGAATTTAATCTGAACATGGTAACACCTGCGTGAAAAAGATCTCTAATCTTTTCTTTTGTTGACGTTGCCGGTCCAAGCGTTGCAACGATTTTGGTCATAGTGTAACTATCCATAATTTTCCTTTCTTTATTGGGTAAATAATTAAATTTTTAAATTACATGTTTACAAATATGTAAATGTACGTTATAATCATACACGAAAAAGGTTTACTAGTAAATATGAGGAAGTAGAAAATGAAGAAAATTATTTCAGGAGTTATGGCCTTATGCTTTGTAGCATTTAATGCCGTATCTGTTTTTGCTGCATCAATAGCTGATGTAAATCAGAATTATTGGGCAAGCAAAGAAATTAATACTGTTGTTGATAACAATATTATGACTTTATCAGGAGATCGTTTCAATCCTGAAAAAACTATCACAAGGGTTGAATTTGTTAATGCTTTGTTGAAAGTTTTGTCTGACGAAAATATTAATGTAAATATTTCAAACAAATTTACAGATGTTTCAAAAAGCAACCCTGACTATGAAAATATTTTAAGATCTCAACAATTAGGTTTGGTTTACGGTTATCCTGACAATACATTTAAACCTTACAAACCCGTTTTAAGATCAGAAGCTCAGTCTGTTATCAGCCATATTACAAAAGATATGAATGCTGATACATCTGTTCTTAATCAGTTTAAAGATGCTTCTGCTATTCCGGCGTGGGCAAAAAAAGTTTATGCTAAAACAATTAATTACGGTATTTACGTAAACTACCCTGATTCAAGAGAACTCAGACCTAATGACAATTTGTCAAGAGCTGAAGCAGCTGTTCTTTTAGCAAGATTAAAAGAAAAACTCGATCTTGTAAAAGAACAGTACTTAGGCAAAACAAGAGTTGAACACCTTGATGTTAAGCGTAATGCTCCTAACAATGAAGTTATGGTAAATAATGTTGAAAGCGTTATTGCGGAAGGTAACGTTCTTGCTGTAGCTTTCACAGAAAAATTTAAATCTGAAAACCATAAAGCAGGTGACATTGTTACTTTTGTTGCACCTGAAGCTATTTACACAAAAGAAGGTACTCTTGTTATTCCTGAAGGAACAAAATTTATTGCACAAATCAATGAAATCAAAGACCAAAGATGGTTCAACAAAAATGCAAGAGTTTATCCACAGTTAACAAAAGTTGTTTTACCTAACGGCAAACAGCTTGCATTCAATGCAAAACCCTTCTCTAAGGATTATTCATTAAAAGAAGGTCCATGGATGACTGCTGGTAAATTGGCATTATATACGGTTACAGGCGGTGCTATCGGTACTGGTGCTGGTGTTGGTTTCGCATTTATTCCAAGCCCTGACAAAATCGGTACTGGTGTTGCAATCGGTACTCCGGTTGGTGCAGCTGTTGGTTTAATAACGGGCTTGGTTACTCCGGGCTTGAAATACCATGCAAAAGCCGGTGAAGAAGTATATGTAATTTTGCTTGACGATGCTTCAATTTGCAGAGTTCAGCAGGCTCTTTAATGCATTTTATTTCTTAATTTAATCTTTTAAGAGGACTACTTTCGGGTAGCCCTCTTATTATTTTGTCTATAGTAAACATAAGTTTTAAAGTTTAAAATAAATTTGGTGACAGATTTGTAACTGTCAGAATTTATGGGAGTATTTTATGAAAAATTTATGTATTACTTTAGCACTGATAGGTGCATTTTCGTTTTCTACGCAGGGTGCATTTGCCGCATGGCAAGGTATGCAATCATTGAATCCAATGCCTTATATTTCGTATCTTAATCCCCTGCCTTATATCGGTATTGGTGAAAATAAGACAAATTTCAGTCTAAATCCATTCACCGGATTTAAAAATTGCAATAAATGCAAAGTTAAAAAAGTAAAATGTGATGAATGTACGCGTGTTACACTAAATACGTGCCCTACATGTACAAGGACTTTCAATGAGACCTGTGATACCTGTAATCAAATTTATTTGCAGCCTGTTCAGCCGAAATGTCCTTGCATGATTAATCATTAAGAAAATAAAAAGAGTCTGTTTTTCAGACTCTTTTTTAATATTCAACAATATTTTTTAACGTATTAAATATTACGTCTGTTATTTCTTGAATATATTTTTGAGAAACCATTCCGTTAATAACTGCGTCTGAAATTTGATAAGCCGGACGAATATACTGCTGTGCTGTTTTATTCACATCCTGAAATTGAAGATCTGCAGCAGCACCTGTTTTCCCTCTCAAAGCAGCTCTTTTATACCATCTGTCTTTGATAACTTCCAGAGGTGTGTAAACATAGACTTTTACGTCCATGATATCTCTTATGCCTTCGTTTAAAACATACAGTCCTTCAGTTAATACAACTTTTGCAGGTTTTTTTATGTCCCCTTGAGGATCAGAAACACACGTAACAAAATCATATTTAGGTGAAACAATTTCTTTACCTGCTTTAAGTTTCATCAAATGCTTTTTCATCAGCTCTAAATCAATTGCATCAGGTGTATCAAAGCTGAAGCCTGTTTTAAAAAGCTCTTCGTAGCTTCCTGCTTGTAGTAATTCTTTTGAAGTGTCTTTGTAGTAATCATCACAGCGGATTACAGTATAAATTCCTTCTTTTTTGTCTTTGATACAGGCTTTTATAGTGTTGTCAACAAAGACAGTTTTTCCTGAGGCACTTTCACCGGTAATTCCGATTAAAAAAGTTTTCTTCTTTTCCTGAACAACTTTTCTTGCTATATTCAGGATAAGATTTTCTGATGTTTTCAAGAAAAGCGGCTGTGTCTGGAGTTTGTCTTCTGCCAGAATTTTTTTTAAAGACTCAACAATGTTTGATATGACCTCCATATCACGTCTGCTTGAATAATAATCATAACTTGTTAGAAAATCAGTAGCCATTCTTTTTCCCCTGTATTTTAATATTCTACATTAAAATATTTGCTTTTGACAGAAATAATAAATTTTGTAACAATATTGTGATTTATATTAAAGAAAGTTTTTAAATATGCCGTAACAGGGAATATGTGAAGTAGTTTTTGCATTATTTGCAAAGGTATTTTAAGGAGATTTGATATGTATCATGATGAAATTTTTGAAAATGCACTAAGGGATGTTAAAGAAGAAAATTACAAAGCTTTAAAAAATGAAATATCTTCAATGGAAGCTTCAATTGAGCGTTTTTTGAAAGCAATTTTTGAATCTAATTCCAGTATGGCGGAAAGAGATTTTAATATTTCTTCAATTTAAAAATTAAAGAAGCGAAAGTTATTTAACTTTCGCTTCTTTAATAGTATCTTTTATGCTGCATATTCCATATTAGCAATATTTGAGAGTGTATCTAGTATTCTGTTTTCTCTGTTATTAATTAAATATTCATAAGCTGCTATAACATCTTCTGGTGCATCTCCGTTTTCAATACCTTGTTCTGCAGCTGCCGCAAGAATTTCATCTTGGACATCTCCGCTTAGTGCTGCGAGATTTGCAGCTTCTTCGGATTGTTCGGCTGCGATTTTATTTTGTTCTTCCGCATATAGTTGTGTTTCTGTTTTATCCAGTGAGTCTTTTTCGCCCATTGCTGCATCCATAACTTTTCCTGCAGCTTTGGTTGCCAGAAAACCTCCGACAAGACCGCCTACAAAGCCTATTACTCCTCCGACAACATTGCCTATGCCCGGACATACCGAGCCGAGTACAGCACCTGTTGCCGCTGCACCTGCAGCATAGCCCAGGACACTTGCTCCGACTTTTACTCCTGATTTTAGGAGTTGTTTATTACCTCTGTTTGATTCTCTGCCGGCAGCTTTTTCTGCTTTGTCAATTTTATATGCTGATATAACCTCTGGAATTTCAAGAACTCCTTGAATTGCAGCCATCCAGCCCGCACCTTTTACGCATTTTGATGCGCATTTTAATGCTGATGCGCCTCTGGCGGATTTTAATAGCGCACCGTTTACTTTATATCCGCCTGTTTTCAATTTTACTTGATGTTTTGCTTTCCCTAATAAGGATGTTGGTTTAATTTCTCCGTTTCTAATTGCCAAATTGACTTTTGCATCTCCTTGTCGAACTGCTTCTCTGATTTTATTTAACTGGGCTTTCAATTGCTCTTTAGAGACAGTTGTGCCGTTTCTTTTTGCATTTTCCAGCATTTGTTTTGTTTCTTCAATATAGCGTTTTGCTTCACTGTAATACGCACTTTTTGCTGCAGTATTCTGATATTTCAAAAGTTGTTTTGGTTTTAGTTTTGAAATATCTTGATTTGTATTAACCGACGGAATTTCAGCACCCATTCTTTGAATTTGGCTATACATTCTTCTGTTGTTGTATGATTGCCATATATTATTTCCTCTCAAGGCTGCTTTGTCTGCTTTTGCTTGATTTGTGAGCTCTTGCCATGCCTGAAAATAACTTTTTCCATCTTTACCTTTTGCTTTAAATGCACTAATCGGCTTTTTAAAAGATGTACCCAGCAGCGGAATGGCTAACATAAAGCCGCTTCCATATAAAGCTTCGGTGCCTAAATCTTTCATCTCATCCTTTGTAGTTCTCTCCGGTATTGGAGCCTGAACACCGTTCAACCAATTAGCTAATACCAGATTTTGGGCTTGAATATTTTCTGTTCCAGCCATAAATTCCCCTTAATTATTCTTTTATTTTCCCCGTGTATATATATAAAAATTTTTTGACTTACAAAATTGCTTTATTGTAACGAAATGTAAAATTAAATTTATAAGGCGAAGATGCAAAGCCTCTGCAGACCTTGCATCATATATGTATTGCCTCACACTATATGTGTTATTTGTTTAGCACATGTAATTAAGTTTGTTAATACCTGATGTCATTGCCATAAAATCTTGATCCATAGGATTTCCGAAACCGCCGCTGTATAACATTTGGTTTAATGACATGAGCTGCTGCGGCGTCATAGTTGGCTGAGCATAATTTATATTGGTTCCCTGTTGAAAAGGTTGAACCCCTTGTAAATATGGATTATTAAACTGCTGTGAAATCTGACTTTGTTGTTCTATTTCTGCCTGAGCCTCCGCTTTTTTTTCAGAATGACTTTTGCCTACGATTTTACTCATAACCCAATCGCCGACAAAACCGCCTATCAAACCTCCTACTAATGGAATAGGAATTAATGCCTGGCCTATTGCAAAACCGGCAGTTGCTCCGGCAAGTCTAACTGTTGATTTTCCTGTTTCTAATACTCCGCCTACCAGCCCTTCGTCTTTGAATGCTGAAAATATATTTGGCAATTCAATTGCAGCAGTTAAAAGTACACCGAGTAACGGCATTCTCTTGCCCAGTTGGCCGACTACAGCTTTACTTTTTGCCCCTATACCCTTTGCAGCTTGCCAGCTGTTTTTGATATCAGGTCCCAGGCTGGTCAATGAAGTTTTCATATTGCTGAAAAATGGAGTATTAACAGTTGCCTTATCTGCTTTTACAAAAGCATCTCCAATTTGTTTATGCAAATTTTTATAGCCGAGAGTTTTTTTTGAAGCAGCAATTGAAGTAGTGACCGTATCTTGAAACTTAGGGTCAAAAAGAAGTCTGCCGCCTGCTTTCAATATTCTTGAAATACCAACCATTTTTACCTGCCTGATTATAAACTAACCTACCTTACTTACATAAAAAATTTTTTGTTTTATAAATTGCTTTTTTTATTAATTATGTTAAGAAATATTAATTTCTGCTTTATTTACAAAGCAGACTCAAAGGTGTATAATTTTTGTATGTATTCTTGTGACGGTAAAATATTTATAGAAGATGATGACCAGTGCATGGATTGTAAATACTATGCGGAAGGCGTATCTTGCCCTTTGCTTACCGCTTTAGGTATAGGTGTTGTTTATTTAGAGGATAGTTTAACCGTCACTAATTGCGGATTTTTTAAAAAATTTGAGAGAAAGCTTCATATTGTGAGGAATAATGAAACAGATTACATTGATTAACGGAGACGGTATAGGCCCTGAGATTTGTGATGCAGTTGTAAAAATTATTGAGGCTTCAGGACTAAAAATTAATTGGGATATACAAACGGCAGGTGCTGATGTTATAGAAAGCGAAGGGACCCCTTTACCTGAAAGAGTTATAAATTCTATTAAGAAAAATAAAGTGGCCTTAAAGGCGCCTGTAACAACTCCAATTGGTAAAGGTTTTCGTTCTGTTAATGTTCAACTGCGCAAAGAATTGGATTTATATGCTAATTTGCGTCCCTGCAAAAATCTGCCTAATGTCAATACAAAATTCAGCAATGTTGATATTGTTGTTGTTCGCGAAAATACGGAAGATTTGTATGCGGGAATTGAACGTCAGATTGATGCTGATACTGCTGAAAGTATAAAATTAATTACACGAAAAGCATCGGAGCGTATTTGCCGTTTTGCGTTTGATTATGCTGTTAAAAATAATAGAAAAGAGGTTTGTGTAGTAACCAAGGCAAATATTATGAAGCTTTCTGACGGTTTGTTCCTTGATTGTTTTAGAAATATTGCGCTCAGCTATCCTGATATAAATAAGCGGGAAATATTAGTTGATAATTTATGTATGCAGCTTGTTCAAAATCCTGCGCAGTTTGATGTCCTTGTATTGCCGAATTTATACGGCGACATTGTGTCGGATTTATGTGCCGGCTTAGTCGGCGGTTTAGGAATTGCTCAGGGTGCCAATATCGGGGCTGATTGCGCTGTATTTGAACCGGTTCATGGTTCTGCTCCTGATATAAAAGGACAGAATAAAGCTAATCCGACAGCTCTTCTTTTATCCGCTGTTGAAATGTTAAAGTATATTAATGAAAACCATTATGCAGTTAAAATAGAGCGTGCTTTATTCAAAACTTTTGAGCAGGGAATATACACATGTGATCTGGGCGGACAGGCTTCTACCACGGAATTTGCTGATGCTGTAATAAAAAATCTTAATCAATAAGACCTAAATCTCTTAAAAAACGTCTGTTATCAGACAGTTCAAGTAATTTTTCATCATCAGCGGGGTCGATTACACCTTTGTTAAAAAGTTCGTTGACTATTTCATTATGGGATGTATTTTCAGGATCTGAAAGTGCTAGTTTTGTAAAATTTTTAATATCACATTTTTTTTCATATAAGTTTAATGCATTTTTAGTAAGCTTTTTTAAAAAATCGTGTTTTCTATCATCAAAATCAACATCAATAGGGTTGATTGCTGCACTTGATGATTTTTCTTTGTCAATATTCAGTTTTTGAACAAGCTTTTTAAACATCATAAACACATACCCTCAATCATCATTATACATTATCTGTCAAGAAAATCCATAATTCTTTACAATTGTACACAGATAATTACAATCTTGATTATAACTTTTATTTAAACTAGAATAATTGTATAGACGTATAATAATAAAAGAGGTATAAAGATGCTTGATATCAAGATGATTAGAGAATGTCCGGATAAGGTGAATGAACTTTTGAAAAGAAGAAATCCGGAGCTTTCGATAGATGAAGTTATAGAAATTGATGCAGAAAGGCGAAAAATTCAAACTCAGGCTGATGAATTAAGAGCAAAGAGAAAAAATGATTCGCAAAAAATCGGTATTATGAAGAAAAATGGTGAGAATACTGATGCTGTTCAAGAAGAGGTGAGAAAACTCGGCGATGATATAAAAGAATTGGAAGAAAAACTTTCCGAATTAGATAACAAGCAGCGCGATATTCTTCTTCATACACCTAATATTCCTGATGAAACCACTCCGGTAGGATTGTCAGAAGATGATAATATAGAAGTTTACAAATGGGGTGAACCAAGAAAATTTGATTTTGAATTTAAAGCTCACTGGGATTTATGCGAAGAAAAAGGACTTGTTGATTTTGAACGCGGTGTAAAACTTTCTCAGAGCAGATTTATTTTATATAGAGGTAAAGGTGCAAAATTAGAAAGAGCCATTATAAACTTTTTCCTTGACTATCATACGTCTGAACAGGGCTATGAAGAAGTTTTACCTCCATTTATGGCAAATGCGGCGACAATGACAGGAACAGGTCAGCTGCCTAAATTTAAAGAAGATATGTATAAATGCGTTGACGAAGATTTATATCTTATTCCGACTGCGGAAGTTCCTGTTACAAATATATATGCAAATGAAATTCTTTCAGAAGATGATTTGCCTAAATATATGACAGCTTACACTCCATGTTTCAGACGCGAATCTGGTTCTGCCGGAAAAGATACAAGAGGTTTGATAAGAGTTCATCAATTTAATAAGGTTGAACTTGTTAAGCTCTGTACTCCTGAAACAAGTAAAGATGAGCATGAAAAACTAACAGAAGATGCAGAAAAAATGCTGCAGCTGCTGGAACTTCCTTATCGCCGCGAGGCTTTATCAACAGGTGATATAGGTTTTTCAGCGAACAAATGTTGGGATTTAGAGGTTTGGATGCCGTCTTACGGAACATATAAAGAAATTTCAAGCTGTTCAAATTACGGCGATTATCAGGCAAGGCGTGCAAATATAAGATACCGTGAAAAATCAACAGGTAAAACACGTTTTGTTCATACTATTAACGGATCGGGTCTGGCTGTCGGCAGAACTTTTGCTGCGATAGTAGAGAATTATCAGCAAGAAGACGGTACAATTATAATTCCGGAAGTTCTCAGAAAATATACCGGATTTGATAAAATATAAAAAAATAGCTCCTTTAAGAGGAGCTATTTTTTATTTCATTTTATCCAAAACATCATCATACGGAATATCTGCATACTCTTTCATCTTTATCGCCTGTTTATCAGCATATTTGGCAACTTTTTCAATAAAACCTACAACGCCGCCGAACATTTCTGATATTTTGTTTTCACTGAATTGTTTAAAGACTTTTATATTATTAAATTTTGCTTCTTTATCTGTTGCAATATACGCATTGGCGCTTAATGATTTGCCGTTAGGATTTACTAATAAAGTGATATCGACAAAGTCATTCTTTGCTTCTCTTTCAATAATTTTGTTTAATTTTTCAATTTCTTTGGAAGTTTTTATCCTTGATTTAATAACTCTGTTTACAGTTGGATTTGAGTGAATTGCCATACCGAAATTTTGGTTATTTGAAGTTTCTCTGTTTAAATTAATCTTCATATTATAACTCCTTCTGTTTTTTATTCAATTTTAATTTCAATATATTAATGCTTATAAAAAATTTTTTTGATTAAAATTTTTAATTAGTTTTACAAATATTAATATTTCTGGCATAATATAAATAAGGAGATATCATGAGCGAATTCCCTTTTGAGTTGGATGAATTTCAAAAAGATGCTTGTAAATATATTGATGACGGTAAGAGTGTTGTAGTGTGCGCCCCGACAGGTGCTGGAAAAACTGTTATAGCACAGCATGCTATACACAAAGCTCTCGAAGAAAATAAAAGGATATTTTATACTACACCATTAAAAGCTTTATCAAATCAGAAATATTATGATTTTGGAGAAAAATACGGAACTGATAAAGTAGGGCTTTTAACAGGCGATACATCTATTAACAGAAATGCTCAAATTGTTGTTATGACAACTGAGGTTTTCCGCAATATGCTCTATGGGACAAATTTTGGTGCTGTAGCCGATAATATGAAAGATGTTAGGTATGTTGTTTTAGATGAAGTCCATTATATGAACGATGAGCAGCGCGGTACTGTCTGGGAAGAAAGTATTATTTACTGCCCGACTAATGTTCAGATTATTGCTCTTTCGGCCACTGTTGCCAATGCGGATGAACTTACTGACTGGATAAATACAGTTCATTCAAAAACAGAACTTGTAGACACTGATTTTCGACCGGTGCCTTTGAAATTTTATTATTTTGACAGTTCACAGCCGACAAAATTGTTGCCGCTGTTGACCCCGAGCGGTCAGCTTAATAAAAAAATACGTCCAGAAAAACGGCTTTTTGGTAAAAAACTGCAGAACAAACGCTCTTTTGTGAAAGATATAGTGAGAAATTTACAGGAAAATGATATGCTTCCTGCAATATATTTTACTTTCTCACGTAAAAAATGTGATGAACAGATGGAAAAATGCGCATCGCTTGATCTTGTTACAAAAGGCGAGCAGGCTCAGATAAGACAGTTTGTTGATGAATACATTGCTGAAAATCCTCATTTATATAATAACAAACATCTTGAATATCTTTATTGCGGTGTTGCATCGCATCATGCAGGTTTATTGCCTGCGTGGAAAAATCTTGTGGAAAAACTTTTTCAAAAAGGGCTTATAAAAGTTGTGTTTGCAACAGAAACACTTGCTGCAGGAATAAATATGCCTGCACGTTCAACGGTTATCAGTTCTACAAGCAAGCGTACAGACAGCGGTCACAGAATGTTAACTGCAAGCGAGTTTTTACAAATGTCGGGACGTGCCGGCAGGCGAGGTATGGATGAAGTCGGGTATGTCGTAATAGTCGGAACTCAATTCCAGAGTCCGGAAGAAGTTGCAGAACTCGTTTTAAGTGATGCAAATCCTCTTGAAAGCAGGTTTTCACCTTCCTATTCAATGGTATTAAATTTGCTTCAGCGTTTCAGCCTTGAGGAAGCCAAAGAACTTATCCTAAAAAGTTTTGGATATTTTTCTGCAGGATCACGTTTACAGCCGCTTTTAAAAGCAAAAGAACAGCTGCAAAATGAAATTTCTGACCGTAATTTTATTTGCCCTTCAAAACTCTCAGATAATGAACTCTTTGAGTACGATAAATTGCGTCATATCTATGTTCAAAACAGGCAGACTTATAAAAAGATTTGTAAACAGGAACGTGCAAAAAACAGACCTTTATCAACAGATGCAGTACAATTCGGCAGAGAAACTAAAGAACTTCTTTATAAAATGCATACTTATCCTTGTGACAATTGCAAGCTTTATAAAAAGCATTCAAAAAATGTTGAAGTGCTTTCCAGATTTTCTGTTCGTTTGAAGAAGCTTGATAAAGAAATTGAGCGCCAGCGTGATATTTTTTGGAATAAATTTCTTGCGCATAGAAGTGTTCTAACTGATATGGGATATCTTGCCGATGATTATCCTACTGAACGCGGGGTTACGACATCTCAAATTCGTTCTGAAAATGAATTATTTATTGCTGAAATTATTTTTTCAAATATATTGAATAATCTTACGCCTGCGCAGCTTGCGGCTGTTATTTGTGCGATTACAACGGAAGATTTAAGGATTGATATTCCATATCTTCCTATATCTGAACCTGTTAGAAAAACTTTAAATTTAATAAGGAATATAAGACGTAAAGTTGAAAAAGTCCAAAATCGCTATATGGTTGAGGCACCTATGTTTATTAATCCTTATTTCAGCTCTTTAATCGAACTCTGGGTAGAAGGTGCTGAATGGGAGACAATTACAGAGCAAATTGATATGGGAGAAGGCGATATTGTGCGATCATTTAAGAGAGTTGTTGATGTTTTAAGACAATTTACAACTATTTCTAATGTTCCTGAGCCTCTTGTTTTTACTGCTCGTGAGGCAATTGAAAAAATTCTCAGAGAACCAGTTGACGTTGATTAATTTTTGTTTGACATAATTTGTTCTTTGAAGTTTAATTGTGTGTGTATTTAATAAGAAAAGGATATTAAAATTATGATTTCAAAAATTACATCTACCCCGGTGGTATCGTTTGCCTTTGTAAACTCAAATTTTTCAAAACAGAAAGTTAACAATAACAATTCATACTTTAATAAAGACTTGAATACTGATGTTGTTTCATTTTCAGGTAAGAGTACTCAACGAATAATTAAAGATGTTGTTGAGAATGCTTTTAATAAATTGGGCACTTGCTCAATAAATACTAAAAATGGCTTAAAAATATTCGGTTCAAAAGCCGGTGAAGTAAATATTTTTATTCAGGAAAAGGTTTTAGGTAAAGAAGCACGATTAACATTAAGTAATGGCGACTTTAACGGGCGTTCTTTCTTAAATTTTGATTTAAAACGAACATTAAATCGAAATTCTCAAATAAGTCCTGTTGACAGTGAAATGGAACCTTTAGAAGCAGCGAAATTAATAAAACTATATTTAAAATAAAAGTGTAAAGAGTACCTTATTTAGTTTTGTAAATTCTTTACAACTCTTTCAGGGCTTAGGCTTGCGCTTTTTGTTAAATTATGTTACAATAGTAGTAGAGGGGCGTTCCTATTTAGGGGCGTCGCAAAAAAAGAAAAAGAAATAACACCCCTAAACAGCAAAAAGTCCTTCTCTGAGTGTTATTCCCCACCCCACTCACAAATAAAAAAGGTATCCGGTTACTTTTAAATATGAGGTGACGTTATGGATACGTTGTTTTTTGCTGAAAATTATGAGCTGAGAAAATTAGCGGAAGTTACGATTAATGTAACTATAATCGGGGTTTTAATTTTGTGTCAGGCACTGTTGCCAATTCACGCAAGCAGTATGAAAGTAGCGAAAGTGACAGCGCCTGACTTTGATACAGGTAGTGCAAAGGTTAAGTTATTTGACCGTATTAATCCTGAAATTAAAAAGAAAAATTTTGACGAAAAAATTCGTATTCAATACCCGAATGCAACAATTAAAGATATTGCAGAGGGTGTTAAGCATGTTAGAATGACTAAATATTACAGCGGTCGCCCTGTAAGAATAAATCTTGTTCAAGTAGATATGGAAATCGCCAAAGATCTTGAACTTACGCCTGTTTTGTCTTCTAACGAGACTTTAAAAAGCAGACGAACAATTACTGCAATAGCAAAAAATAACGATGCACTTGTAGCTCTTAACGGCACATATTTTAAGCCTCAGACAGGTGTTCCTCTCGGAACTTTAATGATTGATGAAAAACTTTATACAGGACCTATTTATGACAGAGTAGCAATGGGAATTTTTGACGACGGTTTTGATGTCGCAAGAGTTCAGCTTGATGCAACAGTCAAGGGCAGCGGCAAAACAATAAAAATTGATAATATAAATCAACCGAGGATGCTTTCAACACATGTTCTTATTTATACTCCGCAATGGGGAACATACTCCCCTGCTGCTCCTAAATACGGTGTAGGTTTACAGGTTATAGACGATAAAATTACTAAAGCTTCTGCTAATGCAGTTGAAATTCCAAAAAACGGATATGTTATTTCAGGCCCTAAAAGCATTCTTTACCAATTGCTTGAGAAAAAGGACGTAAAATTATCAATAAGCACTACGCCTGAGTGGAAAGGCGTAAAACATATAATCAGCGGCGGACCTTACCTTGTTAAAGACGGAGAAGTTTATGTTGATATGACCGCTCAAAAGCTTGGATCTATAGGCGGCAGAAATCCGAGAAGTGCAATTGGATACACTGCAGACCACAATTTAATCCTTGTTGCAGTTGACGGACGTGAAGGAAGTTCTATCGGAATGACTTTAATGGAACTCGCCAGCCTGATGAAATCAGCCGGATGTGTAGGTGCAATCAACCTTGACGGCGGCGGATCGACTGTTATGTATGTAAACGGTCAAATCGTAAATAAACCTCAGATGAGAGGCGGTATCCCGCTTTCTAACGCAATTATTTTAGCGAAAACAGCAGAATCTTAATATCATAATTCATAATCTTTTCATTAATGCACAGCTCCCTGCATCTTTTGCAGGGTTTTTATTTATCTTGAAACATTTTGATCTATGATATCGGAAATCCACGGGATATAGCTGTATTTTCCGGCGAAAGCCATAACTGCAAGATATATTAACAGAATATATATGACAGTTTGGATTAATGAATAGCTAAAAATCAGTGGCATATTCAATAAAAACGTAATTTGAGCGACAAGTCTGTTAATAAACGGAATAAAGCTCAGCAAATTAGAAAGCCAGCCGATAAAAATCGAAAGAACAGCAAATGCAAGCGAAATAAAGATTGACTGGAATATGTGATATTGTAAAAAAGGCTTTAAAGCTGCTTTTGTAAACAAACTTATAATAAGCCAGATAAACCCTGCCATTCCCATTGTAAGGTATGAAAAACCTGCTACAAGTCTTTCAATCATATACGGCGAATTGTTTTCTCTCATTTATACTGGTTCTCCGTTTCTTTTCTTATCTATATATTCATCAAGAACCTGAGTATATATAAGTCTGTATTCATCGTTTTCCGGTGAAATGTTTATTGAAGAACGATAAGAGCCTATAGATTGCTCAATTTCACCTTTCAAATAGTGAGCATTACCTAAAAGCATATATGTTTCTGCGCTGTTTGGTTTTAATCTAAGAGCTTCTTTATATAAATCCATTGCAAGATCAAGATGATTAAAGTTCGTATAAAGGTTCGCAAGAAGAATCTGTGCGTCAATTTCTTTGGGCTGAATATTTTCTGCACGTTTGTACATTTCCACAGCCATATCATATTCCCCGAATTCAGAAAGTGCAATTGCATAACAGATGTATGCTTTGTAGTTGTCACCTTCCATTTTGAGAGCTTTTTCAAAGTAATTGTAAGCTTTTTCCCTTTCCCGCATAAGCGTAAGTGTATTGCCGATACAGATTGCAACTATTTTGTTATCGGGATTAAGGGCAAATACTTTTTTGTATAATACCAGAGCTGTTTCATAATCAAACAATTTAAAGCACACATTACCCATATCAACCAGTGCTGTAATATTTTCAGGGTCAAGTGACAGAGCTTTTTCGTAATATGCTTTAGATTCAACATAATCCTCGTTATCCTGATAAAGCAAAGCTATTGCGTTATAAATTTCAGGGTTAGTAGAGTTTAAATCAATTGCACGATTGTAGTAAAACAGCGCCTTTGGAAAATTCTTCCACTCCGCAAAAACATTACCCATGTTGTAATAAATTAAAAAGTTTTTAGGATTAATTTCAAGGGCACGGTTATAGTATGAGAGTGATTTTCTGAAATCTTTCTCATAAAACCACATAGTACCCATTCCGACCAAAGCTTGAACATCATCAGGTTTTATTGTCAAAAGACTTTCAAGAACAGACATTACTTTGTCATAATCTTCTTTTTTCAGGTACAACTCCGCAAGTTTGTGATAATTTTCGACATTTTGCGGATCTTTTGCCATTTCCATTATTAATTCATTAATTTGTTTTTCTGTATCGCTCATTTTAACCTGCTTTTCCTTTAAATTATACTCTCTCTGCTTTTATTGTACATTATTTCAAGGATTTTGCAATACTATTTAGAAATGTAACATTTACTATTTTCTATAAAGAAAAAGCTCCGTGATTGCAGAGCCGATTACGTTATTAAAATTTTGCATATTCTTTGGAAATTTCGCGCCATTCATTTTCATTTATGCTGAAGGCGTTATTCCAGAACTTTTCTATAGCATAAGTCTCACGTTCTTCTTTGTGAAGAATATGAACTACAACATCGCCATAATCAAGCAAATTCCATCTGTTTCGTGCATCATTTTCAACTCTCAACGGTGAACGCGAGAAAATTTCTTTAATTTTATCTTTTACTTCATTCATCAAAGCCTTAACCTGCGGAGTAGAATCCCCTGTAACTATGACAAAGTAGTCTGCAAGAGAAGAAACATTGCTTATATTTAAAATAGTAATATCTTTTCCGAGTTTATCATCAAGTATTCTTGCAATCACACAGGCAAGTTTTTTTGAATCTGTTTGTTCTGTCATAAATATTCCTTTAAGTTCTGCCTGATAATTATATCACAAAGTCTTTTGACCTGCAAGAATTAACTCAGAATTTATCCGGATAATCTTATTCAAGCATATCAACTCTTCTTTGATGTCTGCCGCCTTCAAATTCAGACTTAAGCCACATATCAACAATATCAAGTGCAAGATATTCACCTATTACTCTCTGCCCGAGACATAAAATATTTGAATTGTTATGTGCCCGTGTTGCTCTTGCAGAGAACGTATCGTGGCATAAAGCTGCTCTTATCCCTTTTATTTTATTAGCAGCAATAGACATTCCTATGCCTGTTCCGCAAATTAGTATCCCCCTGTCAGCCTCGCCGGACAAAATCTTTTCTGCCGCTTTTTTAGCTATTACAGGATAATCGCAGGAGGCCTTTGAATAAGTACCGACATCTATATAAGAAATATTTTTTGACTTTAAAAAATTTATAACAGCTTCTTTATATTCAAATCCGCCATGATCAGAACCTACAACTACTTTTAAATTTTCCATTTTCTACCTGCTTTCATCAATATATATATTATACATTGAGCTTTAAATGTTGTAAATAATTAAAAAAATGGGACTTATCTCGTAGTTTATACCAATTATGAGTAAAATCGTCATGCTGAACTTGTTTCAGCATCTTACAAAGTTAAAATTCCGAAACAAATTCGGAATGACAGTATGATTGTTTTTTAGGATATCTCGTGTAAACTGCGAGATAAGTCCCTAAAAAATAACTCCCTTTTTCAGGGAGTTATTATAGTCAATTTTTTTATTCAGACCATGCGGCTTTTCCGTATCCTTCGGTGTCAGTAAAGCTTCTTTGCGAGAGTTGATAGCCGCCGCCGGGTTTCTTTTCAAGTATATATATCTGGTTTGCATGCGGAGTATTAACATCCTGTACGTATATAAAGCCGTCATTATTGATGATTTTATAATCTTTGCCGCCAATTCTTACTGTATCTCCTTCTTTAAGAGATTCTTTTCCGCTCAAATCAGCTTTTGCATCCTCAAAATCACCTATATCTCTGCCATTTGAATCATGTCCGTAATCATAGACGCCTGTCAAGTTCTTGAATATGTCCATTAAATTTGCACCGTCAAATTTAACCGGTGAATAGTCTTTTACATTATTATCTTGGTATGCTTTTTCCAGAGCTGTCAAATCTGATGGTGTTTCAGCTGTTCTGGATCCCTGTGTTGTAACTTGCGGTTTAGGAGCTTCTGCGCCTTGATTTTTCCCGCCTTTGATGTTTTTATATAAATCTTCTATAGATGAACCATCGTAGGTTTTACCGTCTATATTTGCCTGATAAAGGTTATCAGTAATTTTAATAAACTCACCATCAGGGAATGCTTGTTTCAGACCGGCAAATTCGTCATTGCTTTGCTGGGGTTGAGCTTCTGCTCCTTTTTCTGCTTTGTTGCCTCCGAATAAACTTAGAATACCGCCAAGGAATGAAGCACCTATGCCGATGCCCATCAGCCAGTTCATCCAGCTGGGGGTAGAATCCTGATGGCATTGATGGTCAAAATAACCGTAATTATAACCGCCCATATATCCACCGGCAAAAATGTTATTATTGATAACAGTTTTGTTCTGGAATACGTTGTATTTGCCTGTTCTGAATTGTCCGGCTTTCAGTCCGTAGTTTATCGGTCTTCGACCACCTCCGGACCAACCTGTAATGCCATAGTAGCCCATGTCAGTACCTCTTATTTATTCTCTCTTATATATATAAAGTATATAATTATTCAATAATTGCTTATATAATGCGTGTTCGTTACATTTCTTTACAATATATATATAATAGAGATAATAGTTATATGCCCGATTTTTGACATATACAATCGCATAACAAAAACCGCATCCATTACAATTTGAATGCGGTTTTAAAATTTTATAAATAAATTATACTTTAGCAGCTCCGCTCATTACATCATCCATTAAATAAGTTTTGTTATTTGTTGTGACTGTTACACGTCCGTCCTTCTCTCTTTTTATAACTGCATTATCAAGTTTGCCGGTAAATCCCGGTTCTGCTTCAAGTCTGTAGCTTGCTTTAAAACCTGCACCGCCCCATGCTCTTGAATTATTACCATTGAAACGACCTGTATTTCTGTCTATTAATTCATAATCCATGAAGTGACCTTTTCTGTTACCTGTTATCTGGCAGTAATCCACTTTTGTATTTTGACCGTTTATTTTGAGTGAGTATTTTACGCCGTCAATGACAAATATTGCATCATCATCAAGTGTGCCGGTTCCGTTTTTCTTATATATGTAGTTTCCGGATTTATATTGCATTTTTCTTGTGCCGTCTTTGTATTCCAAATCTTTAGCAAGTACTTTGGGCTGTTTAGATTGTGAAGCATGTACTGATTGAGTTTTCATACAATTGCTTTTAAGCCATTTATAAGTCGGAATATCAAGTCGGCTTACGTCAGCACCGTCTTTAAGGTTGCCATCAGCTGTAAATACGCTCGGGTTCTTTTTGATAAGTTCGGAACGTAATTTATTTGTATCGAGTTTGCCGTTGTTTGAAGCAAATTTATTTACTATAATGTCAACGGAAGTATTTGCTCCTGAGTGAGCTTTTAAGTCTTCTTCACTAAATTTGTAAGCATCACTGCCTGCGCTTTGAGATCTGTACCAGCCATCAGGTGATTTTGAAGTTGAAGTAACATAAGAATATTGCGTCATTACAGCTGCTGTATTAACAACTTCATCTGTAGTTTCATTTCCTTCGTCACTCTGTACTGTTTCTTCTGCGGGAGCTTCTGTTAAATCAAAAATTTCTTCTTCAACAGCTTCTCCTCCAGCTTCGCTTACAGAAGTATTTTCTGCCTTTTCAGGTTCATTTGCATTTGTTTGTCTTGTATTTGCTTGTTTATCTAATAATTCTTTCAAGCTATTTGCAATTATTGTGTTGTCGCCGTTTGTATAAGAATAAATTAATTTACCGTCTTCTCCTGTTCCGATGCCATAACCTGCTTCTTTCGTAAATCCAAGGCTGTCAAGGGTTCTTCTTGCTTCTGCTGTTGAATCTCCGATAGGATTTTTCAACGGTGAGTAATCAGGATTTTGTGAAAAATTGTAATAAGGAGGGATATATGTCTGCATTCTGAATGGAGAGAAAAGACCATTCAACATATTTTGCGCAAGACTAAAACCTGCCATCCAATTAAACATGTTGCCAAATCCGCCGAAGCAGTGATGGTGTATTCTTGGCGGAACAAAACCTATATTGTTATTTATTATTGTTGTTCGTCTTATTGGCCACATAAATTCAATCCTTATTTTTATACTCTTAAATATATAAAGTATATATTGTTTAAATAATTGCTTTTTTCGGATTAAATTACTTAATAAAACTTTACAGATATTAAATATCAAGACTTCCAAAAATATTTGTCGATGTAACTTCTTTTAAAACAGGATAGTCATCAAGATTTTTTGTTTTAACAAAGCTTATTGCTTCATTCCTTGCAAGTTCAAGTATTTTTGCATCTCTTACAATGTCAGAAATAATCAAATCAGGCAATCCGCTCTGGCGTGTGCCTAAAAATTCGCCGGGGCCTCTCAGCTGTAAATCTTTTTCTGCTATTACAAATCCGTCGTTTGTCTGTGTCATTATATTCAATCTTTCGCGGGTTTCTTGCGATTTTGAGGCCGTATACAGTATGCAATATGATTGTAAATAGCTTCTTCCAACTCTCCCCCTTAACTGGTGAAGCTGTGAAAGTCCGAAGCGTTCGGCATTTTCAATAAGCATGACTGTGGCATTTGGAACATCAACTCCTACTTCTACAACAGTTGTTGAAACAAGAATATCGTATTTTTTATTCTTAAAATCTTCCATAACCTGCTCTTTTTCATCATTTTTAAGTTTCCCGTGAAGCAGACCTACTTTATATCGTGGAAATACTTCATTTTGAAGTCGTTCTGCCTCGATTGTTGCGGCTTTTGCAGATAGTGTTTCGCTTTCTTCTATCAACGGATAAACTACGTAAGCCTGCCTGCCCTGTTCTATTTCATTTTGTATGAGTTCATAAACTCCTCTGTGTGATGTGACAAGCGTTGTTTTTGTCGGTTTTCTTCCTTTTGGCAATTCGTCTATTATTGTCAGGTCGAGATCTCCATGAACCGTCAGAGCAAGTGTTCTCGGTATAGGGGTTGCTGTCATTGTAAGCATTTGAGGATTTTGCGATTTTTTCTTTAAAACGTTTCTTTGTTTTACGCCGAACCTGTGCTGCTCATCAACAACAATTGCTCCGAGATTATTAAAATCAACACCTTCTTGGATTAGAGCATGGGTTCCTACTGCTATGTTCATCTGTCCGTTGCGTAGATCTGTGCGGAATTTTTCTCGGAGTTTTTTCCCCTGACTGCCTAAAAATAATCCGACACTAAGCCCCATAGGTGTCAGCCATTTTATAAGGTTATTGTAATGCTGTTGTGCAAGAATTTCTGTCGGCGCCATAATTGCTCCCTGATAGCCGTTTTCAACAGCTGCAAGAAGCATAATTGCAGCAACAACTGTTTTCCCGCTGCCGACATCTCCCTGCAAAAGTCTTGCCATGGGAACATCGGAATTTAAATCATTTAAAATTTCATTTACAGCTCTTTTCTGACCGCCGGTTAATTCAAACGGCAAATTATTAATAAATTGTCTTACAAGACCATTA
Source organism: Candidatus Gastranaerophilales bacterium (assembly GCA_944326605.1). Classification (GTDB taxonomy): domain Bacteria; phylum Cyanobacteriota; class Vampirovibrionia; order Gastranaerophilales; family Gastranaerophilaceae; genus Stercorousia. The sequence goes on from CALVEM010000003.1 coordinate 77,326, forward strand.
GTATTAATTTTTAGCGCAATTGAGCTGTGGGAGTGAGAATTTTCTTCTCTTATTCTTGCTAGTTTAAGCTGGATTATAAAAAGTTCTTCAAAAATTAATGAAAACCTTGACTGCTCAAGAAGTTCCATACTCTCAGGAAAATGTATCTGCTCAACTGCTGTTTTTTTATCTAAAATTCCGTATTTTTCCCTTATAAAATCAGGTACGATATTTTCAATTTCATTTTTGTATAATTGGATTGCATTAAATATTGCTCTCCTGAGAACTTTTATGCTTAAGTCTTCACATACGGTATAAACAGGAACAATTCTTGCCAGATTGAGATTGGAATTTTTGTCCTCAATAAATTCTCCTGTCATTATTGAATAGTTTGGCTTATCAAAAGTCAATTTATTGTCGTAGTTGTTACGTTTAACTTTACCTGAAATCATAATCCCTGCGTTTTTGGGAAATTGACTTTTTATTCTTTGAAGCATAAATTGATTTGATTTCGCTTGAAAAAAGCTCAGATCAAGTTTCCCGCTTTCATCAGCGACACTGACTTTGACAACTGAAAGGTTATTTCGTGTGTTAAAAGCCGAAACAGATGTAATATATCCAAAAACAGTTGTAGTTTCGCCTTCTTTCAAGTCGCGGATTAGCGTTCTTGAGGAATAATCAATGTGTTTTTTGGGAAAATAAAGCATTAAATCTTTTGCTGTATAAATGCCTAATTTATTTAGCTTATAGGCGATTTTCGGTCCTACGCCTTTTATATACATTACATCAGTATCACCCGCAGGTTTTTGCGCATTTTTATCTGCGGCTGCGGGAGGTTCTTTTTTTGTTTCAGACTTTAAAACTTTAATAAGCCTGTCAATGCTTTTTCTTCGCTCGTTAATGTTTGCAAAAGGATAGTGCTCGAATATTTCAACGAGCACTGCCCATTTTGGATTATTTTTGGAAAGTTTGTAGTATTTTTTTGCTTCATGCTTGATAAAACTTGAAAAAGCCTGAGTTTTACCGTGAATATCAATATATTTATATTGAATTTCAATTTCAATTGCTTTTTTAAGTTGTTCTATGTTATCAATCATAGAATAATTTTATCACAGCAAAAGCTAATATGTCATTTCCCAGTTGTCATTTAATATTTTCCCGAAACATCCCGCGCCATTCCAGGACTTTTTGCACATAGAATTATAATAAGTATCTCTTATATCTTTAAGTGAACTGCCGCCGCAGATGCCTCTGGATTTGCAGGCAGGTGTAGCCCCCACTACATCTATTGAGCCGTCATCGTAAAATTCAACGTAGAATATATCTCTGCCACCTATATTAGGTCCCTGAGGACCATTTATATCAATTACCAGATGACCGTAATATGATGTAACTCCGTCAACAGTTGTAGAATAAACCTTAGGTGCATCAATAACAATTGATGCACCGCTTGCAAGAGTAACTACAGAAGCCATCGCCCAGTTTTTGTTTGTGTCAGTCGAAACTCCGTTTAAATTTCTATAACTTTCGGCAAAACAAGGTTCTTTTATAACAGTTCCGCAGTCGTTTACTACTTTAAAATAATTTAGAGTAAATTCCTTCATTTTTGCCGCACTTGTCAATCCAGCTTCTCTTAGATTTACAGCATTTTGGTCCGTCATATAGCGGATAGAAGCCTGTTGAATTTCTGTATAAACTTTATGTAGCTGTGTAACATAAACTTTTCTCTGGTGGTTTTGCATTAAAGTTGGTACGGTCATAGCCGATACTACACCAATAATCCCTAAAGTAACCAACACCTCTGCCAGTGTAAATCCATAAAAATAGTTGCCAAAATTCCAAAACTCCCTAATACTGCTGGTCAAGCGGCTACGCTTGTCGGGGGGGGGGCAACTTCTAGAGCTTTTAAATCAATCATTTCTGCCTCCTTTTTGATATTTTTATTATTTACCATGCTTGGTCATTTGTCAATATTTAAGCAAGGGTACATCTAACTCAGTCTTAAAACCTCATAAATATCCATTTTTTTTGCTTTTCCGCGTATTGTGACATCTGCAATTTTTATAACATCAACAATGTCGCTTACACAGGAGTATGTAGTGCTGCTTATCAACAAATTCGTTTTATAGACTTTGTTATAGCTTTCAATGCGGCTTGCAAGATTAACCATGTCGCCTATTACAGTGTATTCAAGGCGTGTTTCGGAGCCGATATTGCCGACAAAGGCTTCTCCTGTATTAATGCCAATTCCGATTTCAATTTTTGGTTTACCTTCAAAAAGCCATTTGTCTTGAAGCTGGTCAACTTTTTTAAGCATTTCGCAGGCGCATTTAACTGCATTTTGAGGGTGATTTATGTCTTGTATGGGTTCGCCAAAGATTGCCATTACAGCATCGCCTATAAATTTATTGATTACTCCGTTATATTTTGTAATAATTGGTTCAATTTCCGAAAAATATTCGTTTAAAATAACCGAAACTTCTTCTGCGGTCATTTTTTCACTCATGCTTGTAAAACCTCTTATATCCGCAAATAAAACAGTTACGTTTGCTTTCTTGCCGCCAAGCTTAATGTCATCAATATTTTGGACAACATTTTTCATTATATCCTGAGACAGGTATTTCCCCATTGCGTTTTTAATTTTTTCTTTATTGCGTCCTTCAACGATAAAGCGGTAAGAATAGCCGAATATCATTGTACTCAGCTGAACTGCAAGCGGTGTAATTACGTCCGGCACTAAATTATGTTTAAAACATAAAACACAGAAGATAATATAAATGATTGCGCTGGCAATAAGAGTTAGCAGCGATGCAAGAAACGGAAAAATAAGTATTAATATAAATGTTACAACCGTAAAGAATGAAATTATCAGAAAATTAAGTAAGGGCGAAAATTTTATCATAAATTCATTATTCAGAAAGTTATTTAAAATGGTCGCCTGAATATCAACTCCGGGGTGGCTTAGTGAAATTGATGTTTCAAGAACGTCTTCAACTCCTATAGCATTTGCTCCCACAAGCACTATTTTGTTGTCAAATTCAGAAGGTGATATTAAAGGTTTTTTACCTTCTTTTATAAGTCTGTTTGAATTTATTATATCTATGGCAGAATAATTTTTGTGTGAATAAGTCGAATTTTCACGGAGCTTGTAGTATTTTATATAGTGGTTTAAATCGCCGCTTTGTTTAATAACAGGGATCTTTAACCCTGTTTTATTTACAATAATATGATTATTGGTCAGTGTTATTTTATCTGTTTTATTTGCAAGCAGATAAGCACTCAGCGCAAGCGAAGGATAAAAATTGTCGTTGTAGCTTATAAGGTCGTTTGATGTTCTTAAAACACCGTCAACAGGATTTAAATTGAGATTTACTGATCCTGCATATTGCTGAGCATCAAAGTATGCCTGAGGAAACATTGTCAGGCTTTTATATTCGCTGTATCTTGAATTATTTTTTGTACGTCTGTCAGAAATATCAATTGAGAATTTTTTATGAAATTTACTGTCATAATCTGCCCCTTGCTCCGGATTTTCATAGTCAGAAGCAAGAGCCATGTACCCACCTATAAAATTAGGCGTTTTTTTCACTGTATCGAAAAAATAGTTGTCAGAATCTGCCGGTCTTTCCTTATCAAGGCTGCTTAATATTGAATCAAATACGACAACTTTTGCATTTGTTTTATTTAAATAATCAAAAATTTCTCCGTATAACGAGCGAGCCCATGGCCATCTGTAGCTGTCCAGCGATTTATCATCAATTACAATCAAGGATATACTATCTGAGCCCGTCATTGTTGCGTTAGCAGAATTTACAATTGTATCATAAATTGGATTTTCCCAGAAATTTAATGATACAAAAGCTATTATTAAAACCAAAAATATGTGAAAAAATATAGTTTTAAAAAAGAATGCTTTACCTTTGAATATTTTCATTTCAATTATCCCTTTATTTTATGATATAATAAATTTTGGAAAAAGGATAGACTATGACAGAAAATTTAATTAAACTTTTGGCTGAAGAGAAAGTTTTCCCTATTGTACGAAACAGAGACCCGAAAATTGCTCTTGACATTGCAAATGCTCTTATAGAAGGCGGAATAAAGGCTCTTGAAATAAATGTTGAAACCCCTTCTATTTATAAAGTAATAGAAGAAGTATCAAAATCAGCTTATGTTTGCGCGGGCGGTGTAATAACATCAATGCAGGCAGATGCAGCCATTTTATCCGGCGCAAAAATTTTATCATCTCCGGTTTTTTCAATGAATCTTGTTAAAATTTCAAAAGATAAACAAATTCCGTATATAGCAGGAACTTCTACCGCAAATGAAGCATATAACGCATGGAAAGCGCGTATTCCGCTAATAAAAATTTACCCTATTACAGCTATGGGCGGAGCAATGTATGTTGAAGATTTGTTAAGACCCATGCCGTTTTTAAATATTATGCCCTTAGGGAATGTTAAAATTGATGAAATCAAGTCTTATATTAATGCGGGTGCTTCTGTTGTAGGTGTAGGTCGTGATTTCTACGAAAATTACTCTTTAAATGAAATAACTAAAAGAGTTAAAAAAGTATTAAAAGAATTAAAGGGTTAACAATGGATCAAAAACTTGATATTATAGCTATTGGAGAAAGTTTAATAGAATTATCAACGAATGCAAAATTGTCTGATGCCGGCTGCCTTTATAAAAGCTACGGCGGTGATGCTTTAGCCACAGCGATTGCGGCATTAAGAATGGGTTCAAAAGTCGGTTTTGTGACAAGAATTGGAGATGATCCGTTTAAAAATTTTTTGCTGGATAGCTGGGAAGCGGAAGGGCTTGATGTATCACAGGTAAAATTAACAAATGAGGCAAACGGGTTATATATCATTGCCCGTCCTTCACTTGATGAAAAAGAAATTGTACATTACAGAAAAAAAATAGCACCTTCAAAACTTTCAATTGATGACATAAATGAAGATTATATTAAAAATTCTTCGGTAGTATACGCTTCAGGGGTTACACAATCTCTTTCTCCTTCAGCTGATGAGGCTGTTGAATATACATTTAAAATTGCCAAAGAAAACGGCATAACTACAGCTTATGACCCGAATTATTATTCAAAATTAACAACGCCTGATGATGCTAAAGAGGCTTTTTCAAGAATAAATTCTTATGTTGATATTATGTTTATGAATACAAAGCATGACGCAATTAATATCTTAGAGATCGACTCTTACGAAAATGCTATAAAAAAACTCTGGGATATGGGAATTTCTACTGTTGTTTTAAAATCTATTGAAAGGAGAGGATATTATACCGGATATAACGGTAACATTGCATTTACTGAATTTTATTCATCTGATTACATAGATACAACATGTTCCGGTGATGTCTTTAACGGCGGTTTTTTGCATGCTCTTACACATGGCTTTACACCGCTTGAAGCTACAAAATTCGCATCTATTCTTGCAGGCTTGCAGGCTCAGGGTATAGGTGCAATCAAATCAATTCCCTATAAAGATCAAGTTTATTCAATCTACAGAGGTAACAATGGTTAAGGCTGTTATTTCCGGCTATTACGGATTTAAAAATTTTGGAGACGAAGCTATACTTTCTGTTTTAACTAATCATTTAAAAGCTTTAGATGTTGATGTTACTGTATTTTCTTCTGATCCTGAATTTACTAAAAATTCATATAATGTAAATTCAGTAAATAGTTTTGATTTTAAAAAGATTATAGCTGCAATAAAAAATTCAGATTTTGTAATATCAGGCGGCGGAAGCCTTTTGCAAGATGTTACAAGTTTAAAAAGTCTTGTATATTATTCTTTGATTATTGCAGCAGGGCTGTTTTTTAATAAAAAAGTAATAGTATTTGCTCAAGGGATAGGACCTGTAAATAATAAATTAGCCCGTTTTATTATTATGAATTTATTGAAGCAGTGTTCTCTGGTTACCGTAAGAGATGAAGAAAGTTATAATTTATTGAACAAATTCGGTGTACAAGCAAAACAGGTATGTGACCCAATTTTTTCTCTTAATATAAACTCACAAACATCAGATGATTCCGTGGGGGTTCAATTGAGAGATTTTAAGACAATGAATTATAATCTGCTCAATAAGCTGGCATTGCTGGTTTCAAATTATTTTAGCGACAAAAAAATTAAGATTTTTTCACTGCAGGAAGCTCTTGATCTAGAGCTGTGCAAAAAATTTGAAAATTTGCTGCATACTGTTAATCCGGATATAAAAACAGAAATCGTAACTGATAGCATAATTAATGAGATTTCATCTCTTGAATATATGATTGGTATGAGATTTCATGCGCTTCTTGCGGCCATAAAATGCGGAGTTAAAACCTGTGCGATTAATTATGATATCAAAGTAGAAAAATTAGCTAAAGAAGCATGTCTACCGGTTATTTCCATGGATTTTCATGAAAATGTTGCTGAAATTTATTCAAAAATACAAAATCTCAAAAGAGATGAACTTTTGAGATTTACAAAAACGAAATCATTTGACTGGTCGGATTTTGATAAATTATTCTTCGCCACCAAATAAATTTTTATAATTTTTAGTTAATGTGTCTGAAAAAGTTGATGTTTTCGGATCAATCATTGCTTTTGACCAGTTTACATAATCTGTTGAATTAAACTGACCGTCTTGTTTCCCTTCCGAATCAGTGTCTATTGTCGCCATTGTTGCGGCTATTTCTTTCCAGTCAGCCTTGCCGTCCTGATTTAAATCCATTCTGCTGAATGCAATTTTAGCACCGTTTCTTATATTTTGTTTTTCCTCTTCAGTTGCGTTTGACGGAAGTCTTGAAAGTTCGTAATTAATATATTCTTCCATTGTTAATTCCTGATCTACTGTTCCTGACGAATTTTTTTCCATATAAGCAGCGAACGATTTTGCAATGCCAGACAAATCTTTCTTATATTCTTCTTTGTTTTCATTATCTGAAAGTATTATTTTTTTGCCGTCAACAGGTGCACCGTCTTTATCTACCATTTTTGCGGTTCCTTCATCAAATGTTTTGCCGTTTACAGTACTTTGATCAGCGTCCCATTTACCGGCATATTCATTGTTCTGTTTTTTTAGACCTGCAATACCGCCTGTTGCTGAATTTGAATTCCCTGTTGCCTGTGTTCCTGGATTTTGAGCGTTTAACTGTTCCATATACATTCTTCCGTATGCATAAGGATCCATGCCGCCGGTCAAACCCATCATCCCCATATTCATTCCCGTCATTGGCATTCCTGTCATGCCCATACCGGTTCCCATATATGACATTGGGTTAAACATTCCTGTCATATTCCCCATGCCAAACAGGTTACCGCCTAAAAGGTTCATTCCAATCGGATAATTACAACCTGTTCCGAGCATACCAGCCCAAATGCTTCCGCCTCCGCAGCAGCCTCTTCTATTGTTCATATCGTGTATCATAGCACCGGTAAATCCGACAGTAAAAGCTGTCATGCCCGCTGCAGTAATACCCTTTTGAATATTACCGTTGTTCCAGCCTTTTTTAATACTCTGACCGATTTTATTAAAAAATGATGAATTACCTTGTGTACCTGATACTTCTGTCATAATAATTCCAATAGTTATATACTTTATATATATAAAGTATTGAAAATGTTAAAAATTGCATATTATATTATTTTTTATTAATATTTCTTAATGAAAAAAAGAACTCTAATATGAGTTCTTTTGAAGATTTGCCCTGGGCCAGACTTGAACTGGCACTGGATTTAACTCCAACCGGATTTTAAGTCCGACGCGTCTACCGATTCCGCCACCAGGGCTTATTTAATTTTGAAATAAAATCCTGCTTTTATGCTTAGCGACAAGATTTTGAGCAAATTTATATTAACTTAAACATATAGTTATGTCAAGAAATTTGTTTGTCTTTATATTTAGAAATATACTTATCAAAATCATTAATTTTAGTTTTTAAATTATTGTTTATCCTTGCAAGTTCCGTTTTTACAAGGGTTTCATTAGAAAGCTTTGCAGCTCCGAAAAGAGGAGGATATTTTATATTTTGTAAGAATAAATTTTTGAAAGATTTAATATCGTTATAGTCTTTTTGGTCAATAAATGAATTAAACTCAGCCAATTCAATAAATAAATCCCCCAGTTCTATTTTTGCTTTTATAATTTTTTTTGCGGCTAAGAATTTATTTATTCTTTGTGTAAAAGAAAGAATTTTTTCATAATATGATTTTATTTTTACTTTTTTATCGGTTAAAAATCCGGTAAAATATTGCATTGTTTGTTCATATCCTGATTGAATAAGTTCATTTCTTTTTGCTTCACTCATATTAAAATCAACTATAACAATATCTCCTGTATTCAAAACAATGTAATCGAATTTATCATTATTTTCGTAAATGCTCGTGATAAATGCGGTTGACATTGCTGTCATGCAGCTGTATACGGCATTAGCATAATCAATGCCGGATATATTATTTTTGTCATAGTCACCTTCAAGTCTGAATTCAAGTATTCTGGCATTTTCATTAAGCAAATTTTTTGAAAGTTTCCACATAGGATAGCTTTTTTGAAGGTCCCCGTCGACCAGAAGCGTATTGTTGTATTCTATGGGCTTCATAAGCCCCGGCATACATGATGAAATACGGATAGCTGAAGCGATCTCATAATCAGGGGTCTCAAATCTGGAAAATTCTTTGCACTCAAAATTTGAAAGGTCAGTTGTTATAATAACAAGATTTTTTGCAATATCTTTAAAAGTAACTGCTTTATTTGCTCCTTTTTTGTATTTTTCTCCGTAAAATTTTGCTTCTATAAGTTCTCTTACCCATTCTAAAAATACTTCGCCTTTACTTATTGCAAACAGAGGACCAATGCCTATTGAAATGTCTTTGAATAATTCAAAATTAACTTTAATAAATATTTGTTTAAGTTCTTCTGCGGTATAGCCTACAGCAAGAAGTGCCGCAATTATCGAGCCCACTGAAGAGCCTCCGAAAGTCTCAATTTCGAGCCCCAACTCTTCCATTGCTTTTATTGCGCCGATATAAGAAACCCCGCGTATTGCTCCGCCGCCGAATAAACATGTGTATTTCAAATTATTGTCCATATTTTAATTATACTCTCACTTAAAATTTATACCTGTATTAAATAATGTATTTTTATAATAATTCAAATCATCGGTCGGTTGAATAAATTTTCTGGCAGCTTTTGACTTAGGCAGAAAAACTCCGAAAGCTTTATCCTCATAAACAAGCTTCCAGTCACCTTCTTTTTGTAAAACATTATATACAGGGTAATACTTTTCAATAATTATAATGTCCGGCGGGAAATAAGTAAAAATTTGTTTCCAATGCGGATAAGCAAGACAAAATTCTTTCAACATCGGCACCATATAATCATAATAGACTTCTTCATACCTTCCGTCCATAAATATTTTATTATCAGGATATGTTTTATAAGCTACGTAGCTGCCTAAACCGAAATTCACAAGTATATTGCCTTTAAGGTTATTTTGTTTAATAAATTCGACTTCCTTTACAGGATAAGTACCCATTCCCGGCGGAACTGAAAAATCTTTTGATATAAGCGTAAAAATTGATATGAAAAGCAGCATTCCATATACTGCTTTGTCTTTCCATACCGGAAATTTGTATTTTCCAATCAGATTGTAAAAGTCCTCATAAACAAAACAAAGTGCCGAAATTGCAAAAAACGGCATAAGTTTTACATGGCTTATTGCAAGATACAAAGTCGTCAGAAGGACAATATACTTGACTTTGTCAGCTTTGCAGTACCGGTTTTTAACCCCTTCCAGTTTGATTAATTTGAATATATTAATTCCCTCAATAATAAGCATGGCAAACATAAACGTTTTAAATATAATATGTTTGAATAAATGGAATTTAGAAAATATTCCCCACCACTCAACAATATGTGTTCTTTCCATGGTGTTTGCCATTAACAGAAATTTTATATACTCGTATCCCCAGGGATTAATTATCAAAACAGCGGACGAGATAATAAATGTTAATATATACTTAACGAATTCTTTTTTATTTAAAAATTCTCCTGCCGCATACATCAAAAGAAGTCCCAAACCTGATACAACACCGCCGTGCAAGTTATTCCACAAAATTGTTAATAAAGGAATAATAAATAAAAGTTTGTTATTACCTTTTCGGACGCGCTCAAGTATATATATATAAACTGTAAACAATAAAAAACTAAACATGTGGCAGCGAACAGGTGCGTTTAATGTACCCATTACAGCCATTATGGAGAAAAAATAGAATAGTATGTTGTAAGGTTGAATATTGTTTCTTAATTTTATAATTCTTGAGGCCGTGAAAAATATTAAGAACATTAAAATTGCCTGTAATATAATCAGGCTGTAAGGACCTATATATCTTAAAAACAGATAAAATATAACACCCGAGCCCCATTCATGATCCCACCATGTATGAACAGGAGTATAAGAAAGAAAATCTTCCTTTAATACGTGTCCGCCGTCAACAACTCCCATACCGGCGATTAAGCGTGCCCAAATGTCAAAATCAAAATAATTTGCCGCTGTCGAAAATGCAAGAATTAGCAAAAAAAGTGTTAAATAAAACAATATCCCCTTTTTCATGATTATAATTCTACCATAAAAAATAAAAAGACCGCCCGAAACTGAACGATCTTTTTATTAATATTAATTTTATAGCTCATTAAGCAACAACAGAACCTTTAATTTCTCTGATAAGGTATTCAGCAACCCATTCAAAGTCTTTGTTGCATTCAGCAGCTTTTTTCAAATATTTAACGGAAGCGTCGCCTATTCTAATCAAAGTCATTGCAACAACTCCTCTTTTAATACCTCTTACAACCTGTAATTCATCTACAAGCTGCGGAAGAACAGATGTTCCGATATTAACAAGTTCATTTTCCAATTCGTTTTTAGTTGTGTTGTCGGCATTTTCTAATTTTGAAAGAATTTCATTAACTGTTTCCATTATAATTATCTCCATTTATCTTATCTATATTCAAATTATAAACGAAAAATTACCATGACTTTGATTTCCTTACATAATCTTTATATCTGTATAAAGAAAAAATTATTTTAAATAATAATCCACCCCTGTCCATTCAGGGAGGGGGTGGGTATTGATGATTGTTACCCATCCTATTATCCTTCCCTAACAAGGGAAGGAAGAGTTTGTTGTTTTCGATACTTCTTGCTTCGCCTCTCTGCCTCTGTGCTACCAGTTAAGAGATCCTGAAACAAGTTCAGGATGACATAAATAACCCTCTCTGAGCCTTGCGAAATGTCGCAAGGGAAAGACATTCATTATCAGATTTTTATCAATAATACCAATAAAAAAGCAGGTATTAAACCTGCTAAGTGTGTGTGGTGTAGTGTTTTTATAAAGTTAACTGTACATTTTGAATGTTCTTTCAACGTTTTTATCTATTGCTGTTTTGATTGAATCGTATTCTGTCTGCAACGAATTGTGTTCGGTATCTATGTTTTTCAATTCAAGATCATATCTTTTGTCTTTATTTTCAATTTTGTTCATTGCCGCATTGTATTCAGCTTCGGCAAGTGCTATTGCTTTGTCATCTGTTTGCTCTGTAATATCGCTGCAGTTAGAGTAATTTAATCCGTTCCAGTTGCCTTCAGAATCGACCTGTTCCATAGTTACAATACCGTTTTCTAAGGCAAATTGAATCCATTCGCTGCTTGAAGCAAGTCCGTCTTGCAGAACTTTGAAACCGTTTTGCATACGTGTAAACAGGTTTGAATACCAGTTGTATTTAGCTTCACCGTTTTCGTTGTAAGAATCTGTTGGACTGCTTGTGTCAATCCAGCTAATCTTTGGTTCGCCGTATGTATTCATTACATTATTAAGAACAATAACATCAATTAAGTCCTGCATTGCTTTTTTGTCTAATGCCAGATTTCCTGATTTTGTAGGGATACCAGTATCTATGTATTTCATTAAACTCGCGGAATCGCTTGCCATGGCAGTTATTTTGTCTAATTCAATATAATATTCTGTTCCATTTTCATCTTTTACAAGAATAGACATAACGTCGCTATCTTTAACTGTCATTTCGCCAATTTCAAGTTTTGGTTGATCGGCAGCTTTACCTTCATTATAGAGTTTTACAAGGAATTCAGCAGCTGCCTGTCGGTATGCAAGGTGTGCTTCAGATTCAACTTTGTTACCCTTACCGTCATCGACTTTTATAAATTCTTCTTTATTTGTATCCCAATATGTAAAAATAGAAGTGTTGAGTTCACTAATTATATCTTTAGCAGCGTTTATTTGTTCTTCTGCTGTTAGTTTTGATGTAGTATTTACAACAGCATCAGTTGGAACCGGATCGGTGCACAAATCAGCTATCCCGTTTGGAAACTCATAACACTGTTCATATACAGTAGGCTCTCCGCTTAAAAGTGTCGGGTTGCCGCTTGTATCCTTGCCTATATAAAATTTAGTAGTGCCGGAAGAGATTGAACCAAGATTATGTTCTGTACCTACATCGTCATCATCATCTTCAAAAACAACCATTACTACATCATAGCTGCTGCCATTCTTTACTAGTTTAAGTTCATCAGAAATAGAAAGAGTATTACTTGCAGCATCCCAGCTAATTTCTGAGCTGTCTACCGGATTAGTACTAAATCCTTGGCCTAAATTATTTGCTTCTTCCGCAAGATCATTAAAATAACTTCCTGCAGTGTCTGATGCATAGTCACCAGCTTTTAAGATTATAGATTCTAGATCTGATAGTAAATTTGTAAGTGTCTTTTGATCTTCTTCGTTTTTAGTAGTGCCATCCTCATTTAATTCTATTTTACCTAATTTTGTAGAAATGTCATTTAATTTATTATTGTTAGTACCATCAGTCAAACTCTCAAGCACGTTAGTCATGTTTTTAGAAATAGTGCCTGCAAAATCTGTATATGCAGCGTCAAATTTTCCCGCATAAGATGTATAGTTGTTGTACACTGCAGAATACAAGGCTGTATCATAACCGCTGTGACTGATATCATTAGAATCTACACCGCCGTTAAACATTATTTCAAGATCTGCTGCTGAGTAGCCGGAACCTGTATATCCAATAGTCCCGTCTATTGCATCAGTATACATAACAGGAATTTCATCCTCAATACCATTTTGACCGGGTTTCCATATTTCTTTCCCGTTTTCATCAGTGTATGTTATATTAGAATAGTTTTTATGAAGTTCATCAAAGTAAGTTGTTGTCTGTTCCAGACCATAGCTTGCCAGGAATTTTTCCATATCGCCGTCTGCATTAATAAAGTTTGTAGCGTCACGTTCTGATACAAGTATTTGTCCTGAAGCGTTTACAAGCCCGTACTGGTTGTTATAAGGGTTATAAGAAGTTAATGAATTAAATGTCAATTGCTGGTAGCTTGTGTTGTTATCTGCATCATAGTTAGTAAACATCATTTGAGCCTGATTTAAAGCGTTAACATAAGCTTCGCTTACCTGCGAGCTTTCTGTTGCAAGACGCATCTTGTTATTGTTGATAATCTGAGCTCTAAGCTCGTTATCAGACATACGAGATGTGATTGATAATAATCTAGCCTGTCCTGCCGCCATTCCCATAGTTGACGATTATTCCTTTCGATTTCCTTAGTAACGTTCACTATTGTCTAACGGCTGTTTTATATAAAAACTTTAATTATAAAAGATAATTTTGTAACAAAACGTAATAATTGACTACATCTCCCTCTCCTTGAAAAAGAGAGGGTTATCAATGTTAGACAATCCTGTCATTGCGGAAAGCTAAGCTGATCCGCAATTGCATTTTTATACACATCTATTGCCCATAAAAATTCTATTAAGTTAAGATCCTGAAACAAGTTCAGGATGACATGTTATTTCTCTAATTAGGAAGCGCCGGAGGTTTAAATTTTTTGCATAGCCCTAAACAGCCTTAATAATTTTTTTTCATCCGTTCCTATGCCGCAAAGAAGCATAGTTGAAACATCATTTGTTTTTTCATCTTCAATATTAAAATCATTATAGAGCTTTTCTGAAAGCTCATAACCTGTAATGCCTTCTTTTTTTATGAGAATTTTTGTTATATCATCCCCGCCAAAATCAATATTTGATACAGAATTTTTTAACCTTTTTATGTTTTCGATTAATACATCAATTTTTCCCCGTCCTTTTTTTGAATTCAAAAAATTAATATTGGCTTCTATACTTGCAAGAAGCGGATATGAAGGTGAAGTTGTATTAATCATGGAAAGAGCTTTATCAGCGTTCATATTACAATTAACATGAAGCAAAGCAGTCGGGTTTAGCCCGCCGGCTGTTTTATGAAGAGATTGTATAGTAAAATCAGCAATTTTGACGGCGCTTTCAGGAAGTTTCTCAGAAAACGGGTAAAGAGCTCCATGCGCCTCGTCAACTATTAAATAAGAACCATTTTTCTCGCAAATGTTTTTTAATGCTTTTATATCTGACACAATGCCTTCGTAAGTCGGAGATGTGACAATAACTGCTTTTACACCTTTTATATCAATCAGAGCAGGAGTTGTTTTATCAGGAATTCCCCACTCACTTATTAAAGGAAGCTTATAAAAAACAGGTTCGCATCCGGCGAGTTTAACAGCATTAAGATGTGACGGATGAGCCTGATCCCATATAAGAACTTTATCTCCTTTTTGCGTACACGCTAAAACAGTAGCGATAATACCGCTTGTTGAACCGTTTGTTAGAAAGCAGGTATATTTTGTCCCGTAAATTTTTGCGGCGTATTTCTGAGCTTTCTTCAAAGCTGTTTGCGGATCATAAGCGTCAGTTTCTGAAATATCATATTTATAAAACTGTCTGAATTTATGAAAAATAGAAAACTTTTGAGAATGCGACGGTGTCGTAAACAAAAGTTTTCTATTTTTTCTTCTTAATAATTTTACAAGGCTCATTAATACCTTTTTACCCTCTCCTTAACCCTCCCCCGAGGGAGGAAAATAATATTTGTAAGAGATTCCGAAACAAGTTCGGAATGACATTTATTAGAGCGGCTACGCTCCTTCTTTAGCTTAGATCGTACAAATTTATACAAAACTTGTATGGTGGGTTGAGCGGCTACGCTCATTTGTTGCGGATTTCAATACTTCTTTTTGTACAGAATTGAATTAAAGTCATTCTGTCTTTACCGTCATTATATTCAAAACGCCCTGATAGCGTATATCCGCCGTTTTCATTCTTTTCAATCCTTATGGGTACAAACAAACATTCAACTGATTGTTCTTCCGAAAGCGGAAGCATAATTTTGTATTTGCCTTCTATATTAATGTTTTCTTGTGTACGAAATTTCATACCGCCAGCTGAGATATCAAGAGTTGTAATCTTATGTGAAACACCTTCTCCATTCAAATTTAAATCATAAACATATTTAATACGCCTGTACTGACGTCTCTGTAAAAATCTGTGTTTTGCAGGATTTGCTACTTTAATTATGTTTCCTTCTATAGTTTCAGCATAGGAATCAAAATATAATGTGCCATGTGTAGTCTGCGTATAAAATTCGCAGTAGTTGTGTCGCATGATTCCTTTTGGTTCGTACTCAAGCTCTATTGTAAAGTATCTCGGCTCAACGTCAACGATTTTTCCTTTGTTAGCACATTTGATATCAGCAGGAACTACTGTTATTTTTCTATCTTTTTCAACTAATTCTCTCATAATAACCTCTTTCTTATGATTTATTCTACACTATTTTTTATAATTTGTCGATATGTTAAGAAAGAAAAGCCCTGATCATATGTGTCAGGGCTGAAATACTGAGCAATCAGAAGAGTTGAGGATTTACATTTATATAATACAAATATTTGCGTTGATTATCATTCAACTAAATATTAATTATTTGCATAAAAAAATAGCCCCTAAGGATTAGAGGCTATTTTTATTTAGTTAATTTAATTGTTACTCTTTAAGGAATGATTCGTAATTCCTTGCAAGCAGATGTGTTCTGACCTGATTTATTAAATCAAGCGCTACACCGACCATGATTATTAATGACGTTGCCCCGATACCCTGCAATGTTTTGATGTTAGTTACATAACTTGCAAGTGACGGAACAAGAGCTATAATACCAAGTCCCATAGCTCCGATGAATGTTGTTTTTGTCAAAATTCTGTCAAGAGCTTCTGCTGTCGGTCTGCCCGGTTTAATTCCCGGAATTGATGAACCGTATTTCTTTAAGTTATCCGCAATATCTTTGGGCTGCATATTCGGCATAATTGAAGCATAGAAGAATGTTAATGCCACAATCAGCAAGAAATATAAGACATAATATGTTATACCGTCAGGACTTAAAAACTGGTTTAATTGTATAACAACATTTTTGACAGCCTCGCTTTTGAAATTTGCCTGCCCGACAAGACTTAAAATCGTTGACGGGAAAAGCAAAATTGCAATAGCAAATATAATAGGCATAACACCGCCGGGATTGAGTTTAAACGGAATAAAGGAATTCATCCCGCCGTAAACTTTGTTCCCAACCTGTCTTCTCGGATTAACAATTATAACTTTTCTTACGGCTTCCTGCATTATAACAATGAAAATCATTGCCGCAAAGAAAATTAAAAGCAAAGTTGCCAACCCAAGCTGCATCATGGAGTTGTTAGCAACAATCTGTGCAGTTCTCGACGCGTAAATCGGAATACCTGATAAGATACCGATAAAGATGATTAAAGAACCGCCGTTACCAATACCCTTTTCAGTAATAAGCTCAGATATCCACATAACAAGAACCGAACCTGCAGTTAACACTACAATAGAGCTTATAAAGAACATTACAGGGTTAACATTCGGCAGCACAGCACCAGGCAGGTGGTGCAAATACAGCATAAATATCAAGGATTGAAATACTGCTAACACAACCGTAAATACACGGGTGTATTGAGATAATTTCCTTCTGCCTGCTTCGCCTTCTTCTTTCTGTAATTTTTCCAGTGACGGTATTACTACAGAAACAAGCTGAATAATAATTGATGATGTAATGTAAGGTCCGATACCTAAAGCAAATATTGAAACTTTACCGAGAGCACCGCCGGAGAACAAATCCAAAAATCCTATAATATTATTCCCTTGAGCAATGTTCTGGAAAATCTGGTTGTTTATACCGAACAAAGGCATTTGAACCCCGAATCTGAATGCTGCAATCATCAGGAAAGTAAACAATATTTTTTGTTTTAGCCCCGATGCATTCCACATTGACAGTAAATCATCAGTTGTCGGCATTTTCATTTGTGGTGCCATTATACTAACTCAACCTTTCCGCCTGCTTTTTCAATTTTTTCTTTTGCTGATGGTGTTACATAACAAGCTTTAACAGTAACAGCACCTTTTAATTCACCGTTACCTAAAACTCTTAAACCTACACATGAAGGGTGAACTCTTCCAGCTTCTTTTAAAATTTCAAGAGAAACTTCTTTCAAGCCGTACTGAGCAATTCTGCCTACATTAATTTCAGCATATTGAAGCTGATTGATAAGTTTAAACCCTTTTAATTTTGGCATTTGTCTGTAACCTGGCATCTGACCGCCTTCAAATCCTCTTTTAGCAGAGCTTCCGGAACGCTGACCTTCACCGTTATGTCCGCGGCAAGATGTTTTACCTCTGCCTGATGAACGGCCTCTGCCTACTCTTTTAATTTTATGTGTTGAACCTTCTGCGGGTTTTAAATCTTCTAATGTAATTGTCATTTTTAATTTCCTTTCTTACTCGCTTTCGCTTACGCAATACCGGAAGAACAGAGATCAAATTTAATAAACAGTTTTGATCTCCGAGCTTCTTATTCTACTATTTGAACTAAATGAGGCACTTTGTTAACCATGCCTAAAATAGTTGCACTGTTGTAGTGTTCTACAACCTGATTTTGTTTTTTCAAACCAAGACCGGCAACAACTCTGCGCTGTTTTTCTGAAGCGCCGATAAGGCTGCCTGTAAGTTTGATTTTAATTTGTTTTAATTCTGTTTTTGCCATTTTTATTATTTCCTTTTTTATATTTTATTTTATTACAGTTAATATGTGAATAGGTTAATAGGTGAATAAGTGAATAAGTTCATTACGTTAAATAGCTCCACCTGTCATTGTATTATTTAGTTTAGCAATTCTGCCATTGTTAAACCGCGCTTAGCAGCAACTTCAGAGAATGGAGTTAATGCTTTTAGAGCTTCCAAAGTTGCGTTTGCAGCATTAAGCGGAGATTTTGAACCTAAAGATTTTGAAAGAATATTTTCAATACCAGCAAGTTCAAGAACCAAACGAACAGCGCCGCCTGCAATAATACCGGTACCTTGTGAAGCCGGTTTCAACATTACGGCGCCTGCACCTGAACGTCCTGTAATCGGGTGCGGAATAGTTGTTTTAAAGATAGGAACAGTGATAAGATTTTTTCTGCCGTCTGCAATAGCTTTTTGAATAGCAATAATAACTTCGGCAGCCTTAGCACAGCCAACACCTACCTGACCTTTTTTGTTTCCGACGATTACAATTGCACGGAAGCTCAATTTTTTACCGCCTTTAACAACTTTAGTAACACGGCTTATCTGAACAACACGTTCAATCCATTCAGACTGCGGTTTTTCTTCTGATGCATCTATTTTTTGTTTTTTGCCGCCTCTGGATCTTCTTTTTGAAGGTCTTTCTTCTTCTGCCGGCAATTCTTCTGCTTTAACTTCTGTTTCAACTGTTTCTTCAGCAGCAGTATTTTCAGTTTCTTCAACTACATTTTCAGCAGCTGCTTCGACGTTCATTTCTTCTTTGTTTTCTAAATCCATTGATTTTTACCTTTCGTTTTAAATGTAATTATTTTATTTGCACACGATAGAATTATGTTTTGTTTATCAAAGTGTATCTATGTGCCCTGTTTCGAATATACCAAAATAAAGCTAATTAAAGCCTATGGTAAAATATTCGTGAGTAACTTTTCTGACAAGAGTTATTATTACAAAAAAAAATATATTTTGCAAGCCCTTTATACTTTTTATTATTCTTATTTAAAAAGTTTTAATAATTTAAACTTCCTGCTTTAACTTCATTTATAAATTCATCAAAAGTTACACATTTTGCGTTATTCTTTTTAAGAAATTTATTAAATTTTGGCACATCAATATCTGCTAATTCTTTGTAAACTTTTGCATTTTTTAGATGAGACGGAAAATTTTCAGTCTCGGCGTTTGCCGCAAGTTTCCATATACGTATTAAGTTTGGAACAAAATTTTTTAGATTATAGAAAGCAAGTTTTACTTTGTCTATACCGGTAAATACATGAAGCGGAAGATTGCCTATAGTGTCATAATCAATCAATTTATGCTGTATTGCATTATTAATAACCCATCTTTGAGACGTTTTTTCTATGACTGCAATTTTTTTTAGCTGCCTCCAGAAATTTGTTTGTTCATACGAATCTGCCCGATATACAATATTATTATTACAAAAATCTTTGAAATTTTTGGTAAAATAAGCGACCTGCTCCGGAGTTGCTTTCACAACTCTTATTGATGTAAACGTCTGATTAAATTTATTTTGATATGTACCACTATCTATTTTCATAAGTTACTTCAAAATATTTTCAAGTGTATTAATCATACATGATTTAAATCTGTCGCACTCTTCTCTGTTTTTAGCTTCAAACCTTAGAGTAAATACCGGTTCTGTATTACTTTGTCTTATCAGGGCAAAGCCGCCGTCAAAAACAATTCTCATGCCATCTAGTGTAATTATTTCCTTAATATCCGAACCAAACATATTTTTATTTGCTTCTACACACTGTTTGAACTTTTCAAGGACTTCCTTTTTCTTTTCATTCGGACATGGGAAGCGTACTTCCGGAGATGAACAAACTTCATCAAAAGGTTTTAGCATATCTGAAATTTTAAAATTCGGATTAACCTTTTTATGTTTTGAAATAATTTCAATAATTCTGCAGCCTGCGTAAATTGCATCGTCAAATCCGTAGTAACGGTCTTTAAAAAAGGTGTGTCCGCTCATTTCTCCTGCAAGAAGCGCATTGGTTTCTTTCATTTTGTCTTTAATATAGCCATGACCTGTTTTACACATTACAGCATTACCGCCGAGTTTATTTATTTGATCGTATAAGACCTGAGAGCACTTAACTTCGCTGACAACAGTAGGACAGGTGCCTGTTTTTTTGCAGTCCTCTATTAAATCCATAGCATAAATTAACAGCAGCTTATCACCTGTTAAAAATTTTCCGTCCTCATCTATGATACCTATTCTGTCGCTGTCTCCGTCATAGGCAATTCCGATATCAGCCTTGTTCTCAATAACAACTTCTTTTAAAGTATCGAGAGTTTTTTCAACACTCGGGTTCGGGTGATGGTTTGGGAAATTTCCGTCAGGTTCTGAGAATAATTCAATAACGTCACAACCAAGTTTTCTGTAAAGTTCAGGTCCGACAACACCGCCGGTTGCATTTGCACTGTCTACAACAACTTTTACGCCTTCTCCTATATTTCCGAAACGGTTTACCATATCTTTTATATAATCGGGGATTAT
The DNA here is from genome assembly GCA_944326605.1 of Candidatus Gastranaerophilales bacterium. GTDB lineage: Bacteria > Cyanobacteriota > Vampirovibrionia > Gastranaerophilales > Gastranaerophilaceae > Stercorousia. The sequence continues at coordinate 97,843 of CALVEM010000003.1, forward strand.
ATTGTATTGCTTTACTGTTGAACTGTCAGAAAATTGGGCTGGCTTGTTTGTCCACTGCTTAAATGTAATTTCTTTAACTTCTGCAATTTGTTTTTCAGTTAAAGTCCTTTTATTATATGTCATTTTAAGTCCGTTATATTCTTTTGGGTTGTGGCTTGCCGTAATAATTGCAGCTGCAATAATGTTATATCCGGGAATTCCTGCGACTTCAGAATAATATCCTATTGGAGTCGGGGCAAGTCCCAGTTGAATAACGTTCGCACCGGTTGATGAAATTCCGTCAGTCAAAGCTTTTTCAAGAACTGGTGAATGCAGTCTTGCATCACGGGTAATTGTAATCCACATATCAGCTTCATTTTTGCCTGATTGTTTTTTTAACCATTCCACAAAGCCTCTGCCTGTATTATAAAAAAGTTCTTCTGTTATATCTTCCCCGTAAATACCTCTTATATCATTTTTTCCGAAGGCGTGTTCATATTTTTTCATATTAAGTCTCCCCTTATTTAAATTAATTATTGTATAATTATAGCATGAAAAAAATCTTTAATGATTTCTCTAACAGCGAAAAATTCGCCGGCTGGATATTTATATTCCCTGCATTAATCGGAACTTTTATATTTATAATTATTCCGGTAATATGTTCTTTCGGGCTAAGTTTTACGAAGTGGGATTTGCTAAATCCTATACAATTTGTAGGTTTTGAAAATTATAGAAATCTATTTGCAGAACCTTTGTTTTATAAAATACTTGTTAACACTATTGTATTTGCGCTTTCGACTTCAATTTTAGGTGTAATAATTCCTTTAGTGTTAGCTTGCATATTAAACTCCAAAATAAGAGGAAGTGAATTTTATAAAACTGCTTATTTCCTTCCGTTTATAACTCCAATGATTGTTATAGGAATTGTGTGGGAATGGATTTTTGATCCAAACATCGGAATTTTAAATCACGTTTTACATCTTCATATTAACTGGCTATATAATACACATTTTGCTATGCCTGCATTGATTATTGTTTCAGTTTGGAAACTTATAGGATACAATATGATAATATTTTTAAGTTCTTTAAGCTCAATTTCTCAAAGCATGTTTGAAGCCGCAAAAATTGACGGTGCCAGCCCTGTACAGACATTTGTTAATGTTACGGTACCGCTGTTGTCTCCAAGTATATTTTTTGTGGTTATAATTACAGCTATAAGCTCTTTTCAAATTTTTGATTTGATCTATTTAATGACAGAGGGAGGTCCGCTGGATAGTACAAATGTTCTGGTTTATGCAATTTATAAAAATGCGTTTGAATACTTTAACGTAGGCAAAGCATCTGCTATTGCCTACGTTTTGTTCGTAATTATTCTTTTATTGACAGTTATTCAGTGGTCATTGCGCAAAAAAATTGTTTATAATGAAAATTAAACAGTTATGTCTGTTGTATAGTTTTTCATAATATCATTTGCTGTTATATTTTCTTTAACATTACCGCCGACTAGTTTTCTGAATTTAGAGCCGAGTGTGCCGAGATCAATTATTCCGTTTAAAGAAGCTTCCGCAGGAGTATTTGCCGTTTGGTTGTAAATAGACCTTTTGCCCATTGTAAAGTTAGAAAAAACACGGTTGCCATTTGACCCGTGCATAATCAAAATATCTCCTTCATTAGCTTTTTTAAGATTGTTCAAAGCACTGTCAAGAGCTCTGAGTTGCTTTGTTTTTTGTGCATAATCTACAACTTCTTTAAAAGCTTTATTGGGAATAAATTTTGCAGTAAATGCGGGGTGATTACATTTTTTAGAAATTTCCATAATTTGCCTCCTTTTAATAATTTTATATAAAAATCATAAAATTTTTTTTTGCTAAAAGATAAATTTTTGTAACAATGCTTTAGATTTTATTAAAGTTTTCCTCAAATTATTCCGAATACAGTATATGTAATAGGGAGTGTATATTATGTATGAAGATTTAAAAAACGAAAAAATAGTAATAGAAATAATTAATCTTGTTGAAAATATAGAACAATTTGAAAATGATGTTGATGCGTATTGTGCCTTTATGAAAGATGTTATTTTAAATACCTCCGGATTAAATTAGTAAAGGTGATAATTGTTTTATTTAAGTTTATCTGATAAATTAGATAAGCTATGAAAATTTTAATTATAGGCGGTGTTGCAGCAGGGGCAAAGGCGGCTGCAAAATCTCGCAGAGAACTGCCTGATGCTGAAATAAATTTATATACCGATGATACGCATATTTCGTATTCAGCCTGCGGTCTTCCTTATTATATTGAAGGCAATTTTGAGGATTACAGACTACTTCTGGTTCGTTCTCCAGAAGAATTTGAAGAAAAAAATATACATATTCACCTAAAACATAGAGCAGTGAAAATTGTTCCGGAATCAAAACAGGTATTAATTCAAAATTTAGATACCCAGAAGGCGTTCCTTGCTGAATACGACAAATTAATAATAGCGACCGGCGCAAGACCTATTATTCCCAGAATTAAAAATGTATATCTGCCGGATGTTTTCACCTTAAGGAAAATAGAAGACGGCATCGCAATAAAAGAAAAAGCTCTTAAGTCAAAACATGCAACAATTGTCGGAGCCGGCTATATTGGCATGGAACTTTTAGAAGCTTTTGTCCGTCAGAATTTGCATGTTACTGTATGCGAGTATTCACCGCAAATTATGAATTTTTTTGATGAAGATATGTCAAAGCTTATAGAGGAGCAGTTAAAATCAATTAGCAACGGAAGATTTGAACTTTACACTTCTGAACTTGTTACAGAATTTTCTGGCGATACAACCGGAGTAAATGCTGTAAGAACAGGTTCCGGCCGAGAGTTTCAAACTGATATGGTTGTTTTGTGCGCAGGTGTTGCCCCGAATGTTGAAATAGCCCAGGAAGCAGGTATAGAACTTGGAATTACAGGTGCTATAAGTGTTAATGAACGTATGGAAACAAGTATAAAGGATATTTATGCGTGCGGAGATTGTGCAGAATCAAATCTTATTGTAAGTAACACTAAAATATGGATGCCTCTTGGTTCCAATGCTAATAAACAGGGAAGAACAGCTGCAATTAATGCATGCGGCGGTGATGACAAGTTTAGCGGTGTTCTTGGTTCGGCAGTTACAAGATGTCTTAATTTAACTATGTCAATGACAGGATTAACCGAAAAAAAAGCAATAATGCTTGGCTATAAACCTGTTTCAGTAACTGTTACAAAAAACGATAAAGTAGGTTATATGCCTGATGTAAATAATATTACTCTTAAATTAACTGCTGACTATGAAACCGGTCAAATATTAGGTGCGCAGGCTGTTGGTGCAGGGGATGCAGATAAAAGAATTAATGCTTTGACTGCAGCATTACTGGCTAAAATGTCTGTTACAGAATTTTATAAAAATGATTTAACATATGCTCCGCCTTATTCACCAACAATTGATCCGCTTTTAAATGCAGCACAAATTCTTGCAGGAAAAGTTAAGCCAAAAGACTAGCTATGTATTTAGCAACACCTTCCCCCATTGAAAAGCAGCTTCCTTGAACACGTAAAGCACCCTGTGAAAGGAAATCAGCCGATAAACATCTCCCTGCAACAAACAGGTTATCAATATCAGCCGACATCAAACTTTCAATTGGCAGCTGATAATCTTTAACCTTTTCTAATCTGCTTTCGGCTTTTTTGTTTGAATGCACATCAACAGGATAATCAGATATGACAACAGGGTGAGAAAACTTTTTACCGGATCTTAAATCATCAATTGTATATACATATTTTCCTTTAATTCTTCTGGATACACGTACTCCAAGCATATCAGCCATATTTGATATATAAGCATTTTCAAAGCCGGGAAAATATTTTCGGCAAAACTGAAGATATCTGTAAATGTTCTGTCTTGCTAACAGTAAAGCCTTAGAAATACTCTTAACCTCAAGAGAATTGTTGTAATCAATAATTCTCGGACAGTTGAATGCAACGGTATCAGGCATTCCGGGGACAGTAAATATTTGAAAATAGTTGGTATCATACCTTTTTAGCACACCTTGCTTGACTGCATCCTTAAATATCGGCTCAAGCGCCCACTTTTTATCTTTATCCCATGTGTAAGCCGTAGAAAGATGTATGTAGCCGTCTATCTCTTGTATAACCGTGACATTTCTGTCTTTATCATAGACCTTAAGCCATTCGGAAAATTTTCTTAAATTAATACCTGCCATCATGAATCTTAAAGTAACAGGCTGAAACTCATGGTCTTTTTCCAAAAAATTGCAATTACAAATTTTTCCGACAACACAATTTCCTGTTGCATCAATAACGTATCTCGCTCCGACAGATACCGATAACTTTTTTGTTTCCATTTCTATCTCGTCGTTATATGCCGATAATATTTCCTTAGTAATTTTGATACGCTTTATCATGTTATTTTCTATTTTGATACCAAGTATGTTTGTATCAAAAAATATTTCAACGTGTGCTCTTTTCATTAGATTATCAAGTGCAATTTTAGTAATCTCAGGATTAAACCAGGCCGGATTATCCTGAAAAGTTGTCTGCCCGCCTAATTTTCGGCATTCTTCGATTAATGCATTTCTAAATTCCGTATTAATCTGGTTGTTCCCTGACTTCATAACAGGAATAACGAGGCCTGAAGTTATTGTACCTCCCAGATGAATATTTTTTTCTATAATTAAAGTTTTTAAACCTGCCATTCCGGCAGTATACGCGGCAGCACAACCTGCAGTTCCGCCTCCTACAACAACTACATCATACTTATTCATAATTTATAATTATATGATTTAATTACGATATTGCAAAATAATTAAAATTTATTAAATTTTGTATGGATGCTCTTTGTACTTGATATATCTCTACGGTATATGCTGATAATTATTTTGTTGACAATTTATACTCTTTAATAAATTTTGAACTTGAAATAAGATTTGAATTTTCAACTTCTTTTTGATGTCTCTCTATAATCGCCTCATTAAGGTCGTTTAAATTTTCATCACGATAAAATATACCTGCCTTAGTTTTCATAAGCCCTAAATCGTATTCTGAAAGCTCATTTTTTATAAGTGATTTATTTTTAACAGCAACAGTGCCTGTAAATTTATTTAAACTTTCAGAAAAGATCTTACCTACGTGAAATCCTGAATTAAGAAAAGCATTTCTAACGACTGCCGAATTTGAATAGGTTAAAATCATACCATTATCATCGAGATGATGATAAAGTTGCTTAAAGAAATCTATTGTCCATAGACAAGGACATTTTGACGGTGTAAAAGCATCCAGAAATATATAATTGTACTTTTTCTCGTCATTAATGATTGCTAATCTTGCATCGTTAATTTCAAGGTCAAAATTAAAATCAGCCATTTTAAAGGCTTTTAATGCGTTTTTATAACTAGAAGAAATATACTTATAATATATATTATGTAAGAAGGTCGATAAACATTTTAAGAGGGTATAATTGCCATCTTGTGATTTATAAAATGTATACAAATCGATTATAGACCTGTCAAAAAATTGTGAATATTTCTTAGAAAATAGTATTTTTTCTGTTTCGGCATCAATACTATTTTTAATCAGATTTAATAATATTATATTAGTTTCTTTCTTTAATTTATAGAATACTTTAGTTTTCCCGGATAGCATCTTTTTAATTTTACCTTGAGAAAAAATAATTTTATCATTTTTCAAGTTATTTTTATTAGTTGCAAAAAATGGTGACAAACCGGATAAAATTTTATCTGTATCAATAGCGTGTATATAAATACTGTATTTTTTATTATCAGTATCTATCTCGGAGTTACATTTAATATTATAAGTATCTATCGTTCCGTTATATATAAATTCTAAAAAATTATTTATGAAACTTTTTGTGTTATATCCGATTCCAAAACAAATATCTAAAATTTTTATTTTATTATTTTTTTGAAAAAATTTTTCGAATTCTGCCGGAATAATAAATTTTTCATAAGCTTCTGTGAGCGCACCGTATGTAGAATGATATATATCATCCGCTTCCGGTGAAAAAAGTCCTACGGAACCGTCATTTGTAAAATAAGGGTATAATTCGTACATATTGCTATTATAATTTACTTAACAAATAGTTCAAATTCTTTAAATATCTTCATTAATAGCTTTTTTTCTTATTTTTGCTATAATATAATTAACAAAATGAGGAAAATATGAAAATAAGTGTAAAAGTGCCGGCGACAACAGCTAATTTAGGACCTGGATTTGATTGTCTGGGTATGGCTTTGCCTATTTATAATACTATAACAATAGAAGAAACTGTTTTGCCCGGTACAGGTATAGAAATAAACGTAATCAATGACGATGCAACTGCTGACGAATTAATGCTTGAACATATCCCAATGGATGAAAACAGCATTATTTATAAGGCTGTTGAGCTTTTGTATAATTCGATAGGACAAACTCCGAGTGAATTAAAAATCACGGTACAGGGGCAAATTCCGATAGCAAGAGGCTTAGGGAGCAGTGCTGCTGTTATAGTCGGCGGGTTGCTTGCTGCAAATGAACTTTTAGGCCGCCCTGCAGATGAAGTAGCTTTATTGTCTATTGCATCCGAAGTGGAAGGTCATCCTGATAATGTTACACCGGCAATTGTCGGCGGGCTTGTACTAACTTCTCAGGAAGATGACGGTAGAATTGTTTATACAAAACTTGATTGGCCTGAGGAGTGGAACATAACTGTTTGTATACCTGATTATGAATTATCGACAGAAATTTCCCGTTCTGTATTGCCGGAATCAGTTCCGCTGCAAGATGCCATATTCAACGCTAAACGTCTGGGAATGTTTGTTCAAGCAGTAAATACAAAAGATGCGGAATTAATGAAACTTGCTCTTCAGGATCGATTGCATCAGCCCTACAGAATGAAACTTGTCCCCGGATTAGATAAAATTATTGAGAATTTAAAACATGAAGAAAATGTTCTCGGTTGTGTTCTTAGCGGAGCTGGGCCTTCAATTGTTGTAATATCACAAAAAAATAATCTTGATAAAATAAAGGCAATTGTAAAAAACACCTGGGAAGAAATGAACGTAAAAGTTAATATGCTGACGTTACCTGTAGCTAAAGAAGGTGCAAGCATTATAAATAACGAAAATTAAGCATTAAAAAAGGCTCTCTTATAAGGAGAGCCTCTGCATTTATTAACCCTGTCCGCCTGTGTAATCCGGAACAATATTTTTTGCGCCGTCCTGTTCTTCTTTCTTCTTGGCTTCGTATTGACCTTTTGCTACTTCAAGTCTGGATTCAAGATTGTCTTTTTGAGTTTCAAGCTGTTCCTGAATTGCTTTCAACGGTTCAAGCTGAGCATCTCTCATTATATCAAACTGCTCAGCCATCATTGATTGCTGCTGCATCATCTGATACTGTAATTGTTGTGTTCCCATTAAGAAATTGTTGTAAGATGTAGAATTAGACTGATCTACACCTGACATCATGCCCATTCGCATCTGGTTAAACACATTCATATTGTACATATTATATGAGCGTTCCTGACGCTGCAGGCTTTCTTCCATGTCACCAATCTGTTTGGTAACACGGTTATAACGGTTCGTTACGCTTGTCAGCTGCCATTGTAGCTGTCGCATAAGTCGACCGGCCATTAATTTGCCATATGCGCCTGATAGGAAACCCATGTCTTTATCCTTTGTGTTTAGTCCTCGTAAATATATAAAGTATATCTATTAATGATAATTGCCTATATAGGGTATTTTTTTACATTTCTTTACAAAAAATTTACAATTGTAAACTTATTATTAATTGCAAGATTATTTAATTTTTGATAAAATTTTTTAAAAAGGAGTAATAATGCTTTATAAACGTTTTTTTACAGGAAAGAATATAATTTTTGCAGCTCTGGTAGTAATTCTTTTGTTAATACTACCAAAAATTATAGGGGTTTTAATGTTGTTTTTCGGAGCTTATGTTATAGCCTGTGCACTTAACCCTTATGTTACAAGATTAATGAAAAAAATGAACAGAACAACTGCCTCATCAGTTGTTTTAATGGGAAGTATTCTTGCTATAATTGCACTTTTTATTCCTATATTTTTTGTTGCTTATAAGGAAATAAAAACTTTTTTGATAACTTTACCTGAAAAAATAACAGATGTTACAAATTTTCTCTTAAATACAGAATTTATGGGGCATAAAATTCCTGAAATGTTCGATCCGGGAAGTATTTTAGGTAGTTCATCATCTTTTGCTCAAGGACTTGTTAATCAATCCTGGAGTTTCACAGTTGCAATATTTCAGCTTGTAATGGTATCTGTTGCTTTAACTATGATTGTTTATTACATCCTTGCAGACAAGGCTTACTTGAAAAAGAAATTTCTAGAATTTTTCCCGCCTGATTTAAAAGATAAAGCGAATGAAATTTTAAGCAATATAAGCAATAAAGTCGGCGGATATGTCAGAGCACAAATTTTGTCTATGGCTGCTGTCGGAATAATGATGGCCGTTGTTCTCGTTATACTCGGTGTTGAATATTCAACGCTTTTAGGGCTTATATCCGGTATACTTGATATTATACCTATTCTCGGGCCTACAATTGCGCTCGGGATTATAATACTTGTTGCTTACCCTGCAGGAATAATAAAAATCATTTTGATTGTAGCGGGATTTCTGCTTGTTCAGCAAATTTCGAATTATGTAGTCAGACCTGTTTTATTTGGCAAATTAATGGAATTGCATCCGTTGATGATATTTCTTGCTTTATTTTTAGCAGAACAATTTTTAGGCTTCTGGGGAGTAATACTGTCTCCTGCAATTGCTGCAACAGTGTGTGTGCTTATAGATGAAATCTACATAATCCCTATGAATTTAAAGGCAAAAGATTCTGATGAGCAGTAAAGAAATCTTTTTATACGAAAGAAAACAAAATAAAAATGATGATTTTACAATATGGATGGCTTTTCCGGGAGTTTATTCCTTTTCAATGTCATCACTCGGGTATCTATGGATGTTTAAGACACTGGATATGCTTGAAGGCGTAAACATTGAGAGAATTTGCTCTGACACAGAGAAAACAGCTTTCAGTATAAAAGATGTAAACTTATTCGGATTTTCTTTTTCATTTGACATGGATTTTTTAACAATTTTTTCAATGCTCGAAAAATACAATATCCCTCTAAAGTCAAAAGACAGAACAAAAGAGCCTCTTATATTCGCCGGCGGACCTGTAGTTACGGCAAATCCGGAACCATATAAAGAATTTTTTGATTTTTTTATAATCGGAGACGGAGAAGATGTAAATCTTACTGCTGTTGATATTTGCAGGAAATACCCGGATAAAGAGGAAGCGTTACAAGCGTTGTCCGAGGTTGAAGGGATTTACGTTCCTAAATACTCAAATAAAGTAAAAAAATTGACCAAAAAGCTTTCAGAATGTATTTACACCCCTATTTTAAGTGAAGATGCATTTTTTAAAAATACATTTATTCTTGAAATGTCAAGAGGATGTGCAAATCGCTGCGGCTTTTGTATTGCTTCATATTTGAATCTTCCGCTGAGGTTTGTTTCTTACGATGACTTAATTAAAACTATTGATTTTGGATTGTCTTATACTGATAAAATAGCTTTGCTGGGAGCGCAAATAAGTGCACATCCGCATTTTCATGATATATGCGCCTATATTTACAACAAAATTAAATCAGGACAAAAAATTGAAATGAGTGTTTCATCACTGAGGGTTGACGCTATTACTCCTGATGTCGTCAAAACACTTGCTGCTACAGGGCAGAAAAATGTAACACTTGCAATAGAAGCAGGGAGCGAAAGACTTCGCAAAGTTATTAATAAAAATTTGAGTGAAGAACAAATTTTTAATGCCGTAAAAATCGCAAAAGAAAACGGATTAAAAGGCTTTAAATTTTATGGAATGCTCGGTTTGCCAACAGAGACACAAGAAGATTTAAATGCTATGATTGAACTTGGTAAAAAAGTAAAAAAAGAAAATAAAGGTTTTGATATTTCTTTTGGGGTTTCAAGCTTTGTTCCTAAGCCTAACACTCCGTTTCAATGGGTAGGGAGAGAGAATACAAAAATACTTGAAGATAAAGCAAATTTCCTAAAAAAAGAGCTACACAAAATAGGGATATCATCTAATATTTCGAGTATTAAATGGGATTACTGGCAGGCTGTTTTGTCCCGCGGTGATGAAACTTTAAATGATTTCGTTCTTGAAGTCTACAAAATGGGCGGCAAACTTGGTGCATTTAAATCTGCTGCAAAAAAACTAAATATTGATACAGACTTTTTTGCTATTAAAAACTACTCTTTTGACCAGAAATTACCGTGGGATTTTATAGAAATAACTCCAGGAAAAGATTTTCTAATCAAAGAATATAATCGTTTACTGGAAAATTTTACATAGGCGTATAATCACAGTATACAAGGCTTGCCCACTTTTCATAATAACTTATCTGTGTAGCACTGCCTGATTTCACATAAATTCTGCTGAGCGATGTATGCGGGATATCAAGCGCAAGACAAATAGCAGCTTTAATTATGTCTTTATGAGTAACTATAATTATTCTATTCCCGATGTTTTCTTCAATTACTTGATTTAGTGTTACTTCAACTCTGTTAATAAAATCAGTTATACTTTCAGCATCAGCAGGGGTTGCAACGTCCGGACAATTAATTAATTTTTCAAGGTCGTCAGGACATTTTTCATACAATTGTTCAAAAGTCATTCCGTTAAATCCGCCGCATTTTCTAGGGTGCAAATCTTCTATAACCTCAAAATCCTGTTTATAAATTTTTGCGACCATTTCAGCACTTTGGCGCGAACGTACTGCCGGAGATGAATAAATTTTACTGTTTTTTATCCCGCGTTGTTTTATAAATTCACATATTTTTTCTATCTCTTCTTGTCCGGCGTCGCTTAATGGAGGATAATTTTCTGAATCTGTTAGTCTGTCATCCTCACTATATATTGTTGCACCGTTACATATAAAAGTCACTTTACATTTTCTGTTAAAATACATAATAAATTACCTCATTTTTTATATTATAACACTATTTTGTAGTATAATCAAGAAAAAAGGAGTAAATCATGAGAGGAAAAGCTTTTAAATTCGGAGACAACATATCAACTGACCATATTGCACCGGGCAGATTATTCCACCTGCGTTCAAATCTGCCTGAATTTGCAAAACATGTTTTGGAAGATGCTGACCCAAACTTTGCAAGTTCAATGAAAAAAGGAGATTTTGTTGTTGCAGGATCAAATTTCGGTCTGGGATCTTCAAGAGAACATGCTCCTCAGATTATTAAAATAGCAGGCGTAGGTGCTGTTATTGCAAAATCTTTTGCCAGAATATTTTACAGAAATGCAATAAATATAGGTCTTCTTGCAATTGAAGCGGATACAGATGCCATTGATGCAGGAGATGAACTTGAACTGGACGTTGAAAAAGGTATATTAACGGATATGACAAACGGAGCAATTATACCGATTGAACCTTTGCCGCCGGTTATGATTAAACTTCTTAATGATGGCGGTCTGGTAGAGCATATTAAGAAAAATGGCGATTTCAAACTAACATAGATTACCATTCTTTTAAATTACTTAATGCCTGGACTGTTGCAGCATAATTTCTGCTTTTTAAAATAACATACTTGTTATTATAAGGATTAATTATACATGATGTTTTCCCGCATTGTTTAAAGAATTCCGCCATATTTGAATAATCAGATGCGGCTTTACGCTGTTTGTTACATTCTTCCAGACTGTCGCAAATTTTGCTCGGACCGATCATACCGGCTTTTATATTTTTAAAACTTGAGGCTGAATAAGCTACAACTTTATAATAAGGCTTCATTTCTTTTGTATTTAAATAATATTCAATTCGCTCGTGGAAATCGGGAGACAGGCTTCTGTTATTGCCTGACGGATCATAGACATAAAATATAACTTTTTTATCGGCGTTAAAAACATCCAGCCATGTATTTGATTCGTAAGCTCCGTCAATAACAGTTTGAGGAATAGTGCGGAGTCTGTAGTTTTCATAGGAAGATGATTTTTTTGATGTTGAATTACCCGTGCTCAAAATGTTTGAGCGAACTTCTTTTGAGGGAGCTTTTTTAGAAAGATTATATACAATTTTTTGATATGTATCAACAAAATCTTCAGATGTAAAACCTTTTAAAAATCCTGTATAATAGCCTATACCCAGCAAAACAACTACACAAACAATAAAACTGCCTGCTTCCTTTAACTTATTTATTATATTCTTGTTCATTTATAAAACGCCTCTCTTTAAATGTGATTATATAGCATTATTAAGTTATTTGCAATATTTGTTGACAAAGAGTTCGGGCTGTAGTTAAATAAAAATACGCACTTGCCGAATTTTATGTTAAAAATTTGTGATATTGTGCGGGTAAAGCAGGAACGTAGGGATGATTAATCGTCCGGCAGTTCCGGTTAAAATCAGAATGCGTAAGGGTTTTAGATTTTAATCTTTACCGGTGTAGAAAAAGAAAAGGAGAAATTAAATGCCTACAATTAACCAGCTTGTTCGCAGAGAACGTAAAAAGCTAACTGACAAAACAAAATCTCCTGCTTTGATGGATTGTCCACAAAGACGCGGAGTATGTACAAGGGTTTATACAACAACCCCTAAAAAACCTAATTCAGCTTTAAGAAAAGTTGCAAGGGTAAGATTAACCAACGGATTTGAAGTTACTTCATATATTCCGGGTATCGGTCACAACCTTCAGGAACACAGTGTTGTTTTAATCAGAGGCGGAAGGGTTAAAGATCTTCCTGGTGTTCGTTACCACATCGTAAGAGGTACACTTGATACTGCAGGTGTTGCAAATCGTGCACAGAGCAGATCTAAATACGGTGCTAAGAAAAATGCTAAAGGAGGTAAGAAATAATGTCAAGACGTTCTAAACCAGCTAAAAGAATACCTTTAGCAGATCCTGTATACAACAGTGTTGATATTTCTAAATTTATCAACAGAATTATGAGACGCGGTAAAAAATCATTAGCAGAAAAAATCTTCTATGCAACTTTGACTAAAATAGAAGAAAGAACAGGTGAAAAACCGCTTGATATTTTCCAGAAAGCTATGTCAAATGCAACACCGCTTCTGGAAGTTAAAGCTAGACGTATCGGCGGTTCAACTTATCAGGTGCCTATTGAAGTTAAAGCAGACAGAGGTTTTGCTCTTGCTTCTTCATGGCTTATTGAAGCTGCTAAAAAACGCGGCGGGAAATCTTTCATTGACAAGTTGACAAATGAATTGATTGATGCTTCAAACGGTTCAGGTTCTGCTTGCAAAAAACGTGAAGATACCCACAAAATGGCTGAAGCTAACAAGGCTTTTGCTCATTACAGATATTAATTTAAATATCTTTTTGTGAAATGTCAAAAAAACGAGGAATTTTATATCCCTCGTTTTTTTATTTATATTATTTTTTTTAAGTCAGTTTCCGGGTCAGAAAGTTGATTAATTTTGTATACTCCGGAAAAAGAATTTAAAACTGACGGATTAACAATGGTTGGCGGACAATCAGATAAAAATATATTTTTTGCACCTTCATTTTTCAAATTAATTATATTAGAAAATGAATTTAAATCGCATTTCGTTAGAAAAAAAGCCAGTTTATCGGAATTAAGAGGAATTTTTTCAAAAATTTTTTGAAGTACCCCAGAAATAAGCGGATAGTTATTGCACAGATTTGCGTAAAAAACATTTTCTGAGCGGGGATTATATGAAAAACTAACAGCATAGCAAGAATCCGGCAGCAAAGTAAATAATTTTTGGAAATAATCATTATTCTTCATGTTAAGATTTGAATTTCCGATTATAAATAATTTCCGAAAATCTGTCGAAATTACTTTATCAAGAAACGAATTAAATTCAATTTCGCTAAAACCAACGCTTATTGGATTTCTCTGCTGTCCTTTTGCAAATCCTTTTGCCTGCATAGCAGATTCAATTAACGGTGAAAAATCATTATCTTTTATTTTTACAACACCTTTTGGTGCAATTTCATCTGTTGTAAACAACCTTCCTCGGTATAAATATTCAATATTTTGAGCTTCATTTTTTGTTAAGAGTATAGCCCCGGGGAAAGTTGCAAAGTCTAGAATTGTATTCATTGAACCTGTTCCGAAATGACCTTTTAAATTTTTAAGATTATTAAAATACGAAAACGCGTGAGAAATTAACAGATTGCCATTTGTATAGACATCAATATCAGTATCTTTCACATATTCAAGAAGATTTTTCAAATCGCTGAGATTTGAACCTGATACCAGTATTGCTTTATTTGGCTTTGTCGAAGCAGAAACCTCAACATTTTCAATATTTCCAAAAGTACGCATCTGTTCTTCTCTTAAAAGTTTCAACAGTCCAGCATCAATCTTTGAAAGAATTTCTGCATACTTTTTGACAGCTTCATAGTCAATTTTTGAAGAATTAAAAATATTTAATCCTTCAAGCACCTTATCACAGGCGTATTCAGGCTGACAATTATATTCATAAAGCGACATTAAATTACTGCATACACTTTTTATAACTGCCGTTAAAATTTCTTCACTGTATTTCTTTTCCGTTTTTAACTTTTTATATTTTGCTAAAAACTCTCGGTCACCTTTATTAAGAATAGATGATAAATTAGTTTCCGAATTCAATCTTAAAAGATTTTTTAAATCATGGCATTTTTCATTATTGCTTTGACAGATTTTTAAATACTCTTTTCTTACTTTTACAAGATTTTTATAGTGTTTGGAAAAAAGATTTAACACTTGATACTCTGAAAAGTCTTTAACAGCATCAAAAAGTGTAATTTGATAAATTAATGAAAAAGTTATCTCATTATTTGCAATTTTAAACTCTTTTAGCTTTAAAAGATAATAAGCTATCTGTCTTAAGAGTATTAGCATAACTTCTTGCATGGATGATATTGCAGGAGATATTGAACAAGCTCCTTTTGACACACAGTCATTATATTCAAAGCTGTTTGATGAGTTATAGAACATACATTACCTCTTGCTTTGTACATATTTAATTATGTCATCAGATTCATACATGCTTTTGTTATTTTCACTGTCAAAAAGAAAAGGAACCTGCTCATAGCCGCCGAGTTTAATTAACTGCTCTCTGTTAACTTTATCTGAAATATTTTTTTTATTATATGTTATTCCGTTTTTTTCAAAATAATCCATTACTTTCCTGCAATAAGGACAGGTCTCTAAAATATACAAGTCAAACATTTTTCTCTCCTTACAATGGTATTATAAAGTCTTTATGATAAATTAAAATCAGCAATGTAACCAATTAAAATATTGTACAATTGCATAAGAAAAATTTTTATAATAAACTGAACATATGAAAAATATATTATTCGTATTCGGTACAAGACCGGAGGTTATAAAACTTGCTCCGGTTATGTTAGAGCTTAAAAAATACCCGCAAAAGTATAACGTTATTATATGTAATACCGAGCAGCAAAAAGAACTCTCAAATCAAACCCTGACCTATTTCGGGCTTAAAGCAGATTTAAATCTTGATTGTATGCGTCCTGATCAATCTCTTCTGGAGGTCCAGACGAGAATTTTAACCGCTCTTGATAACGTTTTTGACACACATAAGATTGATGCAACAATCGTTCAAGGCGATACTATGACTGTTTTATGCGGAGCTCTGGCAAGTTTTTACAGAAAAATTCCGGTTTATCATGTAGAGGCCGGATTACGCTCTTATGATATATATGAACCGTTTCCGGAAGAAGTTATGCGGCAGATGACTTCAAGAGTTGCCGAACTTAATTTTGCACCGACAGAGAAAAACAAACAGGCGCTTCTAAAAGAAAATATAGCCGGTGACAAAATTTTTGTAGTTGGGAATACCGTTATTGATGCACTTTTTTGCCTGTCTGATGCCACACTTAATAACGCAAAAAAATATTTTGAAGATTGCGGCATAAAAATAGATGACAAACTTGTTTTAATTACAGCGCACAGACGGGAAAATCACGGAGAAAGAATTGATCGTATTCTTGATGCAATAGAATATCTTGTGCAAAAATATAAAGATCATACATTTGTAATTCCGGTTCATCCAAATCCTAATGTTAAAAACAAAATTTATTCAAGGCTTGAAAAATATGAGAATGTCAAACTCTTAAAGCCGCTTGACTACCCATATCTTGTTTATTTAATGAAGAATGCGAAGCTTATTCTTACGGATTCCGGCGGAATTCAAGAAGAAGCACCATCATTTGGCTGTCCGACACTTGTAATGCGCTATGAGACGGAAAGACAGGAAGGAATTGACGCAGGGGTTTCAATTCTTGTCGGAGCTGACTATGATAAAATAGTTTCACACAGTGATGCAGTACTTTCAAAAAATAGAAGTGAAACAAGATTAAAAGCACAAAATCCATACGGTGACGGCACATCAGCTAAAAAAATAGTAGAAATAATAAATCAAATCTACTAAGTAAGTTATACAGCAGTTTGCGCTATTGAATTCCGTGTTTCAGATCTAATTACTATAAGATGCTGAAACAAGTTCAGCATGACGTTTTCCTTATAATTAGTGTAAACCGTGAGATAATTCCCTCAACTAAACCCTTGTCAAAGTATTGTTGTAATGTCTTAAAGTTTCACCTTTCAAAACATGCTTTTTATAGCTTCTTAATTTGTAATTAGGAACTGACATTGCATCAACTTCTTTTTGAAAATTTTTATATAAAGCCATTTCGCGTTCTTTCAAAAGTTCATCCTTACTTTTGGGAGCGGTTTGTTTTTTAGCTGAACGCATTGCCGCAAATAAAATAATCAAAGAAATTATGCTCCATAAAATTTTATCTTCGCGGGTTCTGCTGACAACAGTTATAGGTGCCGCATTAGGCGTTTCAAGAACTACATTAGCTTTTGAAATTCCTTTTGCGTCAAGATATATTTTAATACCATTATTTCCATCACTCTGAATTGCAACGCCATTTACGTTTGATGTATTTTTATAAAGTGTATTTATATCAGGCGACTGCTCAATACCATAAAGATAAAGTACTATCTTATCCGCAGCTTCTATCTCTTTTCGAACCTTAGCCAGTTTATCCGCACGCAATATAACAGACAATTGCCCGTCACTATTATCAATAACCACTGAATTTAAAAAATTATCAGCAGCAAAGGCTGATAGACCTGCAAATATAACTAATGTAAGAATAATTTTTTTCAACATATCCTTTTAATCCTCTACCTTTATACATTACTTTATTCTTTGTAAATTCACATCAATCAAGAGTTTTAAGTATATAAATCAACAGGTTGATATATTTGTTAAGGAATGTAACAAAGAAAAGCCATGCTGAAATATGAAAAAAAAATTTTTGTTTATATAAGTGTAAGACACGAGAATTAGGAGTTTGAAAATGAACGGTATTTTAGCAAAGACTTCAGAAGACAGAACAAACAATATAAGAAGTACAAAACCGGCAGAACAAGTTGAAACAGCAGGTTCTCTTGCAATGAACCAATTCCACAGCCTTTTTGAAACAAATTCTTATGATGAATTTTCAACAAACAATCCGTTTGCGGTTGATTATTCTCAGTATTCTGATGCTGGAGATACAGTTGCTTATTCAGGTTTTTTAAGCAGTTTTTCTAATGCCGTATCAACACTTTCAACATCAACAGGTTTTTCATCATCAGCCACTTCAACTGCCGGATCCTGCGGAGGTTTTTCCGGAGGTGCGTCAGCAGGCGGTTCTTGCGGAGGCGGCGGAGGATTTTCATCAGTTTGCTAGGTTATAAAAGGTAATAAAGGAAAAGAAATACTATAAACGGCGGTATACAAAACCGCCTTTTTTATTTATAAAAGATATATGTGTAAAAAATATTTTACTTATATACTGCTGACAGAGAATAATACATTCTACTGCGGGTATACGGACGATATTGAGAAACGATTTAAACAGCACTGTGAAGGCAAAGGAGCTAAATATACACGTGCACACAAACCTGTAAAAATTGTTTACAAGAAAGAATTTCAAACCAAATCCGAAGCGATGAAAGAAGAATGCAGAATAAAAAAATTATCACATAAAGAAAAATTACTTCTATTGACAAACGAGGGTAAATCGTAAATAATAAAAAAAAAGAAGAATTTAGGAGGATTAAAGATGAGTAATAGAGAAGCATTGAACTGCCCCCCCCCCGCAAGCGTAGCCGCTTGAACCGCGACGTTAGAGCATTTTCAGGTTTTGTTATTTTTTTGACAGACTTCCTTTCCTTGTTAGGGAAGGATAAGAGGCTGAAGCCCAGAGGTCAATCCGGCGTTCAAGAGATCCTGAAACGAGTTCAGGATGACAGGACTAATCACCCTCTCCCTCAATCCCTCCCCCGAGGGAGGGAAGCAGAGAAACTCACTTCACGTTTCCTCCTTGACCCTTCACTGAAACGAACTTATCGTCCTAACGTCTTAACGTCCTATCGTCTAAAGAAATCTGCATTTACATTAGCAGAGGTTCTCGTTACCCTCGGCATTATCGGCGTTGTGTCTGCTATGACTGTACCGACTTTAATGCAGAACCACCAGAGAAAAGTTTATGTTACACAGCTGCATAAAACCTACAATGAAATGCAGCAAGCTTTTCTAATGGAAATGAATGAAAAAAATGCTCTTAACCTAAAAGAAGCAGGACTTACCTCTATTGGCATGATGGAGGGATTTATAAAAAGAAGATTTAAGGTTCTCGAATCTTGCCCTGCGAATGAACATTGCGCAAGCATTGATTATCATAACCTAAATGGGGATACAATCAATAACAATTCTATATTATCCTGGAATAACGGAGCATGTGCCATTATTGCAAGCGGGGCTGAAATTTGCATTGATGCATTGCTGAATAGATCTGACAGAACACATACATATAATGGATACTCTTCTCTATATGGATTTACTTTTATTGATGTCAACGGTGCCAAAGGACCTAATATTTTAGGCAGAGATGCGTTTATAATGGTTAATTGGGATGATGGTACACTTGACACTGTTAACGCAAGTCCTGCATGTCGAACAAAAGGCGTTTGTGACGGTGAATCACTTGAAGCAATCAGAAATGCAGCAGGTGCAGCATGTGAAGCGACCAAAACACATACAGATAACCAGTGCATTGGAAAAATATTAAATAATAATTGGGAAATGACTTACTAATTATCAGATGCAAATTATTTTAAAAAGATTGGTCTGTAAAATTAATAAAAAGAATAAATTTTATTGATTTTGCTGTTTAGCCTTTTCTTTTTCAAGACGCTTTAACTCTTTTTGTTTAAGTTTTTCAAGTTTTTGCTGCTCTTTTAATTCTTGCTTTTCTTTTATTTCATTATACTTAATTAGAATTTCATCTCCTGATGTTGAGCCTTGAATCCGTTTACGGAGCTTATAATCTTTTTGCTGCTCTTTAAATTCCTTATCCATTTCTTTAACTTTAGCTTTGTAAGATGCTTCTAAATCTTTGACATAAGCTTTATCTTCTTCTTTTTTCTTTTTAATATTTGCTTTTTCTATTCGTTTCAGCTGTTCTTCTTCACGTTCCGTAACCGCCGGCGGAACTACGCCTTTTTTTTCAAGTTTATAACCGTTCATACTTATATTAACAGTTTCAGGCTTAAAAGTTATAAGGCGTGATTGTTCACCTTTATAATTAACAGTCCATGTTCCCAGATTAACCGGTGTATCGCCAGTATATGCGAAAGCATTAACAACAATCCAATCAGGATTGTCAGCAGCAAATCCTAAGGGATAAACATCCCATCGTTTATCTTCCAGTTTCAAGCCTTTATTTTCTTCCCAGTAATAGGAAATTGCATCTCTGACTTCAACGAGGCTGTATGAAACATTTGTCGTAAAATCATAAACAACAGGCGTTGTTTTCCATATACCGTCTTTTGTGTTTCCGATTTTCTCTTTTACAAGAAGCTTTGTACCGTCTGCTGAAAAATCGACAGGTGTAATAGTTCTAAATGTGAAATAATTATCTATATTTTTATCAGTGGATAATATAGGTTCAGCCAGTCTGTGAATAACGTTAGCAGTTAAAATTTTATCAAGATTTGATTTTGCTTCTTCCAAATTAATCACAAATAAATCGCAAGCGGTTGATGCACTATCCGGATAATAGTAAACAGAAGGATAAACCAGTTTTGAAAAGTCCGGAGCAACTATTCCCTGCGCATTTAACTGGCGTTTTTTATAAAAAGTTTTATTTAAAGAAATTTCAGCAGCACCCGGCGGATTATTATATTTTACAATCCTGTACGCAGGCTGAGGAACATAAACCATATCCGCAGGTGTCGGTATTTTGGGAACTTCTACCTCAACAGTCATTCGGTCTTTTGGTGCGGATAATTGCTCATACTCTTCAACCGTCATAAAACCGGAAGGATTTCTCTCAAACTTAGTTTTTTTGAATTTTTCTTTCTCAGCTTTTTTGTTTACATTATGAACATATTTTGCTTCTTTCTGATTAACATCATCAAAATTCGGGAGGGGAATTTCATCTCCCCACTGAATAAAGGCACAAAAAGCAGCAGCAATTCCCAGCAGTGCATAAATCATATTATACTAAACCTTCCTTCATAGCCATCGAAATAGCTTTGGAACGGGAATTCACATACAATTTCTGCAAAATACTGTGAACATGGGTTTTTGTTGTAGAAATAGTAATAACAAGTTTTTCTGCAATTTGCGGGTTTGTAAGCCCGTCAACTATCAAAGCAAGAACTTCCATTTCGCGTTCTGTAAGCCCGTAAAGGTTCTTGCCCAGCTTGTAATTAATTTCTCCGCGTTTTTCAGTATACTCATTACCGCGTCTTATATTTGTTAACACAACTTTTGCAATAGCAGGATCAAGCCAGCCGGCGCCCTCTGAAACGGCTGTAACAGCAGCTACAGTCTGTTCTGATGTTGCGCCTTTAGTTATATATCCGTCTGCACCCGCCTGAAAAGAATCAAAAATATC
The DNA here is from genome assembly GCA_944326605.1 of Candidatus Gastranaerophilales bacterium. Classification (GTDB taxonomy): domain Bacteria; phylum Cyanobacteriota; class Vampirovibrionia; order Gastranaerophilales; family Gastranaerophilaceae; genus Stercorousia. Next base: position 118,873 of record CALVEM010000003.1, read on the forward strand.
ATCTTCGCTTTCTCTTGATGTGTACATCAAAACCTTAATATCAGGAGCTGACGATTTTATTCTTTTAGTTGCTTCAATACCGTCAATAGTCGGAAGCCCTATATCCATAACTACAACATCAGGCTTTACTTCAAGAGCTTTTTCAACGCCTTCCAAACCATCTGCGCACATACCGGTAATTTCCACATTTGGATTATTACTTAAAATTACAGAAAGTCCCATACGCGCCATGTCGTGATCTTCTACAATCATAACTCTTATATTTTTAGCCATTAGAAACCTGTCTTTCTTTAACTTTACCGTCTGTTACAACATTTGTTAAAAGGAAAGAAAATTCACTTCCTTTATTAATTTTACTGTCAACCCAGATTTTACCGTTATGAGCTTCAATAATTTGTCTGGACAGATACAATCCAAGCCCTGTGCCTGTAGAGCGTTTTCTTGTCGTTCCTTGCGAAAATCTCTTAAACAAATTAGGAATATCAGCCTGAGGGATGCCGTTTCCGTTGTCGCTTACAGAAAAAATAAAATCATTATTCTGAGCCTTTGCAAGAATTTTTATTTCTCCGCCTTTATTAGTGTAATTCACAGCATTTCCGCAGAGATTTGTAATTACACGTTTAATTTCCGCCCTGTCTGCATAAATATGCAAACTGTCGGATAATTCAAAAGTAACTGTAAATTTTAAATCTTTTTTATCCGCAAGCGGTTTCAATTCCGAATAACACTGTTCCACAAGATCTTTAACAGGAAAAGCTGTCTTACAAAGCGATAATTTGCCGCTTTCAAAGCGGTATACTTCCAGAAGAGCATTAACAAGTCCTAGTAAATCTTCGTTACTTTGAAGCATTGTCGATAAAAGAACTTTTTGCTTTTCTTCAAGATTACCGATAGCACCTTCAAGGAAAAATTTTAAAGTTTGAATTGCGGCAAGAAGCGGAGTTCTCATATCATGTGTCAGAGTGGCGATAAAATCATCTCTCAAACGCTCAGTTTCTTTTTGAACACTAACATCTCTTATAACACCTACAAATTTGTCATAATTATTGTCGCTGTCATTTGAAATTGCTGCAAAACTAATTTCAACCGGTGTATGCTCACCGCTCAGGGAGTTTACGATATAATAGTCACGCAAAAGCACTTCGGATTTGTCACTTCCGAGACCGAAAATTTCTCCTGATTTATTGTCCTTTGCCGAGTTTAATTCTTTAACAGTAGAATAGGCAATTTCCTGAAACTTTTTCTTGCAAAGAGATTTTTCAGAAAGTCCGACAAGATTTTCGCACGCCGGGTTTACCTGAAGTATATGCCCTTCACCGTCAACAATTATAATTCCGTCAGCACAAAAGTTGATTATACCGGAAAGTTTTTTATTCGCTTCCAATAAATCAGCCGTACGTTCGGCAACAACCTTTTCCAGATTTTGAGAATAATCTTGAAGCTTCAATTTTGCATCTTCAAGTTCATTTATTTTATTACGAAGATTTTCAAGCAGATGACTTCTTTCTATCCCGTTTTTGATATTCATCATCAAATCATCGTTATCCCACGGTTTTTCAATATATTTGTAAAGCCCGATTTCATTAATCGCCTTTATTGCGTTTTCCTTATCAGCATAACCAGTTAATAAAATCATACTGACTTCGGGATACAATTTTTTTGCTTCTCTTAAAAATTCAAGCCCGTTCATCTCCGGCATTATAAAATCAGAAATTATTAAATCGGGAATATTCGCTTTTAAAAATTCAAGCGCATCCTTCGGGGAATTAAACAAATGTATATCAGAATACCCCTCAACTTTAAATAACGCTTTAAATGCCGAGGTAACTATTTTTTCATCATCAACAACTACTATTTTACTGTTTTCCATACTTATATGATAAGCTATTTTTTAATTTCGGACAAATTGTTTACAAAATTGAAATAATTAAAAAAGCGGGAATTTTATTTTCCCGCAGCTTTTTACTTATATGAATGAACTTTATATTCACGATTTCCAAGTTCTTTATCGAGATGATAAAGTGAGGCTTTTTCATCTCCGAACATATTTAATTTTGTTATAATATCTCTTGCATTTGCTTCTTCTTCAACCTGTTCAGATATATACCAGTTAATAAAATGACGGGTTGCAAGATCACACTCATCTTCACTTAAAGAAGCAACACAATTTATACTGTCAGTTACAAATTTTTCATGATCAAGGATTTTTTCAAAAACCTGAAGCGGGTTATGAAAATCTCGTTCAGGAGCATCAATTTGTTCTAACTTAACTTTGCCGTCCCGCTCTATTATATAATCAAACAAAATCATTCCGTGATCCATTTCTTCCTTTGCTTGAACTTTTGTCCAGTTTGAAAAGCCAAACAGACCTATTTCATCAAAATAAGCTGACATAGCAAGATAAAGATATGCTGAATAAAATTCTTTATTTATTTGTGAGTTTAAAATATTTTCTACTTTTTCGTTAATCACTTTGTCCCTCCCACAGTCCGTGTAAATTGCAAAATTCCCTGGCAAGAGTTTTTCCTAATTTTTGTTCTAAAAGCATCTTAGGCTCCTGACCGGGGTGTAAATATTGAAGCTGTACATGATTTTTATCTTCGGAAATAGTTTCTATAAACATAATATAGTGTTCTTCAGTCATCGGATGCAAAACTTCACCAACTCTGACTTCGTCTTTATTATTTTCATTTTTAACAAAAACAGGAATATGTTTTTCAAAAATAGCCTCTTCCCGATTTTGTCCGCTTACCTTTTGCATAGGCTGACCGCAGCACACAAGTTCACCGCCTCCGACAAGGATAACTTCAACAAGATTCCCGCAGATTTCGCATCTGTATAAATCAAGTCTTTCCATTTTTTCTCCTTTCAAACTATTATTAACCTGCTTCTTTTAAAATTAACATTCACCAAATGTCTATAAAATAAAAATGGAAATATTGAATTTTTATGCTAAAATAAAATTGACCGTGCTCCACGGGGAATTGCAATCCCTCGACCCGAAGTTTATGCGGGGTGCAGAGCCTGTTGTGAGGGTATAACGGTAAATTTTGATAAATTTGATATTGTTGACGTTTAAATATAGGGTGGCGTAAGCTGTCGAACCGTGTCAGGATGGAAACATAGCAGCACTAAGACAATACTTGCGGGTGTCGTATTTTTAAAAAGAGATATCAGGTTTAAAGATTTTTTCCGGTGTATTCGATAGACAGTGGCACGGTTTTTTTTCAAAAAAAAGCCTCCTTTTTAAGGAGGTAAATTTTTATTTTAGGAAGGTAGGAATAGGAATTTTAAGTCTCTCTCTTATTTAAATACTCTCTTTTAATATCCTTGTGTTTATTTAATGTTCTTATATATATAAAGTATATAATAATTATATAATTTCAAAGATTACCCGATTTGTTACAAAAGTTAATACTTGATTTTTTATTTACGTCGTACTAAAATATAAAAGGTAGGAGACATAGTAGGAGTTAGGAATGTTAGTTTCTTCAATTGCCCGTCTGAATGTACATAATACTCTAAATAATTCAACATTTTCGCAAAATAATAACAGCGGGATTTCTGCACATACTTTTGGCGGTGAACATGATTTAAGCATGCTGAATAAACAGGGCAATAAGTTAAACCTTGATTTAGGAACAAATAGTTTTCTTTATAAAATTAATTTCCTTCAGGAAAAACTCTTTGCAAATCAAAGCGACAAAGTGAATAAAAATAAATCTCTTAATGTTTTAGCCTGATGGTTAATCTTTAAATAATTCTTTAACAAGCACAGAACAAATTGCCGGTATAATCGCAACAAATATCAATACGTTTGTGATACCGAAATTTTCAGCGACAAAACCTAAAAGAGACATTACAATTGCAACTATTCCCCAGGAAAAACCGTTTATAAAGCCTGAAATTATACTTTTATATTCAGGTAAGACATTTTGCGCCATAACCATGGTTACAGGTGTCGCCATCATGGTTATAAAGCCCATTATAACGAATATAGCAAGCGAAATAGTCGGATGAGCTTTATATGTAAAGACAAACAACAGCATCAATGGGAAAGTTGAAATCATAGAAATATAAAAAACATTTGCTGCGCCGATACGTCTTTCAACAAAATTACTGACAAGAGAGCCAATTCCGCCTGCAAATATAAATATAAACAGTGCAAAACCTATGTAAAAAGGTTTATATCCCATATTTTTCCATAAAAAAGGCAGTAAAATAAAACATGATGAATTAATCATGGTTTTAAGCATTGCAATAAGATTTAAAATATTCAGTTTTCTATTCGTTAAAATCCGTTTAAAAGCAGTTTTAAAATCTATTTTAGAAATTACGGGTTCTGACAAAGATAATTTCGGCACAAAATTAAACATTAGCAAAGCCCAAGTTACACCTAAACAGGTCATTAAAGGCATCTTATGCATTCCGAGAAACTGTGTTATTGCAGATGAAATTACCGGACCAAAAGAATAGCCTAATGTTCCCATTGCAACAAATATTGCCATTGATTTGCCCGGATTTATTTTATCTGCAAATCTTGATGTAAAGCCTAGAGCCTGCGGATGAAAAAAGCTTGACCCGATACTCCCTATAATAATAAATAAAACCAGAATAAAAGGGTTATCAGATAAAGTTGAAAGCGGAATAAATATTGACGACAAAATCAATCCCCAGAATATAAAAGATCGTTTTACAATATTGTCCGCCAGAAATCCGAATAACGGCTGCATAAGAGATGAAAAAATATGCGAGATAGTTAATATAATAGTTGCAACAGCCATAGATAATCCTATTTTTGCCGCAATAAAAGGCATGATCGGGTTTAAAACGCCTGTATAAATATCATTTATAAAATGACCGCCGCTTAGCCAGACTAAAGCTTTTTTATTTGAGGGTAAAGTATTTTTCATAACACACAAATTAAACGCTAAATACAAATAAAAATCAACAGTTTTTTCTCCTAAGAAGAACAGCCATAAATATAGAAGCCAAAATTATAATAACACACGATACAATTTGCGCTATCGGGAAACTGCCTATATTCAAGACACTGTCAATTCTGCACCCTTCAACTAAAATTCTTGCGGCAGAATACATTATCAAATAGAGGCATGCGGCAGTTCCCGGATATTTTGACAATTTTTTAAGCATCAATATTAAAACAAAAAATATAAGCAAATCAAGTATACTTTCATACAAAAAAGCAGGATGAAAATAGTCATAATTTATATACTCAAGAGGTCTGTGAGAAAGCGGTATATAAAGTTTCCACGGGAGATTTGTAGGCAGCCCGAAAGCTTCAGAATTAAAAAAATTTCCCCATCTGCCAACACTCTGAGCCAGCGGAGTAGCGCACAAAAAAGCATCTGTAAGCTTTAAAAATGACATTTGATATTTACGTGCAAAAAAGTACAGAGCCGAAATTCCAACAATTATCATTCCGTGTATTGACAATCCGCCCTGTCTAATATTTAAAATTTCAAACGGATTAGCGGCATAATAAGAAAAATTAACAAGACAATAATAAAGCCTTGCTCCCAAAACTCCGATTATTATAATAAAGGGAGAGAAATCAACGATATATGAAGCTTTTACATTGTCATAATATCTTCTATACAGCAAATAAGCTGTATATACCCCAATTAATATTGCAAACGCGAGTATTATTCCGTAATAATATACAGGAATACTAAATATTTTAAAAGCAACTTCTCCCGGCGATTGAAACATAAATTACTCTGCTCTGTGTGTATTTTCCGCAAGAAGTTTTTGAAGCTCTTTTATTTTATTTTCGACATAAGTTCTGTCATCTATAGTACCGACTTTATCCAGATAAATACCGTAATCGGAGATAGCGTTATTTAAAAGATCATACATCATTTTTTTATCATTTTCAGAAAGAACTTTGTTCGTCTCTTCTTCCTCAATATTCTCCGCATCTGCTTCAACTTTTTCTATTGTTCCGTCATCACTAACTTTAATATAGCCGGATATAATATCTTTTGCCAAATTTTCTTCACACACAGCTAATGAATAATAAGCATCCGCAAAATCCGGATTTAATTTCAATGCTGTATTGTAAGTTTGAATTGCATTTGCATAATCTTCAGCTTTTGTATAAGCTACAGCAAGATTATATTGAGTTTCAAAAACACTTGCATCAAGATCAACACTTGATTTTAAACGTTCAATTGCTGATATATAATCACCTCTATCCATAAATTCTTTAGCTTTATTGTTCAACTCCTGAACAGCAAAATTATTTATGCAAGCAGTAGATATAACCGAAATAAATAAGATACTAGCTAGTAAAAAAGCTTTTTTCATGCTATAATTATCCTCATAAAATCATCCGTATTTTGAATTATAAAATAAGTATTGATATTTGGCAAATTTTATAAAAAAAAGTTACAAACGGATATTGAAAACGAGGTGAAAATGTCAGAAGAAAAAGTGATAAAATTAGGAGATAAAAGAGAAAAAAAATCAGAAAGAACTGAGCACGAAAATAATAAAGATGATTTAGTTTATTGCAGTTTCTGCCACAGACCAAACACTCAGGTATTGAAAATGGTTCAGGGGCCGGGAGTAAATATATGTTCGGAATGTGCCATGATTGCAGTGCAATATCTTATTTTAAATGACAGAATGCCGTCTGCCGAAGCACAGCAAATTCTTGATGCTTTTTGGGGGAAAGCCCGATAATGGTTGAAAAATTTGAACTTAATCCGTTTGAAATAAAAGCTGAAATAACGAATATTCTAACAAAACTCGCAGATGTAAAGGATTTTGAAAGTTATGAAATTCATTACAGAACCCTTGATATGCAAAAAGATAAAAATATTATTGTTAAGCTTTTGTTTAAAGAAATAAATTCAACACATAAAAATTCCGATTTAATCAAATTTTTGCTTATAAGATACTGCCCGCAAAAAGAACTTACCGAGCGATTATGGAATATAATTAAAAATAATATGGCATCAAATAATGCAAAGATATTTGCGCTTGATTTGCTTAGAAGTATTGATACAAACTGGTCATACGAACAATGCGATCAATATCTTGATAACCCTGACGAACTTGTAAATTCCGATACTAAAAAAATTCTTGATAATGCTTTGGCCAATCCCGAAGTCCAGATAGATTTTATGGATTTTCTGAGTTCTTTGCCGGATAATGACAAAGTCGTATTATTAAAGTCACTTTCAAATGATTATTCAGATGATGAACTTGCGAATATGCTTGTGCCGGTATTTTTATCAATGTCTGACACAGAAGCCGGCAAAACAGCCCTTGAAATATTAGGAAATTCAAAATCACAGCTCGCATATCACGCCCTTACCAATGCTCTTGAATTTGCTGATGATAGCATAAAGCCTATGATAAATAAAAATTTATCGCTCTTAAAACTGGGAGGCATAAGAGAAGATAACTCTTTAGAATTTTATAAAAATATTTTACAAAATTCAAAGCCGTACAAATTCTGTATAACATATCCTGACGGGCATGGGAATCAGGCTGTCATAATATCCAGAATAAAGAAATCAGGTCAAATTCAGTTTGTTGCAATTGTAATAGATGATTACAAAGGAGTGCGTGATTGTTTCGGCTTCAATGAAATATCAAAGTTTGAATGCAACGCAATTATTGAACGTTTCTACAGAGGGCAGAGAGCACTTGAACTTGCTCCGGGAATATTAAAAACAATTCTTATAAAAGCAGAAAAATTATCCGGCGGCAAAGTCCCGTATGAATATGTCTGCTGGAAAAATATTCTTGCAGATATTGAACCTGAAGACATTCAGCTTGATTTTAAACCTAAAAAACTCTCAAATAAAGAATTTGAAGAGATTTTAAAATATGATTTCACGGATTTCTGGTTTCTGAACAACACTTACAGCGATGAATTTGAAGAATTTTTAAAAGAACTGCAAAATGTTAACCCGTCCGACTTCGACAACTTTATTGATTTAAATCTTGAAAGGGTATTTTATAAAGATGAATACACTGTCTGGCATGAAAGGATTTTGCATACAGCAGTTTTAAAACATTTTTCAGGAGATAATACTGCTGCAAAAAATTTATATTCGCTGTATAATAATGAAACACTTGTACGCGAATTTTTTAAAAACATTTTGAGAAAGAGTATTTATGAATACTACTTTGCAAAAAATGACAGAGAAAAAGTTAGTGCAATAGAAGAAATGTGGGTCAAATAATGTATAAAGTAATGGCATTGGATATAGGCACAAAAAGGATAGGAGTTGCACTCAGCGACTATCTGCTTATGCTGGCAAACGGTCATTCATGCATTTCTCGTGAGCCTGAAAACAATGCACTTGATGAAATAAATAGAATTGCGAAAGAAAATAATGTACAAAAAATAGTTGTAGGTGTTCCTATAAATATGGACGGCTCGCAGGGAGCTCAGGCAATGGATTGTAAGGAATTTGCGGCAAAAATCAAAGATTATGAAGTTATTTTCGAAGATGAAAGATTAACATCTGAAGCTGCGGAAGAAAATTTGCGGCAAAAAAAAATAGACTTTAGAAAAAACAAAGGACTGGTTGATATTGAAAGTGCTTGTATTATACTGGAACAGTACCTTAGCAGAAAATAAAAAGAAAGGATAAATTAAATTATGGCAGAAGAAGATCAAATTATCGAAACCATTGATGAAAACGGCAATGTTATTAAATTTGAACTGTACGATATCGTAGAAGTTGATGAACAGGAATATGCGCTTTTATTGCCTGTCGATGAAGAAGAAGGCGATGAAGTCGTTCTTATGAAATTAACAAAAGACGGCGAAGATTACCTGTTCGAAACAATCGATGATGATGCAGAATTCGACAGAGTTGCTGCTTATGTTGAAAATATGGATGATGAAGACGAAGAGGAATAGATTTTGTTTGAAAAGTTTACTGAAAAAGCAATAAATGTTGTAAGTACTTCTCAAAATATAGCAAAAGAAATGAAGGCTGATAAGGTCTACCCTGAACATTTTTTACTTGCGCTATTTGATGAAGCTAAAGGGATTTCCCTAAAAATATTCAAATCTTACGATATAACAAGAGACAAATTGATTGATAAAATCAAGGCAGTTTCTCACAAAACTGCGGTTCCAAACGGAATTAATCCATTACCGTTTGATGATGATATTAAAGAAATTTTAAAGAAATCTCTTGATTTAGCAAACAAATCGGGAAATCCTACAATACTTTATGAACATTTATTTCTTGCGGCTATTTCAGATAAAAAATCACTGGATGTTAAGATACTGGAAGATTTAGGATTTGATATTTACAAGTCAAAAAGTCTTCTTGAAAAACTTGTCCAGAAAAAAACAAAACGTCTTTATCATCCTGAAATAGATGAAAAAAAAGAAAACGCCGAAAACAAAGCTAAAGAAACAGATAACATATTTGATAATGAAGCCTCTTCAAAAGTATTTCAGCGGGCAGTTGCAAAACTTTCCGCTTCTAACTATGAGATTTTAGGAACGGAACAAATACTGTCATCAATTCTTGAAGATAAAGAATCTGAGCTTACAAAAATATTTGCAAAATACGGCGTAACAAGCGAAAACTTTGAAGAAAAGCTTGAAAAAATACAGTCAAGACAGGCTGAATATGAAGGCAGGCAGATAATTTTCACACCTAATGCTTTTACAACAATGAACATGGCGCTTCAAACAGCGAAAGAGCTAGGTTCATCTGTTGTTTTACCGGAGCATATCGTACTCGGACTTTTAAAGACGAAGCGCGGGATTGCTTATGACATATTAAAAGAACTAAAAATTCCCGACGATGATCTTGCGCACAGCATAATAAAACCGATTGAAAAACAAATGCCGGAAACATTAACTATTTTACGTCTTGCTAAAGAAGAAGCAAGGCGCTTGGGCAGAAATATTGTCGGAACTGAAATGTTTTTACTCGGGATTATCGGGGAGGCAACGGGAATAGGCGCGCAGGTGCTTTCTGAACTTGAGATTAACATAAAAGATGCAAGAGCTGTTATTGAAAATCTTATCGGCTTCGGGGATGAATACTATGACACTGAAATTGTCTTTACAGAGCGTGCAAAAAGGGTTCTGGAAACTGCGTGGGAATTAGCTAAAAAAGATCATAAAGATAAAATAGAATCATCTCACATGCTTCTTGCGCTGACAACCGAACCTGATTCACTGGCAATGAAAGCCCTTGAGCAGCTTGGAGTTGATGCGGTCGAAATAAAAGAAGGAGTAAAAAAATTTCAAGAGGCATAAGTGATTGTTGAAAAAGTAACAAATTTTATATCAAAAAATAATTTAACAGGCACATTTATCGTTGCTTTTTCCGGCGGATACGATTCAATGTGCCTGTTGGATATTTTAAATAAATCAGGCTATGATACTGTTGCAGTTCATCTAAACCATAACTGGCGCGGGAAAGAAAGTCTGGAAGATGAAAACAATTGTTTTGAATTTTGCAGGCAAAATAATATAAAATTTTATAGCGAAACTCTTGATGATAAAGTTGAAAAAAATGAAACAGCAGCTAGGGAAGCACGATATCAGTTTTTTAAAAGATGTGCAAATAAATTTAATTCTAACATAGTTTTTACAGCTCATAATTTTGATGATAATGCCGAAACAATTTTATACAGAATTATAAAAGGTACAGGGACTATAGGGCTTCAAGGTATTGCTGAACAGCGTGGCATATTTTACAGACCGCTTCTGAAAGTTACAAGAGAAGAAATAGAAAACTACTGCAGATTAAATAATCTTAAACCCAACATTGACAGTTCTAATTACAACACTAATTACAGGAGAAATTTTATCAGGCATAAAATTTTACCGGTATTAAAAGAAATAAACCCAAAAGTTCCAGAGGCGCTCAACACGCTGTCAGATATTGCTAAAGATGAAAATTTACTTATTGATAATTACCTTCCGTCAAATATACTTGAAGCCTCTGAAATTGAACAAAAAAGAATTATATATAGAATTTTAAATGATTATAACATTGAATATGACAAGAAAAAAATTGATTATATTCAAAAATTTATTGATGAAAATAAAAAATCAAAATCCGGTAAAAAAATGTCTCTGACACAAGATTTATGGCTATTTATAAACAATAAAAAAGTTGAAATTATCGAAAAAACAGAAAAAAATCCGCAAGAAATACATATCACAGGCACAGGAAAGTATAATTTTGAAGAGTACGAATTTTCTATAGATAAGGCAGAATATACACCTTCAACTTTTCCGGACGATCATGATTTTAAAGCATACATCGAAACAGATAACATAAATTTTACACTGCGGCATAGAAAAGACGGCGACATCATTATTCCGCTCGGCTCATCCGGACACCAAAAATTAAAAAAATATCTTAACGAAAAGAAAATTCCGCAGCACGAAAAAGATAGACTGCTAATGCTTTGCAATAACAATAATGTTATGTGGGTAGCAGGTGTAGGGCTGAGCAATGAATTAAAAGTTGTACACAGAGCAACACATGTGTTAACATTAAAAAAGAGGTAGGTTATGGATATAAAAAAATTAAAAGTTTTGTTTACTGAAGAACAAATCCAATCAAGAATTAAAGAGCTTTCGGATGAAATGAACGCCTTTTATAAAGGTGAAGAAGTTTATGCCATATGCGTATTGAAAGGTGCTGTTATGTTTGCAACGGATCTGGTTAAAAACCTTAATATGCCGTTAAAAATGGAGTTTATAAGGCTGTCAAGCTATAACGGAGGTACAACAACATCAGGGAAAGTGAATGCCGTTGATATTTCGCTGCCAGATCTTAACGGGAAAAATGTACTAATTATTGAGGATATTGTTGACACAGGACTTACGGCAAAATTTTTACTTGATTTTATGAACTGTAATTTTCACACAAAATCAACTAAATTTTGCTCTCTGCTTGATAAAAAAATTAAACGTGTTACGGAAGTCGAACCGGATTATTACGGATTTGAAGTGGATGACAAATTCCTTGTCGGATATGGTCTGGATTATGACGGGTATTACAGGAATCTAAAATATATCGGCTATTCGGATAAATTCCCTCTGGAGTAAATTTTGAACAAATACGAGCAATTTACAATACTTGTAAAACAAATATCAAAAATTTATAATGACGAAAAATTCGGCACTAAAATTTTCGAATTATTGAAAGATGTCATTGATTTCAAAAGCGGATACATTTTTTTTCTGAATCCTGAAAGGCTTGAATATTCACTAAATCCTGAAGTTAATAATATAGATGATATTTCGGAATCATATCTAAAAGAAAATTTGATATTTAAAAATTCAATTTTCGGACAAATAATTATAACAGGCGGTCAATTTACACGTGAAGATAAAGAGATATTTTTATCATTTGCTTCCATCATATCAAATTCAATAAAGGATATTGAGTTGACGAAGGTTATTAAAATGCAAATTGATGCGCTCCAGCAGGGGTATTTTGAAGCTGACAAAAAGACAAAAAAAATAAAAAAATCTGATGAAATAAAAACAAAATTTTTATCACACATAACACATGAATTGCGAACTCCGCTTAATTCTATATTGGGATTTTCAGAGCTTCTCGAAAATGAATTTGCAGGGAAATTAAACAACAAGCAAAAAGAGTATGTGAATGATATAAAAATCTCTGGGATAAATTTGCTCGGTATGATTAATGAAATTCTTGATATGTCCAAAATCGAAGCCGGAGCAATGAATTTAAATAAGACAAAATTTTCTGTACAAGCGGCAATTGAGGAAGCAGTGAATATAATTTTACCACTTTTAATGAAAAAAAATATTAAATTTGAACAAACAATAGATGATATTGAAATTATTGCTGATTACCAGAAATTTCAGCAAATTTTGCTTAATCTGCTCGGGAACGCAGTAAAATTCACTCAGCCCGGAGGCAATATAGGTATAATATCGGTAAAAGAAGGGAAAAATCTTATTTTAAAAGTTAAAGATAACGGTTCAGGTATTGAGAAGAATTTGCAGAAAAAAATATTCAGACGCTTTGAACAAGGCAATAAACCTGCTGCGAATTCAACAGGTCTCGGGCTTGCAATTACAAAAGAGTTTGTAAAAATGCACAAAGGTAAGATTAAAGTAAATAGTGAAGCTGGTAAGGGTGCCGAATTTATAGTAACAATACCGGTTGAATAAATTTATATTGATTTTAACTGGAAATATGGTATACTCAAATAAGAAGAGGGCAAGTATGGCATCAATAATTGACGCATTTCAAGAATCATTTCATGATCATCATTCGCTGACTAAATATTTTATTTTTGCAATACCTGTATATTATTGTGTTGACCTTTACAGTAAAAATGACAGTTCTTTTTACGCAGTTAGTGCAATTGTTTTTATATTGCTTTTCGGATTTATGTTAAAGTGCACTTCTAATGTAAGAAACGGTAAGAATTACGTTTTACCGTCTTTAAATATCTTTTCAATGTTCTGGGAAGGTATAAAAGGATTGGTTGCAATCGGTCCTATACTCGCTCTTTTTTCGTGGCTTGCAACTATTATATGCGAATTTTTAAGTAATTATTTTCCTGATCCCAATTCTATTATTGTGTGGAAATTTATAATATGGGGTCTGTCTGCATCGGTGATGATGACAGGTTATCTTTGTTACGCTAGAAATTTTAAAATATCTGACGCTTATAATTTAAAAACTATATGTAATTCAAGTGTTGATGTGTTTGTCGGTGTACTTTTTATGATACCGCAAATATTGATTGTTGATGCTGTAATTATTGCTCCCGTGACTTATCTAATCTGGCTTTTCTTTGGCATCCCGCATCCGATAGCTGTATTTTTCTGGAGCATGTGCCTTATATTTAATCTTTCTCTAACAGGTCACTATCTTGCACAGATTGATTATGAAGCTATTGCAGTTAACGAGAAAGAAAACGACAAAATCATTTAACCATTTCACGCAATTTTTTTAATTTATCACGGATTTCAGCTGCTCTTTCAAAATCAAGAATTTTTGCAGCTTTATGCATATCCTTTTCTAACTTATCTATAAGTTTTGGCAGATCTTTTTTCTCTATATTCATTTCAACCATTTCTTCGGCAACAATATCCTCAAGATCTCTGTAACTTGCAACAAGTGAAAGAAGATTGTTTTCAATCGGCTTTTTAATAGTTTGCGGAATAATACCGTATTTTTTATTGTATTCTAATTGAATTTTGCGGCGTCTTTCAGTTTCGGATATAGCTTTTTCCATAGAGTCGGTAATTCTGTCAGCATACATAATAACTTCACCGCAGGCGTTACGTGCTGCCCGCCCTATTGTCTGTATTAAACTTGTTTCCGAACGCAAAAATCCTTCCTTATCAGCATCCATAATTGCAACAAGAGAAACTTCCGGAATATCAAGCCCTTCTCTTAAAAGGTTTACGCCTATCAGCACATCAAATTCGCCCAAACGCAAATCTCTTAAAATTTCAACACGCTCAAGAGACTGAATTTCGCTGTGAAGGTATCTTACTTTTATTCCTTCCTGAATAAAGAAATCCGTCAAATCTTCTGCCATGCGTTTTGTCAGTGTCGTTATCAAAACGCGTTCATTTTTGTCTGTTCGTTTTTGAATTTCTTTTTTCAAATCTTCAATTTGAGATTCTATAGGACGAACAGAAATTTTTGGATCAACCAGACCTGTAGGACGAATTATTTGTTCAACAAGCTGTTGTGACGTTTTCCGTTCAAATTCCCCAGGGGTTGCCGAAATATAAATTTTCTGATGAACTTTTCTGAAAAATTCATCATTTTTCAAAGGCCTGTTATCTCTGGCACATGGTAATCTAAAACCATATTGTATTAAAGTATCTTTTCTTGAAGCATCGCCGTGATACATTCCTTTTAGCTGAGGCAGAGTTACATGCGATTCATCAATAACCGTCAAAAAATCTCCCTGGAAATAATCCAGCAAAGTCGCAGGCGCAGAACCTACCGGACGCCGTTCAATAATTCTGGAATAGTTTTCAATTCCCGAACAATATCCCATTTCCTTAATCATTTCAATATCGTATTTTACGCGCTGTTCAAGACGCTGAGCCTCGACTATTTTGTTTTCGGAATTTAATTCTGCCAGACGCTGCTGCAATTCTTTTCTTATTAAAGAAATCGTTTCGTCAACATTTTCATCGTATGAAAGATAATGAACAGCCGGATAAATCACTACTTTTTTAGGAGTTTCAAGAATTTCTCCGGTTACATTATCAATTCTTACAATTTTTTCGATTTCATCGCCGAAGAAATAAATTCTGGTAACAATTTTTTCATACGCTGGCATAATTTCAACAATATCGCCTCTTGCGCGAAAAGTTGAGCGCTCAAGAACAAGGTCATTGCGCGTATATTGAATACTTACAAGGTGTTTGAGCAAATCATCACGGGCAATTTCATCACCGACATTTAATTCTACAGAACCTTTAAAATAATTCTCGGGCAGGCCGAGACCGTATATACAACTAACAGAAGCAACTATTATTACATCATTTCTTTCATATAAACATCTTGTTGCGTTGTGTCTTAATCTGTCTATTTCTTCATTTATTGAAGCGGATTTTTCGATAAAAGTGTCAGTGCGCGGTATATAAGCTTCCGGCTGATAATAGTCATAATAACTTATAAAATATTCAACCGCATTGTCAGGGAATAATTCTTTAAACTCATTGTAAAGCTGTGCCGCCAGAGTTTTGTTGTGTGCAATTATAAGCGTAGGTTTTTGAACCCGTTCAATTACATTTGCAATAGTAAAAGTTTTACCTGAGCCTGTTATACCAAGTAAAGTTTGAGCATCATCACCGTCATTAATTCCCTGCACAAGCTGGTCAATAGCTTTTGGCTGGTCTCCTGCGGGTTTATATTTAGAAGATATTTTAAATCTGCGTTCCATAAAAAAATTATAACCTAATTTAAAAATAGTAGCAAAAAATATTTTTGACAAACGTATATATATTTGCAAAAATTATGCACAGGGTAAAAAGATTTGATTACACCGGTATCACAAAATCAAAATACAAATACACAAAAGAATAAAAGCAAGTATCAGGATCCTTTAAACAAGGGGATTGTTGTCCTCCTGTCAAATTCAAATGAAATAGGTACAGCTATTTCAGATATTGCACCGAGGCTTGGAGCCGCTCTTTGGGCGCCAACTTTTATGTATCTCGGCGCAGATATCTATGACAAGTACAAAAATGACAAAAATAACTATGATCCGAGTGCCAAAAGAGCTTTTAAAAGAGCAATATTTCAGGCACTTACTTCCATAGTAACTTTACCGGCTGCAATCATTTTAGGTAAATATATAATTTCTCCTCTCGGGAAACTCGACAAAACAGGAGTATCAGGCAATGCGAAGGATGAAATATACCGCCACACAAGAGATATTATCTCGCAGGCGCATGGCTATGCTTTTGAAAGCTATGACAATTTTAAAAATATTGTTTTAACAACACTGCAAAACACTATTAACAGCAGAAAAAATTCTCAAAAAACAACCAATGCTGTAATTCGCTTCAACAGAAAAATATTCAGCGGGAAATATCAGCTTCTAAATAACGATGAAACAAAAATTATGAATTTTGCCGAACAAAATGCAAAAAAAACGTATGAGATATTTGAAGCACTAAAAAAGAATGAGACAGCCAAAGTACCTAAAAAAATCTTAAATATATACAATACAATTCTCCCTAAAATGAAAGAAATATATAACGAAGCCGATTACTCATATCAGGCAACAAGAAATGCATTAATGGAATACCAGACATCACTTATATTCAAAAACAAAATTCTAAAAACAATCAGCGGTTTTACCGTTTTATTCTTATTAAACAAACCTGTAAATGATTTCGTCGATAAACAAATTATGAAAAAGGTTATAAATCCTGGAATTGATCAAATAGCAAATACTTCTATAAATGATTCACGCATGAAAAAAATATTTACGGACATGAAGAACAATACACCTAATTTGCTCGGGAAAAACGCGAATACATCGAACCGGCCTGAGAAATAACAGCTTCAGCACGAATTGAAGTAAGCGGCTGAGGAATTTCCGTAATATATTGTCCGTCAACCAGTTTTGCAATTGTTTTTACCGAAAGAGCAGATGATCTGGCCGATTTTAGTTCAACCACAGATGTAACTTTCAAACTGCCGTCATTGATTTTATTTATCTGTACAATGTAATCAAAATCAGTCAATACCCTTGCTTTTGCAATTTTTTCCGGCAACGACTGATCTGTAATAAAAGTTGAAATAAGCTTTGTCAGTGCAGCCTCTATTGACGGAGCTCGCAATGTAGATATACAACCCTTCTTTTCAGAAATTTCACACAGAGGCTTATTTAAATCTGCAAAAATATATTCAGGGGAAATTTTTAAAATATTTGAAATTAACAAATCTTTTTGACATTCATCATCAGGAATAAGAAATTTCATCAAATTATCAGAATTTGCTGATATTTGCGGATATTTTTCCAGTACTGCCGAGCGCTTATCATTTTTCAACGCATTAATTAAAACATTTAAAAAGAAAGTTTTTCCTGTATTGATATCTCCTGAAATAACGATATTTTTATTTTCTGCAACAGACGAAAGAATAAAGTCAAAAATTTCTTTTGAAGTAATATTTTTTTCAAAAAACGTTTTAATATCAGGAGTATTTAACTTGCAAATAGTTAAATTAATTCCTTCTCCGCTAATCGGAGGAATAATTATTGTTATAGAATAATTTTCATATTTTAAATTCCAAATAGGCTTTGAGGTGTCAAATTTTTCTTTGCACAGTTTAAAAATATTATTTACAATAAGATTTATTTGATTTTGAGAAAGTGAAATCTCTGTATTTAATACTTTGCCGTTTATTTCAATATGAACATTTTTTATATCGTTTACATAAACAGTCGAAACATTTTCACGTGAAAGCAAATAATCAATCTGCCCGAAACCGGAAACCGCATCGTGAAGTTTTTTTGTTAAATATTCTCTTTGCTGCTCGCTCACTTCCAACTTATGCACATTTAATTGGTTATCAACAAAATTGCGGATTAATTCGCGTTGCTTTAAATCCGTGTATTCAAACCACACAGGTGTTGAATCTATTTTATTTAACAAAGCAGTTTGTAAATCAGCCTCAATTATCTCATTATCTACGGGTTCACAATTATTGACGGAAGAAACACTTAATTCATCTAAAACTGTTTCAGCTTTTTCATCATTCTTTTTTTTAATAAATCTATCACCTAATTTACTGCTTTTTAACAATTTTACACCCTTCCGTATCTTTTTTGCGCACTTTGTCTGAATACGCTGTCAGACACTAGTAATGCCAAATTTTTATAACTTAATGCAACATTTGAATCAGGATTTACAGCAGAAACAGGGACACCCTTATTAATAGCTGACATCATGGTAAAGTAGTTATTAGGTATTTTCCAATAAATATTTTTGCCGAGCACTTCTTCAACGGCATCAGCATTTATCTCATCATTTTCCATATAACGGTTAATCAGTATTTGTATTCTTTCATCCTCAAGTCCTAACTTATCAAATAATTCAAGACATCTCTGACAATTTCTTAAAGCCGGGAGATTTACTATAGTGACAAGAAATATCAAATCAGAATTTTCAAGAGCATTAATTGCTTTGTCGTCAAAACCTGCTGAGGTGTCAACAACGACATAAGAAAAAGTATCTCTCAAAATATTAAATAACTTTGTTATATCTCTGGATGAAACATTTTCAGCCTGTTTAAAGTAAGGAGGATCCGCAAGAACATACAGAGAAGTATCCTTATATTTTTCTAAAGTTGAAAGTAAAAAATCCTCATTTATTTTATCAAGATTTTGAAGCATATAAGAGATATTAAAAGAAGGCTTCAAATCAAGAAAAGTCGTTACATCACCGAGTTGAAAGTTCAAATCAATCAATGCGACATTTTCTTTTGTAATTTTAGCCAGCTCAAGTGCCAGATTAGTTGCAATAGAAGTCTTTCCAACACCTCCTTTATTTGAATAAACAGTTATAACACGACATTTTGATTTTTTCGGTTTAGCACCTGTCATATCAAGGTAATGTTTGGTTAAGACATCAAAAAATTCATCTTTTAAAAGCGGCAGCGATAAAAAGTCCGAAGCTCCAATTCTCATAGCACGAATAACAAGATCTACCTGCGGTTTATCAGATAGAACGATTACTCTGCAGTCTGAAAATTCAGAAGTAATCTTTGAGACAAAATTCAAAGCCTGCTCCTGATACATTGAGATATCAACTATTACAAGAGATTTATCCAATTCTTTAATTGCATTATAAGCCTTTGTCAAATCAGATGTTTCTGCAAGAAATGTAAAATTTTCAAATTCCTGCAGATAAAGTTTAACAAGTTCACATGTACTCTGCTGTTCAGATATTACAATTGTGTGTATGCTATGTTTCATATATGTATCATAGCATATTTAATAAAAAGTAACAAGTTTTAAAATATTTTACCAGGGGTAACCGTCTTTTATCTCCCAGCCGTCTATCAGAATCAACAAAGAACAAAAATCTCCTTGTAAATATCCGGATTCAGAAGCTGCTGTTTTACTGCATCCGCCTCTAACATCAGACATTAAATAATCACGATCTTTTAAATAAGATGAATTATTTACTCCGGAAGAATTTGCCCCATTAACGCCCACCGTAAATATATATCTATCACCCCAATCAGGACGCATTGAAAAAGCAAATACATCTTTACCCAGAATATTATTACCTTTTTTACCGTTTACATCAACGTAAAATTTAATAAAAGATGTAGCACCTGCACTACCATGTCCGAGACGTATCAGAACACCCATCCCGTTAGACAATATAAAACTCTTATAACCTCCTGAGTTGACTACATCGCCATTAAGAAGATGAAGCATATTTTTTTCATCATCAAGATTTCCATAACAAAAAACAGCCTCTGAATGAAAACCGCAATCTTTAATAATATTCATATAAGGAAATATATATTCATTTGAAAAAGAAGTTGCATCATTATAATTCCAGTGGACAGGCGCTTCATTATCTGCAGCAGCACGAAAAATTGCACGTGAGAATAAAGAATAAGCTGTTTTTAACTGTGCTACTGTTTGTTTCTTCTGATAATTAGAAATTAATGTCGGAATTGTCATAGCAGCGACTACGCCGATGATGCCGAGGGTAATTAAGACCTCTGCAAGGGTGAAAGCACATTTCTTTAGATGATAGGACGTTAAGCCGTTAGGACGATAAGTCTTTTTTAGTGAAGTGTGAAGAGTGAAATGTGAAGCAAGTTTATGCTTTAGGCGATAATTGCGGTTTTCACCCTCTCCCGAATTTCTAATGTTCGAATAGTCATTCTCACATTGAAATTCTTTCCTCCCACAAGGGGCGAGGTGGAACGTAGTCGTTCCATCCGACACATTAAGATTTCCTGAAATTTTCAAGATAATTCTTAGTGCCCTTGTGCCATAGTATCCTAATATCTTTAAACTGGCTTTGCATCTATGCCTCTTAGCATCTTCGCATCTAACTGCGTCTTTGCCTCCGGCGGAGCCTACAAAGCCTCCCCCCCCCCGAAACTCTGTAGCAGTTTAAGTAATCCTTTCATCGGCCACTCCTTTCTCATAATTGATATATCTATTTTAACAAATATTATTATCTATTTCAACTCAACGTCTTTAATGTATCGCGGACGGGCTTTAACTTCCTGGAAAACCTGCCCCACATACTCACCTATTAGCCCTAGGCAGAAAAGCTGAATTCCGCCAAAAACGCATAATAAAATAATTGTAGTTGCCCAGCCGTTTGGGGAGTTATGCAAAAATATTTTTTCAAATACAGTTTCAACACCTACTAAAAAGCCAAATAATGCCATAAAAAATCCAAGAACTGCAACAAAACGTAAAGGAACTACACTGTATGACGTTATGCCGTTCAATGCCAGCGCCATAAGTGAAAAGAAATTAAATTTTGATTCACCGGCTACTCTCGGTTTTACATCAAAATCAACGTAAGCAGTTTTTAATCCTACTTCATTAAAAAATCCTCTTAAAAAAAGATACTTTTCAGGATACAACTCCATAATCTTTAAAGCTTTCATACTTACAAGCCTGAAATCTGAATGATTGACAGGGATTTTTGCTCCGAGAATATTCATTGTCTTATAAAACATAACAGCAGTAAGTTTTTTTAAAAACGGGTCTGATTTTCTGTCACGTCTAATACCTGACACTATATCCGCACCATTCATGTATTCATAAATAAATTTTTCAATAGCATTTTCATCCTGCTGCAAATCTGCATCTATAGAAACAGCACAATCACAGCCTATTTCTCTAACACTTTCAAGACCTGCAATTAATGCTTTTTGATTTCCGAAATTACGAATAAATTTAGTACCTTTTACACGTTTATCGTTTCTGTGCAAGTCTTCAATTATATTCCAGGTACTATCTTTAGAACCGTCATCTACCAGATACAAATAACTATCCCTTTTTATTTTATCTTTATTAATTAAATCATCAAGAACTTCAAAAAGCCTTGTTACAGTTTTTTTTATGCATAATTCTTCATTAAAACACGGAATAATAATTGCCAAAGTAGGTTTATCCATAATCCCTCTCTCTTAATTTGCAAAAATCAATATATTTATACTATAATATTTATATTATTAAATCAAGGATTTATTGCAGATGGGAAACAAAAAATTTATTCTTAATGCCGACGATTTCGGGATGTCAAAAGCTTTTAACAGAGCTGTTCTTGAAGGCTACCATAACGGTTTTTTAACAAGCGCCAGTCTATGCGCTAACGGCAAAGCATTTAACGCTGCAGTTAATGAAATAATTCCTGAATGTCCTAATCTCGGAATAGGCGTACATCTCAATATTATGGAAGGGCGCTCACTTACTAAAGCTCCTATGCTTACAAATAAACGTGGGAAATTTAACAACAATTATTTAAAACTTATTTTGAAATCAAATGATTATCAATTTTTAGAACAGATTGAATACGAATTTAGAACTCAGATTGAAACTGTTATGAACTATACAAAAGTCGATCACATTGATTCACATGTTCATACACATGCAATTCCCAATATTTTTAAAATTACGGCAAAACTGGCTAAAGAATACAATATCCCGTTTATAAGAACACAGTATGAAGAATTATACTTTATCCCGAGATTGGAAAAACACTTAAATTTCAAATATCCGCCAAATATTTTAAAAATTTTGCTTCTTAACAGTTTTTCAACAATAAATAAACCAACAGTAAAGGAATACGGACTTAAAACTAATGATTATATTATAGGCGTAGGATATACAGGATTAATGGATACCATGGCAGTAGAATACGGATTAAAAGCAATTGAAGGCGACTGTATTGCCGAAGCATTAATTCATCCATGCAATTACACAGTATCGCATCATAAAGATCAACACTATAATGAATTCTTAATAACTCAAAATAAATCACTTAAAGATAAAATCAACAGACTTGGTTTTGAATTAACAAATTATAAGCAGGAATATGCGGCACGCTAAGTTAATATCAATCTTTATTATTTTAACAATACTGGCAGTATTTACAGGATTTGAAATACTCAGAAAATCTGAAAGGTATGTTATTGGAATTGAGCGTCCTGATGTTATACAAATTGATATGAACGGCAACAAAATTCTTGACGCAGGCGAAACAGTTTGTATAGAGCAGATTGAAACTCTGACATCGGATTTAACCAAGAACCAGAGCGAAATTGCGAATAAACTTGGAATATCAGATATCGACGTAATAAAACTCGGTTATTTAACTGACAATTTTGCACAAACGCTGCTCTTAAACAAAAAGGTTAAAGTTAAATTTAACGGGCAATCAAGTCCGGAATGTAAATTCGCAGACATTTTAATCAACAACAACTCCTACAGAAATAAACTTCTTAATTCAGGTCTCGGATTTTATAACGGCAAAACTCTTTTAAAAAGCGAATATAATAAGCAGCTTGAAAAGGCTAAAAAATTAAATCTTGTTATACTTAACCACAGAAGTAATAAATATCATAAGCTTGGCTGCAAATACGGACTTGTTGCAAGAGATATAATTATTATTCCTGCAAGACAGCTTCCGCTGGATGCAAGACCTTGCAAGTTCTGCCACATTGACAAAAAAATTCAAAAAGAAGAAATTAAAAAGACGCCGAATATTGAAACTTACCCGCTCGCAATCTCAAACGGCAGTATAAAAATGTACCTTACAGACATGACTGCTAAACTTAAACCGGACCAAAAATGTTCGTCTCTGGCATGCAAAGAAATTGTAAATCAAATTAATCAGGCTAAAACATCAATAGATATAGCACTTTACGGCTGGGATGCCATACCTGAAATGCACAAAGCGTTTTTAGATGCAAAAGCCAGAGGAGTAAAAATACAGGTTGTATATGATACAAGCGACAAAGACAATTATCCAGATACAAAAATTCTTGTTAATTTAGCTGACAAATCATCAACCGAAGTTCAACATATTCTTATGCATAACAAGTTTATTATATTTGATAAGCAAAGAGTTATTACGGGCTCAACAAACTTTTCTGACACAGATATGTCAGGATTTAACTCAAATTGCCTCTTTTTAATAAATTCAAAAGAAATCGCACAGATTTATCTTGAAGAATTCAACCAGATGCTATCGGGGAAATTTCATAATGATAAGACAGCAGTAGAACATAAAACAGTGCTTCTCGGCAATACTAAAGTCACGCCATTTTTCTCGCCAAAAGATAAAATCATAACTTTTAACGCAATTCCAATGATAGATAAAGCGAATAAATATGTTTATATACCTGCCTTTATACTGACACAGCATGACCTTGCGGCAGCATTAATCAGAGCAAAACAGCGCGGAGTTGATGTGAAACTCATAATTGATGCAACAAATTGCTATGCGACAAGCTCTAAAGTAAAAATGTTAAGAAAAGCAGGAATTCCTGTTAAAATAGAAAACTACGCAGGCAAGGTCCACTCAAAAACTATACTGATTGATGATAAATATATTATTGCAGGTTCAATGAATTTCACGCAGAGCGGAGAGAATAAAAATGACGAAAATGCGCTGGTTATAGAAGATGAAAGACTTGCAAGATATTACCGTGGATTTTTTGAATATTTGTGGAAAAAAATTCCTGATAAATATTTAAAACAAGGCGTGAGAGCAGAAGGCAAATATTCCATTGGCTCTTGCTCTGACGGAATAGACAACAACTACGACGGAAAAATTGACATGGAAGATGCCGGATGTAAATAAATTACCACGGATAGTGGTCATTAATTTCCCAGCCGTCTTTTTGTATAATTGCCCCGCAGCTGAATCCTCTACCGTTTTCACACTCGGAGAGATTGTTAGATAGTGGATAATTTGTATTATACATTTGTACTTTATTGTTGCTGCTTGATAAAGTTATAAAAAAGATATCCCTGCCTGCCAAATTAGGTTTACTATCACCATTTATATCAAGTACTATATATAAATCTTGAAATGTAGCTACACCGTTTTCATCACGTCTATTATTAATGAAGAAACGTATTCTAGTACCATCACTTAAATAAATAACGTAATTAGAAGGATCATTGGATATTTTTTGTACCTGCCCGTCTCTGTATATTTCATCAGATGCACTTTTACATTTGATTCCGCAATCTTTCTGAACTTTTAGATATGGTATAATATTTTGTTTAACAAGTAACGACAATCTATTTTGATAATTTACTGAAGGCATATCTTCTGGCACTATACCTTCCCAGGTTGTAAAATCACCGTTCTCAGACTGAGACATAACAAGAGCCTGATTTATAGTAGAATAAGCTTTCTTTAAGCGGGCAGCCGTTTCTTGCTTCTGATATTTTGTCATAACTGACGGTATTGTCATAGCCGCAATAACCCCTATAATCCCAAGTGTAATTAATACTTCCGCTAAAGTAAAAGCTCTATTCATATATTTCCCTTTATTACTAATTAGTCATATCTTATTAATATTATAACATATTATTTTTATTATGCAACATAAGCGTAAAAAAAATATTGATAAAGAAAAAAGACAAATATTGTTGAATGCAATAGGAGAAATAATTCATGAAAAAAGAGAAAAAATAGGTAAAGGCATCTTACTGCACTCATACGAGTATGACCTTTCCAGCAGCTCGCTTTCGCTGCTGGAAAAAGGGGAAAGAGATCCGCAAATTACAACTCTCTGGAAAATAGTGAATTCACTTGGCATGAATTTTAATGAGTTTATTTCTCTACTCTGCAAAAAATTACCAGAAGATTTTAAAATGACAGATGATTAAATATTTTAAATTAGTAACTTTAGAAATTACAACAAATCATTTATAAAAAATATAATAGTATAAATTATTTTAAGTATCTATTATAAATTTAGGCTTTATATTAACATTTTCCATAGCTTTAACGCAATTAGCTTCAGGCTGGCCTTTCACCAATTTTAACAAAGTATCAAAATGCTTTTCGCTCACATATTTTAATACTTCATTCACAGATTTAAAATTTAGCCTTAACTCACCAATCTTTTCAGCATCCGCAATATTTAAATTATTTGAATAAATATATTCAATCGCATCCTTTCTTCGAGTATGCATTCGTTGAAAAAGTGCACTTTCGCCATTAGGTTTATAACTCGCTTTTGTAATATTTTGAATTCTTACTCTTAATTTATTTATGTCAAATTTATTTGTTCTAAACCTTAAAAGAACAAGCTCACTCGATTTATCAGCTCCTTGCTGCATTAATGAATGTTTCCCCAACAAAACTGAACCAATATTATATTTTTCTTCCGAACCTCCATACCTCACCCAAGTATTAAACCAACGCTTTGCAAAATTTTTCATGTCAAACATAAAAACGCCATCCAAAGTACTTAAAGGAGAAACATCTTTAGACGTCTTTATTACTCCAGACGCAAGCATAGAATTATAATTTGCCTTAGTTGTAATGTGATACAAATACCTTGGTATCTTTGAATTATTTTTTCCAAAAAATTTTTGAGCATTTTGGACAAGACAATTTCCATATTTATACAGTGAATTAATTGTCATTATTTTCCCCTTATTTATTATAAAACAAATTAAGAGAAAAAATTGTCTTTAATTTTCAATAATTTTAGCTTCTACTTTTTTTACACTGTTCACACTGGAATTTAAACTTTTCACAAGTTCAGCTGCCGTTTTTGCATTATAAAATTTACCGCTGGTTACAAGCGACGTACATTCAAGCTGTGACAGATCATCTTCATCGTTAATATTAAACGCTATCACATCAATTGTTATATCTTTTCGCATTTTTATTAATTCAAGCACATAAGTGCACGGGCTTTCATCACAGTTTTCACCGCCGTCAGTCAATAAAATTATATGTTTTTTGCCTGAAAAACCAAGAAAATCTTTATTTACGGCCTGCTTTAAAGAATAAGTTATAGGTGTCATCCCCTTAGGTTTTATATCAAGCAGGGAATTTCTTATATTTATACCGTTTGCAACAGATACAGGATTTACAAGAGTTGATGCGCGACATGCCTCAAACGGAGTAAAACCCATTCGATGACCGTAAACACGCAAACCAACCGACATATTACGCGGCAAATTCGGAAGAATTGACTTCATAGTATCTATCATTAAATCAACTTTTTTACGACCTTCAAGATACTCAGACATGCTGTTTGAAAAATCAAGGATAAATAAAAGCCTTTCATCTTCATCAATCGGCGGCAGACTATCCGGTCTGTGCACATCATAGCCGCCTGCAAACACAGGTATAGCTATAAATAAAAATAGTAAGATTGCTGCTAAATTCTTCATATCAAATATTATTGCACCGTTTCACTCTTCACACTTCACTCTCCACTTTATCCATTTGACGATTATTTTTTCTTGCAATATTATAAAAGTAATCAGAAATTGGCGGAGAAATTATGAATAGCAAAGAATTAATAAAACAGGCAGAAAAAAGCCTTCAAAAAGAATTTGAAATAATAGATGAAATAAGGGATGTTAACCAAGAAAAAGTATTAAACGCATTTATTGAAAACAGAGTTGCTCCAGAACATTTTTATACAGTTTCAGGCTACGGACACGACGATATGGGAAGAGAAGTTCTTGATAAAGTATTTGCGGATGTATTCAAGGCAGAAAAAGCAATTGCAAGAATACATTTTGCATCAGGTACACATACACTTGCCTGCTGCCTGTTCGGCAATTTAAGACCTGGTAATAAATTAATTTCAGTTGCAGGAGCGCCTTATGACACAATGCAGGAAGTTATCGGGACTGCAGGTGATGATGAGACAAAAGAAGATTCTCTAATTGCCCACGGAATTCTCTATGAAGAAATCCCGTTAAAAAACGAAGAAGTAGATTTTGAAAAATTAGAAAAAACAATTGACGAAACTGTCACAATGGTTTTAATTCAGCGTTCAAAAGGATACTCGACAAGAAAGTCTCTTACTATCAACGAAATAGAAAAAATATGTAAAATTGTAAAATCGAAAAATCCAAAATGTATCTGCTTTGTAGACAACTGTTACGGTGAATTTGTAGAAGATAGAGAACCGCTGGAAGCCGGAGCTGACTTAATTGCGGGCTCTTTAATCAAAAATCCGGGAGGCGGAATTGTAGAGGCAGGAGGATATATTGCAGGAAAAGGAAGATATGTAGACAAATCCGCAAACAGATTAACAGCTCCGGGAATAGGATGTGAGGGCGGAGCAATGTTTAACCAGCATAGATTAATTTTTCAAGGGCTATTTATGGCACCGTCAATTGTCTCAGATGCTGTTAAAGGAGCTGTCCTTGCGGCTAAAATTTTTGAAGATCTCGGATTTAACACGGCACCAAAACATAATGAGAAACGTACTGATATTATTCAAAACATAATATTTAATAATCCTGAGCACTTAGAGGAATTTTGCAGAACAATCCAGTCTTTTTCACCGGTCAACGGGTATGTAACTCCAATTCCAGAATATATTCCGGGCTATGAGGACAAAGTTATTATGGCTGGCGGAACATTTATCGAAGGTTCTACAATTGAACTTTCAGCAGATGGTCCTATGCGGCCGCCTTATGTTGCATATATGCAGGGCGGATTGAATTATTCGCACGTAAAAATAGCCTTAAAAAAATTTTTGGACAAAATCTAGTAAACACCTAACTTATGTAAACTTTTTTAAAGCCCCGAATAACCGTATATGACTAATTCTTTAGGATTAGACATTAGATAATTAATAATATTAATTGACTATTTGATTTTTGTGGTATGCTGTTGTAGTACCCCAAAATACGGGACAGATAGTTTACATAGTATAAGAAGAGGAAGGTTAATATGTCATTACCAAATGTAGCATATTTCTCAATGGAAATCGCTCTGGATCAGTCCTTAAAAACTTACTCGGGCGGTTTGGGATTTTTGGCAGGATCTCACATGTTGTCTGCCGGTTATTTACAGATGCCTATGGTCGGTGTTACTATGCTATGGTCTTATGGTTATTATGATCAGCGTATTGCACAGGATGGTCAGGTTGAAGTAGCTTACATCAGAAAATATTACGAATTTTTGAAAGACATCAACGCATCAACTGAAGTTGATATATTCGGAGAAAAAGTTAAAGTTAAAGCTTATCTGGTTGAACCGGAATTATTCGGTGCCTGCCCTGTTTATCTTTTAACAACAGATATCGAAGGAAACAGCGATTGGGCAAAAAGCATTTCTCACAAACTTTATGACGGAAATGAAAAAATCAGAATTGCTCAAGAAACTGTTTTAGGTATTGCAGGTATCAGAATTCTTCAGCAAATCGGTTACAACTTTGATGTTGTTCACATGAACGAAGGACACGCTCTTCCGGCTGCATTTGAATTATTAAGACAATACAACGGTAACCTTGAAGAAGTTAAAAAGAAAACAGTGTTTACAACTCACACTCCTGTTGCAGCAGGTAACGAAGTTCACTGGGTTGACACACTTCTTGAAGGCGGCTTCTTTGCAGGATGTTCAAGAGAAACTGCAGTTCAATTAGGCGGCGAAAACTTCTCACTTACTGTTGCAGCTCTTAGAATGTCCAGAATTGCAAACGCAGTATCACAGTTGCACGGGCTTGTCGCAAACAAAATGTGGGAATGGGTTGAAGGAAGATGCCCGATACGTGCAATTACTAACGCTGTAAATCTTCACTACTGGCAGGATGACAGAGTTAAAGAAGCAGCTAATAACCCTGAAAAATTATTAGCTGTTAAACGCGAAATGAAAGCAGAATTGTTTGAATATGTTGCAAATGTTGCAGGTAAAAGATTTGATCCTGACGTATTAACTATTACATGGGCAAGAAGATTTGCTGACTACAAAAGAGCATGGCTTATCCTTATGGATAAAGACAGAATTACAAAACTTCTTGACGCAAACAAAATTCAAATTATCTTTGCAGGTAAATTCCATCCGGATGATGTAATGGGGAAAGAAATGTTTAACAAACTTCTTAACCGTTCTCACAGCATGAAAAATGTTGTTGTATTACCGGGTTATGAACTTGAATTATCCGGTAAATTAAAACGCGGCTCTGACATCTGGTTAAATACTCCGCTAAGACCGTTTGAAGCTTCAGGAACATCAGGCATGTCAGCTAATGCTAACGGTACTGTTCACCTTTCAATATATGACGGCTGGACTGTTGAAGGTACATTTAACGGTATCAACGGTTACACAGTTGAATATCCGGGGCTTGATGATGAAATGCCTTGGGAAGAACGCCATTGGAAAGACCATGAATGTATAATGAATATCATTGAAAACGAAATTATTCCGACATACTACGAAAACAAACAGGAATGGGCTCGTTTAATGAGACAGGCAATCAGAACATCAGAAGCATATTTCAATTCTGATCGTATGGTAATCGAATACTACAACAGATTGTATAAACCTATTGCACATAACGATTCAAGCTCTGGTGAAAAGAAAAAAGAAATGAATATTTCAGAAACTCCGACATTTGATGCCTGGACTTTCGCAAACATTAAATAGTTTAATATACAGAATATAACAGGACTTTCATTAATTTGAAAGTCCTGTTTTTTTATAAATATTACAAAAAGTTTACAAAACAACATTAAAAATTAAAGTTATAAGCAAAAATATCCGACATGCAGATTAAGGAAACTCAACCAAAACGAAAGGAAGATCGACAGCGATGGGAATGGCAGCGTCACAAGCTAGATTTTTAGGGCTGACAGCCAGAAAAACCAATGTTGAATTTGAAGGTCAGCAAATTAACCAGCAAAGAACAACATTGTCTAACCAGTCTGCAAACTACTACAACGATTTGTTGGGTATGTCTGTTCCAGTGCCGCCATCTGTCGATGACTACACTAAAACGGTTTACACTTTTGAAGACGGAGCGTTAACTAATCAGGTTACGGCTATGATTGCACAAACTGATGGTTCATATATTGTCAGCTACACAAGACAGTGGAAAGATGATTTCTCTGTTGTCTCTGCTTCTACCAGCATTGTGAACAGAAATAAAAACGGAAATGATGATCCGACTGATGACATATACAAAGTGGGAGCGACTACTTTGAGAAATATGTCTGATGCTATTACATATAATATTGACGGCCAAACGGCTTACTACAATACCGAGGATAAAAAATATTATTCTACAGCTGATTTTCAACAGGGAACAGATATTGATACTGAAGGAAAAGAAATTAAACTTAACTCAGATGATGAATATCTTAACAGTTTATCTACGGATCAGCTAGCTAATTTACAAAAAGAAGAACAGGAATATCTTGAATTACTCAAAGCAAAATACGGAGACGGAGATTATCTTGTCAGATATATTAAAAACTCTTCTACCGGAGAATATATGCCTTACTTCTACAAATTGAGCGACTTAGAGCAGGCTAACTATGATGATAAAGGTAATTCGCAATCTAACATTAACTGCTACACTATAGGAGCTGAAACTAAAGCTGAAGAAGTCAAAGCTGTTGAAGGATGCAAACTCGAAAAAGACAGCTCAGGAAGATACATTAATATTACTATACCTAGCGCTGACGGACAAACGGAAGTTACTTATGCGCTTACAACAACTACTGTTACTGATCAGGAAGCATACGAAGATGCTATGAACCAGTACGAATTCGACAAGCAGGAATACGATCAGGCGATTGATCAGATTAACGCGAAAATTGAAATTATTCAGGCTCAGGATAAAAACCTTGAATTAAGGTTAAAACAACTCGACACTGAGCAGGATGCTATTCAAACCGAAATGGATGCGGTGCAAAAAGTTATTGAAAAAAACACTGAATCCACTTTCAAAACATTCGGGTAGGAACGTAGCCGTTCCATCCGACACTTAGGGCTTTGTAGAAATTATAAAGTCTTTACTAAAGAGGAACGTAGCCGCTCAAAACGAAAATGAAAATCTTTGAAAACATAAATTGGCTAAATATAAAAGGAGCACTAACTACAAATTCAAATAATAATAATTTATAATTTTATATGTTTCCTTTCCCTTTAAATCTAACGACCCAATAGGTCGTTTTTTTTTAGTTTTCAGCTTTATATAATCTTGAAAAAAAGCAGGCAACATGCTGAATAGAATCAACTCTCACCCACTGACGGGTTGCTTTAAATCTTATTGAATTTAATGAGCGCGACGGATTTTTGTGTGAATAAACATATTCATTACAATTAAAAAGTGAAAATTGAGATTTTGCAGCTTTTTTACAACCTTCTAAAAGTTTTTTTGCCAGCTGTTCTTTTTCTAAAAAATTGGCAAGATAATAAGCTGCAACGAGCCCTTCTGAGCGGGCACCGTCAGGGAAATAATGATCACCGTAATTGTAGTAATATCCGCCTTCATAATCAATATAAGGAGAATCGTCACGTTTGTACATTTTTTCAAGCATCGTATTTGCATCTGTGAAAACAAAATTTATATAATTTTCTTTTCTGAAATTTTTATCTTTAATCCATTCTTCAATAGCCTGCATAAGCCACGCGTCAGAAGGCAATGCCGTAAATAAATCCGCATAAATTTTAGGACGCTCATCTACAATCCAATCAAGAGCCTTTTTAGAAATTTTACGCGTTTCCTTTACAAGTTCGTCATCATCATAAAAATTATTTACAAATAGTGCAAGCCCTAAAAGTGCTTCTCCGGGATAATAGAAAGAAAAAGTTGCTTTTCTCTCTTCATCCGTCATATTAATAAGCGGCTGTCCTTCTTGATACGCAGGATGAATATAATACCCTAAAAGTTCACCGTTTTTATAAACTCTGCTTAAAATATGCCTTACATAACCTTTTATATATTCATCATAAGATTTGTCGGCAGTAAAATTTCTATACTGCATTAAAGCTACAAGAAACACTCCTGAACCGCCCAGTTTTGCTTTTCTGTTATAAAAGGCATAATACCCTTTTCCCCACTGTGTATCATGCTCTTTTGTAATTGAAATACTCCAATCTATTGCCCTTTTTGCAGCAGTAATATATTTTTCGTCTGATGTTAACTGATAAGCTCTTATAAGAGAAATTATACCGCCGCAGTGTCTTAAATCGTTGTAATAAAGATCATTTTCTTTTCTTGTAGGATGTTCATGATCTTTTCTTGTGTCGTCAGTACAATCATAATAATATAAAAATCTTCCGTCATCAGACATGTTATCCAACAGCCACTCAGATGATTTTATAACCTGATTATAAAGAGTTTCATAACTGAAATCATTATACAAAATATTACCGCGGTAAAGAGGGATACAGGCATCCTTATATGTTATAAAAGCTCTTGAACGAAACAAAAAATATTCATAAGTTTTTGAAGCAGACAAAATTTTAAGCCGCTGCGAAATACTGTTTGTCATTTTGCCAATTGGCGTTTTTTTTACAATAGTATTTAAAACAGACCTTAAAGCAAGATGATTTAAAGTTATGGCATCTGTAGGCATATAATAATAAGATACACCGTCATTTCTAAGTTCTAAACCGTTTATGCCTATTTCAAACCTGCCGTTATCAAAACGTTCAGTATTTAACTCTGAAGCCTTGATTTTTTTTCTGTCTATAACATACTCAATCATGATGCGGCACATATTTTCATCAGCAACAGCAAAGTTTGAAAACTCCTTATTTTTTCGGAGCATTTCTATGTCACGGTTCAATGTCGCTTCAAAATTAGATTTTCTGCTGCCGTAGCGAATAAATTTTCTGCCTGCTTGAAAAAGAGTAATATAAGTTAATGTTTCATCTGATTTAAAATCAACAATACCCGTCAAATCTAAATCATTTATTTTTATTAAACTTCCATCTGCCAAGGAACTGCGAATTCTTTTCAACAATTCATTAACAACGGAAAAATCCTGCTTATAAAACTCTCTTTCTTTATCGTTAAATTCTTTAAAATCAAGCATAAATTTATAATAACATTAATCTCGCCATATAGCAATGTATAATTTTTAAGATACAGGCTTTGCATCTATGCATCGTTGCATCAAAGCATCTAACATAAAACGTAAAGATTTCTTTAACCTTTTGACATGCTAAAAAAGTTGTAGTTCAATAAGAATAAGACTTGGTAGGAATTTATGTACATAAAACAACTTGAGATAGATAATTTTAAATCATTTGCCAACAAATCTGAAATTCCTTTGCTTAAAGGGTTTACGACTGTTTCCGGACCTAACGGTTCAGGTAAAAGTAATATTATAGACAGCGTACTTTTTGCACTCGGACTTGCAAATGCAAGTGAACTGCGTGCTGAAAATTTATCTCATTTCATTTCTACCTACACAAAAAGAAATGAAGCTTTTGTAAAAGTAACTTTTGGCGATACAGAAAACGGCGAAGATTTAAGCATCGGAAGAAAAATCCGTAAAACATCTCAGGGATATGCCAGCACGTATTATGTAAATGACAGCGTTACAACACTTACCAATGTTCATGCAATTTTAGAAAAATATAATGTTACCCCTAACAGCTATAACGTAATGATGCAGGGTGACGTTATGGGTATTACAAACTGCTCACCCAAAAATCGCCGTAAAATCATTGATGAAATAGCGGGTATTGCAGACTTTGACAGGCGTATAGAACAGGCAACAGGCGAGCTTGAAACCGTTGAACAGCGCGTTGAACGTTCCACTGTAATTTTAAACGAAGTAGACAATCGCCTTGAACAGCTTAAAGAAGAAAGGGAAGTTGCACTCAAATACCAAAAATTAAGAGATGAAAAGCAATCGCTTGAAAGTCAGGTCAATAAAGTCAGATTTTTGGATTTGAAAAGAAACCTTGAACAGGCGCATGAAAATATCTTAGAATTTACAAAAAAGAAAAAAGAAGAAGAAGTTAAAAATAAAGATCTTGATGAAAGATTAAACCTGATTAAACAGAAATATCAGGAAGTATCAGAACTTGTAAAAGAAAAAGGCGAAGCGCAGCAAATTGAATTAAAAAAGCAGGAAGAAGCGCTGAAAGGCGAAATTGACAGGAAAAACAATGCTTCAAATTATGCTGACAAACAAATTCATGACGGTCTTCGTTCAATTGAAAACGCTAAAAACGGTATTGAAGGTTTCAAAAAGAAAATAGAAGATTTTAAACTGAAAATTCAGCTTAAAGATGATGAAATTGCAGGAATAAAAAGCAATATTTCTACAAGAGAAGCTGAATTGAAAAAAATTTTAGAAGATATGACAGGGCTGAATGCCACAGCAGACCAGCATATTGAAAAAAGAAACAATTTAAGAAAACAGCTTGAAGATTTAAAAGATGAAGAAACAAGGCTTATTCAAACCAAACTTCCTCTTGAAAGCGAATTGAAAAATCTTCAGAGAGACCTTGATGAGGCAAAAGCAAAACTTGCTGAATTAAACGAAATGAAATCTAATTTTGCATCAAATCAGGACTTAAAGAAAACTCTTGTTGAACAACTGCAAAAAGAAATGGCTGATTTTAAAATTATCCAGCAAAACGCTATGCACGATCTCGATTTAACCAAAAATGAGATTAATGATTTAAATTACAATATTCAGATGGCATACAGAAAAATTTCCGCAATGGAGGCTAAAAAGCAGGCTGCTGAAGATGCCAATTTCGGGCGCGCAATAGATACGGTAATGAACGCAAAATTGAGAGGAGTTCATGCACCTCTTGTAAAACTCGGAACTGTTGATAAAGAATATTCAGTTGCAATGGAAGTCGCATTCGGCGGCAGAATGGCGCATATTGTTGTGGACGATGAACATGTAGCATCAGTTGCTATTGAACTTTTAAAATCTTCAAACGCAGGCAGAGCAACATTTATTCCGCTAAATAAAATCAAAAAAGCACCTTCTAAATTGCAGCTTCCGAAAGACAAAGGCGTAATTGATTTTGCAATTAACCTTGTCGATTTTGACGATGAATATATTGACGCATTTTATTATGCAGTAGGCGATACGATTGTTGTTGAGGATCTGGAATCTGCTAAAAAACTTATAGGCAGATACAGAATGGTTACTTTGCAGGGCGAATTGCTTGAAAAATCAGGTTCAATGACAGGTGGGACGCGTCTAAGAACAGGTTTAAGCTTCAGTCAGAATGATGATGAAGAATTAAACAAATTCAAAGACCGCTTAAAAGAAATGGAGCAAAAACTCGGCTCTCTTGAAAACAAAAAATCTTCACTTGAAGAAAAACTTGAAGATGTCAGAGGTAAATATTCAGATGCAATGAGCGAGTTTTCCAAATCAAAAGTTGAACTTGACAATATGAACCAGAATTTTGCAAACAGCGAGAATATTCTCAAAGAAAAATCAGATTTCATCGCTCAGACAGAACCACAAATTGCAGAACTAAACAAAAAACTTGACAAACTTGAAGAAAAGAATGTCAAAATTTACGATGATATGGCTCTCTGTCAGGAACAGATTGAAGAAGTTGAAAAGCTTATAAATGACAAAGATTTAAAAGATTTAAAAGAAAAAACAGAAGGTGTTGAACACGAAATTAAACGACTTCAAGCAAATCTTCTGAATGCAAACAATGATAAAAATGAACTTGACCGCCAGATTGCATTCCACAAAAACCTTATTGAAACAAAAGAAGAAGAAATAACTAATATTGAACACAATAACGTGAAACTAGAAGAAGATAAAACACGTTATAAAAACGACATTGTTGAATTAAACAAAAAGATGGAAGAACTCCATGAACAAATCGAACAGATTGAAGAAAAATTAGGTAAACTTCTCAAAGAACGCGACGACATCAATAATGAGCTTATAGAACTTGAAAAACAAAAACATATAAGGATTGCTGATATTGAAAGGATTGCAGAGCAGATAGAATCCTTTAAAGCCCGCAGACGTGAACTTGAACCTCAGCTTGAAACTGCTAAAAAAGATCTTGAAGATGCGGGAGAAGATATCAGCAAACTGGAACCTGTTGAAACATCAATTGAAGAAATAACATCAAAAATTAAACGTCTTGAAAACCGCATGGCGGAATTAGGTGATGTTAATATGCGTGCTTTAGCCGCCTATGAAGAGATGCTTACGCGCCAGAGCGAACTTAAAGAACAAATTGAAACCCTTTCTAAAGAACGAAAAGAAATTTTAGACAGAATGCACGGTTATGAACAGCTGAAAAAAGAAACGTTTATGAAAACTTTTAACCATATAAACGAAAACTTTAAAGAAGTATTCCATCAGCTTTCGGAAGGTGAAGGCGAGCTGAAACTCGAATGTCCTGATGACCCGTTATCAGGCGGGTTGACAATTGAAGCACAGCCGAGAGATAAAAAACTGCAAAGATTGGAAAGCATGTCAGGCGGTGAAAAATCTCTGACCGCACTTGCATTTGTTTTTGCTATTCAGCGCTATATGCCGTCGCCTTTCTATGCTTTTGATGAAGTAGATGCAAGTTTGGATACAATGAATGTTGAACGTATCGCCCAAATGGTGCAGAACCAATCAAAAGATACGCAATTTATAGTAGTTAGTCACAGAAAACCTATGATAGAATCAGCAAATAGAACTTTAGGAGTAACACAGAAAGAAAAAGGCATAACTAAAGTTACCGGTATCAAATTAAGGGACGAATAATCAGGATATATGAGTACAGAGGCAGTATTAAATTATAATATGGATTTACCTGATTTAGGTTTGTTAAAAGACGGCAAACCTAAAAGTGAAGGGATTGGAATTCTTGTCGACATGGCAAAAGCCGGCAAGATTGATCCATGGAATATTGATATTGTCGATGTTACTGACAAATATCTTGCCCACATGGTTCAGATGAAATCTCAAAACCTCAGGGTTACAGGGAGAACCTTCCTGTTTGCGGCAATTCTTTTAAAGCTCAAATCTAACGTTCTTGAAGGAATTGACATAATGTCATTTGAACAGCCGGAACAGGACAATATTGAATACGATGATGACGGTTTTATTGTTGATTACGGCGAAGATGATTACGTTCCGACAAATAATGTTATCTCGATTGACGAAGTTTTGCAAAGACGTACAAGTGTAAGGCTAAATCACAATCGTGTCGTAACTTTAAAAGACTTAATCAGACAGCTGCAATTCTATGAAAAACTTGAGCAGAGACAATCTTTAAAAAGTGCTCATGAACGTGCTAAAAGGCGTGTTCAATCATATTCAAGACTAACCCCTGATGACATTGTCAATCTGGCGCATGAAGAATATATAGAATCCTGTGTTCTAACATTAAAAGAAAATCTCGGGCAAATCTTTGAAAAAAATGAAAAAATAGAATTAAACGAACTCACACTTCTGGGCATGGACAGAATAAGTGCTTATATTGCTCTTTTATTTCTAACTGCAGAAACTGATTATGATTTAGAGCAGGATGAATTTTATTCTGATCTGTATGTAGTTAAGGGCAGGGAGAAACACGCAACTGACGTCTAAAAAGATAAGGATTGCCAAAAAAGGTAAAAGAACATGAATACCGAACAGTTAAAATCGAGAATTGAAGCAGTTTTGTTTATTACAGCTAGAGCAGTTTCATTAGATGAAATTGCAACAATTCTCGGAGAAGACACAGAAACAATTGAAGAAGCAATATTAGAACTTATCATGGATTACTCAGCCCGTGACGGCGCTCTGGAAATTGACGATGAGAACGGCTACATACTGCAGGTAAAAGAAGATTACATGGATCTTGTCGAACTTCTCTGCCCTGTTGATTTAAAACCGGCAGTATTGAGAACTCTTTCCGTTATTGCCCTGAAAGAACCTATCAGACAAACTGATTTGAAAGAATTGAGAGGTTCTAATGCTTATGAACATGTTCAGGAACTTGTTGAAAAGGGATTGGTATCAAAAACGCGCGACAAAAACGGCAGAAGCTTTAATCTTAAAACAACGCCAAAAT
This sequence comes from Candidatus Gastranaerophilales bacterium, assembly GCA_944326605.1. Lineage (GTDB taxonomy): Bacteria > Cyanobacteriota > Vampirovibrionia > Gastranaerophilales > Gastranaerophilaceae > Stercorousia. The sequence goes on from CALVEM010000003.1 coordinate 157,376, forward strand.
TCGCGGAATATTTTAAATTAAAAGGCGATACGCGCTCCCTTGCCAAAATTCTTGAAATAGATAAAGGCATAAAAGATAATGACATCGAAAAATAATACTGACAGACAAATTACCATTTTTATCTGCATATTTGCCATAGCATTCGGGCTTTTTTATAAATTGCTTCCCGTGTTTTTCTTCTGGCAGGGACAAAACAATCTTAAAAATAATGAGTACATTAAAGCGTTCAAAAATTTAAAAGCTGCATATAAATTTAACCGTCATAATAAAGATTACAGATATTATTATACTCTCTCACTGACAAAACTTTCACCCACAGTAAAAGTGCAAAAGTATATGTTTGAGATAGCTGAAAGCAAAGAAAATGACAGTGCAAGACAGCTTGCAGAACTGGAAATTTCAAAATGGCAGGATAACATAATATCAAATATAGGTGATAATTATATTGAACAGGTACCGCTTGATAACAGGATTATAAGATGGGATGAAAAAACTTTTCCTCTGAAAATTGCAATAACAGATAACAGTAATATTGAATTACCTCCATACTACAGAGTAGAAATTCTGGAAGCATTTGCCCAATGGCAATCATCAGTTAATTTCCTAAAATTTGAAGAAATACAAAATTCTAAAGATGCCGACATTGTCGTTGACATTGTACCTTTACCAGATAATGTTTGCGAAGGACAGGTTTGCAGGTATGTTGTCGGCTATACAACACCGAAATATAACGGGGCAAAACTGAAAAAAATGATAATTTCGCTGTATGACAAAGATCCTTACGGGAACTATTTTTCTGACAAAGAATTATATAATACTATACTTCATGAAATAGGACATGCATTAGGCATTATGGGACACAGCTACAGCTCTGAAGATTTAATGTATATGACTACAGAAAGCAATAACAGTTTTTATGCTCCTTACAGAAGTTCATTCCAGTATCTTTCATCACAGGATATTAATACAATAAACCTTTTATATAAGCTTATACCTGACATAACAAATACCCCGTTAAAGCAATTGGATACTAAGGGGTTAATTTATGCTCCTGTAGTACTCGGCAGCTCGGAAGATATTTCGTCAAGAAAGCTTGAGGAAGCTAAAAATTATATTAAAAATGCACCGGATATCTCAGGAGGTTACATTGATTTAGGTATTGCTTACGCAGAGTTGAATAAAAATACCGAAGCTCTTAAAGCAATGAATAAAGCACTCACTCTTGCTAAATCCGATAATGAAAAATATATGGCAAACTACAACATTGCAGCTTTATATATGAATAACGGGAAATTGGATAAAGCTCTGACTTTTGCAAAAGAAGCTCAAAACATTTATGACACCGATGAAATAAAAGATCTTATTACTAATATTAATCATGCTAAATTATCAAAAAATAAACCTTTTAAAGACAAAAATTTAATGAAATAATATAGCAAAAAAATTTTTCAGAGGTTTTATATAACAAAAAATGGGGTACTTTTTATGATTTCTGCAATTAATCAATCTCAATCCTTAAATATATCATTCACAAGCGTTGTTCCTTTTCGCGTATTTATAGACGGAATGGAAACATTTAACAAGCAAAATTTAAAATATGCAGCGCACAAACTGACAGCAACTCTGGCAGGTCCAGCAAAAAATGATAATAAAAAACTACAAATAATAAGAAATTTTGCAAAACATGATCCTGATTACAATATAGAATTTGGTATTCATGGATACCCGAAAAGAAAAAACAAAAAAAATATTCAACCGTCTGACTATTTCAGATGTATTTTTGACAAAGAAGGGAGCTTTTTATTTACAGGTCCGCAGGCGGAAAAATTACAGGAACTCGGCAAATCTATAGGCAGTGAAAAAGTTTGCTGCAAATCAAGAAAAATTTCTAACAGTTTTGATTTACAGGCTGCAAAACACTATTACGGTTTTGTTATAGGCAATTTTATGCGCTCTGCAAAACTTAGAATTAAAGAAACTTTTGATCCGTTAACCAGAATAAAAGCCGGGAAACCCGTTGAAATGCACATAAATATGTCCAGCAATAAAAAATACGGGATGAAATCATTTAAAATGCAGCTCGACAGCATAGATTTTAAACAGTCAGGCACTTAACAAAATCTTCACAAACACTTTAAAATTAACCTTGTTTAATATATATTTAACTGGTTTGGAAAAAAGATATGGAGATATGTGATATGTATAACGTAGCTATTATCGGAGCAGGACCTGCCGGCATTTTTGCGGCGCTGGAAATAACGAAACTAAAACCTGATTGGAAAGTTGTCTTAATTGAAAAAGGACAAAAAATTGAAAACAGAAAATGTCTGCTGCGCGAAGGCTACGAGAAATGCCCATCCTGTAAAAAATGCGGATTGCTGTGTGGCTGGGGAGGCGCAGGTGCTTTCTCTGACGGGAAACTCACACTCACTCCGGACGTAGGCGGTCATCTTGTTGATTATATGGACAGAAAACATGTTGAAGATTTAATTGCCTATGCAGATCAACTATATCTTGATTTCGGCGCAACAGAAGAAGTTTTCGGAACCGATCTGAAAACGTTTAAAGAACTTGAAAGACAGGCAGTGCTTGCTGAATTAAAATTAGTATATTCCCCTGTCAGACATCTGGGCACAGAAAGAAGTCTTGACGTTTTGAAAAGCATGCAGGATTACCTTGATAAAAGAATAACTATCCTAAATAATGTAACGGCTCAATCATTTATTGTCGAGTGCGAACAGGTCAAAGGGATAGTACTTGACAACGGAGAAACCATAAGCGCTGAATACACAATAATAGCACCAGGCAGGGAAGGAGCTGACTGGCTTACACAGGAATTTGCCAAACATAAAATAGGAATGGTAAATAATGCTGTTGATATCGGGGTCAGAGTTGAACTTCCGGCGCCTGTATTTGAACCGCTTACAGATAAACTTTACGAATCAAAATTAATCTACAATTCACCGACATTCGGAGATGAGGTAAGAACCTTCTGTATGAACCCGAACGGTGAAGTTGTTCAGGAAAATTACAACGGCATTTCAACCGTAAACGGACACAGTTACGCAGAAAAAACGACAAATAACACAAACTTTGCACTGCTTGTCAGTGAAAAATTTACAGAACCATTTAAGGAACCTATTCAGTATGGTCAGCATATCGCAAGACTTGCCAATATGCTCGGCGGCGGTATTTTAGTTCAACGTTTCGGTGATTTGCTTGACGGACGCAGATCAACGCCTGAAAGAATTAAATCCAGCACAATAAGACCGACCTTAACCTGTGCAACCCCCGGAGATTTAAGCCTTGTTATACCTTACAGACAGATGACAAGCATTATTGAAATGCTTCAGGCTTTAGATAAAGTCTGCCCGGGAACTGCATCCAGATACACTCTTCTTTACGGTATAGAAGTCAAATTCTACTCTGCAAGAGTAAAATTAACAAATGAACTTGAAACGGAAGGGGTTAAAAATCTGTTTGCAATAGGTGACGGAGCAGGTGTAACAAGAGGTTTGATACAGGCTTCAGCATCCGGCGTCCATGTCGCACGAACAATCTGTAATCGCGGATAATATATGGAACATAAAACAAATGTAATGCGTGAGCTTGATAAGCTCAAAATTCAATATAAATATTACTGCTATGCCAATACAGATGCAATAAGCGGGACAGATGTTGCAAGAGTTTTAAATCAAAATCCTGAACAAGTATTCAAAACACTTGTAACAGTCGGAAAAACCGGAAAACATTACGTTTTTATGCTACCCGTTGCAAGAGAACTTGATTTGAAAAAAGCCGCAAAATCTGTAGGTGAAAAAGCTGTTGAAATGATAAAATCAAAAGAGCTTTTACCGCTCACTGGCTATATTCATGGCGGCTGTTCGCCAATCGGGATGAAAAAATTTTTTACAACAGTAATTGACAAAAGTTCAGAGCAATTTGACACAATAATTTTCAGTGCAGGCAAAATAGGATATCAGGTTGAAATTAGCCTTACCGATTTAAAAAAAGTAATTTCTTATTCTATTGCTGACATTACTGCATAATTTATAACTATTTGACAGAAACTACATAACATTGCATTACTGAAAAATTTCCTGTATAATTCAGGAATGAGCAGTTTACAAAAATACTATAAACAATCTGCTACTTATAAAATTTTTTCGGGGATGCTAAGGGAATTTGCGGATTTTCTTGATACCCTTGGGAAAATTACACTTAACGGAATTGATGTTGTAAAATTTATTCTAAAAGGACAGATTGAAAAAAATGAAGTGACGGAACAGTGCTACAGATTTGGAATAACATCGCTTCCGATTACTCTTTCAATTGTCGGAATGACATCAATTATTGTAGCATCGCAAGTTGCACTGGAAATGGTAAAACAGGGCGGCGGGAATTTTGTCGGACTATTGATGACAATTCTTATTGTAAGAGAAGTCGGGGTTATTATGTCCGGTTTTGCAATAATTTCAATGATAGGATCATCAGTTGCTTCGGAAATCGCAACAATGAGAGTAACGGAACAAATTGATGCCATTGAAGTTTTAAAAGTAAATCCTATAAGATATTTGTTTGTTCCCAGAGTTATTGCAGGAATGCTTATGATGCCTCCTGTTGTAATCATTGCATCGGCTGTAGGCGTTATAGCAGGCGCTGTAACGGCAAACTTAACATCAGGTCTTGGCTATAGAGCATTTTTTGATTCGGCGTGGCTGGGGATTTATATGAAAGATCTTGGCGTATGCTTATTAAAAGCAGTATGTTTCGGCGGGACAATCGCACTTATCAGCTGTTCCACAGGTTATTACGCACAAGGCGGAGCAAAAGGTGTCGGCGAAGCAACAAACAAAGCTGTTGTATGGTCATTTGTAGCTATTGTAATCTGGGATATGTTCTTTGCTATAGCATTTTTCTTTTAAAGAGGTACAATAAATTATATGAGTATCGAAGTTAAAAATTTAATAAAAACATTCGGAGAAAAAACAGTTATTAATGACGTTTCATTTAAAGTTGAGAATGGCGAAACACTTGCAATTGTTGGTTTTTCCGGTTCAGGGAAAAGTACAATATTAAAACTTATCTGTGGACTTATTACTCCTGACAGCGGAGAAATTATAACGTCTAAAGGAGATATTGCAATGGTGTTTCAATATTCTGCCCTGTTTGATTCTCTCAATGTTGCCGATAATATTGCTTTTGCTCTCAGAGAAAGAAGAGATTTAAGAAATAAATACACTGAAAAAGAAATAAGAAACATTGTTGCTGAAAAACTTGAACTTGTAGGCTTAAAAGGTATTGAAAATAAATTTCCGTCGGAACTCTCAGGCGGCATGCAAAAACGCGTCAGCTTTGCCCGTGCAATCGTAACCGAACCGAATTCAATACTTTACGATGAACCGACATCAGGGCTTGATCCGATATCTTCAACACTTATTGAAGACTATATAGTCAGATTGAAAGAAGAAACTAATGCAGCGTCTATTGTTGTTACACACCAGATGTCAACAATTACAAGAACAGCGAACCGTGTTATAATGCTTTACGACGGCAAGATTGTTTATGAAGGAACCCCAGATGATATGCTTAAACAAAACAATGCTTACACAAAACAATTCGTAACAGCATCACTTGAAGGTCCTATGCAAATGATGTCAGAGAATTAAGAAAGAGGCTATGAAAATGAATTTAGAAAAACTATTTAATAAGGAAGTAATGTCACTTGATACATATATAATGTTCCGTTTAAAAGAAATTACGACAAAACTTACACCGGAACTCAAAGCAAAAAACAGAGCGCCGATTTCACTCTCAATGGGGGCACCCACTGCAAATCCTCCGAAAGTTTTGATTGACAGACTGAAAGAAATACTTGATGAAGACGGCATTCATACATATTCCACTCCAAAAGGCGAGTTATATTTCAGAAAAGCTATAGCACAAAGAATGCAGAAACGTTTCGGAGTGGAACTTGATCCTGAAACAGAAATATTTTCACTGGTCGGCTCTAAAGAGGGTATTGCAAATCTTGTAAGATTTATCACAACTCCAAAAGAAAATGAACTCGACAAAGATGTAATAATGGTTCCCGATCCTTGTTATGCCTCTTATCTTCAATTTATTCAGTGTTCCGGCGCAAAAGCCTATTCAATGCCTCTGACAGCTGAAAATGATTTTAAACCTGATCCTGAAGCTATATATAATCAAATTATAAAAGACGGATATAAGGCAGAAAATATCAAAGCGATATTTATAAATTATCCGAATAATCCTATGGGTGTAAGTACTACAAAAGAATACATAAAAACAATAATCGATTTTTGTAAAAAACATGATATTTTACTTGTCTCTGATGCTGCGTATTGCGATTTATATTTTGCAGAGGACGAAAAACCATTCAGCATATTTGAAATTGATGGTGCAAAAGATGTAGGTATTGAGTTTTACAGTTTTTCAAAGCCTTATGCAGTAACAGGCTGGCGTTTAGGCTGGGTTTGCGGCAACAGTGAAGTTGTCCAGCGTTTTGGCAAAGGCAAATCAACCATTGATAACGGAATATTCAAAGCTCTTCAAAAAGCCTGCGGAGAAATTTTAAATTCAGAAGAAGGCGACAAATATATTGAAGAAGGAAACAAAGGTTATAAAAGAAAACAGGCTATAATGGTAAAAGGGTTCAGAGAACTTGGCTGGCCTATAGATGAAAAATCCGTTCCACACACAACTTTTTACCTCTGGCTTCCGATACCGAAAAGATACAAATCAGCTTTTGATTTTTGTGAAGATGTACTAAAAACATCAGGAGTAGTTCTTGTTCCCGGTAATGCATTCGGAGTGCACGGCGAGGGATTTTTCAGACTGTCATTTGTATGTTCGGATGAACAACTGCAAGAAGTTATAGATCGCTTCAAAGCTGACGGATTTACTTTTAATTAACACAAACTAAACTATGGACAGAAAAATTGTAACAACAAACAGAAAAGCTTTTCACGACTATAATATTTTAGAAAAATATGTAGCCGGAATTGTGCTGACAGGGACAGAAATTAAATCAATACGTAAAAATGCAATTAATTTGAAAGACAGCTTCTGCAAAATTGAAGATAATGAAATTTTTCTCTACAATTGCCATATTTCACCCTATGAACAGGGCAACAGATTTAACCACAATGCAGAACGCGTTAGAAAACTGCTTTTGACCAAAAAAGAAATTTTAAAAATGCAGACAAAAGTAAAGCAGGATAATTATACAATCGTACCGCTGGAAGTATTTTTATCACACGGATTTGCAAAAGTTGAAATCGGGCTTGCAAAAGGGAAAAAAGTTCACGATAAACGCGAAGATATTGCAAGAAAAGATCAAAAACGCGAAATGGATAGAGCATCCAAAATCAGGTATTAAATTAGGAGAAAAAAGTATGAAGGTCGTAATTTTAGGCAAAGGTGAAATGCTGTCAAACCTGATAGAAGGCTCTATTAAGGCAGAATGTAAAATTGCCGGAGTATTCAGATACGAAAGAACTGCAATGCCTTCTGTTTTACTGGCAATAAGGGATTTTTTCATAAGTTCTCCTGATGTAACGTTGATTAAGCAAAATAAGCTTCACGAAATAAAATGTAATTCCGCAAATTCTGAAGAATTTAAAAAAGAAATTTTAAAGCTAAATGCTGACATAATTCTTGTCGGCACCTGGCATGAAAAATTAAAAAAAGAAATAATAGATTTACCTGTTATTGCCTCTGTTAACGTTCATCCATCATTTTTACCGAAATACCGCGGGCCTAATCCATATTTGCAGACAATTCTTCACGGTGAAAAAAAATCAGGCATAACATTTCATCTAATAAATGAAGAATTCGACAAAGGTTCAATACTTGCTCAGGAAGAAATTGAGATTTTCCCGGGCGACACAGGCAAAGAACTAAAAGAAAGAACTGTATACCGTGCAAGAGAAATGTGCACGGCAATTCTAAACAAGTTAAACGAAGGATTGATTATCCCCGTAAATCAAAACGAAAAAGAGGCTACATATTACCCTAACGTCAAAGTTGATGACATGATGCTTGATTTTAATAAAGAAACAGCAGAACAAATACATGCAAGAATACGCGCATTTCACCCGTGGCTGCCATGCTATGTTACTTATAAAAATAAATACTTTATACCAAATCCTTATAAACTCCGAATTTTGGATGAAGAACATACTGAAAAAATTCTCAAGAAAAATAAAATTCCTCACCCTAAAATCGGAGATATAATAAATACAAATTATAAATCACGTTCAATCACTTTAATGTGTAAGGATTGGAAATCTCTAAAAATGAGCGGGGTATATCTTTTCGGATTTTTCAATAAACCGTTTACTATGATGTTTATAAAAAATATACTCTAGAAATTATAATCTCTTCCGCCGGCTTTGATTTTTTCAAGATCTTCTGCAACTTTTGATTTTACGCATTCGGGACATTCAAGAATTTTTACTTCTTTTTCTATTAAAGCTTCTCCTACACGCTTTGTATCTTCTGATGCATAATCTTCTAAATATTCTTTCAAAGTTAAAATAGCATTCGGGTGGCAGAAGTTATGAATTTGTTTTTCTTTGCATATTTCCATAAATCTGTCGCCTGTTCTGCCGTTTCTGTAGCAGGCAGTACAGAAGCTCGGGAGATATCCCAATTCCATAAGCCATTTGATAACTTCATCCAGCGGACGCCTGTCGGAAACATCAAACTGTGCTGAATCATCTTTCTCGGGCATAGGGTTGAAATATCCGCCGACACTTGTTTTTGAGCCGCCTGAAATTTGAGAAATTCCAAGTTCCAATACACGTTTTCTGCATTCGGCAGTTTCTCTGGTAGAAACAATCATGCCTGTATATGGCACTGCAATTCTAATGCAGGCGACAATTTTTGCAAACGTATCATCATCAATACCATTATCAAAACTTGCAGGATCAATATCATCAGCTCTTCTGATTCTCGGGACACTGATTGTATGCGGTCCTACTCCGAAAACAGCCTCTAAATGCTCTGCATGCATTAAAAGCCCTGCAAATTCATACCTGTAAGACTCAAGTCCAAAAAGAACACCTAAACCTACATCGTCAATACCGCCCTGCATGGCTCTGTCCATAGCTTCCGTATGATATTTGTAATTATGTTTTGGCCCTGTCGGGTGAAGTGTTTCGTAACTTTCTTTGTTATAAGTTTCCTGAAACAGAATATAAGTTCCGATGCCTGCTTCGTGGAGTTTTCTGTAATTTTCGACGGTAGTAGCTGCAATATTAACATTTACACGCCTTATTGAGCCGTTTTTGTGTTTTATCCCGTAAATTGTCTTTATGGATTCCAGAATATATTCCAGAGGGTTATTAACAGGATCTTCTCCCGCTTCTATAGCAAGTCGTTTATGTCCCATATCCTGAAGCGCAATTACTTCATTTTTAATCTCTTCCTGCGCTAGCTTTCTGCGCGGAATATGTTTATTTTTCGCATGATAAGGGCAGTATACACATCCGTTCACGCAATAATTTGATAAATAAAGAGGAGCAAAAAGCACAATTCTGTTTCCGTAATAATCCTGCTTAATCTTTTTTGCAAGCGAAAAAATTTCTTCATTTTTTTCTTTAATATCACAGGCCAGAAGAACTGATGCTTCCCTGTGAGTTAAGCCTTTTCCAAGCTTTGCTTTTTCTAATATTTTATCAATAAGCTCAATGTTATTTTTATTTTCATCAGCGTATTTCAAAGTATCAAGAATTTCTTGATGCGAAATAAATTCATCAGCATTGTGTGATTTTGGATTATACATAATTCCCCTCCCTATGCAAAACCATGATACTGCCGTAAAAAATAAAAGTAAAGGAATATTTATCTTACAACAAAACCACCGCCAATCAGGTGTTTGTCATCAAGGTCGTACAAAACACCAGACTGACCATTTGTAATTGAATTTACAGGCTCGTAAAATTCGATATCTGCAAAATCATTAAAAAGCCGCACATGAGCTTTTTTGTGCTGCATGTTATAACGAATTTTTACCCACGCATCAAATTCATATTTTTCTAACGGGTAAGTTAAATTCAAGTCGGTAATTCTGCAGTTTTTTTTGTAATTATCTTCTTCACGCCCGACATAGACAACATTTTTTTTAACATCAATATCAATAACATAAAGAGGATACGGAGCAGCAATTCCTATACCTTTTCTCTGACCAATTGTATACTGATAACAGCCTTGATGTTCTCCCCATTTTTTACCGGTGAGAATATCAACAAAATCGCCGTTCTTACAACCGAACTTATCTATTAAATATTTTTTTGCAGTAACCGGTTTTTGAATAAAGCAAATATCCTGACTTTCTTTGGAGTCCTTAGGCGGTAAATCATACTCATAAGCAATTTGCTTTACTTCTTCCTTATCATAGTGATAAAGCGGAAAAATTGTCTTAGATAACTGTTTTTGAGATAAACGGTAAAGAAAGTATAATTGATCTTTATGTTCATCTTTTGCCGGGTAAAGCTTATAAACACCGTCAACACATCTTATATCTGCATAATGTCCGGTTGCAAAAACATCAGCATTTAAATTGTTTATTGCATAATCAAACAGAAAGCCCCATTTTATAAACTGATTACACATAATACAGGGGTTTGGCGTCCTGCCGTATTTATAAGAGTTTTCAAAATACTTAATAACTCTTTCTTTAAATAATTCTGTTACATCGCATATATGATGTTCTATTTCGAGTTTATCAGCAACTCTTTTTGCGTTATCAATTACATTTTGCGCAGAAGCTGAATTTATCATCTTTCCTGTACAACCGATAACCTTATATCCCTGTTGTTTCAATAAAAGTGCTGCTACAGAGCTGTCAACTCCTCCGCTCAATGCAACAACCGCTTTTTGACGTGTATCCATAATTTTATTATAGTACAAATAATTTTTAAAATCAGCCATTCTGAAGCGGGACTTATATAGCAGTTTACACCAATTATGGATAACACGTCATGCTGAACTAGTTTGACAAAGCGAACCAAAATTTTTGTCATCCTGAATTTATTTCAGGATCTAAAAAAAATTTTGAGTGAGCCTGTCCTTACGAAGTGCAGCATCTCACAGCAATTAGAGCAGCTACATTTGGACATTTTACGTTAAGATCCCGAAACAAGTTCGGGATGACACTTTGATGTGATGCTATAAAGCTGTTATACAAATTTCTTATTTCGCAGGTTGAGCGGCACGCTCATTTTTATAGTAAAATAAAAAACAAAGGAGAGAAGTATGAATAACGAAATTAAATCAGTAATTCTTGCAGCCGGTAAAGGCACCAGAATGAAATCAAATACATCAAAAGTTTTGCACAAAATCTTTGAAAAACCGATTTTGGGGTATGTTCTTGACAATTCAAAAAATATTGTAAGCGAAAGTTTTGTAATTGTCGGACATCACGCCGAAGAGGTTACTGAATTTGTCGAAAAAAATTACACCAATGCAAAAACAATTCTGCAATCACCGCAATTAGGGACAGGCCATGCTGTTTCAATGGCTTGTCCGTATCTTGAAAACTTTGAGGGACAGGTAATTATACTTAACGGAGATTTGCCGTTAATGACAGAAGAAAGTATCAGAAAATTTATTGAATATCACAATTCTAAAAATTCCGACCTTACAATAATGAGTACTATACTTGAGGATCCGGCAAATTACGGCAGAATTATCAGGGAAAAAGACGATTCCTTAAAATGTATTGTAGAAGCCAAAGATGCAACACCTGAAGAAATCTCCGTTAAAGAAATTAATGTCGGAGTTTACCTGCTTAACTGGAGTAAAATTAAACCTGCATTCTCGCAATTAACAACAAACAATGCGCAGGGAGAATATTACCTGACGGATATTATCGGCTGGGGCAAGAAAAATAACCTCAATGTCCACGCCTATATACTTGAAAACAGCGATGAAAGCTACGGAATAAATTCACGCAAAGACCTTGCTTATGCAACAAAAGTTATGAATGAAAGAAAACTGAACTCATTGATGGATAACGGGGTTACAATTGTAGATCCTACATCGACCTGGATTTCCGAAGATACAGAAATCGGAGCAGATACAATAATTTACCCGTCAACTTATATTGAAGGCAAAAACAAAATCGGCAAAAATTGTAAAATAGGACCCTGCGCACATTTACGCGGGGATGTTGAAATTGATGACAACTGCAAAATCGGTAACTTTGTGGAAGTAAAAAAAGCAAAAATCGGCCATAACACAAACGCCGGACACTTAAGCTACATCGGAGACAGCGAGCTTGGTTCTCACATAAATATCGGAGCAGGTACAATTACCGCCAACTATGACCCGATTTCAAAAACGAAAAGTAAAACGATACTAAAAGATAACGTAAAAATCGGTTCAAATACAGTTCTTGTTGCCCCTGTTGAAATTGGCGAAGGAACAAATATCGGAGCAGGAAGCGTAATCACAAAAAATATAGGCGCGTGGGCACTCGGCTTAACCCGCGCACCTTTAAGAATTATCGAAAATTGGGTTAAGAATAGATAAGGATATTTATGAAAAAAATCGTTTTTTGCATCTTAATTTTTATATTTTTTATGACAAATACAGTTTTGGCTTCTGATTATCGTGCAAGTATATGCGTCTACCGAGAACAAGTCGATCTAGAGAGTAATTTGTCTGAATATTATGCAGGAATGAAGTATACTATAAAAAACAATGAAAAATTTCCGCTGGAAATAAATGCCTACGCTGATAATAAACCATCCTATAAAATAAATAAGTTAAAAATATGGCGGAGTGATGAACGTTTTCCGCAGGTTTTAATTAAACCATTTAGAGCAACAGGAAGAATTGCTTTTTTTATAGTTTGTCCATGGGGTTATTTTTTGAATGATTATATGACTGCAGATGTAGAAAAGCCTTTAAAATATTCAGGAACACCTTTATTTCTTCCGGAATTAGGCTACAGAAATTACCTGATGCCTGTAAAAAATACTATTATAGCACCATATTATCTATATAAGGACAAAAAGGATAATGAGGAGATAGAGAAGGAAAGCAAAATGTTTTATCCGTTTGACAAACCAATTATAATCAACCCTGATGAAACAATTGAATTTATTGCTCTTGAATGGAAAGAACATGGATTATGTTTAAGAATAAAAAATACTTTAACAGGTGAATATGAAAATATGTGCTCCAGCAGAAATTCAAATCCTCCGGGACAATGGCACTGTACAGGAAAAAATTGAAAATAAAAATTTGTCTGTTATTTATGCTAAAATTTAGCTATGACAACCAAAGAAATAAAATGGACAATGTTTGTAATCACGGCAGTCGGCAATTTTATCGCCATGCTTGATTCAACAACAGTAAACCTTGCATTATACCCCATGTCAGTTGATTTGCATGTAACAATGGGGCAAATTCAATGGGTTATGATTGCGTATATGCTTGTTTTAACCGTATTTTTGCCTTTTTTCGGCAAACTCGGCGATATTTTTCCGAAAAACAAACTTTATGCAGCAGGCTTTTCATTGTTCGCACTCGGAGCTTTTTTAAACACAACAGCAAATTCATTCGGACTTTTAATAGCTTACAGATGCCTTGAAGCTCTGGGGGCTTCCATAATGCTTTCAAACGCTCAGGCAATTATTGCAACAATTTTCAAGAATGAACGCAGAGGGAAAGCCCTCGGACTTAACGGCTGTCTGGTTGCAATCGGCGGAATGAGCGGGCCGGCACTCGGCGGCATTTTATTAAACTTTTTCGGATGGCATTCGGTATTTATACCATGCATTCCGGTTGCGCTTGCAGGAGCTTATTACGCTTATAGAGTTCTTCCTCACCACAGTATTACAGACAGAAAAAATTTCAAATTCGATTACAGGGGATTTTTCTATTTTACGGTAAGTTTATTCGCACTTCTTCTTGCAATATCAGAAGGACACAGCTGGGGCTGGAATTCGCTCAAAATTATAATTCTCGGTATTGTGACACTGATTTTCGGAGTTCTTTTCTATATCAGAGATCACCACATTAATTATCCGCTTATTGATTTTTCACTGTTCAAAATAAGAACTTTTACGTTCGGAAATCTCGGCGTAATGACTTCATACATGGCAATGTACACAAACAGCATACTTTTGCCGTTCTTTTTGCAGGAAATTTTAAAATACAATCCGCTTGTAACAGGACTTTTAATTTTACCGTATTCTCTGACGCTTTCATTTATCGCCCCTGTTGCAGGAAGATTATCCGGCAAATACGGAAGCAGATATTTAACCCTTGCAGGACCAATCGTATACTGCATAGCACTTTTAATGTTCACGTTGTATGATAAAAATGCAGCTATGTGGCAGATTGTACTGGCATCAGGAATAATGGGAATTGGAAACGGTTTATTCCAATCGCCGTCCAATAACGCAATTATGACAAGTGTTGAACACTCTCATGTAGGACTTGCATCAGGAATACTTGCTCTTTCAAGAAATATGGGCAACATCTTAGGTGTAGCTGTAACAATTACTTTATTTGAAACATTCAGAAACATTTTTCTTGAAGCTGGAAAAGTTTATGATATAGCATTTTTGACAGCATACAGAACAACAATGTGTTTTGGAATATTTTTCGGGCTGTGCTGCCTGACATTCGCGTTTATTGCTTACCAGCCCCAGAAAAAGGAAATAAAATCTTAAACAAATATTTCTCGCCATTACTATACTCAACTTCAACAATAGGAAACGGATTATCTAACTCATAAACCCCATAAAAAGTCTTTTTTTGAAACGCTCCAATTGAAGTACTCGTAATTTGTTTTGCTTCTAAATCCTTTATATTTTCATATTCTTTAGCTAATAATTTTGCATCCTTTTTTGAGATAGTATCACAAACAGTTTTCATGGCTGCTAATGGTAAACTACCGATATAATAAATTGTTCCCAATTCAGCAAGAGGTACAGAACCAATCATTGATCCATATTCCTTTATTCCATCAACAGTATCTCCTAATGCACTAGTATTTTTTCTTGGTTCATATTTTTCCTTTTTTACATATAAATCAATTATTTCATCAGATCTAATACCAACATCGCGGACAATAACTTTTATATCTTGATTTGAAGCATTAATAATTGTGTATCCTAAAATATAAAAATATTTTCGAAATGGCCCGGAAAACGGAGTTGGGAAAATTTGAATTTTTATGCCAGCAGGCGGCTGATCGGAAATTGTAATATTTGAACTGTACGATATGGGTTTAATATTATCATTCGCATACACAAACACAGGAAGAGAAAACAATAAAAGGAGAAAAACATATTTTTTCATAAAGATATTATAACAAATTTTAAATGTAAGTCAATTTCTATTGAAAATAAATCTTTCCCGTTGTAGAATAAAAGTGTATAACTTACACTAAACAATTTATAAATGGCAGGGTATTATGACTAATCAGAATGAAAATATAAGAAATATAGCGATTATCGCACACGTTGACCACGGCAAAACAACCCTTGTTGACTGTCTTTTACGTCAGGCAGGAGCTTTCAGAGCTAACCAGCATGTGCAAGAACGTGTATTAGACAGTAATGATTTGGAAAGAGAACGCGGAATTACAATCCTTTCCAAAAACATTTCAATTAATTATAAAAATACAAAAATTAACGTAGTTGACACACCCGGTCACGCTGATTTTGGCGGGGAAGTGGAACGAGTTCTCGGTATGGTCGATGGCGCCTTACTAATCGTTGACGCTGCAGAAGGTCCTATGCCTCAAACAAGATTTGTTTTGTCAAAAGCGCTTGAATTAGGGTTAAAAATTATTGTTGTCATAAATAAGATTGACAAGCCGGCAGCAGAACCTTTAACAGCACTTGATAAAGTATTTGATTTGTTTACGGAATTGACAGACAGGGAAGATTTAATTGACTTTCCATTTATTTTTGCAAGCAGCTTGAACGGATTTGCAATAAAAGATTTGGATGATGAAAGAAAAGATATGATTCCGCTTCTGGACTGTATCTTAGAAAATATTAAGCCGCCAAAAGGCGACGCGGAAAAACCGTTCCAGTTCAGAGCAACAACGCTTGATTACAACGATTATGTAGGAAGAATTGTAATCGGAAGAATTGAAAACGGAAAAGTAAAATCGCAGGAACAGGTTTGCGTTGTCCATGCTGACGGAAGTCAGGAAAAAGGTAAAATTACAAAGCTATTCGGCTTCCATGATTTAGGCCGTATTGAAATCGACGAAGCTTTTGCCGGCGATATTGTCGGTATTGCAGGATTTTCTGATATTCAAATCGGCGAAAGCATCTGCTCGCTTTCAAACCCAATTCCTCTGCCTTTAATTAAAGTTGATGAGCCTACTTTGCAGATGAATTTTTCAGTAAACGATAGCCCGTTTGCCGGTACTGAAGGGAAATTTGTTACATCAAGACAGTTAAGAAAAAGGCTTTATGATGAACTCGAAAAAAATGTAAGTTTACGTGTTGAAGATACAGACAGTACAGATGTTTTCAGAGTGTCAGGCAGAGGCGAACTCCATCTTGGAATTCTAATCGAAACAATGCGCCGTGAAGGCTATGAATTTCAGGTTTCCAAACCGGAAGTTATTTATAAAACCATTGACGGTGTCAAGTGTGAACCCTTTGAAAATCTTGTTGTAGATGTTCCGGAAGGTTATGCAGGAAGCTGCATCGATAGACTTTCAGGCCGCAAAGCAGAAATGAAAGAAATGAATAACAACAAAGGAAGAACCGTTATGGTTTTCCATATCCCTGCACGCGGACTTATCGGCTTTAGAAGTGAATTTATCAGAATGACCCGCGGTGAAGGAATTATGTACCATACATTCCTTGATTACAGACCTTATGCAGGCGACATCCCGCGCCAGAGAAACGGTTCTATTATTGCCCACGAGCAGGGAGAAGCAATTCCTTATGCTTTAGCGCAATACGAAGATAGAGGCGTGTTCTTCATAACCCCAAAAACAAAAGTTTATCGCGGAATGATTATCGGCGAATGCAACAAACCTCAAGATATTGTAGTAAATATCTGCAAAACTAAAAAATTGACAAATATGAGAAGTGCAACCGCTGATGTTATGGTAACATTGCAAGCTCATAAAGAAATGTCTCTGGAAGAATGTATGGAATACATCGGAGATGACGAACTTGTTGAAATTACACCGGAAAACGTAAGAATTAGAAAAGATGACCTGACAAGAAAAATTTATAATTAAAACTTATAAGTTTTCACTTGCCTGTAAAGATGTAAAGTGATATAATTTCAGGTATGAGTAAGGTGAGCTTAACAACCCAGAACAGGTTAATTATTTCCGGTTTAATACTAAGTACGATTTTAATTGTTGCAATAGCTATTTTTGCAATATTCAACATTCAAAAAAAGCTTAATGCAGGCTATCAAAACTTCGGTCAGATAGTTTCAAAAGTTCTGGCGATTGAAAGCAGCGAACTGGCATCCGATTTAAATAAAACAGAGCTTTATTCTACATTAAAATCACATGCCGACACAATGGTACAAACCCACAGTGACATACTATTTATTGAATTCAGGGATGCCCGGGGGAATTTGATATACAAAACAGGCAACAAACCGGTTAATCATCAAAAAACACCAAGTATTATCGTAAGTTCACCGATGATTGCAAAAGACAACATTAATTCCGGCTCAGTCACTGTCGGTCTCTCAGGAAACATAATTAACCAGATATCATCAACAACAAGAGCTTCTTTATTATTTGTGTTTACCGTAGCCTGGCTTGTATTTGCTTTTGTCATTCTGATTAATACATACCTTATAACAAGAGAATTACGAATACTGCAAAAAGGAGTTCAAAAGATATCAAGCGGTGAATTCGGTTATAAAATTCAGGAAAAAGAAGTAAGCTCTGAAGTAAAAGAATTATTTAACGCATTCAATAATATGTCTAACAGACTTCATCTCTATGAAGAACAAAATATTGAACAGCTCACCTTAGAAAAAAACAAACTTGAGGCAATATTAATGAGCATTGCTAACGGAGTTGTCGTATGTGATAACAATGACAATGTAGTTCTGGTTAACAACCATGCACAAAAACTACTTGAACTTGAAGAAAATCAGATGCTCAATAACAAAATTCAACAATATATTGATACGGAAGGGCATTACTGTTTTAGGGACAAAATTGAAGAATTCAAAGATACACCTATAGAAGAAATGGAAAACAAACCGCTTGAATTTAATATTCAGGTTGATAAAAGAGTTATTAAATCAATTATATCTCCGATGTTCACAACCAGAAATAAAGATTATGTCGGCTACATAATAGTTCTTATAGACATGACTAAAGAAGCTGAAATGGATGCAATGAGGTCTACATTTATTTCTAACGTATCCCATGAATTAAGAACCCCTGTCACTGTTTTGAGGAGCTACATTGATACATTATACAACTACGGTAACGAATTTGATTACGAAACTCAAAAAGAATTTATCGGAACAATAAATCAGGAGATTATAAGACTAAACAGAATGGTTAATGATATACTTGATTTTTCAAGAATGGAAGCAAATGCACAGATGGAAAAATCCCTTAACAGTATATATGAAGTAGTTGATGATTGCGTAAATCAAGTACAGCCGCTGACAAAAGATCATAATTTAAAAATTACTGTAGACAAACAGGATGGAATTTCCGAATTTTTCTTTAATTTTGACGGAATAGAAAGAGCTTTAACAAATCTTCTTTCAAATGCAATAAAATATTCCCCGGAAAATGGAGAAATACATGTCACATTAAAATCTTATGATGATAATGTTGAAATCACTGTTTCCGATCAAGGATGCGGCATAGCACCGGAGTATCAGAAAAAGATTTTCGACAGGTTTTACAGGGTTGAAAATAATATTCATACAATTAAAGGGACAGGACTGGGGCTTCATCTCGTAAAACAGACTATTGAAAAATATCATGACGGAAAAGTTTTTGTACAATCTGAACCCGGAAAAGGTTCGACTTTCGGATTTACTTTACCTGTAAAAGTAACAGATGAGACAAAAACTCTGGTTTGAAGGAAAAGATTTGATGAGTTTTAACAATATATGGAACTGGTTTTGCAAATTATGCATGATTGCATTAATTTTGCTTCTTATAAACTCAATTTTAGGCGATATACTTTTCAGAATAAAATATTCATTTCCTAAATCTTCAGGCACAACGAATGAAAAAATTACAACCGCTAATGAACCCGTACAAATAAATCTTAAACAAGAAAAATATGTCAGAGCATACGGAGAAAAAGAAATCTATGCTCTGAAAATACAGGCACAATATTCACTGTCAGGACTTGTTGTCAGCAAAAATACTAATTTCTGGCTGAGAGATGTAATGAGGAACGATTTTGATGATATATGTCTTATGGATATAGGAATTGTATGGGGCGACCTTGCAATGGACAAAAAAGCACTTTACAAACATCTTAAATTCAAATCAACTAAAACACTCGGTCAAGCAAGGCAATTGCAGGTACGGTGCAAGAAAAATTGTACGGGAATGCCATGGAGCATAGATTATGTGGATACACATCTGTCGCACACGCATCTTATTCCTGCAAATCCAAATGTTATGGGTGGACTTTTAAGGATAAAAAAGAATGATATTGTAAAATTAGACGGCTATCTTGTCGATATTTATACAGACAAAAGCGAAACGGTTGCATTGACCAGTATGAGCAGGTATGACAGGAATACTACAAGCCGCGGTTACGGAGCATGCGAAGATATGTACGTAAAACAGGTTCAAATCGGCAATAAAATTTACAAATAAAATTTAATTAAATAATGCGTTAATTTTATCTAGAATATCTTGAGGATCTATTTCATTTGTTATTTTATTTATATCCTGCGCAATCTGATATAACTTTGCAGCTTCTATTTTATCTCCGGTAATTGCAATTGCACGTGCAAGATTAAAATGAGCAAGCGCATAATTCGGATTACATTCCACTGATTTTTTAAATAAATCAATTGCCTGTCTTACTCGCCCGAGATCGTCCAGATAAATTACCCCTAAATTGTTGTAAGCAATATCATAATTTTTATCATATTCAATTGCAAGTTCGTATTCTTTAATTGCTTCGTCGATGTCGCCTTTTCCCCAGTAGAGAAAACCTAAATTACAGTGAATTTTAGCATTCCTGGGATCCAAATCAAGCGCATTTCGATATACCTGCAGAGCATTTTCAATATCTTCTTTATCGTAAAATGCACTGCCTAAATTAACGTAAATATCAATATCTTTTGGAGTTAAAAGATATGCACTCTGATAAGAGCTTATTGCTGCATTCAAATCTTGTTTAGATTCTTGAAATACAAAACCTAAAGTCTGATTTATTATACTAGTCCATTGTTTTTTAGGGTTTAAAGTAACTGCTGTTTGAAAATGAGAAATTGCATTATCAATATCGCCCTTTACATACAATATATTTGCAAGATTTGAATGAACATCAGGCATATTAGGCATGATTTGTATTAACTTTTCATAAATCTCAACAGCACTGTCATAATCTCCCTGCTCTTCATAAGCCTGACAGAGATGCTTGTATGCCGGAATATTTAAACTGTCTAACCATATAGCCATTTTGTACTCGGTAACAGCATCTTCAAATTGCCCCAGAGCCCTGTATATATCACCGGTTAAGCAGTAAAGCGGTGTAAATCCCGGAGCTTTTTCAATAGCTTCACCGTAGACTTCAAGAGCTTCATTCATTTTATTAAACTGAACCAGATATGCACCCTTTAACAAAATCGGGAAAAATTTCAGATATGATAAAGTTTTAGCCACATTACCAAGTGCTATCTTATCAAAAGGAAGAGTTAATAATGATAATAAAAACTCGAATTTTGAAAGTAAATAATTTTTTATGCTTCTCGCCGAAGAAACATTATATAAATTTGAAAGCAGAAAATGAGCGCAGGAATTTGCAAACGGCATAACTTTAACGGCTTTTTTTGCATTTAATACAGCTTCTAAGAAACGTGCTTTTTTAGTATAAGCCTCTGCAAGAAGATAAAAAGCTTTACCTGATTTTGGATTTTTCTCAACAGCCATATCAAGGTAATTTATTGCTTTATCAAGATCGCCCTTAAAGAAATGCGCCTGACCTATTTTAAAATATATTTCAGCAGAATCAATATAAGTCTCCAGTGCTCTCTGATATTCTGTAATAGCCTCGTCAATATACTGACATGAATTATAAATATCAAGATGCCAAGCTAAATACAAATCGCCGAGTCTTACATGCAAATCCGCATTTGTCGGATCATCCTGAAGCCCTATCTGACAAAGTTCTATTGCGCTTTTTACATTTCCTGTTTTATATTCTTTATTAATTTTCTTTTCAAGTTGTTTTGTATTGCTCATAATAAAATAATATTTATAAAATTCTTGACAGAACGCAAAAAAGGTTCCATACTAAACATTGTAAATAATATCGCATAAAAATGCAAGTTATTTATTATTAGAAACATATATGTGTATTAGATTTTTCGAGGTTTTTTAATGAGTAACAATAAAATTTATTTTGTAGATGTAACAAACAGAGACGGTGTTCAGACATCAAGATTAGGACTTGCAAAACTTGAAAAAACAATTATTAATTTAATGCTTGATGATATGGGAATTACACAATCTGAATTCGGCTTTCCGACAACAAGGCACGAAATTAATTATCTTAACGGTAATCTTGAACTTGTTAATCGCGGTGTAATTTCTACGACAAAACTATCAGGCTGGATGAGAGGTATAGCGGAAGATGTTGAACTTTCTTTTAAAAATGTTCCTCATCTAAAAAACCTTAATCTTTCTCAATCAACATCAGAACAGATGATTAACGGCAAATATCTCGGGAAGAAAACTCCGCAGGATATTATCAACATGACCTGTGAAGCCGTTGAATGCGCCGTTTCAAAAGGCGCTGAAATTATAGGTGTAAATGCAGAAGATGCTTCAAGAAGCGATATAGACTTTCTTATAAAATACGCAAAAGAAGCAAAAAACTGCGGTGCAACACGTTTCAGATACTGTGACACACTCGGTTATGAAGACCCGCAGACAACTTATGACAGGATTTATACAATTGCAAAAGCTATTCAAATGCCTGTTGAATTGCATTTCCATAATGACCTCGGTATGGCGGCAGCCTGCTCTGTCATGGGAGCTAAAGCCGCAATCGATGCAGGAGTTGACGCATACATAAATACAGCAATCAACGGAATGGGTGAACGCGCCGGAAATGCAGATCTGGCATCCTGCCTTCTTGCAGTTTTAAAATCAGCCGGTTTCAAAAATAAATATGAAATTGACCCGAACATTGATTTAAGTAAAATCTGGAAACTGGCTAAATATACCTCATACGCCTTTGGTGTTCCTATTCCCATAAACCAGCCGGCAGTGGGTGATAATGCTTTTGCGCATGAATCAGGTATTCATGCAGATGGTGCGCTAAAAGACAGAAGGAATTACGAACTTTATGACTATGAAGAACTCGGCAGAGGAGAACCGGAAATTATAGAAACAGGAAGAATGATTACAACTGGAGAATACGGCGGTATAAAAGGTTTCAGAAATGTATACAACAACCTTGAAATTGAGTTTAAAGACGAACATGAAGCAAGAAATATTCTTGAACTTGCCAGATATGCAAACGTTCATACCCAAAAGCCTTTAACATCAAGTGAACTCAGATTTATCTACTATTATCCTGATATAGCTGCAAAAATCATGACTGTTTCACCTTATTACGAACCGGAAGGTGCAATAAAAGAAAGAGTTGATGCAAAATTATTAACGAAATCCCACAGAATACTTTAAAGATATATCTGCATTTCAGCTTAAAATATTACAAATCTTAACAAAATAAAGCAAAAAATTAAAGATTTCAGATAAAACTGCCGACATGCATGTCAAGGAAACAAAACGAAAGGGAACATGTCATGGGTATGGCAGCTTCGCAAGCCAGATTCTTAGGACTGACTGCGAGAAA
>CALVEM010000004.1 GCA_944326605.1 Candidatus Gastranaerophilales bacterium
TCTAAATTTCTTACAAGTTCTGACCGCCGCTTAAAATACGTAGGCAAAGAAAGCACATCAGGTCTTGATAAAATCCGTCAGTTGAAAGTATTCAACTATACCTTCAAAAAAGATGAAAAGAAAACCCCGCACGTGGGTGTAATCGCTCAGGATTTGCAAAAAGTTTTTCCTGACGCTGTGAAAAAGGGCGTTGACGGCTTTTTAACAATCCGTTTTGAGGATATGTTTTTTGCGATGATAAATGCAATAAAGGAGCTTGACACAAAATATCAAGCACAGGAAAAACGTATTGACGAGCTGGAAGCACGTATTGAAAAATTAGAAGCTCAAATAAAATAACTAGAATTCTCCCTCCCTGATTAGGGAGGGAACAGGGGTGGGTAACCGTCGAAGGAAGAGAAGTTCAGAGGGCAGGAGGGCAGGCTGTTTTTATTTATAGCTATTTTAGTAAAATTGCAACAAAATTTATTTTTGATAATAGCTTAGCCTCTATGCATCTTAACATCTTTGCATCTAATTAATACCAATCCAAACCTTCCCTGACCAGAGAAGGCTTTGCTCTATATTTTTCATTATTGCGGGCTTGTCCGCAATTGCATTATTATAGCAGCCGGAGGACAAGAAGGCAGGTGCTGATGTTTCAACCTCACCCCTTCTCGCTCTTCTTCATAAGGAGAGTGGATATTATTTTTATCTTTTGTCATTCAAAATAAATTAAGTTTTTGCCTTATTGTAAACATTATGCTATACTTCAAATAAGAGAACTTGATGGAGAGATTATGAATTTAGTACACATTTTTACTGATATTCCAATTCTTATTGTAATATTTACTTTTTTGTTTTCACTTATTTATTGTATGAAAAATTATATTTCAGTCAGTAAAAATTTGAAAATTTTTCTTGCATTTATTTCAAGATTTAAAAAAACTGATCTTAATTTCAGATTTAAGGAAATCGACGAATGGATGTGTGCAAATCCCTATGTTTCGGCTTTTTGGCTTGAATTTAAAAATACTCTAGTGTTCTCCGAATCAGTGGCTTTGAAAGGACGTAACAATGATTTGACGTACAAAGAGGTGTCTTCAACCGTTCAAAACATTCAGACAACGGTTGACCCTTTGTACTTTTTTAACGAAGAGACACTGGTAACATCAAAATTTAATAACAAACTATTGCAGACTGTTCCGACAATTTTGACAGGTTTCGGGCCTCTGTTTACATTCTTGAACATTGCAATCGCTTTTGGTAAAATTGACTTTTCATCTCAGGAAAAAACTATTGCCTCAGTTGCGGGATTGATGTCCAGCATGCAGACAGCCGCATTAGTATCGGTTATTGCGGTCGGTTCTTCTTTAATATTTTTGATGTTTGAAAGAATTTCTTTTCAATTGCTTTGTAAAAGACCTCTGTCTGTCTGTGAAGATATTATGGGAAAGCTTTTTGATAATATTTCATCCGAAAAATTCCTGCTGGAGCTTTTGAAAGAAACAAAAATTCAAAATAATTCAATATCAAATCTTATTACCGCAATGCCGCAGCAATTTAAAGTAGCATTAAATTCAGGAATTGCGAGCAACCTTGTTCCGTATCTGGAAAATTTGATTTTCGGAATTAACCAGATGAATAAAAGCATGAAAGAAGTTGCCAGAAAAAGTGGGGGCGATGACGTTGATGATTTATTCTAACATCGGGGAGGGCATTGTATGGCTCTTATGATGCGAAAAACCGCGCAGGCTGAAGGTGATAATAATATATTCTGGACAACTATGGCTGACCTGCTTCTGGGGCTGGCAATTATTTTTATGACTTTGTTTGTGCTTGCTATGACCGGTTTTACCCAGCAGTCTATTGAACAAAAAAAACATCAGGTTGAAGTAAATAAAGAATTGATTGAAAATTTAAAAAAAGCAAATATTGATGCTGAAGTTGACCCTATGACTGGTGATGTAAAAATTTCCGATCTGGAACTCTTTGAAGTCGGCAGCTATAATCTTTCATCTAAAGGAAAGGCTTATCTGGACAAACTTGTGCCGATTTATATTAATACTATTTTTTCAAAAGAAGAGTTGATTAATGAAATTGAAAATATCGTAATTCAAGGGCATACTGATAGTCAGTCTTTTGCCGGAATTAAAAATTCCGATGTCCAGTATATGAAAAATATGGAACTAAGCTTGCAGAGGGCAAATTCTGTTGCTTCGTATATGTTTAATACAAAAATAGATGAAAAATACAATAAAAAACTGAAAAAAATACTTGTAGTAGAAGGGAAAAGCTATTCTGAACCGATTTTAACAAACGGAAAAGAGGATTTTAACAAAAGCAGACGTGTTGAGATGCGTTTGAAGGTTAAAAAACTTGATATAACAGATATTTTCTTTAATGGGATACAACATTTATGATAGATACTTCAGGAATTTTAGAAACGATAAATATGATAAAGCTGTATAACCTTGATATCAGAACGGTTACTATGGCAATAAGTTTAAGAGACTGTATAGATTCAGATGTTGATGTAGTTTGTGAAAAAATTTATAATAAAATAACAACTTATGCAAAAAATCTTGTAGAATATGCAAATGAATTTGAGGATGCTTATTCTATACCTATTGTAAATAAACGAATTTCAGTTACGCCTGTATCAATTCTCGGGGAATCTTGTAATAACCCTGATTATGTAAAAATCGCAAAAACTCTTGACAGGGCGGCAAAAGCTGTCGGAGTAAATTTTATCGGCGGTTTTTCGGCTCTTGTGGAAAAAGGAATGACAAAAGGCGATAACCTTTTAATTGAGAGTATTCCAGAAGCTCTTTCGCAAACAGAGCGGTTATGTTCGTCGGTCAATGTGGCTTCTTCCAAGGCCGGCATTAATATGGATGCTGTTTTAAAAATGGCTGATATAATTAAAAAATCTGCGGAATTGACAAAGGAAGCTGATGGCATAGGTGCTGCAAAACTGGTTGTTTTTTGTAATTCTCCCGGAGATAATCCTTTTATGGCAGGTGCTTTTTGCGGTTTTGGCGAACCTGAATGTGCCTTAAATGTCGGTGTGTCAGGTCCCGGAGTTGTTAGAGCAGCCGTTGAAGCATTAAATAAAGATGCGGATATGAGTGAACTGGCAAATAAAATTAAGCATATTGCGTACAAGATTACTTCGACAGGCGAACTCGTCGGCAGGAAGCTTGCTGCAAAATTAGGAATTCCTTTCGGTGTAATTGATTTGTCGCTTGCGCCGACACCGGCTGTGGGAGATAGTGTGGCTGCTATTTTTCAGGCAATGGGCTTAGAACATGCAGGGGCGCATGGAACAACAGCAGCACTTGCAATGCTTAATGATGCGGTGAAAAAAGGTGGAATTATGGCAAGTTCGCATGTCGGAGGCTTATCAGGAGCTTTTATTCCTGTTTCTGAAGATGCCGGTATGATTGAAGCTGCATCAAGAGGTTATTTAACCTTTGACAAATTAGAGGCAATGACATCTGTTTGTTCTGTCGGGCTGGACATGATTGCAATTCCGGGGGATATACCGGTTGAAACGATTGCCGGTATTATTGCGGATGAAATGGCTATCGGAATGATCAATAAAAAAACAACTGCTGTTAGAATTATTCCGGTTTCGGGAAAGAAAATAGGAGATGAAGTTGTTTATGGCGGTTTACTCGGTAAGGCTCCTATAATGGCTGTAAATAATTTATCTTCTGCAAAATTCGTCCGCAGAGGCGGAAGAATTCCGGCTCCGATACACAGTTTAAACAATTAGTGAAAGATGATTATATGGGAAAAAATTTAAAAGAATTAACCGATGATTTGAAAGAATATGTTATTGACCAGCAGTCTGATGCTCACAATAAGACAAATTTGAAAAAAGAAAGGTATAACAACTTAAAACTTTCTATGGACATTACCAAAAATTCAAGTCCGCATATTATAATTAATATCGGTATGTCTGAAGCAGAATTTAATATAAGAACCGGAGACAAGAATAACGGCGGTCTTGGACCTGATGAGAGATATGTTTTCAGATGGCTCGGCAGATCAAATATCTTGCCTGATTTAAATGAATGCTGGAAAGAAATGGCAAGGGAACACGGCCGCGGGTAGTATTCCCCCGGTTATTGTTTTTCAAAATGTCCCTTTATCATACTTTTTGAACGCAGCTGTCTGTGGTAAGTTATCGCAAACCTGTGTGCTTCATCTCTTATGCGTTGGAAAAGGAACAAAGCGCTTGAATTCCTCGGCAGAATTACTGGTTTTGAAGTTTTTGGCAGAAAAACTTCTTCATGTTTTTTAGCGAGGCTAACAACATCAATACCTTTTACACCCAGACCTTCAATGATTTCCATAACGCTTGAGAGCTGTCCCTTGCCGCCGTCTATTATTATCAAATCAGGTTTTTCCCATTTTGTTTCTCCAAGGTGAGAAAGCCTTCGGGTCAAAACTTCTTTCATTGAAAGAAAATCGTCAGGTTTCCCTTCTGTCATGCGGACTTTGAATTTTCTGTACTCGGATTTTTTCGGCAGCCCGTTTATAAAGGTAACCATAGAGGCAACAGTGTTTGTTCCTTGAATGTGTGATATATCATAGCATTCCATTCTGTGAGGGAAATTTTTTAGCTGTAGTTTTTCTGCCAGATAGGATCCTATTTCATTAAAATCATCTCTGATTTTGGACATTTTAGCAAGTTTTGCGTTATCAAGAACAACTTTTGCATTTTTATCCGCAAGCATCTGGAGTTCTTTGCCCTGGGCTGATTTGCCGTAACTTATTTTAACTTTCTTTTGTGCAAGAATTTCAAGCCATTCTTCATACAGCGCTTTTTCGCCGATTGCTTCCAGTTCATTTGAAACTATTTTATCCGGATATTCTAATTTTAATGTGCTGTAATACTCTTTAAAGAAAGTTGCGAAAAATTCTGTCTTGTCGTCTTCTTCAACCTCATAGACAAAATCTTTTTTATCAATAAGCCGTCCTTCACGTATCATTAGAATAACAATAACAAATATTCCTTCATCCGACATAAAAGATATGATATCTTCGTTCAATTTTGTGTTTTCGTAGACGACTTTTTGTTTTTCAAGAGTTTTTACAAGGTCGTTGTAGCTGTCGCGAAGCTTTGCCGCTTTTTCAAATTGAAGGCTGTCTGAATACTTTTGCATCTGCTCTTTTATTTGTTTCAAAAGTTCGGCTTGCTTGCCCGACAGAAAAAGTTCTGCCTGCTTAACTATCGCCTTGTATTCATCCGGTGTAACTTTGTTCTGGCAAGGCGCCATACAGCGTCCTATTTGATAATACAGACATGGACGGTCTTTAAATTTTGGAGTTTTGCACTGTTTTAAAGGAAAAATTTTCTTTAAAAAATCCAGTGTTGCGTGCATTGCGCGAATATCCGTATAAGGCCCGTAATATCGTCCTTTTTCAGGGTTCATATTCTTTTTGCGTACAATTGTAATCCGCGGGAAATCTTCATCCGTAATTAAAAAATACGGATATTTTTTGTCGTCTTTTAAAAGAATATTATATTTCGGCTTATATTTTTTGATTAAATGGCTTTCAAGAATTAGCGCTTCAACTTCTGTGTTAGTAATTATATATTCAAGCCGTTCAATCTGTGAGACAAGCACATTTACCTTTACGCTGTCATGTTTTCTGTTAAAATAACTCATTACACGGCGTTTAAGAATTTTTGCTTTGCCGACATAAATTACTTCCCCGTCTTTGTTAAAGTATATATAACATCCGGGGAGTGACGGAAGGAGCTTTAGTGTTTGTTTCAATTCGGTATTCATTAATTTTATTATACCATAGTATTGATACGCGGGATTGAAAAAAATAAATGTGTCAATTATAATAAAAACAGATGATAGCGGAATTAAGAAAAGGATTTTTAGTATTTTTGGCTATAGTTAATTTTTTGTGCATTCCTGTATTTGGAGCTCAGAAACCTCCTGTCTGGGAAGATTTTTGCCCGCGAGGATTAGAAAATGCCGAGTATAAAGAAATTCAATGGTTTTGGCCTGAAGGTACAAAATCAACACAATCAATATACAATTACTGGGCAAAACGGCGCGAGGAGTTTAAAGCCGGTCTTGCCGAATGTGATAATATAGAGGGCGGTGTGAATAATAGCTGCTATGAAAATTTAAAAGAACGCCAGCTTTTTGTTAATGAGCAGTATAACAAAGATATTAAACAAAAACAGATAACAAATCAGATATGGCTTGACGACCACGATAAAGGTTCAAAACCTATTATGATTAATATTTTTATGAAGTAGGCTGAATAATTTTTATATTTCAATCAGGTCATTTTTAATTAAATTATAAAACTTTTCGTCAATAGAATTTGCGTCTGTAAAATTTACACATAGGGTATATAACTTTTGTCAAATTGTTCTTTAAGCTCGGGAATAATGTTTTTATCTGATTTTACAAGAATATCTAAATCTGAGAGAGCGCTGTAATTACCTTTTACTCTTGAACCATAGGCAAAAAATTTTGCATCATAATTTTTTAAAATATTTTTTATTATTGTTAATTCTTTTGCATTTACGCCTTTAATCATTTCGGGAGCTTTTCCTCAAGATTATTTATAAAAATATCTGTATCTTTAATAAATTGTGGTATTAAATCAAGTAATTTGCGTGATTTCTCAAGATTATATTCATGTTCGGTATTATTTCGTTTTTCATAGTATGTACGCCAATTTTCCCAATTAGAAATAAATTTATATCCCTGCATAAATCTGAAAATATTATTAACGGTTAATTCTTCTTCTGATTTACCGTATATATTTTTTAGGACTCTTTTCATTAATTTTCTTGCAATTTCAAGAGAGTATTCAAAACGTTTAATGCAGGAATCTTCGAGCATATCAGCAAAATCGCAGGTCTTATTTTTCTCAAGAGTTTCTATACTTGATTTTAAAGTTTGCAGAGCTGATTTTAAATTTGATATATCTATGACCATAAAGTAATATTAGCATATTAAAATATCTATTGCAATTCCTGTAACACTTGTCTTAACATGTAACGAAATGTAAATCAAAATTTAAAATACCTGAAATCCTTGCTATACTCCTCATAGGATAGGATAGGATGTATTGCGCCCGTAGCAATTCTTTTCTCCAAAAGGTTTTTATAAATATACGAGGAGAGCTATGGTTGAGATATACATTAATAAAAATCAGGGCATAACAAGTGCAATTAAGGCAAAATTGGATGAGCAAGGTTATGATAACTATATTTATGACGTGTTGAATAATAATGCGGAAGAAATCGTTGTTATCAGAGACGGCAGAAAATTATACACCGGTAAAAAATACTAAGTTTTAGTTATACCAGTATTTTTGTAAAACATTTTTCCGTCATTATCAATACTGCTTTTTAAAGCTGTATTATCTATGTTGTTATAATTCAGAACATCAAATTTATAAGGTGTTTGGAAGAAGGTCAAGTTCAGATGTTATATGACGCAATAATTTTTCGTTTATTTCTCCGAATAAGACCAGATCAATATCTGAACCTTTTTTGAAATCTCCTCTTGCGCACGAACCGAATATTTTAACTTCATTGATTTCTTTAAATGATGCAAACAGATTATTAATTAATTCAATTGTTCTGTCAGGAAGTCCGAATTTATCCATTTATTTTACCTTTAAAGAATTCAAGTAAATCAGTTATTTGTTTTGAATAAACATTTAAAATATCGTCGCACAGTCTTTTTGCGTATTCTTCCCTGTACGTATGTGATGCTTTGTTTCTTGTTTCCATCATTTCAATCCAGATTTGCCCGTCAGAAATAATATTTTTTGAAAATGCTTCTTTAATTGTTTCGCGCGGGGTGTCGGTTATTATTCCGTTGAATTGCAGGTAATCCTTCATAGTTTTCCACGCCAGTTCAAAAACAATTTCATAAGCCTGAATTAATGCCATTGTGTAAATTTTATTAATTCCGTTTTGTTTAATACACTCTGTTGTTTCAGTAAGGTTTGTTGAGGCTTTTTCAAAATTTTCAAAACGTTGAACCCAGCGGATATTCTGCATATAAGTCTCCTTTTTTTTAATTATAACATAAAATTCTAGGACTTATATTACAGTTTACACAAAAAAATAACATGTCACCCTGAACTTGTTTCAGGATCTCACATTATCACGATTAAGATGCTGAAATAAATTCAGCATGACGAACCGTATTTTATGTCATTGTTAAATTGTAAGATGCTATGACGATTTTACCTATAATTGGTGTAAACTGCGATATAAGTCCCTTTTTATTTTGTATTATTTTTAATCGGAGGCTTTGTCATTTTATTAAGTGCATACCCACCAAAAATTCCTATAATTACAAGTCAAATTATTTGAAGCATTAAATAACTATTCTTCTTTATTATTGTCCAGCAGGCTTGTCTGTGAAATATTGCTTTGAGCTTCCTGCGCATCCATTGCAGCAACATCTTTTTTAACCTGTTCATCTTCGTCAGGATTTACAATTTTATTTACTGAAACTACAGTGTCATTATCTGTTAAATTCTGAGCTCTGACACCTGTTGCAGGACGTCCCTGACGTGAGATTGAACCTGCATTCAGTCTTGTTACAACACCGTTTGCGGTTACCATCATAATGTCATCGGATTCTTTGACAATTGTCAGCGCAACAAGTTTTGATGAAGTTGATTTGAATTTGGTTGCGATAAGTCCTATTCCGCCTCTGTTCTGGCTTCTGAATTCTGATAATTTTGTACGTTTGCCAAAACCGTCTGATGTTACAACAAGTAAATCAGCGTCATAATCTCTAGGTACAATGTCGCATCCCACAATTTCATCGCCTGAGCGTAATTTCATTGAAGTTACACCTCTTGCGCTTCTGCCTAAAGGTCTTAAATCTTCAATCGGGAAGCGGATTGCCATACCGCATGATGTTCCGATAATGATTTCATCTCTTGCGGTTGCAAGTTTTACCCAGTCGAGTTCGTCGTTTTCTTCAAGACCGATTGCTATAATTCCGTTTCTTCTGATATTTGAAAAATTATCAAGTTCAATACGTTTGATGTAGCCTTTTTTAGTAAGCATAATCAAATTCAAATCATGAGAGAATGTACTTACAGGTACGACTGCCGTAATTCTTTCGTCCTGCTCTATCGGAAGGACATTGATTATCGGCAACCCTTTTGCCTGACGTCCGCCTTCAGGGAAGTCATAGACATTCAGACTGTAAACCGTTCCTTTTGATGAGAAGAACAGAACTTTATCATGCATCATTGCGGTGAAGAAGTGCTGAATATCATCATCTTCTTTTGTTTTAATCCCTGATTTGCCGCGTGTTGCACGGTTTTGTCTTTCAAATGTGTCAAGCGAGATACGTTTGAGGTATCCCTGATGTGTGATAAATACTGCCATCGGCGTATTCGGAGTCAAATCTTCAATTGTAACTTCGCCCTGTTCAGGCAGAATTTGAGTTTTTCTGTCATCGCCGTATTTTTCTTTGTCTTCAAGAAGTTCGCCTTTAATAATGTCAAGGATTTTTTGACGGCTTGCTAAGATTTCTTCGTATTCTGCTATTTTCTTAACAAGTTCATCGTATTCTGCTTTAACTTTATCTTGTTCCAATCCTGTCAATCTTCTCAATTGCATTTCAAGGATTGCGTTTGCCTGATCGGCGTCAAGCCCGAATCTGCTCATCAAGCCGTTTCTTGCATCATCGGTTGTTTTGGATTGTTTGATAAGTTCAATAACTTCATCAATCGAACCAAGTGCAATAATCAAACCTGCCAAGATATGCGCTCTGATTTTAGCTTTTTTGAGGAAGAAAATAGTTCTTCTTGTAACAATTTCAACCCTGTGTTCAACAAATTCCGAGAGAACTTCGTATAAATTCATCAATCTGGGCTGTTTTCCGCATAATGCGAGCATATTTACGCCGAAAGTCGTAGCAAGCTGTGTATATTTAAACAAATTATTTTTAACAACATCCGGTTTGGCATCGCGTTTAAGTTCGATTACGATACGCATGCCTTCTCTGTCGGATTCATCGCGAATATCAGAAATCCCGTTAATTCTTTGATCCTTTACAAGCTCTGCAATTTTTTCGATTAAAACTGATTTATTTACCTGATAAGGAATTTCTGTAACAACAATTGCCGTACGCCCCTGACGTCCGCCGCCGCCTGCAATTTCTTCAAAGTTTGCAACCGCCTGCATTTTTATGGAGCCTCTGCCGGTTTCGTAAGCCTGTTTAATATCGTTAAGTCCGATAATTGTTGCGGCAGTAGGGAAATCAGGCCCTTTAATATATTCCATAAGTTCAGTTACCGTAATATTCGGATTGTCAATTAAAGCTATTGTTCCGTCAACGATTTCAGAAAGGTTGTGAGGCGGAATATTTGTTGCCATGCCGACCGCAATCCCGGAACATCCGTTTAATAAAAGCATCGGAAGTCTTACAGGCAAAACAGAAGGTTCCTGCAGTGAACCGTCAAAGTTCGGCTCAAATTCAACTGTTTCGCAATCAATATCTGCGAGCATGGATTGTGTAATTTTGTGCATTCTGGCTTCTGTATAACGCATAGCAGCAGCCCCGTCGCCGTCAACTGATCCGAAGTTCCCGTGTCCGTCAACTGTTAGGTAGCGGGTTGAAAAGTCCTGAGCCATACGAACTAAAGCTTCATAAACCGCGGTATCACCGTGCGGGTGGTATTTACCGAGAACTTCGCCGACAATACGTGCACATTTCTTGAACGGTTTGTCAGGTGTCATGCCAAGTTCGTTCATAGCATACAAAATACGTCTGTGAACAGGTTTCAAGCCATCCCTTACATCAGGAAGCGCACGTCCGACAATTACACTCATCGCATAGTCGATATATGAACGTTTCATCTCTTCTCTAATATTTACAGGAACGATTTTCCCGTCTGCAAACATGTTTTGTTGGTTGCTCATGTTTTGTTCCACCCCTCTTTATTTAATATTTATAATTCTTCTCTTTATTTTAAAGGTTTATTTCCCTTGATAATATTGTATCACAAACACATTTAATTTGATAATTTTAAAATAATCTTTACAAAAACTAACTTATTTAATATTAGGAACAATTGCACAGATATAACACAGAGGAACTAATAAAGAAAGAGTGAAAAGAAAATATTCAAAAATTGTTTTAATTTTAGATGTTTCGATTTTTGGAAGCTGCTTTATAGTTTTTATTCTAAAACAGTCAATTATAAATAAAATAATTTCTGCGATAAAAAAATTTGCAGCAAGTATTACGGAAGCATTCAAAAGCAGTACTACAGCAAAGAACAGTCCGTAAGAAGATGCCGGAGTATGTAAAATTAAATGATATATTTTTTCTGCAATTATAGTTATTATACTTGCGCATATTAAGAATAAATAAAATAAACCTGTTGTTTTACCGAATTTGAAAGTTAAAGTATTGCGAAACATATTACTACCTCAAAAATATACACTTAAAAATAATTGATAATGTTATAATATACGAAAAAATAGAAATAACTTGAAGCCATACCGGTAAAAATTCAGAATTACTCTTTGTAACCGGTTTGAATAAATCTACAAGAAGTATAATAGGAATTATTAAAGTCAAAATTATGGTAACAGGCATAACAAATATGAAAAACAGAAAAAGGGCTCCTGTTTCCGCGGCTCCGGTTGATGCGCTTATTGAATTTTGTATAATCCCGTCTGCAAATCCGACAAAAATTAAAAACAGTCCTATTAAAAACGCGTTTGCATGCCCCAGTCCGATAGTAACAATGTACTTATATGTTCTTGAAGTTGTGATTTCGGTTAATAATTTTTTCATATCCATGTTACTCCTTTTTGATCTTACTTTTTTAATTTAATAAATAAGATCCTAAAATAAGTAATCCCATAAAACCTATGATTATTGTGTACAGCATAAATAAAAACCAACAAATGATATCTGTAATTTTTGTGAATTTATGATATTTCTTTTCAGGTGTCCATTTTATAAAAAGTAATAGAATTAAACTTATACATCCACAAATTCCGCTAAGCTTTAACCATGCGGCTCCGATAAGCAACATAAATACGGTACCGCCACCGGGGTGATTGAAATAGTCCTGTAATATCGGAAATACATAATATATAATAATTAATTGTATTAATCCTGCGAATGCGCCAAATTTGAAAAATAACGAATTTGAAAATTTTCCTAAATAATTTTTAAGCATGGAAAACTCCTTTATATAAATAGTTTACCATTCAATTATTAAATATTCAAGTATTTTCTATTAAAGATTTACATTAATTAATATTAGTTAACCATTCAAGTAATATATTTTCAACAGCGAAAGCTTTGTCTGGCGGAAATTTAGACATTAATTCTTCAATTGACAGTTTGTACACAGGCCAAACTTTGTCAAGAAGATTTGAGCCGTAATCTGTTATTCTGATAAGTTTTACACGTCTGTCGTCTTTTTTTGAATTGCGGGTTATAAGTCCGTCTTTTTCAAGCTTGTCAAGGAGTTTTGTTATATTGGACGCAGTTACTAAAAGTCTCTTGCTGATTTCGTTCTGCTGAATGCCGTCATATCCTCCCGTATGTTTTATAATCATTAAGATGTTGAACTTTGATATGTTCAGTTTTTCTTTTTGCAAAATTTCATCAAGTCTGCTGCTTATTTTCCCCCACAATAGTCCTATCATATATATAAGCTTTGATTTTTCATCCTGATTTTCAAAATAAATTTCAATATTACTGTCCATAACGATTGTTTAATTTCCTTCTCTTTTTTGCTTTTTCTTCTGAATTTAAAGATTATAATATATTATACCGTTATAATATTGAATATTCAACTATATATTAATATTCATGTTCAACAAATCTTCAAGATTGACATCGAGAATTTCTGCAAGATTTTTCATATATAACAATGTAGGATTTGTCAGCCCGCGTTCAACTTTGCTGTAATAGCTTTTGTCAATATCAAGTTTATTAACTATGTCATCCTGTGACATTCCTCTGAGAGACCTTATTACTTTGAGTTTAAGTCCGATTTTTTTTAGAAACTCTTTATCATCCATAACCAAATTCTATTGTCTTGACTTAAACTAGACAATAGTTTATAATAATATAAAATAGGTTTATAAACTATTAATATAGATAATAAACTAAATTATTTGAGGATAAGCAATGAAAGATAAGATACTGGGGCACAAGGGCTCTAAAATGTTTCGTCCAACTTTTCCATCTCCGCAAAGGAGCGAGAGGACAAAAAAATATTCCCTCCCCCGAGGGAGGGAAGTAGAAAAACTCGCTTCACATTTCAATCTTCACTCTTCATTAAAACGAACTTATCGTCCTAACGTCTTAACGTCCTATCGTCTAAAGAAATGTGCATTTACTCTGGCAGAAGTCCTAATTACCCTCGGCATAATCGGTGTAGTTGCTGCGATGACTATGCCCGTTTTAATTCAAAATCACAGAAACAGTGTTGTAGAAGCAAGACTTAAGAAGTTTTATTCAACAATAAATCAGGCAATCATTATGGCGGAAAATGATTATGGTGATAAAAAAATATGGTATCAAGAGGTTGCGGGTGCGGATATTGACGATGAAGGCAATCCTGTTCCCGGAAGTTCTGAGGCTGAAAAATGGTTTAATAAATATTTTGCACCGTATTTAAAAATAATTAAAACTGAAATTCTTTCTGACGGCTCTTTTATGGCTTATTTTGCTGACGGAAGTGCGCTTCGGATCTGGAAAACAAGTACACACGACTGGTATTTTTATCCCGTAAATCCGAAAAAATGTATCGAGAGGCATGGTTTAAGTATTCAACGCGGCGCCGGTGGTAAATGTGTATTTTTGTTTAATTTTGAGCCTAACAGTGAACTTGAGGTCTGGAAATACCATTATAATAAAGGGTTGGAACCTTATAAATATGCATGGGACGGCGATATTAAAAAGTTATATACTGGTACAACATATTCTTGTGACGGAGCAAACCCTCATTACTGTACGGCAATAATCCAGATGAACGGATGGAAAATTCCTAAAGATTACCCGCAGAAAATAAGTTATTAATCAACTTTATATTTAGAGGCTTCTTTATTAACCATTTCCATATATTTTTTGTTATTTTTTTCGGCAAAATCTATTGCTTTTTTGCGCGCGTCGTCAGCTCCGCCGAGTTCTGAAGCGTAAAAACGTCTGGCGTATGAAAATCTGTCAAGCCCTTTTGTTTTTGCCGGCTGATAAACTGCTGTATTGTATTCATAATATTCTTT
Organism: Candidatus Gastranaerophilales bacterium; assembly: GCA_944326605.1. GTDB lineage: Bacteria > Cyanobacteriota > Vampirovibrionia > Gastranaerophilales > Gastranaerophilaceae > Stercorousia. Next base: position 14,267 of record CALVEM010000004.1, read on the forward strand.
GTTTTCAGGATAGGTTAAAAATCCGACAATTGCTGCGTCAGGATATAAAAGAACCGATGCGCCTTTTGTTTTTTCTTGAATTTCATGGGCGTATTGAGCGGATGCGTCTGTCGGATTTGTTAAATCCGCAAAATTTGTAAGCTGTATTTTTGTATGCCAGTTGTCTATATTTTCATCTTTAAGATAGTAATTATAATTTTTTGTTTTGCTTTCCGGATTGGATAGAAGATATGTTTCTTTATCAAATTTGATTTTATCAATCTGAGCAAAAGCTGCGCAGGATGTGAAGGTAAGCAGATTGAATAATACAAAGCCCAGTTTTAAAATTTTATTCATAAAAATCCTTTCTTTGATTACTTTACAAATTATTTACTTTATATTTGTAAAAATCTATTACCCTTTTTGTTAATTGAAATATTTATTGTATAATAATACTAGTATTAATTTTCGGGATTATAAAAATCCCTCCACCGCAGGCGCGGTCCCCCTCCCTTTAACAAGGGAGGTTGTTAAAGGAGAGCTGAATATGCCGTTTGAATTTATTCCGCAAAAGATAAAAGATGTTATACTTGTAAAACCTAAGGTTTTTGGAGATAACCGCGGTTTTTTTATGGAAAGCTACAAAAAGTCAGAGTTTTTTGCAAACGGAATTGATGTGGAATTTAATCAGGACAACCATTCTAAATCAACTGCGCATGTACTTCGCGGGCTTCATTATCAGGAAGCTCCTTACGGGCAGGCAAAACTTGTCAGGTGTTCGCGCGGAAGAATATACGATGTTGCGGTTGACATAAGACCTGAGTCTGAAACTTTCGGTCAGTATGTAAAGGTTGAATTGTCGGAAGAAAATAAGCACATGCTCTTTATTCCCGAAGGTTTTGCACATGGATTTGTTGTTTTGTCAGATGTTGCCGAACTTCTCTATAAAGCAAGCGGTGAGTATGCCCCGCAGGCTGACAGAGGTATCTTGTGGTGCGATAAAGATATAAATATTGACTGGGATATTGATTTTGAACCGATTTTGTCAGAAAAAGACAGAGTGCAAAAATCTTTGAAAGAGATTTTTGGTAGAAGTTCAGAGGGCAGGATGTCAGGAAGGCAGGCTTTTTAATGTATAAAAAACTTGAAATCTGGCGTGAAAGCATTGATTTATTAAAAGATATATATATGTTGGCTGATAAACTTCCGAAATCTGAAGATTATAATTTAAAGAGCCAGTTAAAAAGAGCAATGGTTTCTGTTCCTTTGAACATTGCAGAGGGAAAGTGTCGCGCTTCATCAAAAGATTTTTCTCATTTTTTAAATATTGCAGCTGCATCTCTGGATGAAGTTGATGTAGTATTAACTATATGTGAAGAATTAGGTTTTTTAGAAGATTTGACAAATATACATGAAAAAAATAAAGTATTAACTAAAAGAATAAATGCATTAAGACGGAAGTTGTCGGAGGCAGATCATGAATAATTTTTACGTAAATAGCTTGACTTCCTGCCCTCCTGTCTTCCGATCTTCTTATCATAAGGGGAAAAACAATGTCTAGAACAATACTCATCACCGGAGGCGCCGGATTTATCGGAAGCTGTTTTGTAAGATATATGTTAAAAAATCATCAGGATTATAAAATTATTAATCTTGATGCTTTAACTTACGCAGGAAATATTGAAAATCTTGACGATGTAAAAGATAATCCGAATTATAAATTTGTCCACGGAAATATCTGTGATAAAAAACTCGTACCTGAACTTGTTGAGCCGGTTGATGCAATAGTGAATTTTGCTGCAGAATCCCATGTTGACCGCTCAATTACAGGTCCTGAAATTTTTATAGAAACAAATGTTAAAGGTACTTTGAATTTATTGCAGGCGGCAAAAGAATTTAAAACAGAACGCTATTTACAGGTTTCAACAGATGAGGTATATGGAACTTTAGGCAAAACAGGATATTTTATGGAGACAACTCCGCTTGCCCCTAACAGTCCGTATTCGGCTTCAAAAGCTTCTGCCGATATGCTGGTGAGAGCTTATCACGAAACTTACAATATGCCTGTTTTGACAACAAGATGTTCGAATAACTACGGACCTTATCAGTATCCTGAAAAACTTATTCCTTTCTTTATCTCAAAATTATTGAGAGGAGAAAAGGTTCCGGTATACGGAGACGGCATGAATGTCCGCGACTGGCTATATGTCTATGACCACTGTGCCGCAATTGATACTGTCTTGCATAAAGGTAGGGTCGGAGAAGTTTATAACATTGGCGGACACAATGAAAAAACTAACCTTGAGATCACACATCTTATTTTGGATGCTATGGGCAAGGATGAAACCTCTATTGAATACGTAAAAGACAGATTAGGGCATGACAGACGTTACGCAATCTGCAACGATAAAATTCAATCAGAACTCGGCTGGAAGCCGTCTTTAACTTTCGAAGAAGGTATTAAAATTACGATTGACTGGTATTTGAATAATCAGTTGTGGATAAAAAGTATAGAAGCTAAAAAGGAATTAGTATAATGGAGAAGATTTTGGTAACCGGTGCCAATGGTATGCTCGGGCAGGATTTATGCCCGATACTGGAAGATAACGGATATGAAGTTATAGAAACTGATATTAGTAACCTTGATATTACAAATGCCGGGCAGGTAAAATCAGTTTTGGAAAACAACAAGCCGGATATTGTTATTCATTGCGCGGCTTACACAAATGTTGATAAGGCGGAAGAAGATTTGCAAACAGCAGAGCTGATTAATGTTACGGGAACTGAAAATATCGCGGAAGTATGCGGGAAATCAGGGATTACTATGGTGTATATTTCAACGGATTACGTGTTTGACGGAACGAAAAATTCGCCCTACAAACCTGATGACAGAACAAATCCGATAAACAATTACGGTATGACAAAGTATGAGGGTGAAGAGGCAGTCAGAAGTCTTTGCGAAAAGTATTATATAGCGAGAACATCATGGCTTTACGGGCATCACGGTAAGAATTTTGTTGAAACAATGCTGAATTTAGCTGATAAACCTGAAATTAAAGTTGTAGATGATCAGATTGGCTGCCCGACATGGACAGTTGAACTTGCAAACGGCATTGTAAAACTTCTGTCAAAACCTTATGGCACATATCACGTCTGCGGTTCCGGCTCAACAAGCTGGTACGGTTTTGCAAAAGAAATTTTTGTTCAATCCGGTATGAAAGTAAACCTACTGCCATGCACTACATCTGAATTCCCCCGTCCTGCAAAACGCCCGAAATACAGTGTCATGGGAAATAACGGAATTTGCAGAAACTGGCAGGCTGCACTTAAAGATTATTTGAGTTTAAGAAATAATTAATTTATTATTGTTGCCACTTGATCTGTAATATCATCTCCGCCAAAAAGTACCGTATTTTTCGGCAGAACTATGTTGTAGTTCATAGAACGTGCTTTTTCAACAACGGCAGTTTTTATTTTGCTGTCTATTGCTTTGATTTTGGTGTTATAAGATGTGTCGAGCGCAAGTTTCTGGTTATTTATTTCGTTTCGATATTTTTCTTCTAAGGCTGCGATTTTTGAGGGGTCTTTTTCTTTTGAAATTTCTGTTCTTGCTTTGTTGATAGTTGACTGCATATTTTGGATTTGTTTTTCCTGTTCAATTTTTAAAGTTTTTATTTCGTTTGAATTTGCAACGACCTTTTGTATATCAACAATTGCAACTCTGTATTCAGGGTTTGTGCGGGAAATTGCGATATTGTTGATGGAATATCCCGCGGCGAATGCACCTATAACCAGTATGGCTGTCAGTATTTTTTTCTTCATAATTATAATCCTTTCTGTTTGTGATATGCCGTATATCCGGCAAGCTGATTAACATATATAGTCATCCTGAACTTGTTTCAGGATCTATTGAGATGCTGAAATGAATTCAGCATGACAAAATTTTAATAAAAAGCTCGAATTTATTAATCCGACGATTATACTTAAAAGAATATTATGATTAATAAAATTTTTAATTGGTTACTTGGATTAATTTCATGTTTTTTGTATTATTTGGGTATAGATATTCCGTTTTCGGAAATAAACAAAGGAGAGAAAATATGAAAAAATCAATTAACGATTTAGGTGACGTAAAAGGCAAACGCGCTCTTGTCAGAGTTGACGTTAACGTACCTTTAGACGAAAATCACAACGTAACAGATGACACAAGAATTCAGGCAATTGTTCCGACTATCAGAGCATTGCAGGAAAAAGGCGCTAAAATTATTCTTATGGCACATTTGGGCAGACCGAAAGGTGAATGGAAAACTGAATTCACACTTGAACCTGTTGCAAAATATATGTCAAAAGTTCTCGGTGAAGATGTTTTATTCGTTAAATCACCTGTCGGTGAAGGTGCTGATAAGGAATTAGCTGGCTTGAAAGACGGTCAGGTTGCATTATTGGAAAACATTCGTTTCTATAAGGCTGAAGAAGCAAAAGATGATGACATGACTTTTGCTGAAGAGCTTGCAAAACTTGGCGATTTCTATGTAAACGATGCATTTGGTGCAGCTCACAGAAAACACACTTCAACTGCTAAAGTTGCTCATATTTTGAAACCGGCTGTTGCAGGTTTGTTGATGGAAAAAGAAATCAGATGCCTGTCTCAAGCTCTTGATAATCCAACAAGACCATTTACAGCAGTTGTCGGCGGTGCTAAAGTTTCTTCAAAAATCGGCGTTCTGGAAAACTTAATAGATAAAGTTGATAACTTAATTATCGGCGGCGGCATGGCTTATACATTCGTAAAAGCTAACGGCGGTAAAATCGGTAATTCAATCTGCGAAGATGACCAGATGGAAGTTGCAAAAGCTATTGAAAAGAAGGCTGCTGATAAAGGTGTTAAAATTGTTATGGCAACAGATGTACTTGCTGCTGATGATTTTTCAGGCAACGGTACAAACAAAGTTGTTTCTATTAACGAAATTCCTGACGGATTTGAAGGTGTAGACGCAGGTCCTGAAAGCCAGAAAGCATTTGCGGAAGTAATCAAAAATTCTAAAACAATTTTGATGAATGGTCCTGTCGGTGCATTTGAAAATCCGAAATTTGCAGAAGGTACAAAAGCTGTATTACAGGCAATTGTTGATGCAACAAAAAACGGTGCTGTATCAGTAATCGGCGGCGGAGATTCAGTATCAGCTGCTAAAAAATACTTTAAAGCAGAAGATTTCACACATGTATCAACAGGCGGCGGTGCTTCTCTTGAATTTATTGAAGGAAAAGTATTACCGGGTGTTGCTGCACTTGATGATAAGTAAATTCTAAATTAATATTTTTAAAACCGTAATTTTGTACAATATAGTCATTCTGAACCAAGTTCGGAATCTATTTGAGAAGCTGAAATAAATACAGCACGACAAAATTACGGTTTTTTTTTGTACTTTTTGTGCTAATATTAAAGAAAAATGAGAGGATTTTTATGAAAAATATTCTGGTAACAGGCGGAGCAGGTTTTATAGGGTCACATTTGTGCGACAAACTTCTTGACGGGGGCAATCATGTTATCTGTCTTGACAACTTTTTTACAGGATCAAGAAAAAATGTTGAACACTTAATGGATAACAGAGAATTTGAACTAATCAGGCATGATATTATTGAGCCTATTATTCTGGAAGTTGATCAGATTTATAACCTTGCTTGTCCTGCAAGCCCTATTCATTACCAGTATAATGCGATAAAAACCATAAAAACAAATGTCTTAGGTGTTACTAATATGCTTGATCTTGCTGATGAAACACATTCAAGGATTTTGCAGGCGTCAACAAGCGAGGTCTACGGAGATCCGGCTGTTCATCCGCAAAAAGAAGATTACTGGGGAAATGTAAATCCGATAGGACTGAGAAGCTGTTACGATGAAGGCAAACGTGTTGCAGAAGCCTTAATGATGGATTACCACAGACAGCATAATGTCGATATTAGAATTATCAGAATTTTTAACACATACGGCCCGCGTATGGCGCAAAATGACGGGCGCGTGGTGTCGAATTTTATCATTCAGGCTTTGAAAAATGAAGATATAACAATTTACGGCGACGGTTCACAAACACGTTCATTTTGTTATGTTGACGACCTGGTGCGCGGTATGATTACCTTGATGAATACGGAAAACTTTATGGGGCCTGTCAATGTTGGAAACGACGGAGAATATACGATTTTAGAGCTTGCAAAAATGATTATTGAACTTTCAAATTCCAATTCTAAAATTGTCTTTAAGCCTCTGCCTTCTGACGACCCGACCCAGCGCCGCCCTGATTTAACTCTTGCAAAAGAAAAATTGGGCTATGAGCCGGCAGTTCATGTTCGTGACGGGCTGCTGAAAACTATTGAATATTTCAGAAACGTCTTGTAATTCTTTATCTTTGATTTATACCGTCTTTTATTTTTTATTCAAGTTGATAAACGGTATTGAGTTGCCCATCATATATTCCGGGAGTTTACCATCCCATTTTTGTACAGCTTCGTATTCTACAAGCGCTTTGTTTTGTGAAAGTGCGTGTGCTCTGATAGACATTGATTTGGCTTCTGCTTCGGCAGAAATTAATTGTTGCTTGGCTTCTTCCTGAATTTGAACGGTTTTGTTTTTAGCCCTTAAAGCTTCTTGTTCTGCAGTAACTTTACTTTCGATAGCTTTTTCAAAGACACCGGAGTATGCTATTGCAGTCATCTGAAAATCGGTTACGTTAATATATTTTGGAGTAAGGTGATTTTGGAGTTTAATCAGGATTTCCTGAGTTGCTTTTTCTCTGTTTGCAACCAAATCTTGAGCGTTCCATTTTCCTATAACATCTTTTATTGTTCCTTCCACAACCGGAGTAACAATCGTATCAAGATAATTCATTCCCACTTCTCTATACATTTTGTGAGCATTTTCGGGTTGCAGGTTGTAGTTAAGAACGTAAGTTATTTTTGCCTGTTGAATATCTTTTGTATAAACGGAAGTTTCAATATAATTTTTCTGAGTTTTTACGTCCATATTTTTAATTGAAGAAATAAATGGGGTTACAAAGTGAATGCCTTCTATATAGCTTGTCGGTGATACTTTACCAAGTGTAACTTTTACTCCTCGTTCTCCAACTCCTACAATTGCGATCGGATTAAAAAATGCAATAAAAACTATTAACAGAGTTATAATAATAACCGGAGCAATAAATTTGTTTTCTTCTGAAAATTTGGTAAAATCCACTTCTTTTTTATTTGCCATATTTCCTCCTATTCAATTCCCGCAAGCGAAAGTGCTGCGTAAAGTATTATAATAACAAGTGCAAAAATGCCGTAACAATTTGCAATCAGTTTCCCATGAGTTTTGTAAAGATTTTTTTTCATAATCAAACTCAAAAGCATTATTATCAAATTTGTAAAAATTACAAATGCAAGAAGCAAAAATAAAATTCTTAAAGGCATAAAATTCTCCTATTTTCGTTAATTTTAGAATATATTTGATTATTAAAAATCATCTTTATGCTTGAGTTTTTAAAATCAAATTTTTATATTAAAATAATATTGGAAAAGAAAGGAGAGTTTATTATGTGGGAAAAGGATATTAACATTAACGAAGTTAAAGAAATTCGCACAAGAACAACGGTTTATTTCGGTGTCGGTGCTATTAAAAAAATTGACGATATCGCCAAAGTTTTGAAAGACAAAGGCATTGATAAAGTTATTGTAATGTCAGGCAGAAATGCATATAAAGCAACCGGTGCATGGGATTATGTTGAAAAAGCCTTGAAAGATAACGGAATAGGCTATGTAAATTATGCAGAAGTAACGCCAAACCCGAATACGCATCATGTTAATGATGCTGCAAAACTTGCAAAAGATTTCGGTGCAAAAGCAGTTATTGCAATCGGCGGCGGGTCTCCGACAGATGCCGGAAAATCAGTTGCTATTCTTCTGGAATACCCTGAAAAAACTGCTGAAGAATTGTATGATTTTGAATTTACACCTGAAAAGGCAGCCCCGATTGTGTCTATTAATTTAACACATGGAACAGGCACCGAAACAAACAGGTTTGCTGTAGTAACAAATCTTGAAAAGAATTTCAAACCTGCAATTGCTTATGATTGTATTTATCCTGTGTTTGCAATTGATGATCCGCAGTTGATGACAAAATTGTCTCCAAAACAGACAAGATATGTTTCAATTGACGCTGTAAATCACGTAATTGAAGCTGCAACATCAAAAGTCGCTTCACCTTATTCAATTTCGCTTGCAAAACAGGTAATTGAGCTTGTCGCAAAATATCTGCCGAAAGCTATTGCAAATCCTGACGATTTAGAAGCCCGTTATTATCTTGCTTATGCAGCAATGATGGGCGGTGTAAGCTTTGATAACGGTTTGCTGCACTACACACATGCGCTTGAACATCCTTTAAGTGCTGTAAAACCTGAGCTTGCACATGGTCTGGGACTTGCAATTTTGCTGCCTGCTGTTATCAAAACGATTTACAAAGACAGACCGAATGTCCTTGCGGAAATTCTGGCTCCGATTGCTCCGGGCTTGACAGGTAATCCGTCAGAAGCTGATAAGGCTGCAAAAGAAGTTCAGGATTGGTTATTCTCTGTTGATGTAAAAGAAAAATTAACAGATGAAGGTTTCACTGAGGCGGATGTTGAAAAACTGACCGATCTTGTGTATTCAACTCCATCGCTCGGCGGTTTGATTGATATTGCACCGTCAGGTAACGGCAGAGATGTTGTTGAAAACATTTACAGAAATTCTGTTAAACCGTTGTAAGATGTTTTGAGAATTAAATTAAAGAAGCCTCTGTATTTAGCAGAGGCTTCTTTGTTATTATTTTTTTGATTGAGTTTTTATATAAGTATAAGTTCCTGCACCGACAGCAATTACTCCGTTTGCTATAATTGATGTTGTCAGCGGTTTTGTTTTGAGAAATTTTCCCGCAAAAGTTACAACTCTATCAAGTACCACACCGAAGCCAAACCATGCAGCGGTCGTTTTTAAACCGGCATTTACAGGATTGATTTTTACTGCAGGTTTAGATTTCAGACCTTCCATAGAACTGGGATCTTTTTTTGTATTGTATGTATTCGGGGTATTTGCTTTGAATGTTATTAGGGAAATCATTTTTTTTCTTTCTAAAAAATTTTTCTGCATTTTTTATTATACTATAAGAAAAAATTTTGTTTTATAATAATTTCAATGAAAAAAGTAGAACTTTTAGCGCCTGCAAAGGATAAAAAGACAGCAATTGCAGCTATAAATTCAGGATGTGATGCCCTTTATATCGGAGCATCAAACTTTGGCGCACGCAAAAAAGTCCCGAATTCTCTTGAAGATATCAAAGAAATTGTTGATTATGCACACAGGTTTTATGTAAAAGTTCACGTAACCGTAAACACTATTTTAACGGATAATGAACTTGTTGAGGCGCGGGAATTAATTCAAAAACTTTACGATATTGGTGTTGATGCCATAATTGTTCAGGATATGGGAATTTTTAAGCTTGCAATAGACGGAAAACTCCCGCCGATTGTTCTTCATGCAAGTACCCAGTGCGATAATAGAACATTAGAGAAAGTGAAATTTTTTAAAGAACTTGGTGTTTCAAGGGTAATTCTTGCAAGAGAATTGTCTGTTGAACAAATTAAAAATATTTGTAGTCCTCTCCTGGGAGAGGATGTCCGAAGGACAGGAGAGGGTGCTATTGAGATTGAAACATTTATACATGGCGCGTTATGTGTTTCATACAGCGGCCAGTGCTATTTGAGTTATTATATCGGCGGGCGTTCTGCAAACAGAGGAGAATGCGCGCAGGCTTGCCGTAAAAAATATTCACTTGTTGACGATAAAGGAAACATAATTGCAAAAGACAAATATCTTTTGAGTATGAAAGACTTTAACGCATCGTCACATTTAAAAGAATTAATTGATGCAGGTGTTAAATCTTTCAAAATTGAAGGAAGGCTTAAAGATGAAAATTATGTGAAAAATGTTGTTGCATATTATAGATGCGAAATTGATAAATTTGCACAAAAAACATCTTCTGGCAAAATCTTTTTGGACTTTGAACCAGATGTAAAAAAGAGTTTTAACAGAGGTTTTACAGACTACTTTTTAGACGGTCGTAAAAGATGTTTTAATTTTGACACTCCAAAATCCATAGGTGAAAAGTTAGGCAAAATTACGAAAGCCGGCAGGGACTATTTTGAAATTGGATGGCAGGAAGGCAAGAAGGCAGGAGGGCAAGCTTGTAGCAGAATAAATCCTCAGGATGGATTGTATTTCAACGGACAGGGTTGTCTTGTAAATAAGGCAGAAGGAAATAGGATTTACCCGAATAAAATGGATGGTATTGTGCTCGGGGTAGAAGTTTTCAGAAATTATGACACTAAATTTGAAAAACAACTTGAAAATTCCGGAACAAAACGTCGTATTGGGGTTAAATTTATTTATTTTGACGGGATTTTGAAAGCCGTTGACGAGGATAAAAACTCTGTAAATATTGAGTTACAGGCAGGTGAACCACCTAAAAATCCCGAAAAAATGAAAGAAACTTTTATAAATCAGCTTAAAAAAACAGGCGAAAGCGATTTTTATGCAGAAGATATTGAAATTGACGATTATGTGCCTTTTATGCCTGTTTCAAAAATTAACGAACTTCGACGTAATATTCTTGATATGTTAATGGCTGAACGTTTAAAAAATTACAAACGTGAAATTCAAAAACCTTTAAAATATACAAAATTTCCTCAGCACAAACTTGATTACAGAGCAAATATCCACAACGGGCAAGCAAAATCTTTTTATGAAAACTGCGGGTGTACTGTTTGCGAGATGTCTGCCGAGAGCGGTTCTTTTCCAAAAGAGCTGATGCGCACAAAACACTGTCTGAAATTTGCGTTTAACATGTGTAAATCTCCTAAAAAACTTTATCTTATTGATGAGAGAGGACAGAAATATCCTTTGAAGTTTGACTGCAAAAACTGTGAAATGGTAATTTTAAATTCTTGCAGTTAACCTCCTGATTTTTGTTTATCAATGTCATCCCGAACTTGTTTCGGGATCTAATAGAGATGCTGAAATAAATTCAGCATGACAAAATCAGAAGGCTAATTGTTTGCAGTAGTTTTTGCTTTAGCCAGCCAGTTAACGCATATATCAATGAATTTTTCAGGTTCATCAAGATATAAATCTTCGGCATGAATGCTGTCAAACAGCTCAAATCGTTTTTCACAAACCGCTTCTTTATACAGCTTTTCAGTATGCCACGGGTGCACCGTCGGATCCTTTTTCCCTGCAATAAAGAGTGTTGGCGCTTTTACATATTTTATAATATCAATGGGTTTAATTTTTGAATGTATAATTAAAGAAAATATCGACGGGCGTACTGAAAACCAGCGTTTGAGTTCGCACTTTTGTAATGTTGGGAGCCATGCTTCTTTTTTCCACATCTGGTTTTCTATTTTGTCGAAGTCAGCAGGTGTTGAAACTGCAATGACTTTATCAATATTGTTATAAAGTGCACTGTGAATTAATACAAGCGCACCGCCGAGAGAAAATCCGGCAAGGTAAATTTTTTCATATTGTTTCTTCGCATAATCAACAACGGCTTTTACATCAATCGGTTCTTTGCTTGTGAATGTATAAAATCCAGAGCTTTTGCCGTGTCCGCGACAATCAAAGGATATTACATCATAGTATTTTGAAAAATCTTCTGCAAGGTTTGAAAAAGCCCTGCTGTCTTTTGTCATAAACCAGCCATGTACAATGATTATAACCTCATTATGCCCTGTTTTGTAATGATTTAGTGCAAGTTTTATTCCATCGGATGTCTTTAAAAAAATCTTTTCCATATTTTTATTATACTATAATTTTAATTTGTTAGATAATACCCACCCCTTCCCTCCCTAATCAGGGAGGGAGTAAGGAGGGTAGAGATTTTATTATAAGCATAGGAGTTGACATTCTTGAAAATACCCTTAAATAAAATGTGTAGATTTCATACGAAAGTATGACGCAGGATAGCAGGTTTTAGTATATAGTGAAAATACCAGAGGGTAGATTTTGTGTTAAACGGTATATTTCAACGACCTTATTTGAATAAAGACGGGAGAAGTCTTGTTAAAAGAAAACAGGACGAAGAACAAAATACGTCTTCTGCTCAAGCTGAACAACAGGCTGATGAAAATTCCAGAAGTAAAGGGCTTCAATATGTTGAACAAAAGAAACCCTCCTACACTCCTGCGTATCAACAGGTAAATAACGGCGAGCAGGTTGACTGGCGCCAGATGCGCTCTCAAATTCAAAGTCAGGTGCAACAAAGAAATAATGCACAGCCCTCAGCACAAACTCAAGCTGTAACGCAAAATACGATTTCTAACCGCAGTACCGTTATCAATATTGCTCAGATTTTAAAAGATTTTAATAACACTGCAATTGCAATCGGAACTCCTGAGGAATTGAAAGAAGAAGTGAACGGTTATCTGTCGCTTATTGAAGCTCAGGTAAAAAAGGATAATCCGAATACCAAACTTATTAAATCAAATCTGAAAAATGCTTCGACTATTCTTGATGATTATATTTCAAAAACTCTTAATAAAGATTCAAAAGTTGTTGAAAACTGGGTTGATGCCCTATTCTTACAGCAGATTGATTTTAAATATAACGAAAATGACATAAATCCGCAGTTTCTTGTAAAATTCCCCGAAGGCAGCACAAACAAGCAGGAAAAAGCTGAAAATAAAACGACAGTTCAGGATACCGTAACCGAGCCTGTACAGCAGGAAATTGACACAAATGCAAAAGTAGTTTCTCTTATCCCGCAGGATAAAGAGTTGAAATCACTGTTTATTCAATCAAAAAAACTTGCTTATGCAAATGAACCGGAAAAGGCAATTCAAACATTTCAAAAAGCTATGGCGCGTGCTGATGAAGTCGGCGATACAGAAACAAAATCAAAAATTTATTATGAGGTCGGAAGGATTTATGACGATCACGATTTTTACGCTCAGGCCCTAAAAAGTTACAACAATTCTATTAAAAACACAAAAGATAATAATGTAAAAACAAAAGCACACTACTCAATGGCTCAGATTTATGATGATGTAAATCAGATTAAACCCGCACTTGATCATTATTTTAATTCAGTATCATACGCTGGGGAGGCGGAAAATCTTGCCGCACAGTCAACATCTTTGACTAAAATGGGTAATATTTTTACTGATATGTATGATGATGAAGCAATGGACTATTATTCAATTGCGGATGATTTGATTTCTCAGACGGATAATTCAAAGGTAAAAGGTTTTGTGTCATCAAGTTACGGCAATGCTTATGAAAAATTCGGCGAACCGCAAAAGGCTTTAAAATCTTATTCAAAAGCTGTACAGCATTATGCGGATGCCCAATCACCTTTGAAAGTTGCGCAGAATTATACGAAAGCTGCTGATATAATGGTAGAATACAGCAACGTAAAAAAAGCAAAAGGACTGCTTTCAAAGGCTCAGAATTACGCACGTCAGACAGATGATATTAATTTGATGAACGAAATTAACGAAAAACTCGGAGCATTAGAACTTTTGGGATAATAATTTCCTACGTGAGCAGGGATGGATTAAGGGAAGAAAAAATTGTTCAAATAAAAAGACCCGTATTTTTTACGGGTCTTTTTTATTTCCTAAAGTTTGTAATTAAACGTTAGCTGTTTGTTTGCTCATCAATTTCATTGTTTTTTCAATAATTTCGTTTAAGCTTTCAGCTTTTAATGAAGCACCGCCGATTAAAGCACCGTCAATGTCTGATTTAGACATTTGTTCTTCAATCGTGGAAGGTTTAACTGAGCCGCCGTAAAGAATTCTGATAGAATCGGCAGCAGATGCACCTGCAACTTCTTTAACAACGTTTCTAATCATAGCGATTACTCTGTTAGCTTCATCAGCGTCGCAGGTTTTACCTGTTCCGATAGCCCAGATAGGTTCGTATGCGATAACTGATTTTGCAACGTCTTCAGAAGAAATCCCGTCTAATGCTGCTTTAATCTGACCTGCAATCCAGCTGTCTGTAACACCGGATTCTCTCTGTTCAAGAGTTTCGCCGCAGCAGATAATAGGAATAAGTCCGCCTGCCAGAATAGCTTTAGCTTTTTTATTAATCATTTCATCTGTTTCAGAAAAATATTGTCTTCTTTCAGAGTGGCCGATGATAACATAATCACAACCTGCATCTTTTAGCATTTCAACAGAGATTTCGCCTGTATAAGCACCTGATTTTTCCCAGTGGCAGTTTTGACCTGCGATAGAAATTTTCTTGCCGCCGCATCCGCAGTCGCATTTTACAGCTTCAACAGCTGAAATTGATGTGAATACCGGTGCGATTACAACTGTAGGTAATTCAACGGCTGTGTAATCTTTTACGAAGTTTTTAACTCCTTCAAAAACTTCTTTAGCTTCTGAACGGAGTAAGTTCATTTTCCAGTTTCCTGCAATAATTGGTTTTCTTGACATAATATTCTCTCCTTTTTTATTACAATTGACATATACATTATATGAAGAAAATATTTTATTGCAATGATAAACGGTTTAAATAAATAATATTTAAAATCTGTTTTCTTTTTTATTTTTGAATGCTATAATATTTTTAAAGAATAGCATCGGGTAAAATTTTATGATGAGCCAAACTAAAAAGTTGTCTATAGCATTCTACTGGCACATGCATCAGCCTGTTTACCAGCTTTCGCCCGAAGGTGATTATATTATGCCGTGGGTAAGACTGCATGCGGTAAAAGATTATCTGGATATGCTTCTTATAGCAGAGAAATTTAAAACTTTGAAATTGAATTTTAATCTGGTTCCGGTGTTGCTGGATGCTCTGATAGATTACGGACAGAATAATTTGCATGATATTCATTCGCGTCTTACTGTTACTGATATTGATGATCTGACTGATGACGATAAAGAATTTATTATAAATAACTTTTTTGATGCGAATTTTCATTCCATGATTTTGCCAAATCCTGAATATAACAGGCTTTTCCAAAAATATCAGTTGGGGGAAGAAAACGATATAAATACTTTTTCTCCTCAGGAATATTCTGATTTGATGGCGCTTTTTAATCTTGTATGGATTGATCCTGTCTTTAAAAATGAGTATCCCGAACTGAAAAAACTTATTAAAAAAGGGAAAAATTATTCGCTTTCTGACAGAATAAAAATTATTGATATTCATAGAGATATAATAAGAAGAATTATTCCCGCTTATAAAAAATTTGCTGACGAAGGTAAAATAGAGATTACAACAAGCCCTTATTACCATCCTATTATTCCTATTATGCTTGATGTTAAAGAGGTGAAGAAAACTTCAAGTATTGATTTGCCGGGAAATTTAAAAATGGAATTGGACGCCAGAATGCAAACTGAAATGGCTCTTGACAGGATTGAAGAGATTTTCGGCAGACGTCCCGAAGGGATATGGCCTTCAGAACAGTGTGTGAGTGCAAAAGAACTTAATCTGTTTAAAGATCTCGGTTTGAAATGGACGATTTCCGATGAAGGTATTCTTTCAAATTCAATAAATTTTGAATTCGTCAGGGATTTCAGAGGGTATCTTGAGGATCCTTACCACCTTTTAAAATCTTACAGGTATAAAAACGGACTTGATATAATTTTCAGGGATTCTGTTATCCCGAATTTAATCGGTTTTGAGTATCCTAATCATGATCCTGAAAATGCCGCAAATGATTTGTATGACAGAATAAAATCCGCTCAGAGTAAGCTTTTATCTTCACCGGATGACAATCATCTTCTTACAATTGCCATGGATGGTGAAAATTGCTGGGAAAATTATACCCACGACGGTGCAACTTTTTTGGAAACCATTTACGGACTTATAGAAAACGATCCTACGCTTGAGACTGTTTTAATAAGCGATTATCTTTCCAAAGACACTCCAAAACCGTTAAATAAAATTTCTTCCGGTTCCTGGGTGAACAGAAACTTCAAACTATGGATTGATGAACCTTTAAAAAATCTTGCCTGGACATATTTAAAGCAGGTTAGAGAAGATTTTTCAAATTATGTAAAGAAAAATCCGATAAATCCGAATATTGAAGCTGCCAGAAAGGAACTTTTTATATGTGAAGGCAGCGACTGGTTCTGGTGGTATGGCGAGCCCAACAATTCGGGACGGGATAATATTTTTGACTATATTTTCAGAGAGCATTTAAAAAATATTTATCTCTATTTAGGGCTTGAACCGCCTGAATACCTTGATAAACCTTTGTTATCCGCAATTTCAAAACCTTCCCGATATCCCAAAGGTGAATTTACACCGGTAATAGACGGAAAAGAAAAAGACGATGAAAGCTGGCTGAATGCCGGTTGTATAAGTATTCCTGACGGTCCGGTGCTTAAAGAAAACAAGTTTTATGACAGAATTTGTTTCGGTTATGACAGGGACAACTTATATCTTAGATTTTATATAAATGAATACACAAGAAATATTCCGACAGTTTCAAAACGAGTTAATCAGATGTATGTTTATATGCGTAACCAGAGTAAAAAGCAGTCTCTTTCTCCTATAAGGATAATCCAAAAAACAGAAAGTCTTCTTCCGATTACAAAAGAAAAATTCCACAATGAATTACAAATTTCTATTTATGACGGAGAAATAAATCTTGTAAGGCTTGTCGAAGCTATTCCTAATAATCTCTGGGCTATTACAAGTTCTAAAAATATAGTAGCTGTTTATGATAAAGTTGTAGATATAAGTATTCCGTTTGATGACATAGGAATAGAAAATGGTGACACGCTGGAATTTGTTTTTGTTAACGCAAATTACGGGGTTAAAGATTTTTATATTCCGAATGAAATGTTATTAACAATTAAGAGATTGTAACAAGTTTTTAACAATACAGCTTATAAATCTCAAGTTTTTTTATTTAGTGTCGTTAAGAAAAATAAGCAAAGGGAAATTCAAATGGTTGATTTTAACAGTGATATTCCAAAAGGAAAGCCAAAACTTGATCCGAAATACTGGGAAAACTTTAATAACAAAGATTCTCAGAGTTCTCCTTTATCAGAATTTAATACAGACCGTGCATTGGAAGATATATCTATTTTTAATGGCGGTAAAAAATAAAATTTTATTTCCTCAAATTTCTTCGTGTAAAGTATAAAAAAAGAACCTCATAGAGGTTCTTTTTAGTTTATTTCCCTGTAGAGCCAAACCCGCCTTCTCCGCGGGCGGTGTCGGTTAATTCAACAGCGACTTTGATTTTTGCCTGTTCAACTCGGGCAATAATCATCTGTGCAATTCTTTCATCAGGCTGAATTGTATAAGTTTCATTTGATAGATTTACAACAGGTACGCAGACTTCTCCTCTGTAATCCTCGTCAATTGTGCCTACACAGTTTATAAGAGTAATCCCGTGTTTAATTGACAAGCCTGAGCGCGGACGCACCTGAGCTTCGTATCCGTGTTCCAGTTCAATTTTTAAGCCTGTCGGGATTAAAGCCCTTTCTAAGGGTTTTAATGTAACAGGCTCTGAAATCGCAGCGCACAAATCCATTCCGGCAGCACCTTCTGTTTTGTATTCCGGCAAAAATTTATTATGCGGCAGGCGTTCTATTTTTAATACAGTCATTTTATCCCTTTCAATTATTAATATATTTTTATTATACACAAAAATAATAGAATAATATTTCTTGTCTGTTTTTTATTTGGCTTATCTGTCGGCTTAGTAAAGCCGACCTACATCTTCAAAATGTCTATTCAAAATTCAAATCTTTAATATTCTCAATATCATTTAAATTTCCCCATTCATTTTCATAAAGACCTTTTTTTACAAATTTATGGAATGAGGAATGATGCCAATCTTTGACACTTTTTACAATACCATGTTTAACTGGATTGTAATGAATGTAATCTAAATGTTTATGTAAATCTTTGTCATCTCTTATAGTATGTTCCCAATATCTGTTTTGCCAAATTTTATTGTAGGTCGGCTTTACTAAGCCGACATTTCTTGTAAATGAGTACTTGAATGACTTAATAATTTTAGGATAATCAGATATATTTTTTGGTTTAATAAGGCAATGAATATGATCAGGTTGAATTACAAATGCAATAGTTTTGAATTTATATATTTTTAATGTATTAATAAATGAATTATTTAGTAATGATATGTTATCAATTAAAATAGGTATTCTATTGTAAGTAACAATTGTGATAAAAACTATTCCGTTATTTATAAACAATCTTCTATAATTCATAAATTTTTTTTGCCGGCTTATTAAAGCCGAACTACACTTATATATTGTGCATATTGTCAAAAATTTCTTTTCTCTGAACCCAGATTTCCATTCCGAGTTCTGTACCTGTTTTTGTTAAAGCTTCTTTTATTTCTTTAAAAGAAAATTTTGATTTTTCAATATTGCAGAGCATAAACATTACAAAATGTCCCTGCATAAGAGTTTGTTTAATATCTTCAATGTTAACTTCATATTCGGCCAGCACTGATGAAACTTTTGCAACAATACCGACTTTGTCTATACCGGAAACTGTTATGATAATTTGTTGATCTGACATATTACCTCATCTTCTTCATCATTTTCAACAGGTACTTCAGCCGGCTTTAACCAGTCACGGTTGATTAATTTGCCAAGCTGGTGCGCTCTGCAGTATTCTTTCAAATCTTTTTTAACTTCAGGAGCCAGAATATACATTGCAATAATGTTCGGTACTGACATTGCAATCATCATTGCATCCGTAATATTGATAACAGATGTTACGTTTAATACAGAACCAATGAGAATAAATCCGCAGTAAATAAACTGGAATGTCAGCGTTCTTTTCTTTCCTTCTCCGAACAGGAAGTTCCAGGATTTTTGCCCGTAATACGCCCAGCTTATGATTGTTGATAAAGCATACAAAAGAACAATACCGGCTAATAGTGTCGGGAAGAAAGGCATAACTGATGAAATTGCCTCAGATGTCATTTCAATGCCTGAAGTCTGACCGGCATGAGTTTTATAAACACCTGTAATTACTATTGCAAAAGCTGTGAGTGTGCACATAAAACCTGTTAAGAAAGGATCAAGCAAAGCTACAAACCCCTGTGATAAAGGTTCATCGGTTTTAACAGTTGCGTAAACAATCGGGGCAGAGCCTGTACCTGCTTCATTTGACTGAACTGAACGTCTCAACCCCATAATCATTGCAACAAACATTCCGCCGTAAACGGATTCAGGTTTAAATGCTTCTTTAACAATAACCCAAGCAGCATGCGGAATGAGTTTAAAGTTGCATACAATAACCGCCATTGCCGCAAATAAGTATATAAAAATTTTCAAAGGAACGATTTTTTCTGTTACTTTAACGATATTTTTAATACCGCCAATTACGATTAAACCCACAACAATTGCCATACCCAGACCTATTACCCAGTGGAAATTGTGCATAAATCCGTTTTCACCGCCGCAAACATTAACGAACTGGTTGGCAGCCTGATTTATCTGGATCATGTTTCCGCCCGTAATACCTCCGCAGATACATAGTATTGCAAATATTACAGACAAAGGCTGACCGAGCCATCTGAGTTTTTTTCTTGTTAGTCCGTGTGCCATATAGTGCATAGGTCCGCCGGATATTGAACCATCTAGATTAAATCTTCTATATTTGACAGCTAATGCTGCTTCTACAAATTTTAATGACATCCCGAGAAGCGCTCCGACAATAATCCAAAAAGCTGCCCCGGGGCCGCCCATTGAGATTGCAATTGCAACACCTGCAATACTTCCCAGGCCTATTGTCCCTGACAATGCTGTCATCAGAGCCTGAAACGGTGAAGTCTCACCTGTTCCGTCATCTGATTTCTTAGGCTTGAAAACAAGGTCAATTGCATGTTTAAATCCCCAGACGGCAATACCTCTGAGGTAAAACGTGAAAAATATCCCCGCAAATAAAATCCAGAAAATAATAATCGGTACATCTGCACCAAAAACATGAACAGGATGGAAAATTATTGCCGCAATTGCATCTGATACAGGCGCGACATTTTTGTCCATAAATGCATCAATGTTAAACGCATTTGCCTGTTGAATGTTAAATAATAGTGTCAAAAGTACAATTAAAATTTTGTTCATTAAATTTATTCCTTTCGGGGTATTTTACGAAAATTTTCGATTTCGGCTAATAAAAAATATTACCAACCCTCGGATTTTATACTACCAGAAACATGCCTTGATAATGTCAAATCTTTACAAAATCTTAAAAATTTGTTGCAAATATTCACGTGCGCATTTGTCTGACGTATACTCTCTGATTGTCTGTAAACTATTGTAGCGCAATGTTTTTAAGCTGTCATCATCCATGTTTTTTATATTAAGGAGTAATTTTCTGATTTCACTTGAAATCGGAAGAGTTAAAAAACCGTTTTCTCCGTTTTTGATAATTCCTGCAATCCCGTCATCTTTTGTACAGATTGTAATACAGCCCTGCGCCATAGCTTCTAAATATACCATACCAAAGGTTTCATTAATACTCGGCAGGATGAAAATATCACTTTCCCGCATTTTTGTGAGAACTTTGTTATGTGCAAGATAACCTGTAAATTTTACACTTTTATCTATTTTTTCAAGATTTTTACGCTCACTGCCGTCTCCGATTACTGTCAGCTCAAAACCTTCAAGCCCCTTACAGGCTTCAATAACTTTATCAATATTTTTTCTTTTTTTGAAATTCGCGCAGGTCAAAATCTTTACTGGTGAAGAGTGAAGAGTGAAGGGTGAAGAGTGAATTATATTTTCATCAATTCCAGAAGGTGCAGTAAATGTCTTGCTTTCAAATTCCGGATAAAGTTTGAGGAGTTTATCTTTTATTACAAAAGATCTGCAGGCAATTACTTTTGCATGTGTGAGAGCTTTTTCAAGCCGTTTCTTGAAATGAAATTTATATAAAGGATTTGTAAGAACCTCCAAATCCGAGTTATGTATTCCTGCCACAAACGGAAGACCAAGCTTGTCCGCAAATAGAATTCCTGACGGCATGTGAGCGATTGTGAGGACTTCAGGAGGGCAGGAGGGCAGGAGGGCAGGCTGTTTTTGTTTAATATCAAACCAGAACGGTGTCCAGTAATTTATGTTCAAAATATTGCCGTACTTGCCTGTTTTGTAAAACGGTTTGCCTCGCAAAAATGAATTCAAAATAAAATTCGGTTTTATAACATCAACTTTATGCCCCTGTTTTTCCCACTCTTTAACAAAATTAAGAAGAGTTTTTGGCGTTGTTTTTTCATCGTTTTTTACGGGATATAAGTCTGTTATAAAAAGAATTCTCATAAACGAATTATACCATACAATTAAATAAATTTTCTATTCGAGCACTTGTAAATCAAAGTAAAATGAGTTATAATGGTTTAAAGAGGTGCTTTATGGTTCAGGAAAACGGATACAATTTTTATATTGATAAAGGGATTTCGGAAACCAATGATGGTAAATTTGAGGAAGCTCTTGATACTTTAGATAAAGCTATTGCCCTTGATAGTAAAAGACCTCTTGCGTATTTTTCAAAAGGCATTGTGTTTCAGTATCTTAATGACCCGCAGTCTGCTTATGATAACTACTCTACGGCAATTGATCTTGACAGCAGAATGACGGATGCTTATTATAACCGTGCTCAGGTGCTTCTTGCAGATAAAGAGGCTGATAATGAAAAATTAAAATCAGCTTTAGATGATTTGAATAAAGCAATAGAGCTAGATCCTAAATTTGTTGATGCGCTTTATTATAAGGCAGCTCTTCAGAAAAAATTTGAAGATTATAAAGGTGCATTGGATACTCTGGATAAAGTATTGAAAATAGAACCGAATGCTGTTTATTCCCGTGCTTTGAAAAAATTGATTTTGCAAAAGTATTTGAAGTAATCTGACATTTGCAATTATCTCTTTTTCAAGTCATTAATTTTTTCATAAGAATATTCAATATTTTGTCTTAATTCGTCATCTTGCAAAGCTTTTTGTGCAATTGTTTCTATTATTTCAATTGTTTCGGGGGCGGAATTTCTGTAAATAAACATATTCAAACCCGCGCGGATACCTTTTTCACAAGCCTGTACAGGTTCAATCCCCGTAGCACCCTTCATTATCATGTCGTCTGAAATTATTACGCCGTTAAAGCCTAATTTATTTCTCAGATAAGAAATTGCGTTTTTGCTTAAAGATGTCGGAATTGCTTCACGCTCAAAGCAGGTGCAGTGAAGATGCGCAACCATAATCATTTCTATTGTTTTTGCGCAGGCGGCAAAGGGTTTTATATGGGTGCGTTCCATTTCATCAAGCGGTAAATCAATCTCCGGCAGTGTAAGATGACTGTCAGCATTTGCATCGCCATGGCCGGGGAAATGTTTTACGCATGGAATAATTCCGTTTTCGCGGTATGTTTGAGAAACAATTTTTTCACACTTTATAACATCATCGGGGTTGTTTGAAAATGCGCGTTCGCCGATAATCGGGTTATCAGGATTTGTGTTTACATCAATGCAGGGGGCAAAGTTCAGGTTCAGCCCGTAACTTTTTAATTCTTCTGCAATTTGGCTGGTTTGTGCGCGCAGAAAATCTTCGCCTTTTTCAAATGCAAACTTTGCCGAAAGATATTTTTTGCCGTTATGAATATTTTCGGTGCGTTCAACTCTTCCGCCCTCCTGATCTATTGAGAGAAAAGGCGGAATTAGGGCTTTTGATTTTATATCTGAAATAAGTTTACGAAACCCGTCGGAGGATTGAATGTCTTTTGTGAAAAAAATTATTCCGCCAAGACCTTGCGCAAGCGCTTTTTCATATCCGCCGCCATCCGTTCCGAGAATAAACATCTGATAAAGTTTTGTTTTTAAATCCGTCATTATATTACCTTTGTAACCAGCGGCAACAAATCTTTTAATCTCCCGGTATCATTAACTTCGTATATTTTATTGAATATTTCATCAAGTTCTTCTTCACTCGGGGTTTTGAAAGATTTTGGAATAACTATGTCATCTGTTGTTTGCGCGTTAACGAAACCCTTGTTTTCTTTCAAAAATTCTTTGTATGCTTCAAGGATTGTTAAATATTGAGGGTCGTATGTAAAATCTTGCCCCATATAATATTTAACATCTTTTTTGAGTTGATCTAGGTAGTTCCTTACAAAATCAACTTCGGATAAAATTTCATCTTCGTTATATTCCCCGCCGTAGCAGATGTTGTTTAAAAGCGGTGTATTTTTAAGAGTTCTTATATAGACTGCCCATAGGATTGAGCCTGCATAAAAGCTCATATATGTTTCAAGAAGTGTCAAAATTTTAGGATAAAACATTTTAAACTGCTGTTTTTTCTGGTTAAAACTTTTTATTTTGCTTAATGCACCGTAAGCATATTCAATATTCGGTACAATTGCGCTCATGTGTTTTATAAATCCCGGATCAAATTGTACTCCGTCTTCAAGTTCTACTCTATTGTCCATTTTAATATCCTTTCATTTTATTTAAAGCATTTCAAATTTTATTTTTTTCTTATTATTTTTCAGAACTTTTTCTTGGAATTCTTTATCATACTGCAGTCTGTATCCGTTTGTAAAAGCTTTTACAACAGCTTTTGAAAAAGTTCCTCTGGCGCTCCAGTATGATGTATGCGCAAATAGTACTGAACGTTTTGACCATACGCTTGAATTATCGTAAATAAAACCTTTAGGGTTATTAATTTCAATGCCGGCAAGCTGTTCCATCTCATCAATTGTAAGATTTCTGCTGGACGGGAAACCGAGCGGATCTTCCCTGTAGTTTACGGTCAGGAAAAACAAACCTTTTTCCATTATATATTTTAGCATAAGTTTATTGTAATAATTAAGTTCGTAATCGGGGTTTGCGAGGTCCGAATAAAATAAGACCAGCGGACTTGCAAAATTTACGACGCCTTTTAAAGTATCATCCGGCGCGCAGTCTGTTTTTGTAGCGTCTTTCAAAGCAAGATAATTCTCTTCATTTATACTGTCAGCCGGTCTGAAAAGCAGGTTTCCGTTTTCTGATACAACGCCGATTTTTGCTTTTGACAATGCGGAAATACATGTATTTTCAACCGGATTTTCTTTGATAAGCTTTTTGATATTCTCGCTGAAATCAAGTGTTGTTGAAAAATTTTCAAGATTTATATACGGGAGTTTGTTGAACATGTATTCATAAGTTACAAAACTTCCGGCAGAATAGCCGTAAAGAATTACTTTATTACCTTTTTCCTTTTCGGCTTTAATTGTTTCATTTAAGTCATCAAGAATAGGCAGCATATTGTGTTGTTTTTGCACCCAGATTGCATCGTGAAGATAAGCTGCAAGCATTGAGCGGACTTTATATGCAAGGGTCGGGCTGAATGCTTTTGATAAATCCAGCTGCTGCTGCACAAATTCAAGATCATTTTTGCTTTTATCTCCCCAGAAAAAGATAACAGGTTCTTCGTTGATTTTGTATTGCGGTTTGTTCAGGAAAACTTCTTTAATCTCTTTATTTTTTTCAAACTTTTTTTTTAAAACGGGATGAAGTTTTTGAACGCCTTCAACATACCAGTTTGACATTTTTTCATCGTTGTTGTTAGACCCGTTAATGTATACAAAACTTACGCCTGTCTGTGCAAGGCAAGCATTGTGTAACAATAATAAACCTAAAATAAGCCCTAAAATCTTCTTCATGTTAAATATAATAGCACAAAATATTGTAATAATTAATTGTTTGTCATAAATATCAGGTTTGGCTTTTAGTCCAACATTGATATTGTTGGGGTAGAAACCCCAACCTACATCTTTTTATTCATTTGATGTTATTTTGTAAACGCCGATAGCGGCTGCACCTGCAGGAAAGTAGGTTGGGCTTTCAGCCCAACATTAATATTATTGGGGAAAACTCCAACCTACATCTTCTTATTCATTTGATTTTATTTTTGTAAACTCCTGTAGCTGCTACACTTGCAACAAAGTAGGTTTGGCTTTCAGTCAAACATTGATATTGTTGGGGTAGAAACCCCAACTTACTACTACTTATTTATTTGATGTTATTTTATAAACTCCGGCAGCTGCTGCACCTGCAACAAAGTTTGTCAACAGAGTTATTGCAATGAGTTTAGCCTGTGTAATTCCCATTACGGCAATTCCGAGCGCAACTGCGGGGTTGAATGCTCCGTAACATGTTCCTGCTGTCGCAAGCAGACCGACAAGGACGGTTGAGCCGATTGCAAGTCCGTAATAAGAATTCCCTTTTGTATCATCAGATGTTGCAGTATGCAAAACTACGTAACATAATGCAAATGTAAATAAAAATTCACATATTATCAAAGGCAAAACGCTATAAGTCGTTTCATTTGAATACGGAGGAATAGCAACAAGATATCCGGCAGTTAAAGCTGCGAGCACACCGCCGATAAATTGTGAAATAATATATGGTACAAAATCTTTCCAGTTTAGTGCTCCTCTTATTGCCGCTGCAAGTGATACTGCGGGGTTATAGTGCCCGCCGGAAACGTGACCGCCCGCATATACCATAACCATTAAAATAAAACCGATTGCCATTGGCGGAAAACTATTGCTGCTGTTTGGAAATAATGAACATCCCACTGTCAATACAAGAAAAAATGTTCCTATTAATTCTACAAAGCATTTTTTTAATAATTCTTTCATATAACTCTCCTTATTTCGTGAGAAATTTTAACATATTTGTAGAATTTGTGCAATTAATCTTTTATGCTATAAATGTAATTATGTTTTATTTTGAAGAGATTAACGGCAAAAAAATATTAAAAAGTTCGATTTTATCAGGATTAACACATTTTTTTACGACAAGGGAAAGTGTTATAAAAACTAAAGAACCCGAATTTGAAAACATAGTTGAAGAAAATAAAAAAGATATTTGTAAATATTTACAAATTGAAGAGGAAAATTTTATACATCCTTCACAAACTCACACATCAAATGTAGATGTTGCAAAAGTTGGTGTTTCTGTTTATCCTGATACGGACGGATTAATTTTGACAAATAAAGTTCAGGCGGTTTTCTTAAATTTTGCAGACTGTACACCTGTAATTATTTATGATCCTTTAAATAAAATTGCAGCAGTTTCTCATGCAGGCTGGCGCGGAACAGCCGCAAAAATTGCATATAAAACCGTGCAAAAAATGTCGGAGGAATTCGGTTCAGCTCCTGTTAATTTGAAGGCTGCAATAGGTCCTGCTATATCCTTTTGCTGTTATAATGTAGGCGAAGATGTTTACAGGCAGCTTATGGTATCTGTAAGAAACTTTAAAAATTTGTCTGAAATCCGCGAGGGCAGCATATTTGTAGATTTGAAAGGGATAAATAAAAGACAGCTTATTGAAGCCGGTTTGAAGGTTGAGAATATAGATGTATGCCCTTTCTGCACGGTTTGTAACAATGAACTTTTCTTTTCATACAGGAGAGAAAACGGGACAACGAACAGGCACAGTGCTGTTGTAAAATTATGAAAAAAAATCGGGTTTTATAATTTTTAAAACTATAAAAATTATTATATATTCTTCAAAAGAAACAGTTCTGCTTCCTTGTTCAGCTTTTTCAATAACAGTAACCGGTAAATTTGCTTTTAATGCAGTTTCTTTAATTGAATAGCCTAATTTTTTTCTTTTTTCTTTAATTACAGATGCAATAAAATTCATTCTGTCGCTTGACTTCATGGCCAATACCCTTAATTGAATGTCTCGTGTATAAGACATATAATAAATAATTTTTTATATTTAGTCAAGCAAATTTATAATGTGTTAATGATTTATAAAGATATAATTAAACCTTTATTATCAATAAATCAATTTACTGTTGAACACTTAGCTGAGGCAATGACAAAAGAGCTGAATAAGAAATATACCCGTAGCAGCTTGAACGGTAAATTTTCACGTGATACCTTGACCATGAAAGAATGTCAGGCAATTGCAAAAATTTTAGGCTATCATATTGCCTTCATAAAAAATAAATAGTTTTTTAGTACCCCATAAACATATTCTGCATTCCGCCCTGTATGCCCTGCATCATCATCATACTGTTAGAACTGTCCATATATTGCGGAAACTGGCTGTATGTCATAGGTGCCTGTTTATTCGTTGAAGGTGTTATATTACCCATTTGTCTGACGGATTTAGGTCCCATAATATCATCAACGGCTTCTTCTTCAACTATATCAGATGCAGCAAGTGGCTTTCTTAAATGAGGGTATGCCGGATGAGTTGTATTGAATGTTCCGGAGAATGTTGCATGCGGTGTCATATTTATTTCTTCGGCAAAAACCGGTGAGATAAAACCGATAAACAATAATGCAAAAACTAATTTTTTTAACATACACTTCCCTCCGTAAATTTTTTAATATTATTATATAACAAAATTTTTAATAAACAACTTTGCCAGTTTTTGTGATTTCTGCTATAATACAGGGTAGAATTATGGATTTAACTGTAGAAATTAAAGGATCAAAGATATATTTAAGCTGGCTTGATATAAAAGCGGATTGCTACAAGCTGTTTATGAAGAAAGACGACATTTTTTACGAATGCGCATCGGTTTGCGGTCAGACCTCTTTGCGATTGTCGCTTCTTCCGTACGGGGAACATGAATGTTTTATTCAGGCGGTTAAAGACGGCAGAGTTATAGCTGAATCCGGCAGACATCAGTTCCTTTTTGATGAAGTGGATCTGGAAGTTATTCATGAAAATGAGAATGAATTGAAATTTGTTTACACCAAATATGATCAGGCAGACGGCTACAGGTTATATAGGGATGAAGCCGGTATAGGGTTTAACGGATGTAAAAATTCCGATACGGATTATATAAAAATTGAAGCCGGCAATGAGAAAGAATTTAAAGTTAAACCTTTTGTTAAAAACGGTGACAAGCGGGAATTTATAGCTTCTTCTCCTGCTGTAAACGTTAATTCAAACAGGTTTGTATCACTGTCTGTTTATAAGTCATTAAATTATAATCTTTTTCTTTCGTGGGATTTTGAAGGTATCGCGGACGGTTTTCTTATTTTTACGGAAAATTCTCAGACCCCGATTTTTGAAACAACTGACGGTTTATGCCACTGTCTTTCTTTGCTTGATTATAAAGGAAGTACTCATTTTATTGTAAAGGCCTTTGTAAATACAATAAACGGACGTATGATAATCGGACAATCACAGAAAGTTTCACTCGGGATAAGAAGATATAAAAAGCCGGAGGTTTCTTTGATTATACCTGCTTATAATGCTGAAGATTACATCGCAAGAAGCATAGACAGCGCACTTGCGTCAGATTTTTCAAACCTTGAAATTATAATTGTAAATGACGGAAGCACTGACGGAACACAAAAAATTATTGACTGGTATGATAAAAATTATCCTAATGTTGTTTCAATAGTTAAAGAAAACGGCGGAGTTGCAGACGCAAGAAATACGGGCATAAAAGCTGCAAAAGGAAAATACATTGCTTTTATGGATAACGATGATCTTATTCGTCCGAATATGATAAGCAGACTTTATAACTCTGCTGAAAAAAATAATTGTGATATTGCAATTGCACCGCTTTACAGAATAACAGATAAGGGGTATACAATTCATTGTGATTTGCCGTTTGCTGATGATGTGCCGGTTGATATTGATAAATACCTTGATATTCTGTATACTCCCGGCTATTATAACTGTGCTATCTGGAATAAACTTTATAAAGCATCAATTGTAAAAGAACATCCGCTCGGAAAACTTAAATATGAAGATGTATCCTGGACGCCGTGTATTTTGTCTTATGCTGAAAACATCTGCTTTTTAAAAACTCCGCTTTACGAATGGGACAGAAAAACCAGACCTGAAACATTCGGTGATGTGCTTGCGCGTCAGAGCGATGAAGATTTATTTGAACACAGGAAACAGGCAATGCTGTTTTTTATAAAGAACGGCAACCCTGATAAAAAAGACTATTTAAGAACAATTGCCAAACGGCGTCTGAAACGTTACACAAAAAATTCTTCAAATACCGCTTACAAAGATTTGATTGACAAAATCGATTCGGGTAAATACTAAATGAGTCTTGAAAATTATATCATTTATATCAGTTATCTAAACAAAAAATTAAACGGCTTTTTTGAAAAGCAATACCCTTATATATGCTGTAAAAAGGGCTGTGCAAAGTGCTGTAAAAACGGTGAATATCCATTTTCCGCTCTGGAGTTTGATTTTCTTATGATAGGATTTTCAAGACTGCCGGCGGGATTGCAGGATGAAATTCTCTCTAAAATAAGACATTTGAAAGAAGAAAAACAAAAACAAAATAAAGAAACTTTTATTTATGAATGTCCTTTTTTACTTGATGATGAATGCTGTGTTTATGATTTCCGCGGGATAATTTGCAGGAGTTTCGGTTTGATAGCAATTAATGAGCATGGCAATTCAAAAATACCTTTCTGCGCATTTGAGGGGTTAAACTATGCAAATGTTTTAGATGTTGATACAAAAATTATTTCATCGGAAAAGTACAAAAAGCTCGGAGATGTTCCTCAGCCTCTGGCATTTAATGTAAGTTACGATTTTTTAACAGGTGAAACTGTTGCAAATAATTTTAAGCTTGATTTCGGAGAGAAAAAACCGCTTATTGACTGGTTTAAATAAAGATAAGACTTAATAAAAATATAGCCGGAAGTATATAAAATTTGATTTATTTTCTATACTTGTAGTATACTCAAAAGTGCAATTTACATGTATATACAAATAAAGGCTGTATAACAGGTGATGAATAAAGTTTACAAACATAAAGTCGGTATTCCCCGTGCAATGTCATATTATAATAACTATCCATTTTATTACGGATTTTTTAATTCGTTAGGCATTGAGGTTGTTTTATCTGACAGGACTACAACAAAAATTATTAACGAAGGTTCAAAATATGTTGTTTCGGATACATGTCTGCCTGTAAAGGTTTATGTCGGGCATGTGGTTAATCTTCTTGATAAAGGATGTGAATATATTTTTGTACCGTCTATTCAGTCAACTGATTATAAAATTAACAATTGCAGCAAAATAAGAGGATTGCCCGAGATTATCAGGAATGTAATTAACCGCGAATTTACAATGGTTGAGCCGACTTTAGACAAGACAGAAAATATCGGATTGTATGATTTTTGTGCTGAAACAGCTAAAGCTTTCGGCATAACGGATAAAAAAGAAATTAAAAATGCTATGAAGCATGGGTTTGAGGTGTATAATAATTTCTTTAAGATGACGCAGTCAGGACTTTCCTACACAGAAGCTCTTGAAAATGCGATTAATGACAGGTTTGTAACACAAACGGTTGATGTTATAAAACCGCTTTCCGTTGTAATTATGGGACATGGGTACAATCTTTTTGACGACAGAATTTCTCTTAATTTAATTAAAAAGCTTGAAAAAATGGATGTAAAAGTCTATACGTCTTTGAATGTTTCGCATGAGGATGCAATTAATGCTATTGAAAATCTCGGGGAATTTCAATACTGGGCAAATGAACTGGAATTGACCGGAACTGCTGCATACTTCCTTAATAACCGTAAAGTTGACGGAATTATCGCTCTTTCTGCTTTCGGCTGCGGTCCTGATTCTTTGATGGTTGATGAAATTTCTTATCACTGTAAAGAAAAGGGAATGCCTTTAATTCATCTGACAATTGATGAACATACCGGTGAGGCAGGTTTTATAACGCGCCTTGAGGCTTTCGTTGATATGCTTATGCGTAAGAAACGTGCTTTGATTTCTAAAAAATCGGAGCATGCATCAAAATCTTTCGAAGCTGTTACACCTGAAAAAGAGAAAGTTTTTGCAAGCAGCGTGACGTAATGAAAGACAATTTTTTTTATTACAAGGGTGCAATACATATTCACACGAAATTTTCAGACGGAACAGGCAATGTTGATGAAATTTCAAAAGCTGCAAAAAGTGCCGGTCTTGACTGGATTATTATAACAGATCATAATTCTCTGGAAGTTGAAGAAGGTATTATTAATGGAGTTTGTGTTATCAAAGGCAAGGAGATTTCGCCTCAAACATCCGATCATTATGTTGCATTGGGAATTAAAAATCTCATATTGCCCGATAATGATCCGCAGAAATATATTGATGAAGTTCGCCGGCAGGGAGGGTTTGGATTTGCCGCACATCCTGATGAAGCAGATTTCAGAAAAAACAGTGCAAAACCTATAAAATGGTCGGATAAATCAATTGTCCCCGACGGTGTTGAAATTTGGAACTGGTTTTCCGACTGGGCTGACAACTATGATGAAACCAATATTTTTAAAGTAATTTACAGCTATATATTCAGGCATAATATTATAAAAGGTCCGCACATTGAAACGCTCAAATGGTGGGATGATATGAATAAAAAATCAAATGAAATTGTGCCGGCAATCGGAGGAGTTGATGCCCATGCTCTCAAAATTTCAAAATACATTCTGCCTGTAACTGTTTTCCCTTATAAATCAAGCTTTAGAACTCTTACAAATATAATTACTTTAAAAGAAAAAATGCCGGAATGTTTTGAGGAACAAAAAAATGTTATTTTAAATTCTTTGCGCATTGGAAACAATCTGATTATTAACAGGCACGTCAGAGATGAAATTCCGTTTATTAATGTAAAAGAAAAAACAGTTTTTATAAAACTTTCACACAAAGCGAATATTAGAATTATTCGTTATGGCGAATGTGTGTATGATGATATTTCTAAGGATTTGGAATTTAAAATTCCGGAAAGCGGAAAGTACAGAATAGAAATTTATTGGAAAAATATGCCATGGATATATTCAAATCCGATTATGATTATTTAGATTTGTGCTAGTATTATTTATATGAAAGCTGCTGAAAAGTTTGAAAAAAATAAAATGGAAAATAAAATTCCCGCAAAAGACCGCATAATTGCGTGGCCCAGAATGGGAAGAATAGATATACCTTTGAAGGCTCTTCTTGTATCTTTAGGCGCAAATGTGGTTATCCCGCCCGCAAACAGCAATGAGGCGCTGGAATTAGGCGTAAGAAACAGTATTGAAGGTATTTGTCTGCCTTACAAACTTAATCTTGCAAATTATATTATGGCTTTAGATAAAGGCGCAAATACTTTGATGATGTTTCAAGCCCCTGGCTCATGCCGGCTCGGGAATTATACCAGAATGGCGCAAAAAACCTTACAATCAATGGGTTATGATTTTGATATGGTTATTTTTGATATGTACAAAAGCAAGATGAAGCAGACACTTCAAGCTTTCTGGCATGTAACCCGCTGTATAAATCCGTTCAGATATTATAAAGGTTTCAGCCTCGGGTTTAACAAGTTTTTTGCAATAGACACGGCAGAACGGCTTTTGTTTTATACAAGACCGCGCGAACTTCATAAAGGCGATGCCGAAAAATGTTATGAAAAATGGCTTAAAATTACCGATGAAACTAATTCTATTCTCGGTGCAAAGTGCTTGAAAAAACGAATAATAGAAGATTTTAAGAAAATTCCCATAGATAAAAATAAGGAAGTTCCCGTAATATATTTGATAGGCGAATTTTTCGTATTACTTGATCCGTATACCAATCAAAACATAGAAAAAGAACTCGGAGAAATGGGGGTCGAAGTCCAGCGTCAGATAATGTTCGGCGACTGGCTGGAACATGTTTTGAAACCTTCTCTTTTTTACCGTAAAGAATCACACCGTGAGCGCAGTGTAAGATATTCAAAAGACTATATGAAACGTCCGATAGGCGGCGAATGTATTGAAACTGTCGGTGATACGGTTTATGCCGCAAAACACGGTATCGACGGGATTATACATATTTCACCGTTTTCCTGTATGCCGGAAATTGTTGCGCAGAATATCCTGCCGAAAGTCAGCCGTGAAGAAGATATCCCCGTAATGTCGCTTGTTCTGGATGAACAGACGGGAAAAGCCGGTTACATAACGCGTATTGAAGCTTTTGTTGATCTCGTAAAAAGAAAAAAAAGATTAAAAAAAGACAATTTAGATGTTATTTAGTGTAAACTGCGATATAAGTCTCATTAATCCGCTCTTGACATATCCTGTCAAAACCTTCATAATATTCATATTGAAATAAGGAGAGGCATTATGAAAGAAGAATACACTAATCATCACAGACGCTGGTATGATAAAGATCCTGTTTTGTCACAGGCTGTTCAAACTCTTGAACAATCTGACGACGAAACTCAGATTAAAATAGCTTTGAATTTGATTAAAATAATTATTGAACATAATATTGAAAACGAAAAATTTGAGGCGGTCGAAGATATTATAAACGCTGTCGGCTCCGGTCTTGACGACAACAGAAAAGGCCGCTGGTATGATATAGATTCAACACTCAAAACAGCAATGACAATGTTAAGAAACTGCCCTGAAACAACCCAGCATATTATTGCCAAAGAAATGGCAAAAATGGTTGTTGACAGAATAAAAAAAGATGAGGATATGGACGATACGGAGGAAGCTTAATAAATCCGTTTATTGTACAACAGCCATTACAATTTTATAAATCAATTCAATATTTTCATCAGACGTACTTTCAAAGATTTCATTCATTTCTTTTATAAGTGCGTCTTTTGGTTTTTTATGGTCACAGCAAAAAAGGTCTGAGATTTTTACGTTAAAGATTTTGGCAATTTTTTCCAGAGTGTCAAACGTTGTGAAACATCCGCCGTTTTCAATACGGCAAATTTGTTTGGGGTCTAAATCGACGAGTTCTGCAAGTTGTTCCTGCGTAAGCTTTCTCTGCTTTCTAAGCTCTTTTAGTCTTCTGCCAAATAATTTTAACGAGTTCATAAAATATCCATTCAGTATTAGTGTAAAAAATATTTCAGATAGAATTAACCGTATTAAATGTTCAAAATGCTTGACAAAGTGATATTAAATGTTAAATTATTTATATTAAATGGTAATTATTTTGATTAATATACCTTTAAATGTAGAATTCTTAATTCCCGGAGTAGTTTAGTGAAAAAGATTAATTTGCTGTATGATGCTACTACTATTTGTAAGATTTTGACAAATAATTCATCACGAAGCGGTATATTTTTTGTAGCATATAATGTTCTGTTGGAATTTCTCAAACGTGAAGATTTAAATGTATATTTATATTCCTCAAAACCGGTTAAATTACTACAGGTCATTAATCAATATAAAGAGTTTAGCAAATGTAAAATATATAAGCCTATATTATCAACTTACGGGAATTTTTTAGCCCAAAAACTCGGTGAAAATAAAAATAAACCATTAAGGTTATTTTATAGTCTTCAAGCTTCTATATTAAAAAAATTATATAAATTTTATTTAAATTATTTTGTATCTGTTGACGATATTGATGTATATTTTTCGCCAATGTATGCTGTTCCTGACTTTATAAAACGTAAACAAGGTATAATTAAATATACAATTCTGCATGATGCAATTCCGCTGGTGAATGATTACAGGCAATCTATCATCCATAAATGGTTTTATAAACTTTTGGACTCCCTTAATTCGACTGATAAGTATTTTGCCAATTCGGAATATACAAAAGAAGACTTTTTGAAATATGTTCCGCAAATCAAGCCCGATAATATAACGGTTATACCGCTTTCTACAGGCAAACCGTATTTCAAACTTGATGACACTATGTATATAAACCAGATTAAGCGAAAATACGGTATTCCGACAGATAAAAAATATATTTTCAGTCTGTGTAATTTAGATCCCCGCAAAAATTTGATATTTGCTGTTAAGAATTTTCTGCATTTTGCAGAGAAAAATAATCTGGATGATTTTATTTTTGTACTCGGCGGAAGTCATTTTAAGGATTTTGAAAGTATATTGAACAAAAATATGGAAAATTTAGGCGAAAATCAAAAAAGGATTTTGCGTATAGGGTATGTAGAAGACGAAGATATGTCGGCATTGTACAGCGGAGCGGAGATGTTTGTTTATCCTTCGCTTTATGAAGGTTTCGGTATACCTGTTCTGGAAGCAATGAAGTGCGGATTGCCCGTAATTTGTTCTAATTTGACATCTTTGCCAGAGGTTATCGGAAACTGCGGAATACAGATTAATCCTTACTCTGATAATGAACTGGTATGTGCAATGGAAAAGATGTATTATGACCGTGACTTCAGGGAAGAATGTGTAAGGAAAGGTCTTGAGCGGGCAAAATTGTTCACATGGAAAAAGTGTGTTGATGTTATTGAAAGTCAGATAAAGAAAGATTTGGGATATGAAAAATAATATTTCGATAGTTTATATATGCGATGAAAAATATGTAATGCCAACCTGTGTTTCGATACAATCAATTTATGAGAATAGAAAAGTTTCGGTTTATGACATTTATATAATCGGTGTTGATTTATCTCAAAAAAGTAAAAACAGGATAAAAAGCATTAAACTTTCAGGCATAAATATTCATCTTCTGGAATTTGAAAATAAATATAAAGATTTAAACACAAATCATGTTTATGTATCAAAGGCTGCATTATTCAAATTTGATATTCCAAATATTTTGCCTGATTTAGATAAGGTTTTATATCTTGACGGGGACACAATAGTGCTGGATGACCTGTCAGAACTTTTTAATACTGATATCACAGAATACTACGCAGGAGTAATAAATGATCCATCTGCCTGTTATGTACAAAAAGACAATATAAGATTAGGAATTAAAAAATATTTTAATTCCGGTGTAATGCTTTTAAATATAAATAAACTAAGATTAGAAGGTATTCCTTCCAGATTACTGGATTGTAAATTGCATTCTCATTCTATGAAGTATATGGATAATGATTGCTTTAATATAGTTTTTAATGACAGTGTTTGCTATTTAGAGCCAAAATTCAATTACTTTATAGTAAATGAATACTTATATAAAAAGTTTACTGAAAAAGAAATTACTCCTGTTATAGTGCATTTTACTTCTTCAAAACCATGGGAAAAATATGGACTTAATTATGGATGTTTGTGGGACAGATTTTACTTAAATTCTAATTTCGGGGGGGGGGCATTTTTGGTTCGGAAATATATATATAAAGAAAAACAGGGCAATAAAAGAATATTGCATATTGGTTGTTTTAAATTTTCTTATAAAAAATTAAGTATAAAGTCATTATTCAAGTTTAAACCTTTTGTAAAAGAAAAAGAGGTAAAAGAAATTTTACCTTTAGCAATTAAACGTTCGGAAATAAGTGAAAAAGAATTTAAAAACTATCCGCGAAAAGATTTATACTATTATCTGTTTGAGAATGTTTTTTATGATAAAGATGTAATAACTAAAATCCAGCGTAATTATCTTAAATATGTTCCTGTTTCTTCTGTAAATAACTTTTTGGATATTGGCTGCGGGAGAGGTGAGTTTTTAAACCTTTTACAATCACAGAATATTAAAGCAGAGGGTATTGAAATTAATAAGTTGGAATGTGAACTTTTAATAAAGAAAGGTTTTAATGTTAAAAATATTGATGCTTTAGAGTATTTAAAAACTACAGACAAAAGTTTTAGCGGTATCTCTATGATTGAAGTTGTTGAACATTTAAGTTTTGATTATCTTTTTGAACTTTTGGCTGTAGCATATAAAAAAATAGAATTAGGCGGAGTAATAATTATTGAAACTTTAAATCCGATGAATATACAAAATTTAAAATATTTTTATACTGATTTAACACATTTAAGACCTGTACCATTGCAATCAATACAATTTTTGTGCGAGTTTGCAGGTTTTAAAATAAGTAAAATAATATATTCTGCTCCTAATAAAAAAGGTTATGTAAATTATGCAATAATTGCGGAAAAATATTAAAAACTTAGATTATCATATACTCAATACCGCGGCATTTGCCGCGGCTTTTTTTGATTTTTAGTGTACATATTTTCTATATGAGACCCTGAAATAAATTCAGGGTGACAGAAAGATTAAAATACTTGTCGGATACTTCCCGGATAAAGTATTTAAAGTCTTACTGTGCGTAAGACCATATAGTATCTGTAGTTGCCCCAGTATATTATTACGGATATAAAGTTGTTATCAAGATCTGTGGTTTCAAGAAACGTTTCAGGTGCAGGTTTCCTCTGAGAACTTCTTACATATTTGCCGACAAAATCCAAAAATTTTATATGGAATTTTTGTGACGGGGTTAATTTTGCTTTAGGCAGATTTTCATCATAAAATCCCATTGGAACCATTTCTCTGTTATATGCCGGAATTATATATTTTACCTGACCGGCTTCTTTGAATAAAATATACCAGTTGCCCTCGTGTTCTCTTGGGGTTAAAAGGTAGTATCCGGGTTCTATAATTATATTTTTGAAATATAAAGGCGATGTAAGTCTGAAAAGCGGATACGGCGACCATGAAGTGTGCTGAATATCATACATTTCACCTGGGTCAATGTTATGAACATAAGAAAAATCCGGGACTTCAAGCTCTCTGTATATCTCTTCGTAGTCCACACTTTCAGCGTTTACAAATGTGCCTGTAAAAATTAAAAGTAAAACCAGCAATATTTTTTTCATACTTTTATTTTAATGATTAAGTTAAAAAATGCAAGTGTGATTTTTAAGCAAGAACAATTCCGCTTAAGCATTCTCTCTTCATGGGAGAGAGTTAGAGAGAGGGTCATTTTAAATAATCTTTACCAGCGAAGGTTCTATTAATTTATAAAAATTTTTGTCCATATTTGAATATACCGAAACATTTACGATATAAGGTATAAGACTTTCATTAAATTCGGTTTTTAAATCATCTGTCAAAGAGTACGGAACTTCTGTTTCATTTTTAAGAAGAATATCAAGGTCAGAGCCTCTTGTAAAATCTCCTTTAACTCTTGAGCCGTAATAGTAAAATTCGTATGGATATTTTTTCAGAATATTTTTTATGATTTCTTCTTCTTTTTCCGTTACGCCTTTAATCATTTGTTAATTCCCTTTTTGATTTATTATACCATAATTTTTTGAAAAATTTGTTGTTTTATTGTAGAATTCTATTTACAGTAATAAGGAGAAAAATTATGTTGAGCGGACCGTTTTTAGACAGAAACTGGATTGGGCAAAACCCTGATTATAATTCATCTGATATAGTAATGCTCGGACTTCCGTTCGACGGAACAGTCTCATACCGTTCGGGATCAAGATTTGCGCCTGAACAGATAAGACTTGCAAGCTGGGGGCTTGAGGATTATTCGCCGCGGTTCGACAGACATCTTGAAGATGTGAATTTTCATGATGCGGGCGATTTGGAATTTCCGCTCGGTAACACTTACAAATCTCTTGATTTAATTGAAAAAAATGTTGAAGAAATTTATAGAGACGGAAAAAGAGTTTTCGCAATAGGCGGGGAACATCTTGTGACACTGCCGGAGATTAAGGCTGTTTCAAAATTTTATAAGGATTTTGCGGTAGTGCATTTTGATGCACATACGGATTTGAGAGAAGAATATCTCGGCGAAGAAATGTCACATTCCGCCGTTATCAGACACGTTTCAAAAATTGTGGGAGCAGAAAATATTAAACAAATCGGTATCCGTTCAGGCATGAAAGAGGAATGGGAATTTATGAAAGAGCATAATACACTTATTTCTAAATACTCTGAACTTGATGTTTTCAAAGATAAAAAGATATTTGTAACGGTTGACTTAGATGTTCTTGATCCTTCGGTAATGCCGGGAACAGGAACGCCTGAAAGCGGCGGGATGCAGTTTAACGAGCTAATCGGGTGGTTTGAATATTTGAAAAATTTTGATATAATAGGTGCTGATGTAGTTGAACTTGCGCCTGATTATGATGCTTCTGGAGTTTCTACGGCTGTTGCGACAAAGGTTATACGTGAACTTTTAATGGTAATGTAATGGTATTAGACAGAATTAACTTTTTAAAAGACGAAATAAACAAAGCAAATTACAAATATTACGTTGAAGATAATCCTTCAATAAGCGATTTTGAGTATGACAAAATGTTTGCTGAACTCAAAAAGCTGGAGAGCGAAAATCCTTTATTTGTAACTCCTGACAGCCCGACACAGAGAGTAGGTTCTGTGAGTGAAAAATTTTTCCCGCATAAACATAAATATCGTTTGTACAGTCTTGATAACACCTATGAATACGAAGATTTAGAGGACTGGTATAAAAAAATAACAAAAGAATACGGAGAACAGGAACTTGTCTGCGAACTTAAAATTGACGGACTTGCAATGGCTCTTACTTATGAAAACGGAATATTTGTACGCGGAGTTACAAGAGGAGATGGAATTACGGGAGAAGATATCACAAATAACTTGAAAACAGTTAAAGCAATCCCTCTCAAACTTTTTGAACCAGTAAGCGTTGAAGTCAGAGGCGAAGTTTACATGCCGAAAGAATCTTTTGAAAAACTAAATGAAGAAAATCTTAAAAACGGAGAAAAACTTTTTGCAAACCCGAGAAATGCCGCTGCAGGATCTATAAGACAGTTAGACAGTACAATTACGGCAAAAAGAGATCTTTCCATGTTTTGTTATACTGCAATCTTTACAGGTGATATTAAAAATCCGCCAAAAACACATTATGAAAGCATAATGTATCTGAAAAAACTCGGTTTTAAGGTTAACCCTAATATCAGGCTCTGCAAAAATGCTCAAGAAGCCGTTCAATACTGTAAAGAATGGGATGAAAAACGTTTCGGGCTTGATTACGCAACAGACGGAGTTGTAATTAAGGTTAATAACCTTCTTGTCCAGCAGGAAATGGGATTTACTTCCCGTGCGCCAAAATGGGCAACGGCTTTTAAATTTCCGCCGGAAGAAGTTACGACAAAACTTTTGTCGGTTGAAGAAAGCGTTGGCAAAACAGGTGCAATAACACCGATTGCAATTCTTGAACCCGTTCAGCTCGGCGGCAGCACTGTTTCCCGTGCAAGCCTTCATAATTTCGATGAAGTCGGAAGGCTTGATGTAAGAATAGGCGACAGAGTTTATATAAAAAAAGCGGCTGAAATTATTCCGAAAGTTGTTAAAGTTATTGAAGATGAAAAGCATTATAGGCTTTCTCCGTACACTCCGCCTGAAAAATGCCCCTCCTGCGGCAGTGAACTTCATATCCACGAAGGAGAAGTTAATCTTTATTGCGATAACCCTGACTGCCCTGCCAAACGCTGTGCAAAAATTGAATACTGGGCTTCAAAAGACGCTATGGATATAGATAAAATCGGTCCTTCAATTATTGAACAACTTTATAATAAAGGTTTTGCAAAAACTCCGGTGGATTTATACAAACTTTCCATGCAGGATTTTATGCAGTTGGATCTGGTTAAGGAAAAATCCGCTTTCAATATGTATACATCAGTACAAGAGAGTAAAAACAGATCATTAGCGCGTTTTTTGACGGCTTTTACAATAAGAAATGTAGGGAAAGAAACCGCAGGAGTGCTCGCTCAGGAATTCGGCACACTTGATAATCTTATGAATGCCTCTGTGGAAGATTTGTCAAAAGTTGATGGTGTCGGCGAAATTATCGCACAGGATATTTATGAATTTTTCAGAAAATCTGAAAATATTGAGATGATAAATGAATTAAAGTCTCTCGGGGTTGAACCTGCCCCGCCTGTTGAAAATATTTCTGATGAATTCAAGGGCAAAACTTTTGTTCTGACAGGGACATTACAGAGTATGACGCGTGATGAAGCTTCCGAGAAAATTAAGCAAATGGGCGGGAAAACCTCATCTTCTGTCTCAAAAAATACCTCTTTTGTGGTTGCCGGAGAAAATGCCGGATCAAAATTAGACAAAGCTCAAAAATTAGGTGTTATAATATTGACAGAAAATGATTTTCTTAACATGATAGGTTAGAAAGTGTAGGATTTATGAAAAGAAGAACAAGAATAATACAGATATCAGGTTTACGCGGAATATTAATGATGCTTTTTATAGCCTCCTGTCTTGGAGCTGGTTTTATTGCATTTCCTGCATTCGTTGCAATGCATTTATGGAACTGGCTTGCGGCGTCCGTGGCAATTCCTGCAATAAATATTTATCAGGGTTTATTACTCTGGGCGATTATTGCTATTTCAGGATTTATACTCAATGACAGAAAAAAATTTCTTGTAGCATTCAATACCCCTGACAAATTGACGGATGAAGAAATGAAAAAAGTTCTGGAACGCATTAAAGTGCACTCTCAAACTCAGGCGATAAATTCAATGATTTTAAAGTCAGCAAAGTCTGTTGAAAAAGAAGAAAAACAGGAAGATAAATCAGAAAATAAAAAGGAGAACGTATGAAAAAAGTTTTACTATCAATTACTGCTTTAAGTTTAATCCTCGGTTGTGTGGCTTTGTCTACACCTGCGGTTGCAGAAGCTGTTGAAAGAGGATTTGTATCTGTCAGTTCATCTGCTAATACGGAAGTTACACCTGATGTTGCAGATATCTCAATCGCTGTCCAGACATACGATAACAAATCTCTGCAAAAAGCTACAACCGAAAATAAAGAAATTTCGGAAAAAGTTATTGCTGCTTTGAAAGGTATGATAAATTCTGCAAACGGTGATTATGTTAAAACTATAAATTACAGCGCATCTCCGCTTTATACATATTCCGGTAACAAAAGAAATCTTGACAAATATCAGGTATCTAATACGGTAGTTATCCATACAAAATCAATAGACAAAGTAGGTTCAATGATCGATAAAGCAATATCTCTCGGAGCTACAAATGTTGATAATCTTGCATTGTCTGTTTCAAAATACGATGACGAATGTAACCAGCTGCTTGTAAAAGCTACGCAGAAAGCAAGAAGCAGAGCTGATTTGCTTGCAAAATCCGCTTCTACATCTGTAACAGGTGTTCGTTCTTTGAATGTAAGCTGCAGTGCTAACAATTCAATAACTCCTCAATACCGTATGCTTGCCGCAAATATCGGCGGTGCTGATATGGCAGAAGCAAAAGCCGCTTCAACATCTATTGAAAAAGGAATTGTAAAAATATACGCAACTGTGAACGCAACTTTCTTCGTTAAATAGGAGCGTAGCCGCTCCACCAAGCAGGCGTGTTTTGCATAGTTTTTTTATGTCGTCCTGAATTTTTCAAATACATATTAAAAAATCATCTCTATTATGGAGATGATTTTTTACCAAGTATGATATAATTTGAATGTAAATTTGGAGGTATATGTTAATGAAGTTATCAGGTTTTAATCGTTTAAAAGCATTCACTCTTGCGGAAGTTCTGGTTACTTTAGGAATTATAGGTGTTGTTGCTTCAATGACTATGCCTACTCTGGTTGGAAATTATCAGAAAAAATCTTATGTCACGCAGTTGCAAAAAGTTTATAGCCAACTTCAACAGGCTGCTTTAAAATATAAAAATGACAAAAATGCTGTAAATTTGCGAGAGGCAGGATTAACTTCACAGGCTGAAATAAAAAACTTTTTGCATGATAATTTTAATGTTGTAGCGGATTGCGGCTCGGCTGTAAAGGAACCCTGTTTTTCAGCGACTTATACGGATTTAAACGGTACTTCACATAATACCAATGATTCCTGGGGAGCAGCTTCTTCGGTGACACTTTCAAGCGGTGTCAGTATTATACTTGATTATCCTGCTTATTATACACTTACGGTTGATGGAGTTACTTCTCATTACGGACATATGGTTATTGATGTGAACGGGCCGAAAGGACCGAATAGAGGCGGAAGAGATATCTTTTTTGCCGAATTTTATGATGATGGTTCAATAGATATCGCAGGAGCTACTCCTGAATGTAAATCTCAGGGAAAATGTGATGGAAATAAATCATTGAAAGATATGAGAGAAGCTTATTTTAATTCTAATTGTAAGACCGGAAGGTACGGCATGGGTTGTATTGGCAAAATTATCAATGACAACTGGGAAATGAACTATTAAATAAATTATCTTTGTTTGTGTTATCTTACTATCATAAAAGATTTTAAACTTCTGCCCGCTCCGTCGCCTATTGAAGTCACGTTATATTTGTCAAGATAGTTCATAGAAGTGGAGCTGCCGCCGTCAAATGCCATTGCTCTGTCCCAGCCGAGGTTTTTTACATAATCATGGACTTCGTACATATCCATCGGATGTTTATCGGTTATTATAAGAATATGCACATCATCACCTTTTAGTCCGATTATTGTCCGTGCGGTTTTATGGAGAACCGAACAGCTTTCTCTTATAATTTCACCGTCTTTTTTCTCAATAAAAAATTCTTCTTCAAGTCTTAACTGCGGATAAACAAGCGGACCGCCCTGCGCGGATGTTATTAATGCACAGCCGAAGTCCACGGAACTTTTATGAGGAACTATTTCATAGTGGTAGCCTGTTCTGTCGCATTCCAGAACGCGGAATTCAGTTCTGTTAAGAATTTTATCCATGTTCCTTCTTAAAACAGAGTTGTAAAGGATAGATTCGTTTACCTGCGGATCTTCCATTGTTGCCCTGTCAGTTACGATATATGACATTGATTTCTGGTTTTGCGGATCAAAGTAGCCTGCATTAATAGTTAATTTTGATTTTGTACGCTGGTGTGCTTCTTTATTAGTTATAAGACTTTCTGAACTTATAAATTTTATACGTTTTTTTATTTTATTACCTGTAAGCACTATGTGATAAATTCCGTCGTTATATGTGACTTCTATTGGCTCAGCCATAGCTGTGTTAGAAAATATCAATATTGCAATAAATAAAAAAAGCAAATTTTTCATAATTTATAAATCCTTTGA
The DNA here is from genome assembly GCA_944326605.1 of Candidatus Gastranaerophilales bacterium. GTDB lineage: Bacteria > Cyanobacteriota > Vampirovibrionia > Gastranaerophilales > Gastranaerophilaceae > Stercorousia. The sequence continues at coordinate 57,985 of CALVEM010000004.1, forward strand.
CTTGTAAAATGCTATGATTGCACAGAAGAATGCAAACGGCGGGAATATTGCTGTTATAAACGGATGCAGCACTCCTTTTTCTGCCAGAAGATCAAAAAACGGCAGAGTAATATAATAAAGAAAAATACAGCCGATAGCAATTGTAAACCCGATTAATCTCTGCTCTCTGGGTTTGCTGAACCCGAGAAGTGTTCCCATTATCGCAAGCAGAACACAGACAAACGGATGGAAAAATCTTTGCAGATATTTGTTGAGCATATATCTGTATTCTTCATCCAGTCCTTCTTTTTTTAGGAGTTTAATATAATTTTTTAAATCGTGGTTATTGATTTCACGTTCTTTTTTTACGGAATATGTCATAAGAGTGAATGCATTTTTAGCGGCTTCTCCCTGCAGTATATCCATTTCAGGAAGTTTGTCAATATCTATAAATATTCCGTCATTAGAAATTTTATATTGTGTTATATCGTACAGTTTCCATTTATCAGTAAGATTTTTACCTGTTTTTGCGTGGAATATATTTTTAAGCTGATGGACATCCGTGTATTCTTTTTTTGAAAAATCAAGTACAATTACATTGTACATTGTGTCTTTTGAAAATTTTGAGATAACAACTGCTGTTGTCGGAATTCCGTCTTTATCTTTCTGTGTATATATGTACTGCGTTGTTACATATCCGCCTCTGAGAGCAATAGATTTATTTACGGATAGCGGAATAAGCTTGTCATAGGTTACAAAGCACAACCAAGTTACAATTAAACTTAAAACAATGACAGGAGCGGCAATTCTCTGAAAAGACAACCCGACGGCACGGAAGATTGTAAGTTCTGAATCTTTGCTTAATTTATCAAAGGTGAATAGTGTTCCAAGAAGCAATCCGACAGGAAAGGCTTTGCCTAAAATTTTCGGCAGTTCGTAAAACAGTATAAGTATTGCTGTTTTAACCCCGTATTCCCCTGCAAGAGTTCTTTTTATGGTGTTTAACAGCATCTCAGGGGCAATCCATACAACAGTAAATAGCAGAATTGCAACGATTGTTGCCATCATTACCTGCATGAATATGTATCTGTCATAAATTGTTATTTTAGGAAATAATTTCATTATAGGGCAAAATCCTTTCCTAAATAAAATTCTTTTGCAACAGGGTCAACCGCAACATCTTCGCTTCTTCCCTGAATTTTAATTTTTCCGTCAAATATTACATAAGCTCTGTCAGTAATAGAAAGTGTAGCTTTTGGATTGTGGTCGGTTATAAGAACACCCAGACCTTTGTCTTTTGAAATTTTTCTTATATTGTCTTTAATTTCGCCTATAGCAATCGGGTCAATACCGGCAAAAGGTTCATCCAGAAGCATAAAATCAGGGCTTGCGGCAAGTGCTCTTGCAATTTCAACTCTTCTTCGCTCACCGCCTGAAAGTGAAACCGCAGCATATGAACGTAATCTTGCTATACCGAATTCTGTTAATAATTCCTCAAGCTTTCTCTTTTTCTCGTTAACCGTAAGTTTATCGTTCATTTCAAGAACAAGTTTTATGTTGTCTTCAACGGTTAATTTCCTGAAAATAGAAGCTTCCTGCGGAAGGTAACCGATACCAGCTCTTGCGCGTTCATTCATCGGCCATGAGGTTATATCTTCGCCGTCTAAAAATATATGACCTTTATTAGGTTTGACAAGTCCGACAACCATGTAGAAAGTTGTGGTTTTGCCGGCACCGTTAGGTCCTAAAAGGCAGACAACTTCTCCTTTGCTCATTTCAAAAGAAATATCATTTACAACACTTCTGTCGCCGTATATTTTAACAAGATTTTTAGCCTCAATTCTCATTCCATACCCCTTTTGTTAATAATAATATTTTACTTGAAAAATATTTTTATTGCAATTATTTGCCATATACACACTTGAATTCTTTAGAAAAACTGTTATAATAGAAATATCGGTTGGATAATTTATTTATGTGAGGTATTGATGAAAAGTAATAAAAAAGCATTCACTCTTGCGGAAGTTCTGGTAACTTTGGGAATTATAGGTGTTGTTTCCGCTATGACGGTTCCTAACCTTGTAAAAAATTATCAGAATCAAGCACTTGTAACACAGCTGCATAAAGTTTATACGGAATTTTCTCAGGCTATTCAGCTTTATATGTCCGATCAAAAGGTCGAGAGCTTAGCTGAAACTGAACTATTTAACAATAACGCTAATCTGGAAGCATTTATAGATAACTATTTTAAAGTTGTTTCCCGCTGCGGAAACAGTTATATTTCAAATGGCGGTGCGAAGTGTTTTTCATCTGATAATTACTATGCCATAAATGGGGATGATGCAGGTCGGTCATTGTCAGGTGTGACATGTAATGGTATTGCGTTTACTCTGGCCAGCGGAGCGGCCGTTTGTGCAGAGACAAGTGCTACTGTGCCTCTGTATTTTGAAGTGGACGTAAACGGTGCACAGGCGCCTAATACTTTTGGAAGAGATTTCTTTGATATATGGGTTAATAATGATGGAGAACTATATGATAAGAACTTTCAAGATTATGGCAACACAACAAATTTCGCAAATGATGTAGGCTCAAGCACCGGTGCATTCGGGCGTATCATGAATGACGGATGGAAGATGAATTATTAATTTTGGAATTAGTATAACTAAGATAAAAAGCATCCTCTAAAGGGTGCTTTTTTAGTTTATTAACAATTGTAAATATATATTTAGTATATGTTATAGATATCTTATCAAGTGGAATACATGAAATATAAACCATTTTCTTTTTCTTTATTTTCTCCTACACACTAACCTTTTACCAAATTTTGATATGGCCGTGAATAACGGCTATTTTTATGAAAGGATACTCCTTTAAACCCGCAGTCATAGTCGCGGATTACAGGCAGACGCAAAACTCCGTTTATCTTGTGTCTGCCTGGCGTTTTTTAATACATTCCGATTATGTGTCTGACTTCTTTGAGAACTTTTTGGGCTTCTTTGCGTGCTTTTGCCGATCCGTCATTAATAATTTCTTCGACTTCTGCCGGATGTTGTTCATAATATGCCCGTTTTTCTCTTATCGGTGCAAATTTTTCATTAATAACTCTGCCTAATTGGCGTTTGCAATCAGCACATCCGCGCAGCCCTTTTTCACATTCACATCTGACATTTTGAACTTCATTTTCTGTACCAAAAATCTCCCAGTATTTGAATGCAACCTCGCATTCATCGGGGTGACCGGGGTCATCTTTTCTCATACGGCTTCGGTCAGTTATTGCTGTCATAACTTTTTTTGCGGTAACTTCATCAGTATCAGATATTTTGATGTCATTCTGGAATGATTTCCCCATTTTGTTACCGTCAAGTCCGCAGATTAGTGAACAGTTATTCAGAAGCGGTTTTGGCTCAACAAAGAAATCTGTTTTGTATATATTGTTAAATCTTCTGGCAATATCTCTTGTGATTTCAATATGTGCAACCTGATCTATTCCTACAGGGACATAAGTTGAATTAAACATCATAATATCAGCACTCATCAAAACAGGATATCCCATAAGTCCGTAGTTAATCTGTGAGCCTGCACCTTCTTTAGTTCTTAAAATTTTTGCCATGTCTTTCAAGCACGGATCGCGTTCAACCCAGTTTTGCGGTGTAATCATTCCTAAATATACATTTAATTCTGCAATTTCGGGGATAAGCGACTGTACATATATTGTGGAAACTTCGGGATCAATTCCGCAGGCAAGCCAGTCTATTACAACATCTTTAACATCATTTCTGAGTGTTTCTGTTTTGTCGTACTTTGTTGTGAGGGCGTGCCAGTCAGCAACAAAGAAAAAACTTTCGTATTTATGCTGGAGTTCAACCCAATTCTGGATTACACCCAAATAATGTCCGAAATGTAATTTTCCCGTTGGTCGCATACCTGAAACTATTCTATCTGCCATAGCACATCCTTTCTTTCTATAGTTATTATAACAAAAAAATGACATAACAAATATTATCGGCAACTAAAAACAAACTAATCGTACTTTCTTTGCCTCCGGCGGGTGCTGCGCGCACGGCGGTCGCTTTTGCGGAAAAGCGACGCAAACCGGCGACACACATTCACTCGCTAATAATTTGCAAGGCTCAGCATACAGGCGTGTAAACTCGCTATATAATCCGTCATTCTGAACTTGTTTCAGAATCTCTTTACCGCTCAAACAATACACGCCTTTGAAGTTTGCTTCGCCTGCAATTATTGCTCGTTCCGTTATCGTCGCTTTATTTATTTTACGTGCGCTTCGCGCACCGTAATGACTTATCGTCTTAACGTCCTATAGTCTTATAGACTTCAAATAATATTTGTTATGTAAACAAATGTAACAAAAAATATACTTTGTGAAATTGTAGATTTTTAAAATACTTTATATTTGTAAGAGAGATTAAAAAAAATATAAGGAGAGATGAGATGACTTTTTTAGCAATTGATGCACAGAAAAATTTATTTACTTTGCAGAAAAGCCAGCTGCAATTTGAACAAACACTTGTAATGAGCAGAACAAACTACATTACAAAACAAATGGGCTTAAGAGCGGAACAACTTGGAGATGCGGATCCGGATGAAGATCCGGCATACATTGCACTTCAGCAGGAAGAATCGTATCTTGAAACACGACAGGATTCGTTGGATTCACAGATTACGTTAATTGAGAGCGAGATATCCAGCTTGAAGAACCTTGTTAACAACAATATTAAATCTGCCTGCACATTGAACCTGATCGGTAACTAGGGTTAAGTTTAAAGTTTATTCTGAGTAACAGATAATAAACTGGCACTTACGGCTTGTTAGAAAAACCTGCCTCACAGGAGAGCGGAAAGAATTCTACTGTTTATCTGCAAGCTTCAGTTAGTTTAACAGTGTTAAGCATCAATGACGCAATGGTCATAGGTCCGACACCGCCGGGAACAGGCGTGATATAAGAAGCGGTTTTTGAAACAGTTTCAAAATCAACATCTCCGCTTAAGTTCCCGTTCTCATCCCTAAAAATTCCCACATCAATTACGACACAATTACTTTTTAACATATTTTCCCCTACAACTTTTTTCCCGACTGCTGAAATTAATATATCAGCAGTTTTTGTTATGTCTGAGAGATTTTTTGTTTTGCTGTGGCATTGCGTAACTGTTGCATTTTTGTTTAAAAGCATCTGGGCAACGGGTTTGCCTACAAGATTTGAACGTCCGATAACTACTGCATGTTTGCCTTCAATTTCAATCCCGTATTCATCCAGCAAAAGCAAAATGCCTTTTGGAGTACAGGGATATACATAAGGCTTTTCACCGGAAAACAGTTTGCCGCTGTTATAGGTTGTGAGACCGTCAACATCTTTTTCCGGAGTTATGGCATCAATTATTTTGAATTTGTCAATATGCACGGGCAGCGGAAGCTGTACAAGAATTGCGTTGATATTTTTATCGTTGTTGAGTTCTTGAATTTTTTCAAGAAGTTCATTTTCTGTTACTGTTGAAGGATAATTTATTATAATAGAATTTATCCCCAGTTTTTCCGCGCATTTTTTTTTGTTGTTTACATATATTTTGCTTGACGGGTCATCGCCTGCAAGAATTACGGCAAGTGACGGTTTGACAGACATGTTTGCGACCTTTACTTTAAGATCTTCAAATATTTTATCTCTTAACTTTTTGCCGTCTAAAATAACTGTCATTTCTACTCCCTAACCTGAGGCAAGTTCAAACGAAAATAAAACTGTTTTATCGCATCCTGTACAAGCTGTGATTCTCTTTCCATCGGCTTGTATTTTAATTCGCTGTCGTATGGAATAACACCCAGAACATCCAGATCATATCGTTTTAAAAGTTCATAAACGGATGTCAAATCGGTATTTTCAACCTTATTTATTACAACACCGAGCTGGTTTCCTGCTGCGTATTTTGCGCTGAATTCCTCTATACGTTTTGCAAGATGCGCACTTTCATCTGTCGGATTTGCAACAATAAGTGTTGTGTCAATGTCGGTATCCACAAGCTGATTTAAATATTTTAAATCAAACTCACAGTCAAAAATTACTATATCATAACGTTTTAAAAGTTTCAAAACCGCATCATTAATCTGACCTGTAATCGGGCAGCGACAGTCTTTTGATCCTACAAACCACGAAACAATTATATCTACATTGTCATACAGCGATACCACAATATCTTCCATTGCCCATTCAACAAATTCCTGCTTGCTCATACCTTCGGGAATTCCTGTTTTATATTCGTGTTTACCGCTTCTTATACCGTAAATTGTGTTTCTGATATCCAGACCGAAGCTGTGTGCAAGTTCGCTTGTCAAATCATTATCAAACAATAAAATTGATTTTTCGGGAAAATATTCCTGAAAAATTCTCAGAAAAGCTTTCGTAATTGTTGTTTTTCCGCTTCCGCTTTTGCCTGTTAATGCCAGTTTAAATGTCAAATTAAGTACCTTTCTTTCAAACTCTCAGATAATTCTTTTGTCAAATCCATTGCTTTTATTGCCAGTTCTTCGCTCAGTGAACCGGCACCGCATGATGGCGTTACCAGAGAATTATCTATAATGATTTTCTCATCAATTCCTTTTTCAGTCAAATATTTTACAGCTTTTTCAAAAACATTAATCATTTTATTTAAATCTGCTTTCTCAAGTAAATCCTCATTGAGTGTAGGAACAACGCCCCAGGCTATTTTTCTCCCTTCTTTAAAATATGCTTCAAGATAATTATTAAAAAGACTGAAATTCTGGGAATAAGCATAGGCATCAAGGTTAATAATATCTACTCCGGCTTTTATTGGAATAATCCAATCGCATTTGCCGCAACAGTGGATAGCACTCATTGCCCCGTTTGCTTTTATTAAATCGGATATTTCTTTTAGCATTGAAATAACTTCTTCCTGCGAAATTGTTATAAATGCTGATGTCCCCAGTTGAGATATTGAAGGTTCATCAATAAAAATAATTGGGATTGTGTTTTCATTTGCTGATTTTATTTGTTTAATCTGCCATAAAGCTTTCAGGGTAAGAGTTTTAACAATAATTTCTCTTAATGTTTCATCATAAATTGCACATTTGCCTGTTTTGTCAACTAAAGTTGTAGCAAGTGTGAAAGGACCGACAATCTGTCCTTTTGCGTAAGATGGTTTTGTCTCTTTAACAATATCAATAAATTTCGGGAATGATAAAGAATAATTTATTGCATATTTTTCTATTGTGCCGGGTAAATCCCTCCATCGGTTACGCGGTTCCCCTACCTTTTCAATGGAGGTATAAGAGATAATTTCTTCATAGTCACAGAAAAATTGTTCAATATCTGAAAAAAATTTATCGCTTTCTGTTTCAAGATAAGTTTTCCCTGAAATTTCGTCTGAAAAAAACGAAGGCATATTTTCCAGAAACTGGACAATCATGTCTTCGTTTTTACTTATTTTTGGTAATTGTGGCCAAAACGGAATTGATTTGAAATCTTTTCTGACAACTGCCATGGCATCTTCTAAGTTGTTTTGCGGTAAAGAGCCGATTGCAAGACAGTTGAGTTTCAAATTGTCAGCCATCAAATATCCTTATTCTTCGGTTGTTTCTTCAACTTCTTCTACAGATTCTTTGAGAACTTCAGAAGCTGTTACAACAACATCAAGTTCGCATTTTACTTTTGAAGTAAGTTTAATAAGCATTTTGTATTCGCCGACTTTGTTAATCGGAGCGTTTAAAGAAACATTTTTTCTGTCAACTTCAATGCCTGATTTAGCAAGGAGTTCTTCAGCCAATTTTTTAGTAGTAATTGTACCGAACAACTTGCCTGATTCTCCTGCTTTAGCTGAAAGTTCAAGTTTAGCAAATTCTTCAATTTTCTTAGCTGTTTCTAAAGCTTCAGCGTGTAATTTTTCCTGTTTAGCTTTAATTCTTGCCAGATTTTTTTCTCTGTTTTCCAAAGCGCCCTTAGTAGCTACTTCTGCAACAGACTGGGGAAGCAGAAAGTTTCTTGCGTAACCGTCTTTTACATTAACGATGTCGCCTGCTTCACCGAGGTTTTGTACATCTTTTTTCAATATAACCTGCATTTTATATCTCCTTTTCTATTTATATTTCGCAAGTAAGCATATCCTATAATAAACAAAACTTAATGTCGAGTATTTTTTTCGGATTGTAAAGCAGAAAATTATTATATATATGGTTTTACTCTGATGAATTTTAATTCGTAGCCTAAAATTTCACCTATGAGTTTTGCTTCTTCGTATTTAAGTGTCTGCCGCATAAGTTTTTGGGAAATGTTTGACTGTGAATAATATTTCCCTGTTTTTTCACTTAATTTTTTTGCAAGGCTGGTTATAGAAATGTCATTTTCAGCCAGTAGAGTTTTTATATCGGTTCTTACGCTCATTTACGTCCTTTTATTATTATATTGACATATAATGAACAATATAGTAAACTCTATTATTATAAAGTAATAATTATTCCATTATAATAATAAAAAATGAAATAATTTTTAATGAAAGGCGGCAGAATGGTTTTTTGGAGAAAAGGATTTACTCTGGCAGAAGTTTTAATTACACTTGGCATTATCGGCGTGGTAGCAGCTTTAACAATACCTGCTATGATTGCAAAATATAATGAAATGCTAATGGTTAATAAGCTGAAACGAACTTATTCAGAGCTTGCCAATGCAATTGAACTTAGAAAAGCGGAGCTGGGTACAGACAGTTACGCGGATCAATTTAATCCTGATTTGAGTGCCGCTGAACAATTGGACGGTTTTTTAAAATATCTGAATGTTGTAGAAAGATGTTCAACTTCAGACAGCAAAGGCTGCGGCGGGAATTATACTACATATCCTAAAAAAAGGACAAATGATGGTAAAATGGATGGGCAGAGAGCTGTATTAAATGATGGTACTATTGTAAGGCTGGAGAAAAGAAACTGGACTGGAAATTGTGAAATAATTTATGAAAAATACGAAACTGATGCAAACGGGAATTATACAAATGTGGTTGACGGCAAGCCGGTACCTTCTGGTTCTTACGTGGCAACACAGTGTACTGAAATATTTTTTGATATAAATGGCCCTAAAAGAAGAAATCAATATGGGTATGATATGTACAGCTTTAACGTAGAACCAGGAAAACTAAATCAGCATACAGGATACGGTGGATTATACGATACTATGCGCACAGGAAAACTTACTTATGAAAAATATTCAACAGGGAAGTTTTGAAACTATTTCATATCCGGAAAGTAATATTTAACCCCGTTATCGCTGCGCCATCTTATATATCCGGTTTTTGGAACTCTGTCTATATCATAAACACTTACCAGCGCCCAGTTTCCTCTTATTACGTTCAAATTTATTTTTTGCGGCATATTTATTGTTCCGACAACCTGTGATTTGTCATCGGTAGATGTGTGTAAATCTTTTGCGCTGTCGGGAGCCTGTTTTAATATTTTTAAACCGTATTTGCGTCCGTACATATTGTAAAACATTACCCAGGTCATAAATCTGTATGGATCTTCATCTTTTTTAAGCCAGCCTTTAGCTCCGGTATTATTGTTATAGATTACCTGAACCCAGTCTTCTGTTTCATCTGACACTGCAAGAAGCCCTAAATTTTTTGACGGAATAAATACCACAAACAAGTCGTCTGCTTTTATTTCCGGCGGGAAAATTTTTTCGCCGTTGAAACTTATACTGTGTATAATATGCGATTTTTCAGACGGTTGTTCATACAGTGTGAGCTTATCAGTTGCCTGATAAAGACCGAATGTGTTTGTGTATTCAAGGCTTACATTCTGAGGAATTACATCGGCACACAAGCCTTGGAAAGGTATCAGTAACATTATTATTATTGTTAAAAAGAATTTTTTCATATTAAAATCCCTCCACCGCTTATGCGGTTCCCATCCCTTTGCAAGGGAGGTAGTGTTTATTTACCAGTATATCCATATTTTTTTTACCCCTTTATTTTCCCTATCTAACTCACTCGCGGATAACGGGGTTGCAACGCCGTTATCCGCGCGCCGCCGTTTCGCCTTCAGCTTGTTCGCGCTCCTCAAAAGGGAGGGGACAAAAAATAATATGTGGGTGGAGCGGCTACGCTCCTCGGAAACTGATTCCCGCATAAGTTTTTTGCAGTTTTGCGCGGATGTTATTCATCTGATGTTCAATTACTTCATCTGTCAATGTCGCGTTCTCATCCTGCAGTTTTATACGGAAAGCAAGACTTTTAAAGCCTTTTTCAATATTGTCGCCCTGATAGACGTCAAATATTTCAGAGCCTTTGAAAATATTTTGCTGTACTGCACCTTTGATAACTTTTTGGATATCATCAAAGCTTACATCTTCATTGATAATGAAGGCAAGGTCACGGCGGACTTCAGGGAACTGCGGAAGTTTTTTGTACCGTGTTGTATGTTCTTTTATGATACCGATTATTTCATCAAGATCAATTTCAAACATGAAAACTTCTTGACCTTTGATTTTCATTTTATCTTTCAATATAGGATGGATTTGTCCGAAATATCCTATATTTGTCAGGTTTTTGCCTAATATATTTACTTTTGCGCTTCTGTAAGGGTGTAAATAGTCGATATCTTCACATGGTGTTAGTTTAATTCGTTTTGAAACACCGAGCTCTTCAAACAATTTTTCTATAATACCTTTGATAGTAAAGAAATCAGTTTGAGCTTTGACCTGCCATTTGGAATTTTCAACCTCGCCTGTTATAACACCTGCAAGTACGCGTGATTCTTTTACGCCGGTATTTTTTTCATCCGAAGGAGCAGTGATAATGTATTTTTTACCGATTTCATAGCCCCAGAATATTTTTTGCCCGTTGTCATAATTCATTTTCAGGCAGTTAAGAACACTTGCAGCCAGATTTTGTCTGAGCATTGTGCATTCTTCACTCGCAGAATTCAAAACTTTTACGGCTTTTGTATCGTCACAGTTTTGCATATATCTATCGAGCAGCGGTTTGCCGATAAGCGAACTTGTGACTATTTCATCAAGTCCTGATGAAAGCATTAACCCGTGAACTTTTTTCAAAACTTTTTCTTCTAAAGTTATTTCGGGCATTTCGTTTTTGTTCGGAAGTGTCGGAGTTATTTTGTCATAACCGTTAATTCTTGCAATTTCTTCAATCAAGTCAATTTCGCGTGTAACGTCATCTGCTCTGAACGAAGGAACAGCAAATTTTGCCGCGAGCTCATTCCCGCCGAGTTTTTTAAATCCGAGTTTTTCAAGGATTGTTATACATTTTTCGGACGCGATTTCGCAGCCGAGAACTCTTTTTACCTGCGCATATCTCAGAGTTATTTCAATTGGTTCAAGTTTGTTTTTTCCGGCTTCAACAACGCCTTCAATATCAGCATCCGCAAGTTCAACAAGAAGCTGCATTGCGCGCATTAAAGCAGGTTTTATGGCTTCTATATCAACTCCTCTTTCAAATCTTGCGCAGGCTTCCGAGCGGTAACCGACGCTTCTGGAACTTCTTCTGTTAGATACAGGTGTGAAATAAGCGGCTTCAAGTGCTATATTTTTTGTATTATCGTCAATTTCAGAGTTTTCTCCTCCGAATACGCCTGCCAGGCAAACCCCTTTAGTTTCGTCTGCTATTAAAACGCTGTCAGTTGTAAGATTTCTTTCAACTCCGTCTAAAGTAACGATTTTTTCGCCTTCTTTTGCCCGTCTTACGCATAAATATCCGTTTAGTTTGTCTAAATCAAATGCGTGGAAAGGTGTACCGTATTCAAGCATAACGTAATTTGTTATATCTACTACGTTATTTATTGCACGTACCCCTGATGTGATTAGTCTTTTCTGCATCCAGTCAGGCGACGGTTTTATTTTGATATTTTTCAAAACTCCGATTGAATAATATTTGCAGACATCACTGTCAATAATTTCAACTTTAAATTTGTCAGTTGATAAATCTCTGGTACATTCAAGCGGAGAAAATTTTAACGGTTTGTCAAATATTGCGCTCAACTCTCTTGCAATACCGATAACAGACATCTGATCTCCTCTGTTTGCAGTCGGAGCAACATGTAAAATATAATCTTTTTCAAATCCTAAAACATTTTCAACATCTTCTCCGATTTTTACATCCGGGAAAATTCTGTTCAAAATGAGTATGCCGTCTTCTTCCTGATAGTTTCTGTCAGCAACTCCGAGTTCATCTGCAGAACATAGCATGCCTTGAGATTCTACACCTCTGATAACAGCAGGTGTGAGAGTAAACATTTCACCTGTTTTTCTGTCAAGAACTTTTGAACCCACAGAGGCGTAAGGAACAATTTGTCCTTCTTTAATATTTTGTGCACCGCAAACTACCGTTTTTAAACCTGAACCTGTATTAACGGTTACAAGGTGTAAGTGATCGGAATTGGGGTGATTATCTATTTTTTCTATTTTAACCGTTTTTATATTAGTAAATTGTGGTTTAACTTCTTCTACTTCTTCCACTTCCAAACCGCTCATGGTAAGTTCATGTGCTATTTGTTCAACATCTTTATCTGATAAGTCTACAAATTCGTTTAACCAGTTTAATGATACCTGCATTATAATTCCCTCTTAAAATCTAATTTTCTAACAAAATTTTATAACAAACCGGATAAAAAATCACCCCCTAAATTTGAGGATTTATATCACAGTTTACACTAAATTTGTGCAAGACTGTCATGCTGAACTTGTTTCAGCATCTCATAACAGTTAAACCCTGAAACGAGTTCATGGTGACAGGTCAAATATTGTTTAGTGTATACTTTTATATAAGCCACTGAATTTTTAGAGAGTGAGTTTTAATTTATTAATGTTCTATTTTTCTTTAAATATGCGTTCGTACATCTTTTGTCTGCTGTTGTGTACACCGCCTTTTTCGCTCATCTTTAGTTTTTCAATGTAGTTTACAATATTTTCGGCAATATCAGCTGTTGCCTGATTTTTCATTTTTAAAGTTTCTCTTGCAGTTATGGCTTCGTTTTTATTACGTGCCGGAGTGAGTTCTCCATCAAAAACTGTTCTCAGTTTGATATTACTATTATTTTTATTAGGTTTTAGTTTTCTAAACAATTTATTGAAGAATTGTCCGATTTTTTTGTAGTATATAACGCCTGTTACAACTGCTGCTGTACCAACTATTGCTGCGGCAATTTTTAAAGCTTTCCGGTCTTTTTTGAATTCAAAATCTTTACCCTTTTCAAATTTGTCTGCATTTAAAAGGATTTGTTTTTCAAATTCATCTGCGCTGAAAGTTTTAGTATCACCTTTTTTGTCAGTGACGACAAATCTGGGTTTTACTTCCATTTGAACTTTGTTACCGCCAATTGTAACTGACGGTCCGATAGCCATATTGTCTGCCATAATTTTTACCTTTCAAATTATTACACACTTGCCTTTGTTCACATGAAAACGTGTAAAAGAAAAAATTTCCATATTTTCATATAAATATTAACATTAATTTACAAAAAATGCTACCCCCTTAAATATGAGGTAGCATTTTGCTCTCAATCTTATTTCGCGGACAAGTTTTTTAGAGGTCAGGAAGACAAGAAGCCCAGATGTCAGGCTAGTATCATTATTATGTCATCCTGAACTTATGTCATGTTAGGTGGAGCGGCACACTCCGTCAGCAAATTCGCTATGAACAGCCGGAATATCCGCATTTCAGACAGATAAAACATCCTTCTGCCATCTGAATTTCGTTTCCGCATTCAGGGCATTTTACTGTTTTAATTTTGCCTGTCGGGTTATATTCTTCTTTAGTTTCTTCAATAGCAGGTTCTTCAGCCTTTGCTTCTTCAGATTTCTTTTTATCATCCAAATTCATCGGCTGGAACTGACGAGAGTTGTTTCTGTAAACAGTTATGCCTTTGAGGTTGTTTTCATAAGCCAATATATAAGCTTCTTCAATATCTTTACGGGTAGCGTGTTCTTCAAAGTTAACTGTTTTTGAAACAGCGTTATCTGTATGAAGCTGGAATGCAGCCTGCATTTTTACGTGCCAGTATGGTGAAACATCATGAGCCGTTACAAAAATACGTTTCGCATCCTCAGGAACACCTGCAACGTGTGCAACTGAACCTGTTTTGGCTATTTCTTTCATCAAATCTTCTGAATAGAAACCATGCTCTACCGCGTAATCTTTGAATATCGGGTTAACTTCAAGCATTTCAGTTCCGTCCATGATTAATCTTGAGAATACAAGGCCAAACAGAGGCTCTACACCGCCTGAAGCTGATGCAATCATTGAAATTGTACCTGTTGGCGCAATACATGTTGTTGTTGCGTTTCTGATACCGTATTTTGCGATTTCTGCATCAAGCTCTTTCCATTGTTCATCAGAGATTTTACCTGCTGATTTGCCTTTATATTTGTTATAAAGGTAGTCAGGTCTTTCGTAAACACTGCCTTTGAAGTTATTAAATCTTCCTCTTTCTTTGGAAAGTTCTATTGATTCGCATTTTGATTCGTAATCAATAAATTCCATAACCTGACCGGCAAGTTTTGTACCTTCTTCTGATGCATAAGAAATACCGAGTTTCATAAGCATATCAGCCCAGCCCATTACACCTAAGCCGATTTTTCTGTTGTTTTGAACCATTTCAGAAATCTGCGGAAGCGGATAATTATTCACAGCTATTACATTATCCAAAAATCTGATAGCCGTTCTTGTAGTTTTTGCAAGCAAATCCCAGTTGATAGAGCCGTTTTCAACCATTCTGCCGAGATTGATTGAGCCCAAGTTACATGCTTCATAAGCAAGAAGAGGAACTTCGCCGCATGGGTTTGTCGATTCAATATCACCGATTAAAGGTGTCGGGTTATCGGAATTCATTTTGTCAATGAAGATAATTCCGGGTTCACCGTTTCTCCATGCACCGTCAACAATCATGTCAAATACTTTTTTAGCGCTCAATTTACCTGCAACAGTGTTGTTTTGCGGGTTAATAAGCTCGTAATCAGTTCCGTTTTTCAAAGCTTCCATAAATTTATCGGTAATTGCAACGGAAATATTAAAGTTATTTAATTTATTATTATCGCTTTTGCATTCAATAAAATCTAAAATATCAGGGTGATCAACTCTTAAGATACCCATATTTGCACCGCGTCTTGTACCGCCCTGTTTTACAGCTTCCGTTGCTGCGTTAAATACTTCCATAAAAGATACAGGTCCTGAAGATACGCCCATTGTGGATCTTACAACGCTGTTTTTCGGTCTCAATCTTGAGAATGAAAAACCAGTACCGCCGCCTGATTTATGAATTAGAGCTGTATTTTTAACTGTTTCAAAAATTCCTTCAAGAGAATCTTCAACCGGAAGAACAAAGCATGCAGCCAATTGGCCGAGTTCTCTTCCTGCATTCATTAATGTTGGTGAATTCGGCATAAAATAGCAATTTGTAATAGCTTTGTAAAATCTTTCAGTTAATTTATCAACATCTGCTTGAGATTTTCCGAATTTCAAATCTCCTGATGCAATTGTACTTGCAACACGTCTGAACATGTCAGCAGGAGTTTCAATACATTTACCCTCTTTATCTCTCTTCAAGTATCTTTTTTCAAGAACTTTGATTGCGTTTTCAGATAAATTCAACTTTTCCATGCATGTGCTTTCTGTCACATTAACCTCCCCTTTTATATTTTCTTATTAGTTAAATTATTATAGTACAAACTTCATGTCTATTCAATAATATTACATCAATTTACAAAAGGCATGGGTAGTAGTGTTAAAAAACATTTACGAAACGTTACAGGAATTTTTTCATAAAGCTATGTTTGTAATATAATTTTTTTGAGGTATAAAATTTGAAACATTCAAAACTCACAGCCCTGATATTTATAGCATTAATTTTAGGTGTTATAATAGGTCATTTTGCCCCTGACTTTGCAGTAAAAATGCGCCCGTTTGCCGTTATATTTTTACGAATGGTAAAAATGATAATTGCACCGTTACTTTTTGCAACGCTTGTTGTGGGTATTGCGGGACACGGTGATGCAAAAAGTTTAGGGAAAATCGGGCTTAAAACCATTATATATTTTGAAATAGTAACAACTCTTGCGCTGATAATCGGGCTTACAATGGCAAATATTTTTCAGCCGGGAGTCGGATTTGTTACGAGAAATACCCCGCACGCTATTCAGATGCAGGAAGCCGGACTTATGGCTGCGACACATGCTCACACTTCAATCAGCGAAATGGTTACGAGTATTTTTCCGACAAGTATTATTGATGCAATGGCGCAGGGTAATTTATTGCAGATTGTAGTTTTTTCAATATTCTTTGCGCTTGCTATGGTTGCTGTCGGAAAAGCTGCCAAACCTGTTATTGATGTTTTAAATTCTGTCTCACAGATAATGTTTAAATTTACCGAATATGTGATGTATTTTGCGCCTTTAGGGATATTCGGGGCAATTGCATCAACAATCGGGGCAAACGGTTTATCGGTGTTAAAAAGCTATTTTAAAGTAATAGGTGCAATGTATTTTGCTCTGGCAGTGTTTGTTCTGCTGGTATTATTTATTGCCTGCAAAATAGTCAGAATTTCATTCAGAAATTTATTAAGAGCCGTGCAGGAACCTGCACTTTTAGCATTTACAACGGCAAGTTCCGAGGCAGCATTTCCTAAAGCTATGGAAATTATGGAACGCTTCGGTGTGCCCAAAAACATTGTAGGATTTGTAATGCCGACAGGATACACATTTAACCTTGACGGAAGTACTATTTATCTTGCAATGGGCGTTATTTTTTCTTCCCAGATTGTGGGAATTCATCTTGATTTAAACCAGCAGATAATAATAATGCTTGCTTTGATGCTTACAAGCAAGGGAATTGCAGGAGCTCCGCGCGTTGCATTAATTGTACTTGCCGGAACTTTAGCAAGCTTTAATATTCCAATACTCGGGGTTGCAATACTTTTAGGGATTGATCAGATATTAGATATGGGCAGAACGGCAATCAACCTTGTAGGCAACTGTGTGGCAACCGTTGTTATTGCACGCTGGGAAAATGCTTTTGATTACGATAAAATGAAAGAATTTGTAGAACAGTCCAAAGAAGAAAGTATTGGAAACGATATTCATAAAACATTAGAACAATTTAAAGAAGGATAATTTATTATGGCTAACGAAACAACTGCAAAAAAAGAGTACAAAGATACTTTAAATCTTCCCCAGACGACTCTTGCAATGAGAGCAAATGCAACTGTAAGAGAACTTGAAATTCAAAAATTCTGGGAAGAACATGATATTTATAACAAAATTATCAATCAGCGTGATAAAGCAAATAAATTTATTTTGCATGACGGGCCACCTTATTTGAGTTCCGAAAAAATTCACGTTGGTACGGCTCTTAATAAAATCCTTAAAGATATTTTATTGAAGTACAAAGCTCAGGCAGGTTATTATACTCCTTATGTTCCCGGATATGACGGACATGGACTTCCTATAGAAAATAAAGTCGTAAAAAATATTAAAGGCGGAAGAAGTGCTTTAACGCCTTATGAATTAAGGCAGAAATGCAGAGAATTCGCACATAAAAATTTAAAAGGTCAGGAAAGTGAATTTAAGCGTCTCGGGGTTCTTGGAGACTGGGAACACCCATATTTGACTATTAATCCCGATTTTGAAGCCGAACAGGTAAGAGTTTTCGGTGAAATGTACAAAAAGGGTTATATAGAAAAAGGCTTAAAACCTGTTTACTGGTGCGCTTCATGTGAAACTGCCCTTGCAGAAGCAGAAGTTGAATATGCCGATCACACATCAACTTCAATTTATGTAAGATTTAAATTTGATGAAGATAGCACAAAAAAACTCGCTTCACGCTTCACTCTTCACGCTTCACCTGTTTACGCCGTCATCTGGACAACAACCCCGTGGACAATTCCTTCAAACATGGCAATAAGCATGCACCCGAAATTTGAATATACTTTATTTGAATATAAAGGTGATGTTTATGTAGTTGCTCAGGAATTGTTAGGCTCATTCCTTGCTGATGTAGAATGGGAAGAAAAAGATATAAAAGTATTGGGTTCATGCACAGGAACTGAACTTGAGCTTTTGAACACACAGCATCCGCTTGTTGACAGAAAATCTCCGATAATTTTGGGAGAACACGTTACTCTTGATGCCGGTACAGGTTCCGTACATACCGCTCCGGGACACGGTTTGGAAGACTATGAAGTCGGGTGTAAATACGGTATCGAAGTATTTTCACCGCTTGACAGCAAAGGTGTTTGGACTGACGCGGTTAAAGATAAAGACCTTGAAGGTGTTCCATATTATAAAGGAAACGCAATTGTTATCGAAAAACTGAAAAATTGCGGTGCGCTTTTAAAAGCACAGGATATAAATCACAGTTATCCGCACTGCTGGAGATGTAAAAATCCGGTTATCTACCGTGCAACTCCTCAATGGTTTGTAAAAGTCGACAGATTTAGAGATAAAGCTCTCGAAGAAATTAAAAAAGTAAAATGGATTCCATCAGGCGGCGAAGCACGAATTTCGAACATGGTCGCAGGACGTACTGACTGGTGTATTTCAAGACAAAGAGCCTGGGGCGTTCCTATCCCTGTATTCTATTGCGAAGACTGCGGCGAAGTTATCGTTACTGATGAAACAATTGAAAATGTTGCTAAAATTTTCGAAAAAGAAAGTTCTGATGCATGGGTTAAATACACTGCTGATGAATTATTACCTCAAGGGTTTAAATGCCCGAAATGCGGCAAAACTTACTGTTTCAAAAAAGAAAACGATATTATGGATGTCTGGTTTGATTCAGGGATTACATGGCGCGCTGTTGTAAACAAACGTTCAGAAGTCTTGGGCACAACACCTGTTGAAATGTATCTTGAAGGTTCGGATCAGCACAGAGGCTGGTTCCAGTCATCACTTTTAACTTCTGTTGCAACTGAAGGGATTGCACCTTACAAATCCGTTCTTACTCACGGATTTGTGTTCGGGGAAGACGGCAGAAAAATGTCTAAGTCTCTTGGCAACTACATCAGACCTGATGAAATCATAAACACATACGGTGCCGATATATTGAGACTGTGGGCAGCATCTGTTGATTACAGAAACGATACAAAAATCGGAAATAATATAATTAAACAGCTTGCTGAAATCTTCAAGAAAACAAGAAACACCTCAAGATTTTTGGTCGGAAACCTTTTTGATTTCGACCCGAAAACCGATTATGTAAATTATGAGGATTTGAAAGAAATCGACAAATTTGCGCTTCACAAATTAAATCACTTAATCGAAAGTGTAACCGAAGCCTTTGATAATTATGAATTCTATAAATACTTCCAGCAGCTTCAAAACTTTGCGGCAGTTGATTTGAGTTCATTCTACCTTGATATTGTAAAAGACAGACTCTATACGGCAGGCAAAAAGTCGCTTTCACGCCGTGCCTGCCAGACTGTACTTTATGAAACATTACAAACACTGGTTAGAATGCTTGTCCCCGTAATGCCTCATCAAGCGGAAGATATATGGATGAGCGTTCCCGAATGTCAGAAAGACGGGCTTGAAAGTATATTGCTTTCAGACTGGGTTAAACCGAACGAAAAATGGACTAATGAAAAATTGGAAGAAGATTTTTCAAAAATTCTTAAAACACGTGAAGTTGTAACACGTGCAATTGAACCTCTTCGCGCAGACAAAAAGGTCGGAAGCTCTTTAGAAGTTGCAGTTTATGTAAAAGCAGACGAT
The DNA here is from genome assembly GCA_944326605.1 of Candidatus Gastranaerophilales bacterium. Taxonomy (GTDB): domain Bacteria; phylum Cyanobacteriota; class Vampirovibrionia; order Gastranaerophilales; family Gastranaerophilaceae; genus Stercorousia. The sequence continues at coordinate 77,690 of CALVEM010000004.1, forward strand.
GACACTGTATTAAAAGCTAATGAAGAGGAACTTTGCAATATATTTATTACTTCACAGGCTTATGTAACGGATGAAAAACCTGACAATGTATTAAATGAATACACAGAAGAAGGTTACACCGTATGGGTTACAAAAGCTGAAGGCGAAAAATGCGCACGATGCTGGAAATACAGAAAACTAAATTCAGACGGCATCTGCTGTGAATGCGAAGAAGCTGTACAATAATCAGCCCTCCCGGGGAGAGGGAGCGGCACATTTTCTTGCAAAGACAGAACAAATTCGTAATGTGGGATAAGCATAAGCTTATCCCACATTACATCTATATATTTTAATGTCATCCTGAACTTGTTTCAGGATCTCAATTACCTTCTCCCATGGGAGAGGTAGTTATAGTCATGTTCCTCCACTGGGTGGAAGATTTGTAAAAATGTAAATATTTTGTAACATTTTATAGTAACAATTTAAAGATTTTATACAAATCTGCCGTAACCATGATTACAAGTACAACTTATAGGAAATTGGCTTCTAATAACAAACTGAAAGCTTACACCAAAACCTAAGGAAAGGGTAAAAAAAATATGGGAATGGCAGCATCACAAGCTAGATTATTAAGCATAACAGCCAGACTGACCAATAACGAAAATTCTGGTCAGAGTATTTCCTATTCAAAACAACGTTTGGCAGATCAAACGCAGCAGATTACAAATGAATATAATGAAGCGTTAAATGCTACAAAATTAACTGTACTTACAGGTTTCAACGGTGCTGAAGCAAATTATACAGATATTTCTTACAATCTTATGACTGGTCTTGAAATGGCTGAAAATGTCAAACAGTATGTTGTAACAGATACAAAAGGAAGAGTTCTTGTAACTCCGAAAATTGCGGAAGCTTATGAAAAATCAAACGGAAATTATAACCAGTTTCTTGCGAATATGGGTTATTCTCAAGCGGATATTACTGTTCAAAAGACTTATACAAACATAGAAGACAGAACTGATGAACAAGCTGCAGCAGAGCAAAAAATTCATGAAGCATGGGATGAATATTTTGCAACTGTAGGTATTAACCTTGGTGATGCTGAACATGATTTTGGTTTCGGCTGGGTTGAAACTTATGTTCAAGGCGGTGATGTAAACAACCAGAACGATTATGCAATCGGTCAAGGATACGCTACGTATACAAAAGTTGATGAAAACGGTTATTATGTTGATAAAGACGGTAATCCTGCTTATATAACTAATGCTGATGGCGATTATATAGACACAGATAACAATATAATTGCAACAGATGTATACTCTGATGCCACATTAAATAACACTGCTTATTCACGGAAGTATTTTGATGAAAATGGTACTCTAATTCCCTACGATGTTGCTTCAGATGGCGGCAGCACTATGGATAGCTATTCAAGCGATATAACAGATAATCCAAATTACACTTTTAAATTATATGAGGCGGATGGGAGGACAGAAGTTGCATATGATGATTATTCTGATGAAGCATTGTCAAAGCGTGTTGTTGATGAAAGTAAACTTGTTTATGAACCTATAAACTATGAAGGAACAACTGAAGAATCTCGCGATTTGTATGATTATGCGATGGCTTTGACAGAAGCATATTTAAGGACAAATGACGCAAAAGCTCAAGATGATCCGACAAGATATAAAGTTGAATATAATATGGATTCAACTCTTGGACTGCAAACGGCAGCTGATGCTGAAAACGCTGGTGTATTAACTTATTATCGCAATATATATGACAAAATTCAGTCAAGCGGATACTTTACTTATACAACCACACCGGCAGAAGTAGATGAAAACCATATTTACGCCGGCGTAGGAACAGGTACGGCAGGCAATGTACAAAAATCTCCGCTGGAAGATAATGCAACATTTGAAGCTGCATTAAGAGACGGTACTTTGAGGTTAGAATACTATTCAACGACTGAAAATGCTTTCAAAACAACTACAATTTCAGAGGATACATGTATTCAGGAAGTTGAGGATGAAAGAGCAATTGCCAGAGCTGAATCCAAGTATACTCAAGATATGCAGGATCTTGAAAACAAAGATAAAAAACTTGATCTTGAATTGAAAAAACTTGATACGGAACACAGTGCATTGCAGACAGAATACGATTCGGTTAAAAACGTAGTTGATAAAAACGTTGAATCTTCTTTCAAGACATTTGGATAATTTTAAAACTTTTCGGGGTGATGGATATCAGCGAATAGTTTTAAAGAACCGCCTTCTAATATTTTTAGAAGGCGGTTTTCTGTTATTTTACCCGCTTTCCTATTGGGAGAGCAGTGGGTATTGGCAATAATTTAATTATCCCTCATCCTAACCTCCCCCTATATAGGAAGATGATTATTACTTGTTACAGTTTTCGTCATTGCGGACAAGCGAAGCTGATCCGCAATCGCATTATTTCTATTTTGTCAGTAATGATTGGTGATAACGCTTTGCTTATCTCACCATACGAACTTATATAAAATTTTGTCATCCTGAATTTATTTCAGGATCCCAAAAAGATTCTGAAACTAGTTCAGAATGACGTTTAAGACAAAATTTTATATAATAAAAAACAGACCCTTGAAATCTTCAAAGGTCTGTTTTGTGTTTAATTTAATTTTCTGCTTATTTTGCGGAAGCGCCTGATTTTTCGATAATTTCTTTTTCGATATTTGCAGGAACCTGTTCGTAGTGATTGAATTCCATAGAGAAAGTTCCGCGTCCTTGAGTATTTGATCTCAAATCAGTTGCGTATCCAAACATGTTAGCAAGAGGAACAATTGCTCTTACAATAACGTTTCCTGTGTTGCCTACAGGTTCTTGCCCTTCAACACGTCCGCGTCTTCTTGAAATATCGCCGATAATTGTTCCTGTGAATTCATCAGGAATTTCAATTTCAACTTTCATCATCGGTTCAAGAATGCAAGGCTGAGCTTTGCGGCAGCCTTCTTTGATAGCCATAGAACCTGCGATTTTGAACGCCATTTCAGAAGAGTCAACTTCGTGGTAAGAACCGTCGTAAAGTTCAACTTTAACGTCAATCATCGGGAACCCTGCCAAGATACCGCCTTCTAAAGCTTCTTCCATACCTTTTCTGGCAGGTTCGATGTATTCTCTCGGGATAGCACCGCCGACGATTTTGTTTTCAAATACAAATCCGGCATTTTCTTCCGCAGGAGAAATTTTAACCTTAACGTGTCCGTATTGACCTTTACCGCCTGACTGACGGATGAATTTAGAATCCTGATCGGCAGTTCCGCGAATTGTTTCACGGTATGCTACCTGAGGTTTACCGATATTTGCTTCAACTTTGAATTCTCTTAACATACGGTCAACGATGATGTCAAGGTGAAGTTCGCCCATACCGGAAATGATTGTCTGACCTGTTTCTGTGTCAGATTTAACACGGAATGACGGATCTTCTTCTGCAAGTTTTTGAAGTGCGATACCCATTTTATCCTGATCTGCTTTTGTTTTCGGTTCAATAGCAACAGAAATAACCGGTTCGGGGAATGTCATTCTTTCTAAGATAATCGGAGCTTTTTCGTCGCATAGAGTGTCGCCTGTAGTAGTATCTTTCAAACCAACTGCTGCACAAATGTCGCCTGCATAAACTTCCTGTTCTTCAAGACGTTGATCAGCATACATACGAACCAATCTTGCGATACGTTCTTTTTTGCCGTTTGTAGCGTTAAGAACATAAGAACCGGAAGTGATTACACCTGAATAAACTCTCAAGAAAGTTAAACGGCCTACATAAGGGTCAGTCATAACTTTGAAAGCAAGAGCTGAGAAAGGTTCTGAATCTGAAGAATGTCTTTCTGTTTTAGTACCGTCTTCAAGTTCGCCTTCTATTGCTTTAACATCAACCGGTGACGGCATATAATCAACTACGTTGTTCAATAACAATTGAACGCCTTTGTTTTTGAAAGCTGTACCGCAGCATACAGGAACGATTTTGTTTTCGCAAACAGCTTTTCTCAAACCTTTTTTCAATTCTTCTACAGTAATTGAATCAGGATCTTCGAAATATTTTTCCATCAATGCATCGTCTTCAGAAGCGATAGCTTCAACCATAGCATCTCTGTATTCTTTTGCTTTAGCAGCCATATCAGCAGGAATTTCTTCTTCTCTGATATCTGTACCCAAATCGTTTGTATAGATTTCGGCTTTCATAGTCATAAGGTCAATCAAGCCTGTGAATTTATCTTCAGCACCGATAGGAAGCTGAATAGGAACAGCGTTAGCGCCTAATCTGTTTTTAATCTGGTCTACAACTCTGTAGAAGTCTGCACCGGTTCTGTCCATTTTGTTAACAAAAACCATTCTCGGTACTTCATATCTGTTAGCCTGTCTCCAAACAGTTTCTGATTGAGATTGAACACCGCCTACAGCACAGAATACTGCAACAACGCCGTCTAATACACGCAAAGATCTTTCAACTTCGATTGTAAAGTCAACGTGACCCGGGGTGTCGATAATGTTAATTTGATGTCCTTTCCATTCAGCGGTAACTGCGGCTGATTGGATTGTGATACCTCTTTCACGTTCCTGTTCCATAAAGTCTGTTACGGCAGCACCGTCATGTACTTCACCGATTTTATGAGTTTTTCCGGTATAAAACAGGATACGTTCAGTAGTAGTGGTTTTACCTGCGTCGATGTGAGCGGCAATACCAATGTTTCTGATTTTTTCTAATGGAGTTTTTCTAGCCATTTTTTCATTTTCCTTTTTTATATTGTGTACTTCGCTATTATATTTTAGCTTTATTAAAATTATCACACAAAAAAATATTTTTACAAAATAAATTTATTTGTAATTTTACATATTTGAAATATAATTAAGAATATGAAAACGTCGGATAAATATGCACGAACCTCTGAAATTGTAAAGGAAACAGGGCTTAAACACATAGCTGTAATAATGGACGGCAACAGAAGATGGGCAAAAGAGAAAAATCTTCCGTCGGCTATGGGGCATAAAAAAGGAGTAGATGCTTTAAAAGCAACCCTTAGAGCGTGTGATGATTTTGGAATAAAATATTTAACTGTCTACGCATTTTCAACGGAAAACTGGAACAGAAAAAAGGAAGAAGTTGATTTTTTAATGGAGCTTCTTGCAATTACACTTACAAACGAGCTTGCGGAAATGCACGCAGAAGGTGTTGTAATATCATTTATCGGCGACACAACAAAATTGAGCGAAAAATTACAAAAAATTCTTCAAAATTCTGTTGAAACCACAAAAAATAATACAGGTGTTCATTTACAGATTGCTTTTAATTACGGAGCAAGAGATGAAATTGTACATGCGGTGAAAAATATTGCAGCAAAAGGGATTAAACCCGAAGATATAACTGAAGATTTAATATCGCAAAACTTATACACAAAAAATATTCCCGATCCTGATTTATTAATCAGAACAGGCGGTGAGATGAGAATTTCAAATTATCTTTTATGGCAGATTGCGTATTCTGAAATTTATGTAACAAAACAATACTGGCCTGAATTCGATAAAAACTCGCTTGTTTCGGCAATAGAAGAATTTCATAACAGACAAAGAAGGTTTGGAAAATAAATTTTTTAAGAGGGCAAGATGTTCAGAAGGCAAGAAGGCAGGCTAGTTTCAATAGTTAATTTTGTGCGTAGCACCGATAACAGCTTGACCTCCTGACCTCTGGACTTCCGTACTTCTTACAAAACAAAGGATAAATAAATATGAAACAAACAATCGTATTCGCCACAGGCAACGCGCATAAATTACAGGAAATAAACGAAATCGCTCAAGGAACAGATATTGAATTTATCTTACCTCCCGATGGTTTTGCTCCTGTTGAAAACGGTGAAACATTTGAAGAAAATTCTTTGATTAAAGCCCGTGAGGCTGCGCGGGTTAGCGGAATGATTTCGCTTGCAGATGATTCAGGATTGTGTGTAGAGGCTCTTGGCGGAGCGCCCGGAATACATTCGGCGAGATACGCCGAAACAGCACAGGCGCGGATTGATAAATTATTAGGTGTTTTAAAAGATGAAACAAACAGAAAAGCAAAATTTGTCTGTGCAATGACTCTTGTTGATAAAGACGGAAATATATTATTCCAAACCCGTGGTGAATGCCAGGGGAAAATATCTTATACGCAATCCGGCACAAACGGCTTCGGTTATGATCCTGTTTTTCTAACAAAAGATACTGAATATAAAAAAACTATGGCAGAGATGTCTGAAGAAGAAAAAAATGAAATATCTCACCGTGGCAGAGCATTAAGGAAAGTTCTGGAGTATTTGAACAGTAAATAAGCGCTATTATTTCCCTCTCCCCATTTGTGGGAGAGGGATTAAGGGTGAGGGGGATTAATTTACAGCTTTATATATAGTATCCATTACTCCTTCAAAATTATTACTCAATTCATTATTATAAAATCTTAAAACTGTATACCCCTGCTGTTTAAAAAAATCATCCCGCTTTCTGTCATATTCATATTGAGTTTGCTCAAGATGCCCTGAACCATCCAGTTCTATTACAATGCGTTTTTCAAAACAAATAAAATCCGCAATATAATTTTGTATTGGAACTTGCCTTCTGAATTTTGCATTACAAAATCTTCTGTCACGTAAATACTGCCAGAGTTTTTGTTCAAATTCAGTCATGTTTTTTCTTAAATTTCTAGCTTTATCAGAGTTCATAGATTTATATTATTATAACCACCCTCATCCGTCACTACGTGCCACCTTCTCCCATCCAAGGGAGAAGGCAAAAAAAAAGACCGGCGTGAAAAGATTTCCGGTCTACAAAAAGATTCGTTTTACAAAAAGTTTTTTTGTCCGCTGTTGCGGAAGTCAGGTTGGTCACCCACCCCTTGTATTCCCCTCCCCTCGAGGTAGGGGAATTTTTTTACTTACCGTACAATACAGCTTTTGCCGCATCTGATGCAGGGAGTATTGTTTGGTCATAAAATTCTACAGGATATATGTCTGTAGGATTGCTTACAGTACAAGTTCCTGTTGTTACATTTTCATTTCCATCGTCACATTTTACAATTTTGTTTGGTCCTTTAAGTCCGTTTACATCAATTACACCGGAACAATGTTTTACTCCGGCTACTTCGTCATCTGTACACTCTACTGCATCAGATGCTACATATGCAAACATACTGCCATCATTAAAGAATAAAAATGTATCAGGTGTGACTGATTGTTCTACGCATGGAGTATCTGGATCACTATCTTGGTCAACGCATGCTGTAACTTTTCCGTTGAAATTTGAAGTTGCAGCACCGCCTCCTTGTGGAGTTGTCATTCCATATCCGCTGTTAGCAGCATTTGAATGATTAACGATATTCATTCTGGCATTAAGTATACTTGCTACTGATTCTCCTCCAGCAGGAGCTGTTACTTCACCTGCTGTTCCAGCTTTTGCGTCAGCAAAACTGCTTCCGTCCAGAGCTACGTTCAATGTTACGCCCTGTGAGATTGCTGACAAAGCTTTTTTGTAAGCAGCTTTGTACTGTGCACCCTGCGTAGAGTTCATCAATGTCGGCATAGTCATTGCCGCAACTACCCCGATGATACCCAAAGTAATCAATACTTCAGCCAAAGTAAAGCCGTTCATCCTCTTGTTTGATAATTTCATAATCATTCCACCTTTCTTGATTGTATACATGATTAATTATACGATATAAATATCAATTTGTCAAGATTATTGATATAAATATCATTAAATCATTGTAAACTTGTTTTTATATTTTATTAGAGGTTTATGATGAATTTAGACAAAGAAATTATCGGTAAAAAAATACGCCAATTGCGCATAGAACGTGGACTTTCACAGGAGGAACTCTCGGAAAAAATCGACATTTCTCCGCGGCACATGTGCACAATTGAAAACGGTAATTCTTTTCCTTCAATAGAAACTTTTATCAAGATTGCTCAGATACTGGAAATAGATATCAACGAATTTTTTAACCTCTCAAAAATTAATGACGATAAATTGCGGAATGAAATATATAATTTGGTTCAGATTTCTTCTGTTAAGGAACTCGGGCTGATAAGGGATATTATCGGGGCGATACATAAGAACAGAAGATAAAACCTCACCCTAACCCTCTCCCTTAATTCCTCCCCCGAGGGAGGGGGGAAAATTCTGTCATCCTGAACTTGTTTCAGGATCTCTTAGCTATATGTCTTCCTATCTTCAAAATCAGTTTTGCTGATCCGCAATGACGTGAATATATCGCGTCTGCAATCCGTACTTTTGTCTTTCTGTTTGTTACCCACCCCTATCCCCTCCCTAATCAGGGAGGGGGAATATTTTTGCACCCTCTCCCCCAGACCCTTCCCCGATGGAGGGGAATTCTGTCATCCTGAACTTGTTTCAGGATCTCTTAGCTATATGTCTTCCTATCTTCAAAATCAGCTTCGCTGTCCGCAATGACGTGAATATATCGCGTCTGCAATCCGTACTTTTGTCTTTCTGACCGTTACCCACCCCATCCCTCCCTAATCAGGGAGGGGGAATATTTTTGCACCCTCTCCCCCAGCCCCTCCCCCGAGAAAGGGAAGTCGTCAAGCGTCCTATCTTCTAGGGAGAGAGTTAGAGAGAGGGTAAGAAAAATCGACAAATTGGGAGGTTTATGGTAATATAAGACCACTGGGTAAAAGATGTCCCTTTCGAAAAGCAACTGACCGACACTTATATTGTAGACCTCGGGTTGGTTCCCGACTAGAAAGGGGGCTGATATGGATAAATTCAATATTAGTTTATTACTAATTTTTATGATTTTATTTGTATTAAAAAACGGCTCTTACCTGAATAGATAAGAACCGTTAGACCTCTAAGGGCATCCGGCTAGCTTGGCAAGCTGCCACCCTGTAATTATATTATTTACTATTTTTGTTAGTTTGTCAAGTGCTGGAAACAGTAAAAAAGTCTTCCCTGATTAGGGAAGATTTAGATGGGTATTGATTTGATAAAATGTAAAGATTGTTACCCACCCCTATCCCCTCCCTAATCAGGGAGGGAGTATTGCTGTACCCTCTCCCTTAATCCCTCTCCCGAGGGAGGGGAAATAATTTATACTTATTCACCTATGTTATTGACATCAAAAAAAGTTGATAATAAAATTGTTGTTATAACAACACAAAAAATATTAAATATTATTATATATATAATTTAATTTTTACCGGATGAGGGAGAGTACATGAAGAAAAATATCATAATATTTCTTTCCGTAATTGTGGGTGCAATTTTGTTAAGATACGGTTTTTCACTGTTTAGCAATTTTATGCAGGGAAAAGCTATGATGAACAGACCTGACCCGTCTGTTACAGTACAGGAAATTCAGGAAGAAAGTGTAATAAGGAATTTTGAGGCGCCGGGGCGTGTGGTTTCAAAATACAGGGTTGATGTTCTGGCGCGTATTTCAGGATACCTTCAAAAAAGTTACTTCAAAGAGGGTGATTTTGTAAAAGAAGGACAGGTTCTGTTTTTGATTGAGCCTACGGAATATTCAAATGCTGCAAATGTTGCGGCTGCGAATGTTAAAAATTTAACTGCAAAGCTTGTGTATGCGGAAAAACAGCTTGCGCGTTCGGCTGAACTTGTTAAAAAGGATTATATTGCAAAGGCGCAGTATGATGAAATGCTTTCTAACAGAGATTCTCTGAAAGCCCAGCTTGCTTCTGCAAAGGCTTCATACAACGATGCACAGAGAAATTTGGGATATACAAACGTAAAATCTCCCGTTGACGGAAAAGTAGGTATAATCAATGTAACTGTCGGAAACTATGTTTCGCCGAGCACCGGTGCTTTAACGACAATTAACAGCACGAATCCGATTTACGTTACTTTCCCGCTTGATTCAAAGGATTTTCAATCTCTTGCATCATCTGACGGCGACGCTAACAAAAACCGCAAGGTTGAATTAATTATGAGCAACGGTTCAAAATATCCGCTTAAAGGTGTTCAGGATTTTCAGGACAACAAAGTTGACACATCAACGGGTACGGTTACAATGAGAGCTACTTTTGAAAACCCTGACAATGCTTTAATTCACGGGGAATTTGTAACAGTAAAACTTTATGCAAACAAACCGGTCAATGTGCCTGTAGCACCTGTAACAGCGGTTTTAGAAAATCAGGCAGGCAAATATGTTTATAAGCTTGATGAAAACAATCTGCCGCAGCTTGTTTACGTAAAGACAGGAGAGCAGGTAGGGCATAACTGGATTATTAATGAAGGGCTGCAAAAAGGCGACAGGATAATTACCGAGGGCTTGCAGAAGGTTACTCCCGGGAAACCTGTTAAAATCGTAACAGAAGAAGAAATGCAGAAAATTAAAACAGAAAAAGTAACAAAATAGAGGACAAGAGGACAGGATGTCAGGAAGGCAAGACTTCAACAAAAAATATTTATCAAACTCTGTAACAAGCTTGACCTCCTGACCTCTTGACTTCCGCTCCTCCAAATAAAAAGGGATATGATGCAAAACGAAAAAAAAGGAAATTTATTTATAAAACGCCCCAAGCTGGCTATTGTAATCTCTCTGGCAATTATACTTGCCGGTGCATTGATGATATTAACGCTTCCTCTGGAAGAATATCCGTCAATTACGCCGCCGCAGGTTATTGTAACCGCAACTTATGCAGGTGCAAGTTCTGACGTTGTTGAAGATACTATCGCAGCTCCTGTTGAAGCTCAGTTGAACGGTGTTGAAGATATGATTTATATGTCGTCAACTTCGCAAAACGGGCAGTATCAGTTGACCTTATATTTTGAAATCGGGTCAGACCCTGATATGGCGGTTGTAAACGTTCAAAACCAGCTGCAGCTTGTTACGCCGCGTTTGCCTGAGGATGTCCGAAGGTACGGTTTGACGGTAAGGAAATCAACGGGCGGTCCGGGTTTGATGATGATTTCTGTTAACTCGCCGACGCATACGTATGATTCATTGTATATTGCAAACTATGCTTCTATATATATTAAAGATGAACTTGCCCGTATTAAAGGTGTTGGTAAGGTTGTTGTATTCGGCTCTTCCGATTATTCAATGAGAATATGGCTGGATGCCGCCAAAATGGCAAATCTCGGAGTTTCCGTATCAGAGGTTAATGCGGCAATTCAGGCTCAAAACACACAGGTTCCGGCTGGTGATCTGGGTGTCGAACCTATGGCAAACAAACAGATGATAAAGCTTACGATGAGGACAAAAGGGCGTTTGAAGGATGTTTCGGAATTTGAAAATATAATTATCCGTTCAAAGCCTGACGGTTCACAGATTAAACTTAAAGATATAGCAAGGGTTCAACTTGGTGCTGAAAGTTACTCTTACTTTTCGCGTATAGGCGGAAAGGATTCTGCAATTATTTCAATAAGTCAGCTTCCGGAAGCTAACGCTATTGATCTTTCAAATAAAATCAGGGCAAAGATGGCGGAATTGAGCAAAAGTTTCCCGCCGGGGATTGAGTATAAGATACAGCGTGATGAGACGGAATTTGTGCGAGAATCTATTAAAGAGGTTATTAACGCCATCGGACTTGCGATTGTGCTGGTTGGTATTGTAACTTATATGTTCTTAGGCAGCGGCCGTGCGGCGCTTATCCCTTTCTGTGCAATTCCGGTTTCTCTAATCGGTGTGTTTATCTTTATGAATATTCTCGGCTTTTCGATAAACCTGCTTATTTTATTCGGGCTTGTACTTGCAGTAGGTCTGGTTGTTGACGATGCTATCGTAGTTCTTGAAAACACGCAAAGGCATATACAGGAAGGAAAATCTCCTGTTGATGCAACAGAAGTTACTATGGAAGAAGTTTTCGGCGCTGTTCTTGCAACATCTTTAGTTTTGATGGCGGTATTTGTTCCCGTATCATTTATGTCAGGTATTACGGGGCAGATGTTTCGACAGTTTGCGCTCTGTATAGCTTCATCAATCGGTTTGTCAACATTGGTTGCATTGACTCTTGCCCCTGCTCTTTGTGCAATGATATTGAAATCGGGTGAGGAAAAGGCGGATTTTGAATTTATCCAGAAATTTGATGACTGGTTTAACGGTATCAGGGACAAATATCTGGAAGGTGTTAAGCTGTTTATAAAGTCGCCTGTTCTGACGTTAAGCCTGTATGCTGTTGTTGTGGCATTCACTATCGGAATGTTTTATTTAATCCCGAAGGGGTTCTTGCCGACTGAAGATAAAGGTGCTGTTTTCTCTCAAATTCAGCTTCCTGACGGGTCATCGGCTTCAAGAACCGATATGGTGGCGACAGAGGTTGAACAAAGAATTTTAAAAATTCCGGGTGTAAAAAATACTATTACAATGGTAGGATATTCGGGCGAAAATACTGCTCTTATCGTTGCAGAACTCGATGATTGGTCTGAACGTAAGAGCAAAGATTTATCAATGCAGAGTATTTTGAGTAAAATTAAAAAAGAGTTCGCCAATTATCCTTCCGCAACTATTGCGTCTTTTTCTCCGCCGTCAATTTCCGGTTTGGGTATGTTCGGAGGTTTTGAATACCAGCTTCTTGACAAAGGCGACAGAACCCCGCAGGAACTTTATGACGAAGCTCAAAAATTAATTGAAGCCGCAAATAAAAACTCGGCTTTCCAGATGGTTTATACCTCGTTTACGGCTAATTTGCCGCAATTGATGATAAAAGTTAACGAAGATAAGGCGCTTGCACAGGGTGTTGATATCTCGGAAATTTACAGTGCGCTTTCAGGATATTTCGGAAAATCTTATGTTAACGACTTTAATAAGTACGGTCGTGTTTATCGTGTATATTTGCAGGCTGATTCTCCGTTTAGGGAAAAACCTGCCGATATTGAAAAAATTTACGTAAAAAATTCCAAAGGAACAATGGTTCCTCTATCGGCTGTTGTATCTGTCAGCAATGTTGTAGGTCCTTACAGCTTGACCAGATTTAACATGTACCCTGCAATTACGATAAACGGTCAGGCGCGTAACGGCGTAAGTTCCGGTGATGCTATGGGTGCAATGGAAAAAATCTCGGATGAAGTTTTGCCGCAGGATATGGGTTATGCGTGGTCAGGAAGTTCGCTGCAGGAAAAAGAATCGAGCGGACAGATAGGACCTATCTTAGCCATGTCGCTCGTATTTATATACCTGTTTCTTGTAGGTTTGTATGAAAGCTGGATGCTTCCGGTTGCAGTACTGTTGATTTCTCCTGTTGCGCTTGTCGGGGCACTATTCTTCCAGTATGTTTCGGGATATTCGCTTGACTTATACTCGCAGATCGGGCTTGTTATGTTAATCGGTTTGTCTACAAAGCAGGCAATTTTGATTATCGAATTTGCAAAAGACGCGCATCAAAGCGGTATGGGAATTGAAGAATCCGCTATGCAGGCAGCAAAATTAAGGTTCAGGGCTGTTATGATGACCAATATTGCCTTCATTCTCGGTCTTTTGCCTCTCGTGTTTGCAAAAGGTGCAGGCGCTGCCAGCCGAAATTCCGTAGGTATGACTGTATTTGGCGGTATGATGGCGGTTGCGTTTATAGGTACCTTCTTAGTACCGGCATTCTTTGTGCTTGTTGAAGATTTTAAAATCTTTACGGCAAAAAAATTCAAGAAAAAGGATAAATAATGCTTAAAAAAATAATATCAATATGTTTAATATTAGGTTTGGCATCTTCTGCGGTATCGGCTGAGGAGATAGGAAATCCGGTGAGCGAAAAGGAATACCCGAAAGCTGATGCTGTGCTTCCTAAACCTAAAGATAAGCAGCCTGATTTTGTAATAGAGGGATCTGTGGAAAAAAACATTGATATGACGCTGGAACGCTGTATTGAGCTTGCGTTAGGCAACAACCCGCAAATAAATGCAGCCTTTCACGATATTCTTGCTTCAGATTCCAGAATAAAACAGGTCTGGTCAAATTATTTCCCGCAGGTAAGCTGGCAGACAGGATACACTAGAATTAGACAATTACAGTTATCGGATGCTTTAGGCAGAAACTTGACGTTTAATTACTATATTCTCGGTCAGGTTACGTTGCAGCAGATGCTTTATGACTTTGGTGTTACGCAAAATCAGGCTACAATTAAGAGATTGGATTATGAAGCTTATAAAACAACACTTGGCGCAACAATCAACGATGTAATTTTTCAAACAAAAGATGCCTATTTCAATCTGCTTTATGCCTTTGAAAACAAAAGGGTCGCAGAAGATACTGTTCACAAGTTTGAAATGTTTTATAATCAGGCAAAGGCTTTTTATGAAATCGGCATGAACCCTAAAGTAGACGTAACTATTGCGGAAGTTAACCTGAGTAATGCTAAATTACAGCTTATTCAGGCTGATAATGCAGTAAATCTTGCGGTTGCAAAGTTGAATAATATTATGGGTGTTCCTTTTATTGATAAATATAATGTTCAGGAAAGATTAAAGTACGAGCCTGTAAATATTACGTTTAATAAATCAATCGAAATAGCAAGAGAAGCAAGACCGGAGCTTAAACTTGCAGAATTAAAAGTTGAAAGTGCAAACCAGACACTAAAGCTTGTTAAGAAATCTTATTTCCCTACACTTTCGGTCGAAGGTCAACTTCAAATAGGCGGTAAGCACTGGACATCAAACCATGGTTATAATATCGGCGGATACTTGAATTTCCCGACAATTAACGGCATGCTGATAAAGAATGAAATTCAGGAAGCCAGATATTTGTATGACAAAGAGATTGCCAATGCAAAAAATACCCAGAACCAGATATATTTGGAAATTCAAAACGCGTTTTTAACCCTTGAGGAAAAGAAAAATCAGATGCCTGTTGCAATTCTGGGGGTAAAACAGGCAAAAGAAAACTATGAGCTTTCCTACGGTCGATACCGTGTCGGAGAAGCTAACCCGACTGAGCTTAAAGACGCTCAAATTAACTATCAGCAGGCTCAGTTGAGTTATTATAACGCATTATACCAGTACAATTCAGCCAAAGCCCAGCTCGAAAAAGCAATAGGTAAAAACCTGACAGCGGATGAAGAGGATATAATAGAACTCGGACAGTAACTTTTTTTGTAACGAAATATTACAAAAAAGAAAAAGAAAAAAGCAATTTTTTTCTCTTTATATACTTTATATATATGTAAGAGATAAATAAGAGAGAGAAAAAGAAAATGCTTCCCACTACTAATGAATTAAATAACAATACAAGCGGAAACGGACAGTTTGGTTCGCTGCTCAGAAAAAGAAGAAATAAACATCAGGATACAGAGTTTAATATTGAAGATTACAACTATCTTGCTTTAAAAGACAGAAGAATGCGTTTTAATAATGCAAGGGATCCGATTTATTACGTATTTGACGTAATCGAAAACAGACCGATTAAAACTCTGGCAAAAGAATTCGTCAAAGATTCATTTTTTGAAATAGCAAACTTTGTAACAAATGTCGTTAGATAATCAATAGGAATTTAGGAAACAGGAACAATAAAAAAGATGGGATTAAAACCATCTTTTTTTTTAATCTTTTGTTTTGCGGGCAAGTGACAGTCCGGCAGGAAGCGGTAAAACTACATTTTCATATTTGGGGTGCGAGTTTATCGCATCTATGAAGGGTTTGCATTTTGCTTCGTGCGATAAAACATTATCACAGGCTATGATACCGCCTTTTTTCATGTGTTTGTCTATAAATTCAAAATATTTGATATATTCTCCCTTATTTGCATCTACAAATGCAAAATCAATTACAAAATCATCGGGTAAATATTCAAGATGCATTAAAGCTGAGCCTTTGAGTGTTGTTATTACATCATCAACATTGCAGATCTTAAAATTTTCTTTTGCGACATCAAGTCTTTTGTCATAAAACTCAATTGTTGTCAGATGTCCGCCGTTTTCTTTTACTGCTTTTCCTAGCCAGATGCCGGAATATCCGTTTGAAGTGCCAATTTCAAGCACATTTTTTGATTTTTCAGCTTTTATAAGTGTATACAAAAATTCTCCGGTAACACGCGCTATATTCCAGAATTGTTTTTGGGTTTGCTCAAGATTTTTCAAAACATTTTCAGTTGTTTCATCAAAATATGTTATCATTTAATTTTCTGCACCTTTTCTGTTACAACAATGGAGCTTGCAGGAATATCAACGGGAATTGATTTGATGACTTTGTTTGTTCCCAGATCAAATACGGTATATAATGATGCTTTTGTATCAGTGATAAGTGCAATGTTTGTCCCTTCTATATGGTTAAGTTTTGTTGAAAATCCGTTTGTATTCAAATAAATTGCATCGGTTAACTGGTCTGTTTTTGTATCGAGAATTTGAATAGAATTGTCACCGGCTCCGAGTATATATAATCGGTCATGGAATGTGAGCATATCAACCGGTTTTTCACAAATTTCTATTTCCGCAATCAAGCCGATAGTCTGGTAATCAATAATTGCAAGCCGATTTTTAGTTCTGCTTGTTATATAAATTTTGTTATTTGTGAATGCGATTTTAGAGACATTCGGGAATTTCCCTATTTCTTTTAAAAGATAATTGTTGTCGAGTTCTATAGCCCAGATGTCGCGGGTCTTTTTGTCGTAATAAAAAAGTTTTGTTCCGTCATCCGAAAGCGTCAATTTTTCGCACATTCCTGTTATTTTAATCTGTTTTGATAAAGTCATTGTTTCAAGATTTACGGTATAAATACTTGAATCAACGGAGCTTGAAATATAAGCTATATTTTTATTTTTGTCAATTACAATTTCATCAGGCTGGGTTTTTGTATAAATTTGTTTGATAATCTGGTCATCAGCAAGAGAAATTACGTCAACCGATGGTTTGTCATAAGCAGTTACAAGCAAAAATTTGTTGTCATAAGCCTGCATAGAAATAGGAACATTTATCTGTTTGAGAGAATATTCAGGCGTTTTTGCTCCGGGATTAAATACCTGAATATTTTTGGAATATGGGGATGAAACATAAAAACTCTTGTTCTTTAAAGGAGGGATTTGAGAAAGAGTTTTTAAAGTCGAACCGGAAAGTTCAGATATAACGGGTTTTGAATTCTCCACTCTTATCCCCGGATCATTAACGGTTTTAATTTCCAGATTCCCGACAATTGATTTTAAACTGTCCGGAACAACCAGACCTTTCGGGACAAGCAAGTCCTGAGGCAAAAGTCCTGTTCTGAGTTCCATAGGCGGATTTGCCATTCTTGCAATAGTTTTATATCCGCGCGGGTCATTAACGACTTTTAAAAGGGCAAAATCATTATTTAGTATAACAACATCCGGCTTTGAAGCAAGAGTTTTGCCTGAAGGATAGGTCTGTTTGATTGTAATGGTTTCCGGATTTAATATTTTTGCGGGAAAAAGCGGAAGATAAATTGTGTTGTCAGGCAGGATTATCATTCCGTCAAATCTGAAAGTAGTGTTCGGAAAATCCTTGCTGATAAATTTTTGGATATTATCGGGAATTGTTGCAGCATAAGACGGCAATGCAATTAAAAGCATCAGCATTAATAATAAAAATCTGTTAAATGCATTTTTAATTGCCTTTTTTGTCATTACTGAAATACTCCCTTTACTTTGTCCATTATAGAAGATTGTTGTACTTTTTTGTTATTCTGAAGTTCGTATAATCTTCTGTAAAGACTTCGTTCTTCATCAGACAATTTAGTCGGAGTTTTGACAGCGACTATAACGATATGATCACCTCTTTGCGACGGTCGTTGAATAAACGGAACACCTGCACCTTTTATTTTTATGGAATTTCCGCTTTGAATACCTGCTTGAACAGCGATTTTTTGTTCACCGTCAAGAGTTCTGACAATAACTTCATCGCCTAATGCTGCCTGAGCCGGTGTTATATCAAGTCTTGAATAAACATTATTTCCGTCACGTTTGAAGTAGTCTGATGATTTAACGTGCAGAACTACATACAGATCACCTGCCGGTCCACCGTTAAATCCTGCATCGCCTTCTCCTGACACTCTGATTTTTGACATATTATCAACACCTGCAGGAATTTTGACGTTAATTTTCTTTTCTTTTTGAATTTTGCCCTGACCTTTACAATCTTTGCAGGGGTTCATTACTTTTTTCCCTTTGCCCTGGCAGTCAGGACATGTTACAATTTGAGCAAAGGAACCTAAAGGTGTGCGAGTTACATGCTGAACCTGACCGGAGCCATGACAGGTTGGGCAGGTTACGGGTTTGGAACCTTTTTCTGCACCTGTTCCTCCGCAGGAAGGACAATTTTCAAGGTGGTCAAACTTTATTTCTTTGTCGGTTCCGAATATTGCCTGTTCGAAATCAATTTCAATATCAAGTCTTAAATCATCTCCCTCAACAGGTGCATTAGGATCAGGTCTGCCGCCAAAACCAAAACCGCCCATTCCGCCAAAGAAAGAATTAAATATATCATTCAAATCGCCAAAACCGCCCGCAAAAGGTCCGCCGGTATCAAATCCTGCATTTTTCAGTCCGTCTTCTCCATAACGGTCATAGGTTGCGCGTTTGTTATCGTCCATCAAGGTTTCGTAAGCTTTGCCTAGTTCTTTGAATTTTTCTTCAGCATCGGGGGCTTTATTTACATCGGGGTGCAATGTTCTTGCTTTCCTGCGGAAAGCAGATTTTATCTCGTCTTTGGAAGCATCCTTTGATACTCCTAGTATTTCATAGTAATCTGTCATTTATCTTTAATTCTTCCCTATCCTTTAATAATATTTATTATAGCAAAAAAGCTGAAAAGTATCAGTTTTCAGCAGTTGCAACATTTACAAGCGCGGGTCTTAAAACCTTGTCACCCATTTTATATCCTTTTTGTAATTCATTAATAATTGTATGTTCGGGTTTATCCGATGTCGGTGTTTGCATTACGGCATCATGGAAATTCGGATCAAATTCTTTACCTTCTGTTTCAATTGTTTCCAGACCGAGTTTTGTTAAAGCGTCAATAACCTGTTTGTGAACCAGATTGAAACTTTCTTTAACTTTTTCACAGTCATCAACGTTTTCCAGTGCTTTTTGTCCTCGTTCAAAGTTGTCAAGAACTTCAATCATTTTTTTCAGGGCATTTTCCGTTCCGAATTTTAACAATTCTTCTCGTTCATGTTCCTGTCTTTTGCGGTAATTATCAAAATCAGCTGCAAGCCTTATATATTGCTGATTTAATGTATCGTATTTTTGCTGTAATTCACTTTCTTCATTATTACCGTCTTTATTTTCTTCTAATTTTTCATCGGATGAAACTTCTTCTTTTGCAGCCTGTTCAAGGTCATCAGGGTTTTTAAACGGATTGTTATTATGATGTTTATGTGACATATTTCTACCTCGTAATTTATATTAATATTATAATTTATCAATATTAATAAACAACAAAAATTTATTATTTTTTAATAATTCAAACAATAGTTTGTCATGCTGAATTTATTTCAGCATCTCAAAAAGATCCTGAAACAAGTTCAGGATGACAGACGAGACAAAATTTGCTTGAATTTATCTTTACATAATTTAACTTATTTACACCAGTGCAATCTGATTGTATTATTATAATGTAAGGTAAAGTATATATTTAAAGGTAAGAAAATTGACACAAAAATATTATATAAAAGGCGGTACCCCGTTAAGAGGTGAGGTTTCAATAGGCGGCGCAAAAAATTCGGTTTTAAAACTTATGGCTGCTGCACTATTAGCTAAAGGTGAAACAAAAATTCATAACGTTCCGGATTTAACCGACGTTGAAATTATGTTGAATGTAATTGCACAATTGGGCGCAAAAACGACTTATAACAAAGCTGAAAAGTCAGTGACGATTGATGCAACAGATTTAACAAGCATTACGGCAAAGTATGAACTTGTTAGTAAAATGAGAGCTTCATTTATAGTTCTCGGAGCTCTTGTTACAAGATGCAAAGAAGCTATTGTTGCACTTCCGGGCGGCTGCGCAATCGGTGAACGCCGTGTGGATTTTCATATAAAAGGGCTTGAAGCGCTTGGCGCTAAAATAAAGATTGAAAACGGCTATGTTCATGCAAAGGCGTCAAAGCTTGTCGGCACCGATATATATCTGGATATTCCGTCGGTAGGCGCTACGGAGAACCTTATGCTTGCATCAATTCTTGCCGAAGGTTCAACAAGAATTCAAAATGCTGCTCAGGAACCCGAAATTGTTGATCTCGCAAACTTTTTAAATTCTATGGGGGCAGATGTAATAGGCGCCGGAACATCGGAAATTGTTATTAACGGTGTTAAACAGGAAAAACTTCATCCTATAGAATACACCACAATTCCTGATAGAATTGAAGCGGGAACTTTTATGTCAGCGATTATTGCAACTAAAGGTAAAGCAATTATTAAAAATGTTTTTCCTGCACATTTGACTTTCTTTACGGATAAACTTCTTAAAATGGGTGCAAATATCAAATTGATTGAACCTAATTCTCTTGAAGTTTCCTGCAAAAACAGGCTTAATTCAATCAACTTTATAACCCAGCCGTATCCGGGTTTCCCGACTGATTTGCAGTCAATGGCTATGACGCTTTTAACAACTGCAAACGGTGTCGGAATTATAACCGAAAGCCTTTATGAAAACAGATTCATGCAGGTTCCTGAACTCAGACGTATGGGAGCTGACATTCATCAGGACAGAAATCATGCTATAGTCAAAGGTGTAAAAAAACTTACAGGCGCAACTCTTGCAGCCAGTGATTTACGCGCCGGAGCATCACTTGTCGTTGCGGCTTTAATGGCTGAGGGAAATTCAACAATCGAAAACTTACATCATATAGATAGAGGATACGAAAATTTTGAAAGTAAGCTAAGATTATTAGGAGGGAAAATAGAGAGAAGAGACGATGATATAATTTCTCCTGTTGAACCTAAAGTTAATCTAACGGAGGGCTTACTCTAATGACAGCTGCCTATAAACGCTGGTATGATCATGATCCTTTATTACTTGAGGTTATTGAGCTTTTGAAGAATTATCAGACCGAATTGAGAGCTCAGGCTGAAATTTTTCTGCAGAAAATTGAAGAAAAAGTTTCAAAAGAAACTATTGATAAATTTTATGCAATGGTAAAACCTGTTAATGCAAATAACCGCTGGTATGATAAAGATCCTGTTATATCAAAGACAGTTGAAATTTTGAGAATTGTGCCGCCGGAAGCCCAGAAAATCTGCGCACAGAATTTTATAAGAACGCTCAAAGAAATGGGCATTGAATACGTAAGTCCGAATAAAACAGATGTTAAATAAGGAATAGATTTATTTCTATGAAAATTTTAGGAATTGATCCCGGGCTTGGAATAGTAGGATATTCAATTATTGAGTGTGGTGATGAAACGCCTGTACTTTTGCATTCCGGCTCTATACAGACGCGGAAAGGCGATAGGGAAGCTGCGCGGCTTTTGGAGATTTTTGAGGATATGACCTCAATTGTTGAGAAATATAAGCCTGATTGTGCGGCAATAGAAAAACTTTTTTTCTTTCGTAACAGAACTACTGTAATGCCTGTTGCACATGCTCGCGGTGTTATTCTTACAGTGCTTGAAAAATACGGCATTCCGATTTACGAATATACCCCTATGGAGGTTAAGCAGGTTTTAACCGGTTACGGGCGGGCTGATAAAAAAGAGGTTGAACAGATGGTTAAATTGTCGCTCGGGGTTGATACATTACCAAAACTTGATGATACTGTAGATTCGATAGCTATTGCAATTTGCCACACAAGGTCAAAATTATGAATTTTATAATAAGGTTTGTTTTAGCTGTTTTAATTTTGCATATAATTTTATCAGTTTTCAATGATAACGGTAATCAATGGAATAATAGTACGGGCGTTTTGACTTCTTCAATTTCTGTTGAAGAACAAAAAATTCAGGATACTGTATATAAAGAAGCAAATCAAAAAAAAGAAGAAAAGCAAGACATTGGCGGGCAAGGAAATACTGGTTTTATTCCGGATGTTAAACCTGATTTAGCAAATATTGATATTAACTATTCCGGAAATTATATAGACAGAGCCCTTAACCGCGGTTATCTGGTACGCTGGAATCCTGAGACATTCCCGTTGAAAGTTTATATTGAAGACAATCCTGAGCTTCCTGATTATTTTTATAAAGAAGTAAAAAAAGCTTTTAGAGCATGGGAAAAAGCCAGCGGTAATTATTTTAAATTTATATATATAACTCCTGAAGATTATGCTGATATAAGATGCAAATTCCCCTTAAATTTTGATCGTGAGTTTAACAGTAATGTTATGAAAGGCGGTGAAAGCCGTTTTGAAATTTCAGATAAATTGATAAAGTATTCTGAAATAGAATTTGCAGTGTATGATAAGACAAATAAGTATATAAAACGGAAAAATTTGTATCGGACGGCTATACATGAGATAGGACATTCTCTCGGAATAAGCGGTCACAGTATAAATCCTGAGGATATAATGTATCCTGTTTCAACCCGCGATAAGATAAGCAAAGGAGATATAAATACTTTAAGGCTTTTATATTCAATAATACCGGATATTTCAAACAGAGAATTTTCGCAGGAAGCAAAAGCAAAAATGGCAAATGCTGACGATATTCTCGGGGATTATGACAGGAGAATAGCGAGAGAATTAAATTATACAATACAAGATATACAGCATTCATACGGTTCAAAAAGTAAAATTATCAGAATTGCCGAACTGTATTTTGAACAAAAAAACTATGAGGCTGCCGTAAAAAATTATAACAAAGTTCTTCCTAAAATTTCTGATACAAAATTAAAGGCTTTGGTTTATTACAAAATAGCATTTTCTTATTACAATATGTCTAAATATGATGAGGCTCTAAATTATGCAAAACAAGCCTATAATCTAAGTAATAATCCTGATATGTCGCCATTGATAGCAAAAATTTACTATGATACAGGAGATTATGAACAGGCGAAAGATTTTGCAAAATCAATTTTAGGTCGTTACCCGAAAACTTATAACATGTATTCAATACTCGGAAAAATTTATGAACAGGAAAACAATATTGATGAATTAAAAATTCTTGCGCAAAAGGCAAAACAATATTTTCCGGAGAGACCGCCCATTACTGTTACGTATACATATAAGTAATCTCTGTTTTGTTTGTGGTATAATAGATCTATGAATATTAATTATACACTTTTGAGACAAATTTCGGTTTTGAGTATTTTTTTCGGTTTATTGTTGGGGGCAATTACATTAATACCTTACGTCGGAACTTTTTCTTTTATCTTTTTAATTTGTTTTATGGCACCTCTTGTTATTTGGATACTTGTCAAATACAATTGTTTGTCTTTAACTTCAATTAAAGATAGTGTAATAGTCGGCGCAATAGCCGGTTTTGTATCTTATATCGGATTTTCAATACTCTATGTGCCTGTTTCGGTTGTATTGATGAAATTTTTTCATCTTGCAGCGAATTACGGGGTTGGGTTTATGCTGCAAAATGCAAGTTTTTTTATTCTGATTGTAGTTTCGATATTTATGGGAGTTCTTGGTGCTACCGTTAATGCTTTTACAGGTTTTTTAACTTTTTATGTAATAGATTTTTTAAATTCAGTGAGGAAATAATATGGCAGAATTTCATTCAAAAATAAAAACAATAGAGTGGGTTGATAATTATTCAAAAATGGTTGATCAAACAGTTTTACCCTATGAGTTTAAGTTTGTTAATATTAAATCCGGTCAGGAAATGTTTGATGCCATAAAAAATATGATAGTCAGAGGAGCTCCGGCAATCGGCGTCGCCGGCGCGCACGGTGTTGTTTTGTATGCCCAGGAGCTTGCGAAAGAGAATCTTTCACGTGATGAATTTGTTAAAAAACTTCTTGAAAAAGCTGATTATATGGCAACATCCCGTCCGACAGCCGTAAATTTGATGTGGGCTGTTGAAAAGCAGAAAGAAGTCATTAAAAATTCCAAATCAGATATAAATGGAATTGTTGAAGAATTGAAACAAAATGCAATAAAACTCGAAAATGAAGATATCGCAATCAACAAAAAAATCGGTGATTATGGTGCGGAAGTCGTTCCAAAAGGCGCTACAATTCTTACTCACTGCAATGCAGGTGCCCTTGCGACAGTAGGTTATGGTACGGCTCTCGGGGTTGTACGTTCTGCTTTTGCAAACGACCCGACAATTCAGGTGTTTGCAGATGAAACACGTCCGCGCCAGCAGGGTGCAAGAATTACGACATTTGAACTTACAATGGACGGAATTCCGACAACTTTGATAACAGACGGTATGTGTTCATATTTTATGAAAAAGAGAATGATTGATATGGTTGTAGTGGGCGCTGACAGAATTGCGGCAAATGGCGATACTGCAAATAAAATCGGTACTTATACGGTTGCGATTGCGGCGAAATTCCATAATATACCGTTTTATGTCGCAGCACCGCTTTCAACAATCGATACATCAATCAAAACCGGTGATGAGATAGTTATTGAAGAACGTTCGCATGAGGAAGTTACGCATATAAACGGCAAATTAATATGCGCGCCGGATGTTAATATAATTAATCCTGGTTTTGACGTAACACCGTATGAATTGATTACCGGAATTATTACGGAAAAAGGTATTTTAAGACCTGATTATAATAAGTCAATTGCAAAGTTATTTGAATGATTTTTTATATTAACGCAATTTTAATTATAAAAAATACTTTATTCATTTAAGGGGAAAATATAATTATGTTAAAAGTGCGTTCATTTTTGCAATTTTCAAGGATGTTATCAAATAAACCTGCAAAATATGTAAAAAAACAATTTGATGATATTGCAAAGTATGGTACAACCGGAAAATATCCTAATGTCAGTGATGATATTTTGGAAAAATATACTCCTTTTCGCAGATTAAGCAAAAAGAAGTGTACCTTGAGCGAACCTGAATATTTTATTAATAAATTTGAGAAAGAAGCAACAAATGAATTGCCTCCGCTCTGGTCGAAAATGTCTGAAGCGGAAAAGGTTGATTTTATTGTTAAAAACAGATATGAAAGATTAGTTTCAAATAAAATCATGGATGACATAAAGAATTCACGTGTAGAGAATAGTTTTATTCTGTCAACTGACGGCAAAATAAAATATGCAGGTACGCTAAATTCAAGTACTCATTGTTGTATGCCGCCGGAGCTGACAAAGAATTCAATAACAATACATAATCATCCGAAACAATTTGTAGCAAATCGTGTTTGGGATTACAGCGAACTTGATCAGGTCAATAAAAACTCAAGATCGTTTTCTATTTCTGATTTGGCATTCGCCGTAGGAAAGAATGAAAGAAAATCATACGTTGTTGATAGCCACGGTACAAAATTTATGTTTATCCCTAAATATGATTATAAAAAACACGGTGATTTAGATTTTTATGCTTATAGTCTATATGAGGATTTAGCAGATATTCAAAAAAATGCGTTTAACGGAACAAGAAGTATAGAAGAGGCTTTTAAAATGAATTATTTAAAAGGGATTAAACGTGTTCGCAGCGACGGGCATGAGTTTAAAATTTTGAATTTTTTTGATAATTTTGACAGTTTTTAGATATATTTAAATTCTTAATTTAAAAGCATCTTTGATCGTATTTGCTTTAATTCGGCAATTGTTTTCGGATAATCGCCGTTTGTTAAATCTCCGACTGCCCTGTAGAGTTTTAAAATAGCCTGTTCTATATTTTTGTGGTTCATTGCCACCATATCGCATGCCATTTCTTCATTTGACAGAGCAAGTCTTGTCATATCCCGAAAACCTCCGGCAGCAATTTCTAATGCAAGAGGGTTATCTTTTGCCGCAAGCATTAAAGCCTGTGCAATTACCATAGGCATATGTGAAATCATTGCAGCAGCCTCATCATGTTGTTTTGCTGTCATAAATACAGGTTTTGCACCTACGTAATTGATAATTTCTGTTAATAAAGCCTGCCCTCTTACCTTCTTGTCCTCTTCTTTGCCGATAACTACCCATTTGGCTCCATTAAATAAACCTTCAAAAGAATTTTCAAATCCTTTATTTTCCGTTCCCGCCATAGGATGTGACGGAATAAAATTATAAGGACGCTCTTTTTTACATACAAATTCTTTCAAACTGCAAACATCCGTAACTGTTGTTTGAGCGGGAAGCACAGTTTCAAGTTCGTCGAGTACTGAAAGAGTTTTGTTCATTGGAGTGCAGACAAAAACAATATCTCTGTCTTTCAACACATCAAAAGATTTGTAGATATTTTCGCCGTTTTGTGATTGTGATACTGCAATCACGTCATAATTTTTTTTCAAATCTTTAAATAATGAGCCGCCGATAAGACCTAAACCGATAATTCCTATTTTCATAAGTTCATTATAACATTAAATTGATTTTTTTGTTGTATTAAGATATATTGTTGTAGTTGGGAAGATTTGGATGAAAAGACAGACAAAAGGTATAATTAACGGTGCAATAGCATCTGCAAGCTACGGAACTAACCCATTATTTGCTTTGCCGCTTTTTGCAAGCGGGGTAGGTGTTAATTCGGTTTTATTTTACAGGTATGCAATTGCTGTCATAATTTACGGCATCTGGCTAAAATTTGTAAAAAAGTTATCTTTGCATATTACACTTAAAGAGTTTTTCCCGCTTTTTATTATGGGGTTGTTTTTTTCATTATCGTCACTGACATTGTTTGAAGCTTTCAAATATATAGAAGCCGGAATTGCCTGTACGCTTCTTTTTATTTATCCTGTTCTGGTTGCAATAATTATGTCTTTATTTTTTAAAGAAAAAATGACTAAAACGGTTATTGTTTCCATATTATTGACATTTACGGGAATTGTTCTGTTGTACCACGGCAAATCAGGTGCAAGTCTGAATATATATGGCGTCACTGTTGTTTTTATGTCGGCGCTTTTGTATGCTTTGTATATTGTCGGAGTAAAAAATATTAAAACAATAAAACACATGAACGGTCTTAAGATGAGTTTTTATGTCATGTTCTTTGGATTATTGGTTTATATAGTAAATTTAAAATTTTGTACAGAACTGCAAATACTGGATAAACCTTTACTTTGGATGTATGTAACAGGATTAGCGATGCTGCCGACTATCATTTCAATTGAAACAATAAATATTGCGATTAAACTTATCGGATCTACCAAAACTGCGATTTTAGGCGCTCTGGAGCCTTTGACCGCAATATTTTTCGGAATTTTGTTTTTCAACGAACATTTAACGCTGAGAATTTCAATAGGGGTTTTACTGGTTCTTTTCGGAGTATTCCTCGCTGTTACAAGAAAACCTGTAAAAAATTAATTTAATGTGTTCTTTTCCATTCTTTAATTTTTTCCAGTTTTGCTTTGTATTTCGCTTCAAGCCCCTGTTCTGTCGGAATATAGTATTCTTTACCGAGCAGAGAATCCGGAAGGCATTGCATATTTGTTAATTTTTCCTCCGTATCATGGGCATATTGATAACCTTTTCCGTAATTAAGTTCTCTCATAAGCTTTGTAGGTGCATTTCTTATAACAAGCGGAACAGGCTCGGCGATTTCTTTTATTGCATCTATTTTAGCCGTATTGTATGCAACTTCCATCGCATTTGATTTTGGTGCAAGTGACATATAAATAACAGCCTGTGTAAGATTAACAGAACATTCAGGCATTCCGATAAAATGACAGGCATGATATGCAGCAACGGCAATTTCCAGCGCATGCGGATCAGAAAGTCCGACATCTTCGCTTGCAAACCTTACAACACGTCTTGCTACATAAAGAGGATCCTCACCTGCCTCAAGCATTCGCGCAAGCCAGTAAACAGCAGCATCAGGGTCAGAATTTCTCATTGATTTGTGCAGTGCTGATATTATATTGTAATGCTCTTCCCCGTTTTTATCATACAGAAGGGTTTTTTTTGAAATACATTGTTCTAAAGTTTCTTCCGTAACGGTTATTTCTCCATCAGGAGAAACTTCACCGTTTAACACAACCATTTCAAGTGTTGAAAGAGCGTTTCTTGCATCTCCGTTTGCAAATTTAGCAACTATTTCCAGTTGTTCGTCCGTAATATGAACGGTTTGATTGCCAAAACCGCGTTTGTCAGTAATTGCACGCTTTAAAAGTTTGACTAAATCTTCTGTTTTAAGCCCCTGAAGTACGAAAACTTTGCACCTTGAAAGAAGCGCCCCGTTAACTTCAAATGAAGGATTTTCTGTTGTGGCGCCGATTAGTATAATGCTTCCTTTTTCGACAAACGGTAAAAATGCATCCTGCTGGGCTTTATTAAAACGGTGAATTTCATCTACAAAAACAATTGTTTTCTGTCCCATTTTGCGGGCTTCTTCCGCCTGCGTCATAACTGTTTTTATCTCTTTTATTCCGCTTGTGACTGCTGAAAAATTTATAAAAGATGAATTTGTTCTGTTGGCAATAATGCTTGCGAGTGTGGTTTTTCCAACTCCGGGAGGTCCCCAGAAGATCATTGACGTAATTTTGTCTTCTTCTATCAACCTGCGCAGAATTTTACCTTCGCCGATTAAATGCTGTTGACCGGCAAATTCATCTAAATCCCGCGGTCGTAAACGGGAAGCAAGAGGCTGGTTGTTTTCATTTTCAAAAAGTGATTTTTGTTCCATATAAACATTTTATATTTTATTATTCAATAACATCTAATTTACTGTAATATTTTAGCACGAAGAATGTTGCTTATAAATCTCTTTTTCCCAAGGTGTTAATCTGGGTATCCATCTTGGAACATGCTTTATATATTCTAAATATTCTTCTTTGAAACGTGCCTTTAATTGTTTTTCTTCTACTAGAGGAAAATAAATCATATTAATTACCCAGAAGACGATAAACCAATAAAAAATTTCTATAGAATTTAATAATAAGCTTTCTGCAATAAGAATTGATAATACTGCAGTTATCATGGGATTTCTTACATATTTGTATGGACCTTTAATCACTAAATGTTTCGGAGGGGCCCAGGGAGCCGCCGTCCCTTTCCCAAATTTGTTAAATAATAACATTGTATAAATAGCTAAAGTCATTCCGCAAATTAAAAGGGAAATCCCTATAAATGATGTTAAAAATCCGTTAAAAGAATATTTATAACCGTTAAAATATAATATTAATGCAGGTATTACAATCAGTACATTAAAAGGTAATAAAATAATAGCTTTTATCCATTCTTTTAACATATAAATTATCTCTAATTCGTTAAAGCCGTAATTTTTGTTAATGATAATCTCAAAAAATATTATAGTCAATATTTTTTTATTTAAGGTTAAAGTAAAAATACATTAATTAAACGAATGTTCAAAATAATAAATATAATATTATAAATAAATAACTAATTTAGGAGAAATGTTTTTATGAAAAAAGGCTTATTTTTTGTTGTAATTGTGATGTTGTCTGTTTTTTGTACAGGATGTGTAAAATATTCATATAATATTGTTGTTGACGACAAAGACACAGTGTCTGTTTCTAAAACTCAAGCTATTAATTTCTCATTTTTTGAAAATTATGATCCTAATTTTAAGAAGCAATTTGATGAGTCTATGTTAGAATCTTCCGATGAATTTAAAAAGGAAGGTTATGAAGTTCAATCATATTCTGATGATACATATAGAGGGCTTACATTAATCAAAAAAAATCTATCTTTTGAAGATGCTTCTGATGCATTAAAAGATGATTTGGGAAATGAAGAGAATATTTTTTCAATACATCAGAATGGTTTAAGCAAAACTTATAGTATTCATTTTCTCTATGACGTAAAAAAGGCAATGAATAACATGTCTGAAAAAGAAAGTCCTTTCAAAAATAACAGTAATGATGAAGATACTCTTATTGTAAACGGCGAAAAAATAGATGTAGTTTCAAAAACAACACAAACAGATCCTCAAACAGGCGAAGTTGTGGAAACTGTCAAATATGCAGACGGCTCTGTTTCGACAACAAGATATAACCCGCAGGAACAGCAAAAATTTAACGATGCGCTGGGAGAAACTTTTAATTCTATTCCAGGATTAAAGCCTGTTGCTGATTTGACTATAAAAATTCCAAAAAAGGCAACAAACCATAATGCCGCAAAAGTTATAAGCGATACTGAATATTACTGGGATTTATCCGCGGATGAACAGCCGGTTGAAATAATTCTGGAATATAAAAAATTTGATTTTTCTACGGCCGGACCCATATTGTCAATCTTAGTGATTATGGGAATTTTGTGCTTTATGATTTATAAATCAAAAGCTGATGCCTGATTTTGTACGGCTATTTCCGTGAGTTTGTTGTGCTGTTCGACTTAAAAAAGAAGGTAATCGGAATTAACAGGAATGCAAGCAGTGCAAATACAGCAAAAACATCAACATAAGACATCAATTTTGCCTGCACTAGCATTTGATTGTATACGTAAGCGTTTGCTTTTGTCTGTGCAAATGTGCTTGAAGCTCTGCTTATGAATGTATGAACAAATGATGCCATTTTCTGGTGAAAAACAATATTAAAATTTGAGAGATTTTCAACAAGGTATGTCTGATGTATTTGAGAATGTCTTGAAACAATTGTTGAAGATATTGATACAAACGATTTAGATGTTTTGTATACCAAAGAAGCATATTTATCTATAATATTACAAAATTGTTCTGTGTGATTTATGTCCGGTTTATTAAATATATAAGTAATTTTTTAAAAGATTTTTTAAATATTTTAGTCTTTTTTCTTTATTTTTTGCCAAAACATTAAGATAATAACTCATTAAATTATATAAAAGTTTTAGTAATTTCATTTTTTTATGTTTTTTATATAAAAAACTAAATAATAAGATATTATATTCGTTGATTTCATGATAATCTGTCATATCTGTGAAATGCCGGACTGTATGTTTTTCCGGTATTTTTTTATATAAAATATTTAGTTTTTTAAGCCAGTTTTCATTTGATGTTTCAGAAACAAAAAGTTCATTAATATTATTAAAATATTTTTTAGCCTCTTCTTTATTACTAAGAATTGAAACAGCCTTTTTTATAAATTCATCTGTATTCTGGCAGTAACAATCAGATTTATATACAAAATCACAGGTATTTAAATAGGTTTTTAAGGAAAGAACCGGAATTTTACAATGCAGCGCATCTACAATGGTAGTCCCGCCGCCTACCGGCCACGAATCTAATAATAAATCTGCAGAATTCACATAATCAAAATATTCTTTGTCATAATCTACGTTCCCTGTAGCGATAATTCTGTTATTACTGGATTTATAAGCTTTTTCCCACATAGAAGACTTCATATCAGGTCCAATAACATAACATAATGTATCGGGAGACTTGTCTAAAATTTGTTTAATAATGGGAATAAGACTTTTACCGTTAAATGGATTATATTTATTCTTTGAACCAACAGTTAAAATAATTTTTTTATTAAGAGGTATTCCAAGAATTTTTTTTGCTTCCTCCTTACTTTTTGTATTTATGTTTATTTTTGTATCTGGTATTGGAAGAAATGAAGGGGTTGATATTCCTCTCCTTTTTGTTGTAATATCTTGAGCAGTAATAAAATCAATAACGATGTCAGCTATACTTTTTCCTATCCAGAACATATGACTTGCATGGTTAAAAAATAAAACGGGTCTTGTAAATTCTTCTGTTCCAAAGGCTATAACGGCTGTCGGATCATCCATATGAACATGAAGTATTATATATTGAAATTTTGATGCTAGTTTGCGTAGTTTCAGCGCTTTGGATGTTATATCTTCATCTCTATCATATATGAAAACTTCGCCATGTTTATTTTGAACAGCTTTTTTCAGAAAAAACGGAGCAGGGCATGATGGACTGAGAATTACAACTGAGTGTTTTTCGTTGTCCGGCGCTAATTGAATCCATCTTTCAACAACTCTTGTATGACCTCCGGTATTGTATGCTTCAGTCATAATATGCAACACTGTATTTTTATCGTATTTGGTATATAAATCTTTAGATTTAAGAGTTTTGGCATAATTACAATAGAAATTTTCAAGCTTATTTGAAGTAAAGTATCCGGTGCCGTTAAATGTTGTAAAAGACAATGCTGTTTGTGCTATTGTCAGCTTTTCATCAACATTATCAATATGTTCAAGTAGTTTAAGAAGATTATCAAATTTAGTTTTATTCTTTTTTATTTTCTGTATTATTGTTTTATTATCCAAATTTAAATATCCTATTTTTTATTTTTTCTCTAATAATTCCATTTATTTAATATCTCCACAATCTTTTCTACTTCATTATCAGTCAGAACCGGTGACATAGGTAAGCTTAAAATTGTTCTGTGAATTTCTTCTGTTACAGGTAAACTTAAATCAGCCCATTCTTTGTAAGCTTCTTGTTTGTGTGGCGGAGTCGGATAATGAATGTTAGTTTGAATTCCGTTTTCTTCAAGATATTGTTGTAATTTATCTCTATTTTGTGTTCTGATTGCAAATATATGCCAGACATGAGAGAGATAATCTTTTATTGGTTTTTCTTCACGGTTATAAGGTAAAATAATCTCTGCATTTCTAATGTTTTCGCAATAATATTGTGCTATCTCTCTTCTTCGTTGGTTATCATTATCCAAATATTTAAGTTTGACATCTAATACGGCTGCCTGAATTTCATCCAATCGGGAATTTATTCCTTTATAAATATGGTGATATTTTTTGTCACTTCCGTAATTAGCTATTGCTTTTATTCTTTGAGCTAATTCTTCATCGTTAGTTGTAACACAGCCGCCATCTCCTAAACATCCGAGATTTTTACCCGGATAGAAAGAAAAACCTGCCGCATCGCCTAAGGCTCCTGTTCTTTTGGATTGATATAATGCTCCATGAGCTTGAGCGGCATCTTCAATTATTTTAAGATTGTATTTTTTTGCAAGTTCCAGTATTTTTTGCATTTGAACTGCCTGCCCATAAAGATGAACTACCATTATAGCTTTTGTTTTTGTGGTAATTTTTCTTTCGATCAAGTCAGGGTTTATATTATAAGTTTTTATATCCGGTTCAATAAGTACTGGAGTACATCCGTTTTGTGTAATTGCAAGAATAGACGCAATATATGTATTTGCAGGAACAATGATTTCATCGTCGTCTTTGAAGCCATAGGCTTTAATAATTAAATTCAATGCATCAAGCCCGTTTGCAACACCAATACAATATTTAACTCCGCAAAATTCTGCAAAATGGTTTGAGAATACTTTATTCTCTTCTCCTTGCAGATACCAGCCGCAATCAAGTACTTTTTTAATTCTAGAATCTATTTCATCTCTATATCTTTCGTTAATTTTATGTAAGTCTAAAAATTTTATCATTGTAGTAGAAATTCCTTTTTTTGCATTATTTAAATTTTTCTTTATTATACAATAAGTTCATAAAATTCATATACAACACCTCTGCCGCCAAATTCTTGTTTTTGAGAAATTAAACCTTCGTTCAAATATCTGCCTTGATTTTCTGTTGAAATGCCAAAATCAAAATATTTTTTGTTTGTATAAATTTCATTAATTAATTTATCAAATACAAGATCTAGAGCACCACAATTTCGACCTTCTTCGGAATTTACAATATACTGTGCATGAGCAGTAGTTTCTGTTTCAAAAATTAGAACACCTGCAAGCATATTGTCTGAATTATATGCAGCATATAATTTTATATTATCAGGAAATGTTTGTGCAAGTTTTCGTAATTCATCTGCGGTATGTACAGGTTTTGTATTATGATGTATTTTTAGCACCTCAGATAAAATAGTTATATATTGTTCAAAATCTTCTGTTCGTTTAAATTTGAGGTCACTTTTTATTGCTTTTTTTATATTCCTTTTTCTACGTTCGTTAAATTTTATCCGTTCAGGAAGATATATCGCAGTAGAAATATCGCATCTTATAAGAGAAGCTCCATATCTAAATAAAGCATAAAAATCTTCATCTGAAGGGTATGTATAATACACCCATGGAATTCTTTTGTATACAAATTTCTTGATATTTTCTTTTTTTAAATAAATAATTAGATTATCAAAAATGTCCAGCATTTTTTGAACGGTCATCTTTTTGTCAGATACCACCCCGCCGTACGTTAATCCACCATGTGAGAAAAGAACATTATCTGTGATGTTGGCCGGTATTACGGCAATCAATTCTTGTTTCTCATTGAAGAACATTAAGGAATTATCTTGAAATCTGTCAGAATGATAATCCATATAATCTCGGTCCAACATAAATGTACCGTTTTTTGATTTTTTTATAAAATTATTCCATAACTCTTTGTATTCTGGTTGATATTTTGTAATTTCAATCATTGTTTCTCCAGTTCTGCATAACCAAAGCCTGTTTTCCCGCAGCCATTTCCATTGTAAAATAGATAGGTTTTATCTTTAAACTTGGTAATATAAGGATAACTTATATTTTCATTATCCCAGCCTTCTTTTGATAAAGTTATACCTGCTTCATTATCTTTTCTTATCCATTTTATTCCATCTTCAGATTCTGCATAGCCTATATAATATCCTCGAGAATAAGTTCTTATAGAATAAAGCATTTTATACAATGAATTTTCTTTCCAGACGAAAGGTCTGCCAAAACCATGTTCATCTTCGTTTAAAAATTCCATACATTTATAAGGATTATCCAACCAGTGTATACCGTCGTCCGATAAGGCTGAAAACATTGTATAGAGAGGTTTTTCTTTATTCGTATATTTATTTTTTACCCAGCCTTTGCCTATTGTTCCTATATACCACATCTTATATGCCACACCCCAGGGCTCATCCTCGTTAATAACATTAACTCCGCAGCGAGCAAAAATTTGTTCGTTATTTCTATCTAAGATTGGACATTTTGAATATTTTTTAAAAGTTTCGCCGTTATCATTACTTATTGCTAAACCGCAAAACATATAATACGGAATTTTTACACCTAGTTGAAAACCTATATAATATAAATATACTTTGTCATCTTTTCTTATTATTGATACAGGAACAACGCCATTATCATCAAAACATCCAGGCTCTCCTATATCCAGAACTGGCTTTTCACTAATTGATATAATTTCAGAAGGATTTGACGGGTTCACATCAACATAACCAATTCGTCCTACATTATTTTTATCACAAAACCCTATAAATATACGTAAACATTTATCATTAATTAATAATGGAGTAGGAAGCATTGCAAATTGCTCCATCCAATCATATCTTCCGTCAGCAGAAAAAATTAATCCTTTTTTATTCCATTTCATTATTCAAATTAACTCCAAAATATTCTAATGTATTTATATTCATGTTTTTAGCAGGGTTTCCGGTGTACATGCTATTAGGCTTTGTATTTTTGTTTACACATGCACCCATTGCGATGAAATTATTTTCAGCAATTTTTACATTTTCAGCGGTGCAGCTATTTACGCCCATGAAAGAAAATTTCCCTATTTCACACATCCCGGAAATTACAATTTGAGAAGAAATAAAACAATTATCATGAATTATGCTTCTGTGTCCGATGTTATTTCCACTCCACAAAGTAACATTATCCCCTATTTTTACAAACGGCTCTAATACGTTATTTTGAAGTATAAAACAGTTATCGCCAATTTGCACATTGTCCCATACAAATGCATGTGAACTTATATAACTTGCAAATTTATATCCTTTTAATTTTATATAATTGTATAAAATTGTCCTTTGATGATTTAGTTTCCCATTGCCCAATGCAACGAAAGCATAGTATTTATCCGGTGAATAATGTTTTTCTATTTCTTCTAAACATACAACAGGTAAGTCTAAAAACTTGTTATAATTAAAATAGTTTTTATTTACACTAAATGCAGCAACTTCGTATTCACTATCACAGGTAAAATATTCATATGCATTATTTGCAATTTCACCTGTTCCAATTATAACTAATTTTTTATTCTTCATATTTGTCTCCTGCTAAATTTAAAATATCTTCAAAAGTTTTACAGGATTTTAATTGTTCTGTCTGCGGCATAAAATTGAATACTGATTTGAATATAGAAAGTACATTTATAACAGCTAGAGAATCCCAATCCTCAATGTCTTCTAAAATGGAATTGATATGTATATTATCACTATTTTCAAAGGCGCATTTATTTTTTATTAATTTAAAAAACTCTTCTCTATTCATAATTTTCTCCATATTCTAAAATTTTTGAACAATATATTTGATTAATATCAACAATTGCAGAAATCCAAGATAAACCAACTCCAAAACCGCTTAACAAAATTTTGTTATTGTTATTTGAAACCTCATATTCAAGTTGATCTGATATAGTGCAGGGAATTGAAGCTCCACATTGGTTCCCGTATTTTGATAGAGTTTCGGCAGGTATTAAATTAGGTTGAATCTCAAGCTGCATAGCTATATTTTGTAAAATAAATTTATTCGCCTGATGTAGTACATAGTGATTTATTTCATCTTTTTTTACATTGGCAAATTCCAAAATTTCTTCTATAGATGGGGATATTTTTTCCATTGCAAAAGTGAATATTTCAGCTCCATTCATTTTCGCAGAGTATTTGTAATCCCCATTAGCATAAAAATCATCTTTAGAAATGATGTTCCTAAAACCTCCATTATTAGAAATCAAGGCATCATAATGCTGTCCGTCAGATTTAATGTTGAAATACATAGGACCGGCATTATCATCGTAATCTATTAAAGTTGCACTTCCGGCATCTCCAAATACTGGAGCTGTATTATCATTGAACATATCACTGAATTTTGAAAATGTATCTCCAACAAGAAGTAATACTCGTTTACAACCGCTGTTTATCATCATGGCTGCCTGATATAGCCCGAAGACATAACCGGAGCAAGCCTGGGGAATATCTGCAACTATACAATTTTCGGATAACCCTAATTTTTTATGTAAAACATACGATGTAGCAGGCATTATATAGTCAGGAGTGTAACTAACAAATAACAATCCATCAATAGTTTCTTTTTCAATTGATAATTTTGATAATAATTTTTTTGCAGCATATTCACATAAATCAGAAGTTGTAGTTTTTATATTGGTAACCCTTCGTTTTAAAAATCCGGAAGATTCTATCACTCTTTTAATTTTTTTTTCATTGCCGTTATATAAATGCGGATTATCAAGTAATGATAGTTCTCTTTTGGGAACTACTGATACAATACCTCTTATTTTTGTCTTATTTAAGGCTGTTTTTACCAATTACGGTCTCCTTATAATTATGTCGTCTCTTCTATTCGCAAATGGTAATTCTATAGCCTGAGGAACAATATAAGCATCATAACCTGAATTTTGACATTTCATAATTACAGAATGCAACAATGAATCATCTATTTTCCCTTTTTCTATACAATTAAACTTAACTTCCGGAATTTCATCAGTTTGCATAAATTCTTGATGAAATTTTATGCCATTATTTGAAGCAAAAAAACGTTTTCTTTTTGATATGTTCGGAATATCCCCAATGATAGTTTGAGCTCCTTCATTCATCAGTTCTAATAAACAATCAAGGAAATACCAGACATTACTGTCAACAAAAATATAATGGAAAACACTATAACAAATAATTATATCAAATCCATTAGCGCATAAGGATTTAATCTTGTCAAAAGTGTCTGGAAACATTCCCGGCACCTTGATAATATTATTACTATCATTATCAATTAAATCAAGCATTTCAGGGCTATCTGACAAATATAAAGAGTGTTGTTTTTCCTTACATATTTTAAAAATGTACTTTTGCAAGTTCGAGCATCCTGGACCGATATCTAAAACGTTCAATCGTTCTTTACTGTTTAACAAAGGACATTTCAACAAAATATCTTGAAAAATTTTATCTTCTACCCCTTTTCTATAACTATCAGGAAAGCCAATCTTTTCATAAACAGATAAATTTTTGTTTAAAGCTAACTCTCTATATTTTTGATAATTATATCCGTCATAGTCCTTCATTTTATAAACCTTAAAAATTCATTATAATTTCTAATATATTCTTTTTCATTGTAGTGAGTACTTGCGAGAATCATCAGCTTACACCCGTAAGAAAAATGCCTCATTTCACGCCACATATTTTTACCAATATATAACCCTATATCGGGACGGTTTAACCATACTGTTTCTCTAGTTTTTCCATCGTCAAGTACAAACTGGCAGGCTCCGTCTATTGCGATTATAATTTGCTCTAAAGTTTTATGAGCATGTTTCCCTCGTTCTTGTTCCGGAGATGTGTCAAATATATAATAAACCCGTTTGATATCAAATGGGACATTGATATTACCTTCTAAAGATACTAACTTGCCCCTTTCATCACCGAAAACTTTCATATTTATAAGTTTGTAATTCATAAAACCTCTCTTTTCATCCTAACATAAAAATTTTATGTAATACTTTAATTATTACAAAATTTTACTAATATTATTCTATTTAACCATAAAATTTTCAAAAAATTTTAGTAAACTAATTACGAAATAATTTTTAATTAGTATGGTATATGTAATTTACTGAAATTTTATGTGACAAAATTTGCTAAACTGATTTAAAACAGTAAAAACAAAAAACAATTTAATAAGTATGACTATTAGTCATTGACTTTTAGTCATTTATTTGTTATAATATTTTATTATCAGGAGTATTTTATGAATAAAAGACAAAAATCAGCCATTGAAACTAAACGAAAACTTATATCCGCAGGGTTGGAGCTTATTAAAGAAAAAGGCTTTGACGCAATTAATGTCGAAGATATTACAAAAAAAGCCGGTGTTGCCAAGGGAACTTTTTATACTTATTTCAAACGCAAAGAAGATATTGTTATGGAAATCAGCAGAACACCATTCGGTGAAATTGCTGATGAAATTGAGCAAATGGAAAACGCTGAATTGTTTGACAAACTCAGGCATTATTTTCGCCGTTTTATGGAACAGGTTGAATTTTGTGGAATTCAAATCTGCCGTGAATGGATAAGAAATGTAATTGACCCGAATAATGTACCGGAAACAATGGACAGCAAAAAATGGTTCTATGATTACGAAATGCTTGAAAGTATCCTGAAAAACGCAAAGGAACTTAAAGAAGATACTCCTATTGAGTTGTTAACCCACATTATAATCAGCGAACTTTACGGAATGATGCTTTGCTGGTGCATGTCAGACGGAAAATTTGAACCGTTAGACTGGACAGACAGATTTTGCGATGTTCAACTCACGGCTATATTTAAGCCTTACTTGAAATAAAGGAGAATTAATTATGAAATACAGAAAATTAAGAGATATTGAAGTATCAGCAGTCGGCATCGGCTGTATGGGATTTTCTCACGGTTACGGGGCGATACCTACCGAGGAAGAATCCATAAGACTTATGCATAAAGCATTTGACCTTGGCTGCACACTTTTTGATACGGCAGAAGCTTATGGGCCTTATACAAACGAAACCCTTGTCGGCAAAGCCGTTAAGCCTTTCAGAGATAAAATTATACTTACAACAAAATTTGTTCCTGTATTCCAGCCGGGACAAGAAATTCCCGAAGGCAAATTAAGCAAAAAAGGTGTTACTAATGCGCTGAATGACTCTTTAAAAAGATTGCAGACAGATTACATTGACATCTATTATGAACACAGGGTTCCTTTAGACAGTAATGTAGAAGAAGTTGCCGGCTGGATGGGCGAATTTATTAAAGAAGGCAAAATCCGTGCGTGGGGGCAATCCCAATCCACTCCCGAACAGATTAAAAAAGCCCATGCAGTTACCCCTTTAACTGCCATTCAAAGCGAATATTCAATGATGGAGCGGATGTTTGAAAAAGATGTTATACCGTTATGCAAAGAGTTAAACATTGGTTTTGTAGCATTTTCACCTATGGCATCAGGCTTTTTAAGCGGCAAATATAATAAAAATACTCAATACAAAGGCGATGATGTAAGACGTGTAATCACAAGATTTGCACCAAAAAACGTTGAAAAGAACCAGCCGCTATTGGATTTGCTTAATGAAGTTGCAAGTAAAAAAGGTATTACTCCGGCTCAAATTTCTTTAGCGTGGATGCTTAAAAAATACCCTCATGTTGTACCGATTCCGGGCATGAGAAAAGACGAAAGAGTAATAGAAAACCTTGGCGCAGCTGATATTATTCTCACGGATGAAGAATTTAACAACATCGAAAAAGAATTAATCAAAATCACAATCTATGGTAATAGGACGGATGAGGATATTCACAAACTCGGAACAGTTAATGCGATAGATTATAAAGGAGAAATTATTGATGTCAAATAAAAAAATATATATTATAAACGGTTCACCGAGAAAGTAATGGAATACGGCTCAAATGTGCGAAAGTTTTGCCAAAGGGGCTAAAGACAATGGAACAGAGGTAGAAATTGTTCATCTTTATGACATTGATTTTAAAGGTTGCAGAAGCTGCTTTGCCTGCAAATTAAAAGATGGGAAAAACTTTGGCAGATGTGCATATCCGGATGAATTAGCACCATTATTAGATAAAATCTCAAAAGCAGACGGGATTGTTCTGGCAAGCCCCATTTATTGCAGCGATGTAACTGGCATGATGAGGTGTTTTATTGAGCGCCTTACGTTTCCGTTTTTTGAATACAAGCAGGGCTATCCTTCAATTGCCCCTAAAAGGCTTAAAACAGCAATGATTTATACAATGAATGTTACAGAAGAACTTGCTAATCAAATGTATCCTGATATGTTCAACAGAACAGAGTTTATGATAGAAACAGTATTTACAAAACCTGAGCGAATTTTTGCGTATGATACATATCAATTCAACGATTATGACAAATATGTTGTCGAAACATTTGATAAAAATAAAAAATTAAAACAAAAGGAAGAGCAATTCCCGAAAGATTTACAAAAAGCTTATGAGGCGGGTGTAAAAATGGCACTTTCACTAATTCAATAAAAAACGGAGTATTTAAGATGGAACTTTCTTTTAAAAATAAAACTGTACTTATAACGGGCGGTGCCAGTGGTATCGGTTTTGAAACCGCTAAAATGTTCACTCAGTCAGGTGCAGATGTTGCAATAACCGATATAAATGCGGAATTATTGAATAACTCTACGGAAACTTTAAAACTATCAGGTTATAATGTTTTAGCTATTCAATGTGATATTTCAGTCGAACAGGAAGTTGAAAATGCGGTCAAGCAGACAGTAGAAAAATTTGGTAAACTTAACATTGCATATAATAATGTTGGTATACAGGCTCCTGTTGCAAATATTACAGAGGCTTGCGGCGCAGACTTTGACCATGTTATTGCCGTAAACCTTAAAGGTATGTGGAATAGTTTGAAATACGAATTAAGGCAAATGAAGGTACAAGGGAAAGGCGGTGCTGTTATTAATTGTTCTTCACAGTGCGGATTGCTTGCACAGCCAGGTTTAGGTGCATACAGTGCTTCTAAACACGGAGTTATTGGTCTAACAAAAGTTGCAGCATTAGAAGTTGCCAAAGATAATATAAGGGTCAATGCAATTTGCCCAGGTACAACCGATACCCAGATGGTAAGAACAGCAATAAAAGATTATCCCGCTCATATGCAAAAAGTAATAGACGGTATTCCGCTTGGAAGAATTGCAAATGTTCAAGAAATAGCTTCTGCTGT
This sequence comes from Candidatus Gastranaerophilales bacterium, assembly GCA_944326605.1. Lineage (GTDB taxonomy): Bacteria > Cyanobacteriota > Vampirovibrionia > Gastranaerophilales > Gastranaerophilaceae > Stercorousia. The sequence goes on from CALVEM010000004.1 coordinate 119,234, forward strand.
TTTGTATCTTGCAAGTGATTATGCAGGATTTGTTACGGGAGAAGTTATGGCACTTGATGGCGGGTGTATATTAGTTTAAAGGAGAATAAATTATGCAGACAGTAAAATTAAATAACGGTGTTGAAATGCCGATTTTAGGCTACGGGGTTTTTCTTGTTGACCCGAAAGAATGCGAAAGATGTGTGACTGACGCTATTGACGTTGGTTACAGAATGATTGATACAGCACAGGCTTATTATAATGAAGAAGGTGTCGGCACTGCCATCAAAAAATCAGGGATAAAAAGAGATGAATTTTTCCTTGTGACAAAAGTCTGGATAACAAATTCAGGCGAAGAAAAAGCCGCAAAATCTATTGAAGAATCTCTGAAAAAATTACAAACAGATTATGTGGATTTGCTTTTAATCCACCAGCCGTTCGGCGATTATTACGGAACCTATAGAGCTATGGAAAAAGCCTATAAAGACGGCAAGACAAGAGCAATTGGCGTCAGCAACTTTTTCCCTGACAGATTTGTTGATTTGTGTAATTTTGTTGAAATTAAGCCGATGGTTAACCAGATGGAAACCCATGTATTCCAGCAGGAAACAACTTTGCGTAAATATATGGACAAATACAATGCGCAGCTTATGTCGTGGAGTCCTATGGCAAGAGGCGAAAACAATTTCTTTAACAACGAAATTTTGAAAGCAATCGGAGAAAAATATAATAAATCTGTTGCACAGGTCGCACTGAGATTTTTAACACAGGAAAATGTCATTGTTATTCCAAAATCTACGCACAAAGAAAGAATGAAAGAAAACTTTGAAATATTTGACTTTGAACTTTCCAAAGATGATATGGACACTTTGAGAAGTCTGGATAAAGGCGAAAGTATCTTTGTAAATCACTATGATCCTGAGTTTGTGCAAAGTATTATAAACTATTAAATATTCAAAATGGAAAATTATTTATTAACAATCAAAAACGGGTTTATATAATCCGTTTTTATTGTTAAAGAAATTTTAAAATAATATAATCGGACTTTATTTACTTCCGACCGTCATAATCCAAACACAAAGCCAATCTTGCCGAATAATCTTTTTATGCGTTCAAGTAAAATGTCCCGTTAAAATACACTAATTGTAAAGAAACACCTTAAATGATTATTTGTAACAGTCAAAATGAGTATTTAATTAGATATAATTTATTACTAGTTTTTCTTGAATTTTTATAAAACAGAAAATTTTAAGATTTTGTTAGCTATAATTTAACACTTGGTACGAGATTAAATTATCTGTAAAATGAAGATTTTAACTATAAAAATTATTTTATATAAGATTAATTTAAAAAAATATATTTGCTATTACAAATTTTGGAACATTAATTATTTATTATCTAATGAATTAAATAAGTTTTTAATATTCTTTTCTTCCTGTTCAATATCTGATATAACATTTCTATATGAATGCCCATACGACTTATTATCCTCTTGCTGGAATTCAGATTTAAGTTCTTCTTGTTCTGATAATTCGTATATTTTCTCTTCGATATCTTCTAAATCATTTAATAAGTCAAGTTTGTCATTTATTTCTTCTAATTTATCTTTTGCTTCTTCTAAATAATATAAATCATCTTCATAATAATCAATTGCATCTTCTTGTAATTGTTCAAATTTATCATTTATAGTATCAATAATTTCCTGTACATATATTTCATTAAGAAGATCTCTCCATATATTTATAAACTTAGCTATATTAACATAATCATCTAAATCTTCAAGATTATCAATGTCTAAATGAATTTTTTTCAAAATTTGATTTATAAAATTTATAACAATACCATTATCTTCAAAAAATGCTGTTCTCAAATTTGAAAAAATACCTTCATTATTATATGGAGCACTTTCATGATTTAAAATATAATCAAAAGTATCTTGTATTTCTGATATTAAATCTTCATTACCGATTGTCTCAATAATCCGAATCATTAATTCAGTTACATTTGAATTATGTTTTATAGAATTTTGTTTTTTTAATTTGTTAAAGAAAAGGTATGCATAATTTTTTTGTAGCTTTTTTCTTGTAAAATATGTGTTATATAGCCATCTGTACTGCTCTTGTCGATTACATAACTCTATAAAAGAGGGTAATAAGTCATTTTTATAAATATAATTTTCTATAAAATCTCTTATTGAAGGATCTGCAAAATGAATACTATTTTTGTTTATTGTTATAAAATCACCATCTAATATTTTAATAGAATTTTTGTAATCTAAACTATTTATTTTTTCTGAATATAATTTTTGACATATTATATTACTAATTAATTGAATGTCATCCTTGCCAAATGGTAAATAATATTGAGGAAAAGTTACTATTGCAAATAATATACTTCTAGTTTTGTTATTAATCTGATTTTCAAATGCATGGTACCAAATTTCAGTTGGATTATCTAAATTTTTAATAAATTCAGAAAAATAATTCTGCGGTAATACTTCTTTATATCTTTTTTGCATTGTCATGTATTCAATTATTCTCGGATTATAATTAGGATGTTTAATGATATCTAAATAATGTTCGTTATCTATTAATGCCAAAATATACTCATAAGGTAGTTCTGAAAAATAAAGATGACTATACAAAATTTCAGCTTTTATTCGTTTCGTATAGTTTTTTAAATCTATAATACATTTTTTAAAATCAAAATAATCAATTTTTTCATATAAAATTTTTGTTTGTTGCAATATATATTCTCTAGTTGTTAATATCATTTTTTTATTCTGAGATTTATTAACTTTGCTAATAAATAATATTAACCTAGAATCCTCATTTTTTGTAAGATTAGTTGTGCCTAAAAAATCATCATAATAAAAGATTTGCTTTCTATTTGGGTCTAAACTATATAAAGAAAATGCTTCTTTTATGTTTTCAGAAATATTTACAAATTCATAACCTTTTATAACAAATTCCCATATCAGCATTTCTGCGAGGGTAGTTTTCCCAACACCAGGTGCGCCTGATATAACTACACAATTTTCTTTTTCTAATATTTCATGAGCTTTATCTAAACTTAGATTTGGAACGAATCGTTTAATTTTTTCTTTAATTTCTTCAAGTCTAAATACAGACTCATTAACTATATCACTGTGTAAAATTCGTTCTAAAATATTAGTACTCGTCATCCATAATTTAAAATGATCATTTTCAATTTTTGGATATTTTTGTATTAAATTATTTAAATCATCTAAACCATATATATCACCTGTTGATAAAATGTATGGAGTACAAACTTGCAATATTTTTGTTTTATTTTGAGGTGTTAATGATAAAGATGTTACAATAATATATCTTTTTGGTAACAGTTTTTGAACTTTATTAACTTCTTCTTTTAAAGAAAAAATAAGATTGTTAAATGTTGAATTTTTATAATGCTTACATTGAACAATTAGTTCATTAGTTGAGTTTTTTGCAAATCTTAAATCTATTCCTTGATCTCTTCCATTTTTAAAAGACTCCAGACTAATGTTTAAATCTTTCTGTAAGAGATCTCTGGTTAATTCTTCAAAATCTTTTGGTGATAGGGATTCAAAATTATACATATAATTATTCCTTTTTCTTATTATATATAAAAATGACTATAAGATAAATATTATTTACCTTCTAATGTTCAGAAGGTTTTAGACTATCAAAAATCTGATGTAATACAAATGATTAAAGTTTGTAGGTTGAGCTTATAGCCCAACAATTAATTGGACTTTAACCTGACTGCCGGATTTTTTTGATTTTGGTGAGCATTAGGCAAATTTAAAAATATCCTTTGTAGATTCTAGTCCTAATAAAGTCCATTTCGGCAGTTTTATTTTTTGTAAACTTAATTTTCCGGCCTAAAAATGCCTGCACAAAGCGGACTGTCCAAAATAATCAAAGTATCCGTACAAATAAAACCGGTCGTTAAATTACAATTCCATTAAATTACATACAATCTGTAAAGAACCAACTTAAAATTATTATTTGCAACATTAATAACGTGCATTTGATTTTATATAGGTTACTATTATTTATTAGCAATAAATCTTTATATTATACTAACATCTTTAGTTTGTAGAGTAGATATACTAATCCAATAAAAGTTATATGTTACAAAACTTTTTGGAAATCTGTTATAACAAGCAAAAAAAAAGTCTGTTCAACGACTCTATTAAATACTTTGCTATGTTTTATATATGATATTTTAATTCAAATATCAAAATAGGATTTTCTCCTTCTGCTTCCATTTTGGCAAATATTTCTGAATTAATATGATTAATTTCACAATTTTCTGTATCTAAACTCAAATATCTTAAATACTTCTCTTGAGTAATGCAGTCTGTTAATTCGATAGAGAATCCGTTTTTTAACAAGCAAATGTTGATAGGGTTGTCGCTTCCATATTTAATAGAGTTATAAAGTCTAGGTTCAAGTAAATCCAAATCATTTAAAACTTCAATATATTTTATTAAAAAATTATCAACAAAGTCTTGTTCTTCTTTTATTCTTAAAATTGCGATATTTATTAAAGATTGTTGAGATTCTTTTTGAAGGTCTATATGAAGTGGAATAAACCCATACATTCCAGGTTTTATTATCTTTCCCCACCTTTTACCTACATATATGTATCTTTGTGTATTTTTATGTATATTCCAATAAGTAGTAAAATGTGAAATTAAAGAATTAAAGGATTTTCCTTGAGAACGCCAATTTAAAAATACAACATAAAATTTTCTTGCTGATTCATTATTGAAACGTTTTATATTTTCATTAATTATCTCAACATTTACAAAAAATACATTATATATTGTTTCAATAAGCTCTGATGTTGTATCAATTTTTGCAGTTATATTCAGGTTATTATAATTTTCAATTAGAATCGGTTCAAAATCCTTAATCTTAAAGTCATGAATATTATGTTTATAACATAATTTACCAATCACAGAATGTACTCTTGTAATATTTGCCTCAGGTGCTTGTATAGTATTAGGTTCTACATTTTCAATATGGTCTATTATACTGTCCAATTCAGATCTATTTTCTGCAGAAATTTCACAATTTTCTAGTAAAACATTCTTAACATCATCTTCAATATCTTTCAAGTCAAGAACTTTTTTTAAATATTTTGTAATATCTGTATTCTCTCGCATAATTGGATTATAAATAAAGATAATATCAGGTCTTAACAATTTTAAATCTCCAGTATCTTTATTAAATATTTCTCCAAATCTGCAGACTCTACCAATTAGATTTTTAAATTGAGATTTTGTTAAGTGTCCATTTCCTTTATTTATATCTAATAAAAACATTCTATCGGCGGGAATATTTACACCTTCTAATAATGTTGATGTTGTAACAATATATTTAAAATTATAGTTTTTACTGAATAGTTTTTCTACATATAATTTTATTATGTCAGGCATACCGGCATGGTGATACACAACGCCTTTTTTTAGACATTTCAACAGATTATAATCAGTATGCGAATATTTTTTTATTGCTATATATTCTTTACTATTTGTAATATCAGCAATTTCAGGTAGTTCATTAATAAACTCTAGAACAAATTTTTCTACACTTTTAGGGGCATTAATATATAAAATATTTTTTTTCCCACTATAAGTTTTGATAAAATCTATAGTCGATAAAGTTAAATTTTCATTTACCGTAAATGGCAACCCAAGGCATTGGTCAAATAATATAAGTTTATCATTATCTTTCTCATTATAAATATAAAATTTTTCTATTTTTTGCTGTTCAGTAATTTTTTGGGATTTTAACATGATATCAGAATATTTTAATTTTAAATTACTGATATCAGATATAAATGGACTAAAATAATTGAAGATTATGTCTGGATTTCTTTTTTTAGAAATTAATAAAACTTGACCAAGTAATTTTGCCCTATCATCATCTGAAAATATATTATGAGCTTCATCAACTAAAATATAATCGAAATTACACATAGGAAATTTATTTAGTAATGCTTGAAGCCTTTCTTGAGTTAAAACTGCTAAAACATTGCTCTCTGAGCCTTTATATAATTCAGGATGAGTTATTATTTTCTGAAAAGAACGGCATATTTCATCATGTTGTATTAGTCTACGTTTAGTTTGAGCTAAAAGAGCTTTACTTGGAACAAGTATACAGATTTTTTTATCTAAATTATTCAGAACCTTATCTATTATAAGTTCTGATTTTCCATATGAAGTAGGTGCAACAACTCCAATATTGTTAGATTTATCTTTAATAAATTCTTCAAATAGATTTTTTTGTTGGCAAGATAAGTATATATTTCCTTTACGAAAAGTATCATTGAAAGAAGAAAACCAATTCAAAAAGAAATTATTATCAAATCGACTTGAATCAATATAATGTTCCTCTATAAATTTTGCAATTGGTATATATCCTTGGCTCATAGCTATTTCATAAAGAGGTTCATAATCATTAAATTTTATGGAATATTCTAAAATTATTCTGTAGCCTAGTTTGTTAATGTGTTCATCATCTTGGTTTAAAAACAAAATAGCAAGTTTTAATAAGAATTTTTTTTCTTCATACGTTAGAACAGGAATATCCTGCACTATAAGTTTCTCATACAACTTAAAAAAAGAATCATTCTTTGATCTTAACAACCGTATTTTTTGAAGAGTCAACGATTTCATTCTGCACATTCCTCAAACATAAACTTTATCATTTTATCTATAGTATTTTTTTGAATTGAAAAAATTATTACATTAGAAAAGGTATTTCTTCCTAACAAGCCTTCATAAAAATTATTTATTTGTTCTATCTTAATTTTGTCGTTTATATTGTGGAAGCATACAGATACTAGTATGACTTTTTTATCATTTGATAGATGGGTACTTTCATCTATATTTAATAGAGAGTGTATATTATAATTTTCATTAATACCACGGAACAAAGAAGCGTCAAACTTTGCATTATCCCATAGTGCTTGACGTTCTTCATCACAGAACTTATCTTTTAAATCAGTCTCCGCGGCATACAGCAAATCATTATTTGTTTGATTTATTGTTTTTCCATTATGTAGTTCTCCAGATTTTACTTCCCCATACCTGATACAATTATCAATTGTATCAATGTATAATACATCAAATCCTTTTCTGATATTTGCTTCTTCTTTATTAAAATATGGAGAAAATACTTTTAAATTTTCTATATAATTATTTATTAGAATATGTGCAAGCAATTCTCCCAACATACCTTTTTTCATTTCAGGAGTTTTTCTATCATACCTTTCTTTAAAACTCTTTATAGTATTTTCAAATGGGTATGTACTAATAACTTCAGGATTATTTATTTGTGGTCCATAACATACAATGGTTAAAAAATTTTTAATATGATTTTTTAGTTTATCTGAAAAATTATCTATATAACAAAGTATAATATTATTATCTTCTATTATTGATATTTCTTCAGAAAAATCTATCAAAACCTTACTCCAATTACTCTTAACTATTATTATCAAATAAAATTAACTATATACTTAAAAATTTAATAAAAACTTAATTATTAATATAATATAAAAATTAATATTTTAAGAATTTTTACGTATTTATAATATAATTTAGATATGCAAAAGCATTATAATAAAAGAGATATACAATTATATTTAGGTGATTGTATTGAGGTTTTAAGAAAAGCAGCACCAGAGTCTGTTGATATGATTTTTGCAGATCCACCTTATATGTTATCTAACGGTGGAATTACTTGCCATGCAGGAAAGGTCGTTTCTGTTAATAAAGGGAAATGGGATGAAAGCAAAGGTCTAGATGAGGATTTTGAATTCCACAATAAATGGATAAAAGCCAGCAAAAGAGTATTGAAACCTAACGGAACAATCTGGATTTCGGGAACTTATCATTCTATTTATACTTGTGGATTTGCCTTACAAAAAAATGGATTTAAAATTCTAAATGATATTTGTTGGTTTAAGCCAAATGCTTCGCCGAATATGTCTTGCAGGTATTTTACAGCAAGCCATGAAACACTTTTATGGGCAAAAATAGATAATAAAGAAAAACATACATTCAATTATGAACTTATGAAAAATGGCGATTGGGGTGAAGATTTTATTAAAAAGCCAGAAAAACAAATGCGTTCAGTCTGGGCAATAGGAACACCTAAAAATTATGAAAAAGAATTTGGTAAACATCCAACACAAAAACCTTTAGAATTGTTAAGGCGTATAATCCTTGCATCAACGAATATTGGAGATTTGATTCTTGATCCTTTTACAGGAAGCTCAACAACTGGTATAATGGCTTTAGAATTAGATAGGAAATTTATTGGTATAGACTTGGAAAAAGAATATTTAGACCTTTCAATCAAAAGGTTCGAAAAAGTATTTTCAAAGAAAGAAAAAGTATGGCAGTAGTTTTAGAACAATTGAAAAGTGAAACATATCCGATTGTTAAATGGGTTGGTGGAAAACGTCAGCTAATGTTTGAACTACTTATTAATATGCCAATGTCTTACAACAGATATTTTGAACCTTTTATCGGTGGTGGTGCCCTGTTTTTTGAGTTGCAACCGCAAAATGCCTACATTTCAGATATGAACGAGGAGTTGATAAATTTATATTTAACTGTTCGTGATAATGTTTATGAATTAATTGCAGACCTGAATAAGCATGAAGTTTCAAAAGAATATTTTTTAGAAATAAGAAATTTAGATCGAACTGAAAAATATTCAACACTTTCGAATATAGAAAAGGCAAGTCGTTTTATTTACTTAAATAGGACTTGTTTTAACGGATTGTATAGAGTAAATTCTCAAGGACAATTTAATGTCCCGTTTGGAAACTATAAAAATCCAAGAATTGTTGATGCGGATAATTTAATAAACTGTTCAAAATTACTTAAAGACACAGAAATTAAATGTGCAGATTTTTCAGCGATTTTGGAAAATGTTCAAAAAGGCGATTTTGTCTATTTTGACCCTCCATATGTCCCATTAAATGAAACATCCAGTTTTACTTCATACACAAAAGATGGTTTTGATTTAGATATGCAGTTTAAACTGAGAGAGGTTTGCGATGAATTGGATTCTAGAGGTGTTATGTTTATGCTTTCCAATTCTGATACTAAATTAGTAAATGAATTATATGCCAATTATGAAATAAAAAAAGTTTTTGCTTCTCGTGCTGTAAATGCTAATGCTAATGGTAGAGGCAAAATTACAGAAGTTTTAGTGAGGAATTATGACTAGAAATTTTAAAGAATGGTTATCTACTTTTAGACCTTGTATTGCAGATTATGGCTATTATGCGGATTTCGATAAAATTACTAAAAATATAGATAACTTAAAAGTTGAGTTAAATATTTTAAACTCTTTAGTAGGTTCAAAAAATATTGAACAAGATTTTGAAAATATTATAAAAAAATATCCGGAAACTTTAAAATGTATTCCTTTACTTTTAGCTGTTAGGGCTAATGAAATATATACAATAGATAAGGATGGTGAGTATAATTTTTCATTCAAAAAAATGAATTATTCTATTGAAGAATACAAAATGTTTATGAGAAAAACAAAGCTTTTTGACTTGCTACAAAACCATATTGTAAATAATTTAGTAGATTATGCGACAGGTGTTGAAACAGGGTTAGATTCTAATGCTCGTAAAAATCGTGGCGGACATTTAATGGAAAATCTTGTTGAAAGTTATATTCAAAAAGCAGGCTTCGTTAAGGGGCAAAATTACTTTAAAGAAATGTATATCCATGAAATTGAGCAAAAATGGAATGTAAATTTGTCGGCAATTTCTAATCAGGGTAAAATGGAAAAACGTTTTGATTTTGTGATAAAAACAGATAAACAAGTTTATGTAATTGAAACTAATTTCTATGCTGGCGGAGGCTCAAAGTTAAACGAAACAGCAAGAAGTTATAAAACACTTGCTCAAGAAGTTGCAACAATAGATGGAGTGACATTTATCTGGTTTACCGATGGTTGTGGTTGGAATAGTGCAAGAAACAACCTTGAAGAAACTTTTGACGTTTTGGATACTCTTTATAACATTCAAGATTTAGAAAATAATATTTTACTAAATTTAAAATAAGTAAGGTCTTTAATGAAAAACGTAATTGACACAACATTTGATTTTACATCTGATACTCCTCTTTATTGGGATAATTTTTGGCAAAATTGCGATGGGCTTGGCTGTGGAAGTGCAGATCCTGATACAAAAAGTCCTACTCTTAGGAAATACCATAAAATATTATGGAGTAAGTCATTACCTAACGGTGAATTTTTAGAATTGAAAGAGGGTAAAACTACTAATGAATATTTAAGATGGAAAGACTTTGTTTTTGGGAGTGATTCCATTATCAATATTTATCTACATAATATTAGACTAAAGGCTTTTATTGAAAAAGTTAAGATAGAAATAGAAAAAACTCAAAATTATAAAGTTTTTCTTGAAAACTATTTAAAAACCGCTTATACAATTGGTGGATGTATGATTTTCCCAAAAAGAGAACGTGACAATTCTATTAATTGCCAAAGAGGAATAAATCGAGTTATCCAAGACCGATTTGATTTAACTTTAGAATGTATTAGAAGATATTACACTGGAGACTCAAATAGCCCATTAACAAATGTTTTTTCGAAGAACTCTCAGTTTTTTGATTTATTCATAGATTTTAAAGGTTTTGTCAATTTCTTTTTATTACAAGATTTAGTAGCAGAAGATTATTCTGAAATAAAGCTGTTTTTGCAGAATAATTTGGCATTTACAGAAGACCCTAGACCTCAAACGGTAGAAGAATGGTTTATTTTATATAACAATCAAATGAATTTTCTAGCAAAAAGAAATGAGCGTATTTCAAAGATAAGGTTTGATCATGAAAATTGTATTAAGTAGAAAAGGATTTGATAGTGCATCTGGTGGATGTCCAAGTTTTATTATTGGAAATAAATTGGTTTCTTTGCCAATACCCGATGAACATACAAAATTAAAATATAGCAATGTTGAAATTTATAATTATAATCTTGGTAAACTTTTTGAAAAAAGTGGAATTAAACCAAAATTAAACGGCAAAGAAATTTCGACTTGTCATCTAGATCCTGATATCGAAAATGGTTTGTTCGGACAGTGTTCGACTGCGGCACAGCATTTAATGAATAATAATGTGGAAGTCGGTGATTTATTGTTATTCTTCGGCTGGTTTAGAGATTTTGATATTAAAAATTATAAATTTAGCAAATTAGATATCGCAGGAAAACATTGTATATATGCTTATTTTAAAATCGGAAGAATTCTGGATTTAAACAAATCAGCAGAAAAACAAGAGGCATTAAAGCTTTCAGCAACTCATCCGCATATTGCTTATGACTCGAATGAATACAATAAAACTAATTTGTTATATGTCGCTGCTCCAATCTTAACTACAAATAGTAAAATTAGGGGGTGTGGGAGATTAAAATATTCAGAACAAACAACATTAACAAAACCCAATGAAAACAAATCAATTTGGCAGCTTCCGAAATGCTTTCTAAATACCAATATGACATATCACACAAATAAAAACCGTTGGTCTGAATTGAATAATAATTTTTGTCAATTAAAAAGTGCATGTCGAGGACAAGAATTTATTATAAATGAAAATAAGGATATTGAAAAATGGGCAATTGAATTGATTAGAAATAATATTGATTAAACTCTATAACTCTTGCATTCTTTCGGAGTCATTTTGTATTCAGTATTAGTTATATCAATATCCATTATATATGTTTTTATTTTTAATTTTCTTGCAATTTTAATTAAGTAATTTTTATTAGCATTTTTCATTTTGGCTCCAAGATATATTGCTGTTGGACGTTGTTTTATCATGGGGTAAGCCTCACAATGTGATATAATACGCCATTCTTTTTCATATTCCCAATCCTTAGACTTATGTATAAGAACTTTATAAATAGCTAAGTCGTCATCTTTTGGAATAAAAACCTTAACAGGAGCATTCATTAATATTATTTGTGACCAGTATGAAGAAAAAAAGTCCTTTGCATTAAATCTAGTCTTTGTATAAATTACAGGATATAATAATTCATAATGTCGAAATACACATTCATTTTTACAATTTAAACAAGGTGTAAAATAATCTTGAAACTCATACTCAAGCACGAATCCCTTATGTGAATCTGCATAATGAGCCCACATAGGCGGAGAAGATGGAGTTTCGGAAAAACAGGCTATATGAGGATATGTTCTTAGAAATTCTTTTGCTTGTTTAATAGCTTGCAATATATGGAGTCTGAATCGTGGAATCCTTTTTTGAATAAAATTGGAATAAGTAGTATCTTTCATTGCTAGGAGTGCATTTATCTTTTTTAGATTTTTTTTAGGAATAATCTCTACTAACTTAGGATTATAGTCTAACCATTTTTGAAGCTTCCAACGATTTTGTGGATTGATAATATCATTAATTATAGCATCAGGATCCACTTGGATTAAACAATCAAAGGGGTCATTAAAATCTGCAGGTTTGGAAGATACAACTAAATCTTTTTTAAGAGCATCTACAGTATAGTCGCTAAAGTTACGATATCTAAATAAACGTTTTGGTTTCAGTTCTTGGACTTTTTGACAAAAATCTTTTATTTTTGCATTATTTTCATCAGGACTATCATAGTTCCTAATAACAGTACTGTCCAATATTTCTTTAAATCTATCACGTACAGAGTTTTCTTCCATATTCGTATTATATATCAGACAATTATTTAATACTTGCATTATTTTGATATTTAAGTGATGAATACGACACCTGAAAAAGGAGGTCGTATGAGTAAAAATAAGAAATATAGGATTAAACAAAAAGATTTTAGAAAGTTAGAAAAATTAGCTGAACGAATTTATAACACAGCTACTGTAATTGATTATTTTTGCAGGACTCAACAAGAAATTGAAGAGCTGTACAATCTTACTCCAATCGTCGAAAATTTAAAACGAGATACTGATACAGTAAACGCTTATTTTATAAATTATCCTGAAGGTAATATTCAAATAAGATTTTAATACCGTTCAAAAAGTGTTCAAAAAGCGCTGTATTGAATTTTATACTCATAAGAGATAGGAAATTATACATTACTTAAAAACTTCGTTTAAAAAGCCTGTTATACGCTTTTTATATAATTTACATTATTAAAATACTTTTTATGTCTAAATGATTCGTTTTCCAAGAATTGACTTGATATTTAACTCGCATAGAGCGATTAATGCTATTGCTGATATGAGGTAGCAATGATTGAAACAGGTAAAAAATACAAACTAAAAAAGATTAAAGGCTTTGAAAACTATGATAGTGAGTATTACAAAGTAATCAGATTCTATAACTTTGACACTGTAATTTGTGAAAACACTTGCGGAGAAAGATTTGTGTTTATGAAAGAGTTTTTAATAGACCCACAAAAGCCCGAGGATATCTATTCAAATTTAATACTTGAAAGGAAAGAATGATGACAGAAAAAGACTATGCACTTTATGGAACAAAAGTTTTGAATTTAAAAACACAAGAAATCGGGTTGCTGATTTGTATTTGGAAAAACAAGTTTGCCGATGCAGAGATAGATTATGCGACTTGTGTTGATAAACAAGGCAAAAGATACAATATAGAGCTTGATAACATAAGAGGATTTGAAGATGATTTTGAAAAATAAACTAACAAGAGAAACCTTAGAAATAACATATCCTGAATTTAGAAAAAGGTTTGCAAAAGAAATTAGGACTGCTTTTGAAAGTTATCGCAGAACACAGTTAAATAAGTATCCTTATAACTTTAAAGATGATAACTCTATGGAATACAATTTCTACTTCCAATTACAATGGAATTTTAATCACTTTGGAAATTCTACTTGGTATATTGAAAAGCTATAGATAATTAATCACTATCCGTCAAATTATCCACAATTTTATCAATAATGTCTTTATCTATATTTGTCCTTTTTTCTATTGTTCGAATAAAACTTTCAATATTCATCGGTTCTTTTTCTTTTCTTACAACACTTTCAAGTAAGTTTGTAAATTTATATATTCTTGAAGGCTCTATGTTGTGATTATTCTGTAGATCAACATTAAAACTTTGAAGCATATATTTGGCTTGCATAAACGTATCTTCTTTGGAAAGACTAAAATGTTCAATAAATTCTTTTCTTTTACCAGACCAATCTCCCTCTTTTTTCCAACGTTTTATAGTTCTTTCGTGTACTCCTATTCTTCTTGCAATTTCAGCAACTGTAATAAATTTTTCAACATACATATTTTTTGCAATAGCATAATACTTATCTTTTTTCACTTTTTCCTCTTAGTTAATATACTTTTTATTTCGTTCTGCTAATATTTTATCGGTTTCATAAAGGTATAAGGTTTCTTTTGGTTTAGGTTCTTCTTGCAAAAATATTGATAAATCAAATTTTCCAAAATCATCTTGCTCTTTCTTTTTCCTTACTGCTTTATCCATATTTGTATTTGCAATCTTTGAAACTTTAACATCTGTATTTAAATCTTTTTGGGCACTGTTATAAGCAGCTTTGTAATTTTCATATTGTTCTTCAGGAGATATTGTAAGAGTTTGTTTAATATAAGCCTTGGCGACTTTGCTATTGCGTTTTTTAATAGACATAGCCTCTTTAAACTCTTCTTTAGATACTTTATCTGCATGTAATGCAGCAACAGCTTTTACAGCATTCACTGTTCCTATAAATTCATCATTATCGCATCTGAATGCCCAAGCTTTTTTGTAATCTTCTATATCTCTGCGTAAATATACTCTCAAGCCCATTTTTGAAATCATCCAATCAGCCCAATAAGTTATCCCAAGAGTTGTATCTTTTATTCCGTTTCTTCTGATTGTAAAATCTTTTGAAGTTCTCATACAAAATAGTTTTAGAGCATCTTTTGTAGTTGTAATTTTTTCTTTAAATTCAGAATAGAAAAGTTCATCCGGACATAACCCGTTTAAAGTTTTTCCTTGAGAAGGTCTTTTATTTAAAATATCTAAAATATATTTATCAAAAAGGAGTTTGAAATCTTTAAATTTCATAATTTTTCCGGATTTAATTTCTTTTGCGAGCTTTTGAGGTCTTTCGACAACATTACCCCCTCTATAACCTATAAAATGTTTTGAAAGGATTTCCTTTATCTTCAAAAAATCCCTTTCAACAGGTTTAGTCTGAGCATTATAAGGCAGAGCAAAATGGACTTCTATATCCAATTCTGCCAACATAGACTGAGTTTTTGTTTTGTTGGTTGAAATTTTTATACTTCGACGACCACCTGCAAAATCCATTGAACGGTAATCTTTACCATTATCAATGATAACATCTTTAGGCAGTCCATACTTTTCAGCAGCATAGTAAAAAGATTGGAAAATATAATCAGAATTTGGATTTCCTGTTTGTAAAATCCAACCGAGCCATTTTCCTGATTTATAATCACGCCACACTGTAACCCAAGGAAAAACAACTTTATTATCTGAATCAAAACAGGCAACATCAATTTGAGCGTGATCTGATACCCAGACCTCATTACATAAAATATTTGAATAATCTCTTTCTATATATCCGCCATATTTTCTATTCCAAGCTGTTTCGCCCATTCGTGCAAGATAAATACTTTGTTTTGGAATTTCTTTATCTAATCGCCGTTTAAAAGCCATATAACTTGGAAATGTTTCTCTTTTTGCATCAAACATTCTGATGGCATAACCAAGAGTTAAATCCCAACAAGTTCTTATAGATGGTGCTCCTTCAACTAAATACAAATTTTTAAAGTACTCAAAGAAATTATCAGGAACAGTGGAGCCTGATAAATGTTTGCCGTGCTGTGATAACAAGCCGCTCAATCCATACCGAAAGAATCTTCTTCGCATTTTTATAACAGAAGAATAGGATGTGTTTAACCACTTTTCATGTTCTAAATTCCACTTATCTATAAAATCTTTTAAAGCCTCTCCCCTTAATCCTTTTGATGCATTTATTATTGGTAAATATTTTTCAGCCTGTGCTTTTGCCCAATCAGGAGCTTCTGAATATTTAGTATTTATAACATCTTCTTTAAGATACTTATCTTGTGCAAAATCAGGCAAAGATTTTAAAAGAAGAAAGTAATGAGTTCTTTTTCCTCGTCTGATAATTTTAAAAGTATAGTAACCTCTCCTACATTGCTTTTTAAGAGTTTGGATGCTAAGTCCTAAAATTTCAGCAGATTTTTCTATATCTAACCATATATTTGTTTTGTCTTTATTTTCTTTCATAAATATCCTTATTTTAGCGTTATTAAAATCTCTTTTAAAGCCCACTTAACATTCCGACATAAAATTTGTGACAATTTTAAAAGCTAAAATGCAGTAATAATAAGATTTTTTAAAAATGCTATTTTTACAATATTCACCTCAAACACTTTATCTATCTGCTTTATAAAAAAGACAAATATTTGTCCTGTTTTTTACGAAGAAATATGAAGTGGTCTTGACGAAATTTGTATTTGTATATAATAGCTACCAAATTTTATTATATTTACTTCTACAGAATAATAAATAGGTAACATTTTGTGGTCGGGGAAATTTCCCCGCAGGTAAGCTTCAAAATCCACTCTATACTTAAAAAAATATTTTCAAGAAATAAGTATAAACACTCCAAAATACTCGTTGTCAAAGGAATACAACCCAAAAATAAAATCGGGGAAAAGTTTATGAAGTTCTATTACTAAAATCCGGCTAATAGTTTTAAGTCATAATACAAATCCTTAAACTCTCTTTTTCTTCGCCATAAGGTTTCTGCTATTTTATAGTTCAAATTAGTAGCCATTTTATTATGTGTTAAATTTCTTGAAAGATAGCAATAAATAGTTGTAAACTTTGCTTTTTGGTCTTTAGAAAAGGTTTTATCCTCAGATGATTTTAAAAGATTTTCAGATACAAAAATTTGATTGCAGTATAAGTATAAATATACTTCTTGATTAAAAAACTTTCTATGACGTGCTTTTTGTGGAGATTTTAAATAGTAAAAATCTAATTTTTGTTTTTGCTTTTGGTAAATTAAAGTTCTGAATATTGTATAAAAGCTTTGAATTTGGTTTTCACCAATATTTGCAATATTAGATGCTTTTATCGAATTTATGTTTTCACAAAAACACCTTAATACAATATCATTTATTATTGCAGGGTATGTTTTAAATATAGAATATTTTTGAACTGAAAGTTTACTTTTTTGAAACAAATATTCATTTTCTTGCTTTATTAATTTATTTTCATCAACAAATTTTGACAATATCGGCAAAAGTTCTGCTTTAGGGATTTCTGATAAAATTTCTAATTTTTCAAGCGTAAATTTGTTGAGCCTTTTGCAAAGTTTCAATATTTGATCTTCCATATAATAATTTCCTTAAAATATTTTCATCAATCTGTTTTAATTGATTTGTAATCGCAAGTTTTTCTATTTTATTTATCAATTTAACAATTTGTCTAAATTGGTTAACTCTTGTTGCAAGATATTCTATACCATCAGGTGTAAAAGGGATTTGCGTTAATTCATTCAAGATCTGTTTCACATCTTCAAAATCATATCGTTCAAACTTAAATGACTTATAAATCCTGTCTATAATATGAGGATATCTTGAAAGTTTTTTATCAATGTTGCCCATTCCAACAAGCACTAAAGGACAAGAAGTTGTATCATACAAATCTCTCAGTGTTTCTATTGTATTTCTTTCAAGCAAGTAATCTACTTCGTCAATTATTATAGGTTTTGGATTTGCTTTAAGTTTCTTCTCTATTAAATTAAAAGTTTCCTGAATATGCCAAAACGGTTCTTCTCCTAATTCTTCTGCAATTTCAGATAACAGCCACCGACTTGTCATACCTTGGTTTGCTCTTACATATATGCAATCATTTTTAAAAGTCCACCACTTTATAGTTTCTGATTTTCCGAGTCCATATTCTCCATAAACAAGAATAATTTTAGGTATATTATTAGGTAGTTGTTTTACCTCCTCCATTAATGATACAAAGTTTTTGACGTTCTTTGTTTTTACAAATACTTTATTCATCTTTATACTCCTTCTTGGTCAAATACATTTTTTTCATTATGTTCGCAATCTGCGTATAAATTGGCATACTCATCACTATTTAAATACCCCTCAAGCCACTTTCTTTGTTCAGGATTGGTACAACCGTATTTCATTAACCATTCATATTTTTCATAATCAGCGTTAAATACTGGATCCTTCATTTGACGTTCCCGAAAGTTTAATTTGCGTTTTAATGGTGTTTTAGTCTGTTCAAATTTTTCAATTTCAATAACTTCTTCCTGTTCAATCTCTATAGCTTCTGCTTTTTCTTTAGGAAAATACTTTAAGAACTCTTTTTTAACTCTCTTAAATCTGCGTTGCTGTTTTTGTATTTGTTGCTTAAATTGTTCCATATCTTTTACTGTTCCTAAATGATTTGCCATTGGATGAACTTTTTCAACTTGTCTTGCGATACATAAAAATTCACCTTTTATTGAATACACAAGGACTTTTGAAAGGTCAAACAAACTGTATTTTATAAACACTTTTTCTCTTAAATCCAATAAATAATCACTCCT
The DNA here is from genome assembly GCA_944326605.1 of Candidatus Gastranaerophilales bacterium. GTDB lineage: Bacteria > Cyanobacteriota > Vampirovibrionia > Gastranaerophilales > Gastranaerophilaceae > Stercorousia. The sequence goes on from CALVEM010000004.1 coordinate 137,848, forward strand.
ATAATGCATTCCTAGAAACGTTATTCCATGTTTATTTATTGTCCTTGCCTCAGTTTTCATCATTAAATCATTTAAGATATTCTTATCGATTTCTTGTTTTTGAACACTGTTTAAACATTGTTTAATTGATATTTGAGGAGCGTTCGGACAAGGTTTTGAATTATGGTAATCGAGCCAGCAATCTATAAATTTTATTGTCTCCTGAATTGTTGAAATATAGTTTTTTGTTAACTTATTATGCATCTCTCTATGCAATTTTTCTCCTCGTTTCATCCAAGCAGGTTTATTTTCAATACTTGTCCCTATATAACTTGTCATCATTTTTTCAAACTCTTCTTGAAATTCAAGAAAGAATCTTTCAATAACTTTTGCTCTTGCATTATATGGTTTTGCAAAAACTGATTTTATTCCAAGTTTTGTATAAATCCCATTAAATCCCGCTTCGTCAAAATCTATATTTTGAAAATATTTTGCTTTAAAAGCTTTCCCGTTATCTTGATAAACTACCTTTGGAATCAGACCGAGATTTAAAATAGAATTTCTTAATGCACTTGCTATGCATTGAGTATTCTCACTCATCATAATTTCATATCCGACTAATGCTGTTGATTTCCAATCTAAAAAGCCGACCAAAGTTGCTCTGGTCGGCTTTCCTGTAAATGGATTGATTATTTGAAAATTAAGAACATGTCCGTCAGCTATCAAAACATCTCCTACTTCAATTTTAGAAATATCTCGTTCTATATACGGTTCAATTTTATCGTGATATGCTTTTTCACCTTCTCTAAATAAAACCCACTTTGAATAATTGTTTTTCTTAAAATTCTCCGCAAATCTTCTGAATGTTAGATTACAAGGAATATTTTCATATCCTCGCTTTTCTAGAATATGTTTTGTTAAATTTATAGCTTTTCCGATACTAAATTTATTTGGGTGTAACAAATATTTCAAAAATATCTGTTTCATTTCCTCATTCAAAATCGTATTATATTCACCTTGTTGATTAGTTTTACGTTTTCGTAGAAGCCCGTCCATTCCATAATTTTCAAACATCTTTACCCAACGATGGAGTGTACCTATCGAAATTGAACCAACAAACTTATATATTTGTGGTAAATACATTCCACTGTTATATAAATCTAAAAATACTGAATCAGCCTCTTTTTTAGTCGAATATTTTTTACGAATATTATACAAGGCAGTTACTATATCCACTCGTGCAAGTGCTGTTAATCTTGCATTTTCGGACACAAAATTCACCTTATTTTCAAACGGAACAATTGATGTTGTTTTTAATTCTTCTTCATCTAATCTATCTTGTATATCAGACTCTAATGAAGAATAAAGAATTTCATATGATTTTCCGCCTCTTACTTCAATTTCTCTTGCAATATATTTACCTTGGTTAATTGCAAGTCTGATAGCACGGGTACTTTTTAAGCCTTTTAATTCTGCGATTTTGTTAATATTTATATATTCGTCCATACATACAGATTAACTCTGAAGTCGGAAAGGTGTTTCTTTTTTCTTTCTTTTGTATCATTAGGACATAATTTTATTCAATATACGAACCGGACTTTATTTACTTAAAATGTCAAATATAATCGTTGTATGTGTACAGATAAAAATACAAAAGATATTAATTATTATTAGGTTTAGAATCAATATCAGTAGCTTCTATTTTGAAGATTACCGGTCTTAATCCATCGTTGCAACTTACAATAGCAACTCCTTTTTCTTTAATCCAATCTCCATAATAAAAAACATCTTCAATTCCGTGAGAAAGTGCAAATACATATTGATAAATAGCTTTCCACGCTTCATTACAAAATCCTTCGGGACATTCCCAATCTGCGTAAAATTCTTGTCCTTCTTTTAACATTGGACAAGCTGTTAAACCATCTACACCATATTGTTGTGAAAGTTCTTTATCAAAGTGCTTTTTCAAAACAGTAATTTTGCATTTTTTAATATTACTATACTCCTTAATAGGATATTATATTAAAAATTTCTATTTTTTACACTTAATTTAGAAATGTTAACTTTATTTATTTGAGAATAAATATTTGATTAATTCTCCTTAAATATACACAGTGAACTTTTCCAGTTTATAAAAATCACTTCTGACCCAAAATTAAATTTCAAATAATCATTTTATTCGAAGAAATAATCTAATTCAAAAGGTAGCATCTTACAAACTGTAAAGTAAAATGTGAAAACTAAAAATTCCACGGGCTATTAATTCCGTGGAATTTTCAATATCTGAATACGCAAGGCACTTATATCTTTGCTTTTAGACTTAATGCATCATATCTTATTTTATAAAATTTGTGTAAATATAATTTTCAATATTTGGTAAATCGTGATTAGATTTAATATAAAATTCTTTCATTTCTAAAAACCAAGCCATATTTGTACCTAATATTCTCATAGTCTGCAGACCTTCTTCATCTTTTTTAACATCTTCAGGCGTCCAACCATGAACCATATTCCAATATCTTGAAGATATAATAGGCATTTCTGACACTAAAAAATATTTATTTAATTGGTCTAAAGTTGCAGTTGTTCCTGCACGTCTTGCAGAAATTATTGCTGCACCGGGTTTAAGATAAAACCTCTTTTTATTGCTCAAAGAATCTGCAAAAAAGGCTCTATCTAAAAAAGGTACAATTATACCGCTGGCACTTGCATAGTGAACAGGAGAACCAAAAATAAATCCATCAGCATTTTCAGCTTTATCAAGGAATTCATTCACTTTATCGTTAATAACACATTTGCCTAATTTTGCACAAGCTCTGCAATCTCGGCAAGGAGAAATTGCATTTGTTCCAATATAAAATATTTCAGTTTCAATATTTTTTTGATTTAATACATTTGCGACTTCACATAAAGCAGTATAAGTACAGCCCTGTTTATGTGGTGAACCATTTAGTAAAAGAACTTTCATCACTACTCTCCATAAGATAATGTATCATAAACTTTTGCAACAATTTTCCAATCACCGTTAATCTTATTCATAATTAATAAATCTGTGAATTTATACCCGTGCCAATTATCTTCAATAACCCTCACTACCGCAATGGTTTTTTCTAATGTAATAACATCCACTCTTGTGACATAATCATCTGTGCAAGCCCCCATTTTATCTATAGTATCGTAGAAAAGTTGAATTGAACCTGATTGATATTCTTTTTCATTTAATTGACCATAGAAGCTTGCCTTTTCATAAAAATAAGGTTTTACAATTTCACTATTACCATTTTTAACAGCTTCAATAAATTTTCTTGCTAAATTCTCAACTGTGTTGAATTCTTCTATTTGTTCTCTCATATAATCCCCCTTTACTTTTTACAAGAAGCATGATAAACTTTAGCGGTAATTTATTCAAGTACGGATATTTAGGTAACCTACTTACTTTAAAGGAACCATTTATGGAAAAAGAAGAAAAAGATTGCATAAATAGTGTTGAAAGTTTTGAAGAAACTGGATTTAATTATACTCTATCTCTAATAAGCGGGAAATATAAACTAACAATTTTATATGCTCTATATAGACATAAAGTAATTCGCTTTAATCAATTACAAAAATATTTAAAAATGATTTCACATAAAACATTAAGTAATGTATTAAAAGAACTTGAAGCGGATGATTTAATCATAAGAAAAGAATATCCGCAAATTCCTCCTAAGGTTGAATATTCGTTATCGGAAAAAGGGAAATCACTTATTCCTATACTATATTCATTATGTGAATGGGGAGAGAAGCATAAAATTTAAAACTTTTTATAGTAACCGGACTTTATTTACTTAAAATGTCAAATAATCGTTTTAGCCGTACAAGTTAGATTGTGAGGGCGAAATAGACTATAACATTGATTTTAAAATAGAAAATTTAAGTCAATTCTTGGACAGTAATCGGACAATGATGACCATCAAAAGACCATTTTGTAACATATAAAACGATTACTTCCGACTGCTAAAACTCAAACACAAAGCCAACTTTGCCGAATAATCTTTTTATGCGTTCTGATAAAATGTCCCGTTAAATTACACTAATACAGGCGGGTTTTCAAAATCTTATCTGCACTAATTCTTTCCATGCGTACTAAAAAACGGAGAGGGTGGGATTCGAACCCACGGAGAGTGTTACCCCTCACAGACTTTCGAGATCCGCACCTTAAACCACTCGGACACCTCTCCGTACTGCTTTTCTATTATAACAAAAAAATAAATATTAAGAAGTCATGAAGTCATACATATTTAGAAGTTAAGAAGCTAGAAAAATAAGAGGTTAAGCTGTTATCATTAATTAGGTTTTGAATAATTATGCCAACATATCTTTAAAAGAAATTAGCCTGCCCTCTTGCCCTCTAAACTTCCGTTCTTCCGTTGTACCCCACCCTGGTCCTCCCCGTTCGGGGAGGGAATTATCCGATATGTCAGATGGAATGGTGCGTTCTTAGGCAATGACTATAAAGTTATGCAAAATCCAATATGTCAGGTGGAGCGGCTACGCTCCCCTCTCCCTTTAGGGAGAGGGTGTCCGAAGGACAGGAGAGGGGCTTATTAAAACAAAAAAATCAACATATGTAACGAAATGTAAATATAAATTTAAAATACCTGCAAACCTTTGATATAATCCTCATAGGATAGGATAGGATAGGATGCGATGCCGATTTGTCAATTGTTTTAGCCATTTTGTTTTTATTTATGTATGAAAAATAAATGAAAGGATGGTTATTATGAGTATTACAGTTAAGGATTTATTTCAATATGACCCGAATTTTGAGCAGGCAAAAATTCAGCGTCTGACAGGAAAAAAGAATTATAAAAAAACTGATACTGTAGATTTATCACGATTAGCCGGGTTAAATGATAAAGATTTATCAATTTTTGCAGCCCAAAAGGAAGGTAAAGCATTTGTAAATTATATACAGGATGACAATATGCGTACATAGATTGCCGATGCATCGGGTGTTAAGATTGATGATAAAAAAGAAAATAAGTCAAATGCCAATAATGTTACTAATATTCCAATGGATAAGAGTATTTTTGATATAGATAAACAGGAACAGAAAGCCGCAGAATAGGCATGTCAGGTGTTGCTAATTACATCATTATGATGAAAACATTTTGTGCCGTCAACATAATCTTTTACTATGTTGCCGCTGCCGATAAGCTTGTATTTATAAATGGTTAAGCCGTCTAAACCCACAGGGCCTCTGGCATGAGTTTTGTTTGTGGAAATCCCGACTTCTGCTCCGAAGCCGTAACGGAAGCCGTCAGCAAAGCGCGTTGAAGCGTTAAAGTAAACTCCTGCAGAATCAACTTTATTCATAAATTTTTCTGCATTTTCTGTATTTTTTGTAATAATACTGTCAGTATGCCCCGAACCGTAAGTGTTTATATGCTCGATTGCTTCATCAACATTTTTTACCGTTTTGAAAGATAGAATTTTATCTCCGTATTCATGCGACCAGCTTTCGGGGTTATCTATAAGCTGAATTTCAGACAATTGCAGTGCCGCAAGTAAATTATCTATATACGGGAATTTTTCATGGATTAAAAGCGTTTCAACTGAATTGCATGCGCTCGGGTATTGAGTTTTTGCATCAGTTACAATTTTTATTGCCATATCAAGATCAGCCGTTTCATCGACAAATATATGGCAAATACCGTCAGCGTGCCCGAGAACAGGAATTTTTGTATTTTCTTTTATAAATTTAACAAGCTTGTTTCCGCCTCTCGGGATAATCAAATTTATATATTTATCACACTTGAGCATTTGGGCGACATCTTCATGTGTAAACACCTGCTGAATAACGTTTTTAGGAAAATTCTCAACCTTTTCAAGCGCTGAATTTATGACAGTAAGAATTTTTTTGTTTGTGTTAATACTTTCTTTACCGCCTTTTAAGATTACGGCATTGGCTGATTTTATTGCAAGTGATGAAATTTGAGCAATAACATCCGGTCTTGCTTCAAAGATTATGCCGAGAACTCCGATAGGACATGAAACTTTATACAAAGTCAAATCGCTGTCAAGTTCGCGCACCAGAAGCTTTTTATTAACAGGATCTTCAAGTTTTGCAATATCTCTTATCCCTTGAACCATATCACGCATTTTGTTTTCATCAAGCTTTAGGCGGTTGAAAGTTGATTTGTTGAGTTTCCCTGTCTCAACAAGAGTTTCAGCTTCTTCTAAATCTTTTTTATTTGCATCAAAAATTTCTGATTTTGACGCTTCAATTTCATCGGCAATTTTGATTAATGCCGCATTTTTAATATCTGTTGCTAAGTCAGCAATTTTTAAAGAAGCTTCTTTTGCGTTTTTTGCGATTTGTATAAAGTCCATTTTTACCCCTCATACCCTCTTCCTCATTCCCTTCCCAAAGGGAGGGAAGAGTTATAACAGTGTAATATTGTCGCGTGTAATTATTGCGTCGTAGTTTTTAAAGCCAAGAATTTCCATAATGTTATCAGAGTGGCAGCCGATTACTTTACGGCATGAATCCGAGCTGTAATTTACTATTCCGCGGGCTATTTCGTTGTGTTTTTCATCAAGGATTGAAACAACATCTCCCTTGTTGAATTCGTTTATAACCTCGCATACGCCGATTGGCAGGAGGCTTTTTTGTGCTTTTAAGGCTTTTTTGGCGCCTTCATTTACCACAATTTGACCTATGATATTTGTGGCATAGCCAATCCATCGTTTTTTATCAGGAAGGCTTTCGGTTTGAGGAAGAAACATTGTGCCGATTTCTTCACCTTCAAAGATTTTTTTAATAACATAAGGGATTTTGCCGTTTCCGATTAAAACTTTTCCGCCGAATCTTGTAACAATCTGTGCGGCTTTCAGCTTTGTTCGCATCCCGCCTCTGCCGCCTTCTGAGGCGTCTGTTCCCAGTGCAAGTATATCTTCCGTTACTTCTTTAACTGTTCTTATAATTTTTGCATCGGAGTTTGTTTTTGGATTTTTGTCAAACAGACCGTCAACGTCAGAAAGAATTACAAGCAAATCAGCGTCAAGCTCGCTTGCTACAAGGGCTGACAGTTTGTCGTTATCGGAAAAACAAACCTGCATATGCTCAAATTGCGGATGAACTTCAACGGTAGACACTGTATCATTCTGGTTGATAATCGGTACAACTCCGAGTTCAAGAAGCTTGTTAAGAGTTGTTCTAAGACTTAAATATCTTTGCCTTAAAGAAAAATCATCTTCTGTTAATAATATTTGTGAAGCTATAAGCCCGTAAGTATCAAAACCGGTTTCATAAATGGACATTAATTTACTCTGACCTATTGCGGCACATGCCTGTTTGAGCGCGACACCTTCGGTGCTTTCAATACCTAATCTTTTTTTACCTAAACCTACGGCTCCTGAGGTTATTACGATGACTTCTTTTCCCTGCCTTGCAAGACGTGCTAAATCTTCAATAAATGAAAATACGCGTGGAAGTGATACATAGCCGTCATCTCCCCTTAAAATATTTGTTCCGAATTTAAAAACGATACGTTTTGCTTTAATAAATTCCTGTCTGTCCATAACTAAATTATATTACAAAAAAGTAATTTGTTAAAATTTAAAAACATAAAAAATGTTATTGGAAGTGAATAGGTTAATAAGTGAATAAGACGATAAGTCATTACAGTGCACGAAGTGCACGTAACATTCAATAATCTGCACTTAATGAAACAGCAGCAAAGCGGATGCTGTTTGAGCGGTAAAGAGATACTGAAACGAGTTCAGCATGACATAATATATAGCGAGTTCATCCGCTCAGGTTGAATTTAGTGCAGATTAAACGGTCAGCGTGTTTTTCTTTCTTTGCTTAATTTCTTTCTTTTTGCATCGCAACAAAAAGAAAGAAATTAAGTGCGGGGTGCGGGGACGCACAGTTCCCGCATAACAAAACCCTCTCCTTTTATCCCTCTCCCGGGAGAGGGAAATATTCCAATAACATTTTTATGTTGTAAAATAATTGCTCCTTTGAGAATTTAGTAATATACTAAAGTTATTATGAAAAACGTAAGACAAACAAATATTAATATTCACAGAGACAGCTGGGTTGAGATTAATCTTGAAAATATCGCATATAATATGCGTTCAATCAGAAAAAATACTCCGAAAGACAAAAAACTTTTGGCGGTTGTAAAAGCTGATGCTTACGGACACGGGTCTGTTATGATTGCGCCTACTCTTCTTGCTTCAGGTGCTGATATGTTAGGCGTTGCCTCAATTGATGAGGGTGTTGATTTAAGACAGGCAAAGATAAACTGCGATATTCTAGTTCTTGGTGCGGTTCCTGTTTGGGCTGTTGAAAGTGCAGTCAAGGCTGATTTAATTATCGCAATATTTTCAAAAGAGCATCTGGCTGCGTGCAAACAGGCTTTTGAAAGAACAGGCAAAAAGCCTAAAGTTCATGTAAAACTTGATACAGGCATGAACCGAATCGGTGTTGCAGCAGATGTGGCAGCAGGTTTTATAAATGAGGTAAGAAAAGCTGATTATCTAGAATTCGGCGGTGTTTTTACCCATCTCGCCAATGCCGAAAACAGAACAAAAACTCAAATTCAAATTGACAGGTGGAACAGTGTAATCTCGCAAATTGATACAACAGGCTTGCTTCTTCACATATTAAATACAGCAGGTGCTATGTGCTATGATGTGCCGAATTCCAATATGTACAGGGCAGGCATTGGAATTTACGGGCTATATCCTGATTTGCCCGAAGACGGCAATATTCGCAGACCTGACTTAAAGCCTGTTATGTCTTTGAAAGCACGTATTGTTAATATCCATGAGGCTCATGACGGCGAAGGGATAAGTTACGGACATACATTCACCGCCCATGGCAACAGAAAGATTGCAACAGTTCCGCTCGGTTATGCTGACGGAGTTCCGCGCGGACTTTCAAACAAAATTTCAGGCAATTTGAACGGAAAAGATGTTCCGCAGGTCGGAAATATCACAATGGATCAGATGATGTTTGATATAACCGGTGTGGATGCAAAGCCCGGCGATATTATAACATTGCTTGATGAAAAACATTCAATTGACAACTGGGCAAAAATCTTAGGTACGATAAATTACGAATTAACCTGCCGTTTGAAAGTCAGGCTGCCCAGAGTTTATACAAGATAAATTGTGCTCTCTCTTGTAAAGGGAGGGGGATCGCATAAGCGGTGGAGGGATTTTCTATGAAATTTGACTTAGGTATTATAGGTGCAGGACCTGCAGGATATACAGCAGCATTTCATGCAAGAGCAAAAGGGTTGTCAGTTGTCCTTTTTGAAAAAGATAAAATTGGCGGGGTTTGTCTTAATAAAGGCTGTATTCCGACAAAAGCAATTTTGCATTCGGCAGAGATATACGAAGAAATGAAAAATTCCGCCGATTTAGGAATAAAATGTTCTGACCTTTCCGTTGATTATGAAAAAGTTGTTGAACGCAAGGACAAAATTGTTGAAAAATTAAGACGTTCTCTTGAACTTGCCCTGAAAAATGCTGGAGTGGTTGTAGTTAATGCGGAGGCGACCCTCTCCCGAATTTCTGACTTTCGCGCGGCTCAAGCCGAAATCCAACCCTCTCCCATAGGTAGAGGGGAGTATTTAGTACAAGCCGGCGGAGAAGTTTATGAATGCGAAAAAATTATTACGGCAACCGGTTCGGCGCCCAGAGATTTTGAAAATTTGAGATTTGACCATGAATTTGTATTGAGTTCCGATGATATTTTGAATTTAAAAAAATTACCTGAAAGTATTGTAATAATAGGTTCAGGGGCGATAGGCATCGAGTGGGCAAGGATTTTTTCAGCTTTTGAGGTTGATGTAACTATTGTTGAAATGGTCGAACATCTTTTACCTGTTGCAGACATTGAGGTTTCAAAGCGTGTTGAGCGTATTTTTAAAGCTAAGAAAATAAAAACTTATCTTTCAAACAGCGTAGAAAAAATTGAAAATAAGAAAGTTTATTTAACATCAGGTGATGTGCTTGAACCTGAACTTGTTCTTTTAGCCGCAGGACGTGTGCTGCAAAAGATTTCAGACAGTGTAGCATGTATCGGGGATGCGTGCGGTAAAATTCAGCTTGCACATTTTGCTATAAAACAGGCTTTGGCTGAGATTTCAGGAATTGAGTTTGATGAAGAACTTGTGCCCTCGGTAGTTTACGGCTGCCCTGAAATTGCGTGGGTCGGAAAACGCGAACAGGATCTGGCAGAAGGAACATACAAAAAAGCAAATCTTTTGATTTCTGCTTTAGGTAAATCTCACTGTGATAACTGTACCGAGGGATTTATAAAAATTCTATCGCAGGATGGAAAAGTAATCGGCGTGCACATTGTATCAAAGGAGGCATCAGCTTTAATTCAGGAAATAACAATTGCTATGCAGAATAATTTAAGCATAGAAGATTTGAAACGAGTCTGCTTCGCGCATCCGACATATTCCGAGGGAATTTTTGAATGCTTATTTAAGTAGTTCAATTGCCTCGCACTTCTTACTCGACGACATTAAACGAGCCTCCGTAATTTACATTCGTGCATTCAGCACTTTGCAAATGTACTCCGCTCTCTGTCGCCACGTGCTAGATAGTTCCTGTCCAGAAAGGAACTTTCCCGAAGTTCCAATAAGTATTTGTCGGGTTAAGATCTCTGTGACGTAATATTTTTTTACGTTCAACTTTTGTTTCGGTTTGTTTTTTGTCGTTTTCATCCGGCTGAACCTGAACTTCTTCTTCTGTTGTTACCTGTGAACCCGGAACTTCGTAAACTTCTGCGTAAGCGCATCCTGCAAAGCATAATAAACAAAATAAAGTTATCAAATTTTTCATACAAATTCTCCTGATTTTAATTCCTTAATTATATTATAACGTTATAAGTCATAAAAATCAATATTTTTGCTATTAAAATTTATGCTTGTCGTCATGCTGAATTTAGTTCAGCATCTCATAAGACCCTGCCCGCATTGGGACATTTTGCACGAAATCATAGATTTCGGCAAAAGCAGTCAAACAAGTTCAGAGCCTGCACTGAATTTATTTCAGAGATGACATTTTTAACGGCAAGCATAAATTTTAATATAACCTTGCAAGGTTATATTTTTGGTATTACGATTAAAATATGCACAAAAGACTTCCGGATTATTTAAAACGACCAATTATTGATACTGATAAAACGCGAACGGTCAGAAGAATTTTAAAATCAAAGTGTTTGAATACGGTTTGCGAAAACGCGCGATGCCCGAATAAAAATGAATGTTATACGAAAAATACGGCAACTTTTTTGATTATGGGAAATAACTGCACCCGTAATTGCCGTTATTGCAATATTACCTGTTCAAAGCCGGAACCTCTTGACGGGAATGAACCGCTGCATATTGCAGAGGCTGTTAAAGATCTCGGACTTAAATATGCTGTGATAACATCAGTTACGCGTGATGATCTGCCTGACGGCGGGGCAGAGCATTTTGCAAATTGTATTTGTGAAATCAGAAAAATTTCACCTGATATAAAAATTGAAATTTTGACTCCTGATTTTAAGGGGAATAAAAATTCTCTTGATACAATAATTAAGGCTCATCCTGATGTTTTTAATCACAATATTGAAACGGTAAGAAAAATATTTAGAACAGCACGCCCGCAGGGAAATTACGACTGCTCGCTTGATGTATTAAAATATGTGAAAGATAACAGCAATATTATAACAAAATCAGGTTTGATGATAGGGTTGGGCGAAACTTTTGAAGATATAGAAGAAACTCTTGTTGATTTAAAATCCTCAGGCTGTGATATTGTAACAATAGGTCAGTATATTCAGCCTTCAAAAGCTCATCTTGAGGTTTCAAAATACTATACACCCGATGAATATGAAAAATTGAAAGCTATTGCCGAACAACTAGGGATAAAACATTATCAAATAGGCCCGCTTGTCAGAAGTTCATACAGAGCCTCGGAATTATTATAGTTCAACTGTTATTGCGCCCTGACGAAAAATTTTCAGTTCATCTGTGAATACTCCGCATACAGTTGATTCAAGCCCCTTGCATATATGACCGTAATCAGGAATTATTAAATCAGCAAGTCCTTGCATATTTTCTAATGCTTGTTCGTATGTTTTTGCAGACGGCTGGTGAGAAAGGTTTGCGCTTGTTGTTGCAAGAACATGACCCGGGGCAATTTCGCAGATTTCCTTGAAAACTTCATTGTCAGGAACTCTTATCCCGACTGTTTCCATGTTTGAAGTCATATAATAAGGTGTTTTATCCGATTTTTCAACCACAAGGGTTAAGGCACCCGGAAAATATTTTTTTATCAGACGGCAGCCGATTTTAGGTATCGGTTTTACGTATTCAAGCAGATTATAGGTCTCATTTGACATTAAAATTAAAGGTTTTTGCGCCTCGCGTTTTTTTATTTCATAAATTTTTTTTACTGCTTTTTCAGATGACGGCAGACACCCCAAACCCCATACAGTATCGGTTACATAAGCTATTACTCCGTCATTTTCAAGTACTTCTTTAATTTTTTCAGTGTTTTGTATAAGCATGGTTTAATTATAATGCAAAAATGATATTCTGTAATGTTTATGTCATCCTGAATTTATTTCAGGATCTCCACAAGATTCTGAAACAAGTTCAGAATGACTTTTTCGACATAAACATTACAGAATATCATAATATAAATCTTTAAACTCAGGGTTTTGAGTTTTTATAAGACTTAATTTCCATTCCCTGTGCCAGTTTTTGAGCTGTTTTTCTCTTTCTATTGCATTTTCTATATTTTCACCTGCTTCAAAATAGACAAGTTTATCAAGATTATATTTTTTTGTAAATCCGTCAACTACTTTGTTTTTGTGTTCCCAAATCCTTTTTTTTAAGTCTGAAGTAACTCCTATATAAAGTACATTATTATTTTTATTTGTTAATATGTATATGTATGCATATTTTTCATTCATAAACGTTAACTCTCATGTCATCCCGAATTTATTTCGGGATCTCAATCAGACCCTGAAACAAGTTCAGGGTGACGAATGTTTTATTTTATTAATCAATCTTGAGCTTAATTCTTCAGCGTATTCCATTTTTAATAGAAGATTCAGGCCTGTATAGATTACAACACAAATTATGCCGACTGATGTAATTTTGGTTATTTCAAATAACATCTTCGGAAGTTCTATGAATTTGTCAAAGCACACAGCAGTGCCTAGGCATACCGCAATTGTTATAATTCCTGCAACACACATTTTTAAAAGGTTTGTAAATAGAGATTTGTAATCCATTCTCACCTTTTTATAAATCAAAGCTCCTAAAACACAGGCATTGAATAAAGTTACAAGTGATGTAGATAAAGTAATTCCACCTATTCCCATGTGCATTTTGCTTATGAATATTACGTTAAGAAAATATTTTAAAACGATTGACGAAAAAGCAACAACGAAGGGTGTTTTGGAATCATTAAAGGAATAGTAAACTCTTGTTATTGAATCTCTGAAAACGTAAGGCAAAATTGAAACAGACAAAAACCATAGCGCTTCAGTTACCATAAATGTTGCATTTTCGTCAAACGCGCCGCGTTCAAAAACAAGTCTTACAGCGTCAGTTCCGACGGTCAATATTCCTATAATAATCGGGATTGCCGCGAAGAAAAGAACTCCGACCCCTTTGTTAAAATATGTTTTAATCCCTTCTAAATTTTTTTCCGCAACAAGTCTTGAAAAAATTGGGAACAATGGAACGAGAAATGCAGTAACCAGAATTCCGACAGGGAATTGGAAAACTCTGTTTGCATAACCGATTGCAGTCCACGCGCCTTCTGAAATTGATGATGTAAAAAACATGTCTACATAAATATGGATTTGTCCGACAGTTGAACTCAAAACCGCAGGGAATAAAAGTTCCGTAATTTCTTTAAAATTTGAATTATTTGTAAAATGAAAATCAGGTTTCCACTTAAACCCGAGTCTTCTCACATTCGGATACTGGATAACAAGCTGTAATATCGCACCTATTGCTGTCGCCCACGCAAGTGCATATCCTTTGCTGTCATCGGGAACAGCCATTATTACACCGATAATTGCCGCACTCATTATAATAGGCGACAAATTCGGGAGCATAAACTGTTTATATATAATCAATATGCCGTAGTAAATTCCGACAATTCCACCGATAATCAAAAGCGGGGTCATAATTTTTAAATGTTCAGCCGCAAGACTAATCATATCTGAGGAACCGTTTGAAATAATCAGTCCCATTATCTGGCGCGGAAATACAAACATTATGACAGAAAGTATAAGGAAAAATATTGTGGTAGCTGTCATAAATGTTGAATATAATTTGTTAACATCTTCTGCAGGTTTTTCTCTTAAATTAGGAATAAGTTTTGAAAATACCGCAACAGTTGCGCTGTGAAAGGGTCCGCCCACACCCCCCAGTAAAATTAAAGAAAGAGACGGAATTTGATAAGCATAGTAATATGCATCCGAAACTAAAGTTGCGCCATAATAGTTTGCGATAACAATATCTCTTATAAATCCTATAAGCTTGCTTATTATTGTAACTACAGCGATTATCCATGCGGCTTTTAAGACGCTTGTTGCCTTTTCATCACCTTTAACTTTTGTACTTTCGTTCATTATTACCCTCACCCGGGTACGTAAATTTTTGTCCGCTAACGTACCCTGCCCTCTCCCCATGGGAGAGGTGTGTATTCTTACTTAGTCAATCCAGCCGTATTCTCTTTTAGGTACCAGTTCCACATACAATCTTACACCCTTCCTTGCCGAACTTTCGAAAAATTCCGGAGATGTAAATGTGATTGTATTCCGTCCCTTTTTTATGTATTTGGAAATATCAATTTCTGAATACCTTTTGAAACCAAGCATTTCTTTTGGCAGTTCAAAGGATTGTTTAACTCCGTTAATATCAACGGTTAAATTATTTACGCCGAATTTGTTGTCAATGATTATTTTTGCTTTTTTATCTTTTGCATAAAAATGCTGGGTTACGCTTTGCTGTCCGGTATCTGTTGAGACAATAACGGGTTTTGTGGAAAGAGTTACCCCTGTATAGTAGTGCTGGAGAATTTTGTCATATGGAATATGCATTTCGGAACCCATAAATCCGGCACCGTACTGGCTCATGCCGACTCCGTGCCCGAAGCCGCCGCCGTAAGCGTGGACTGATATTAAATTCCCGTATTCATCCTGAATATTATCAAATACGACATTTGCGCTTGGCAGAGCCTTGCCGTCTTTAGTTAAAAGACGTCTGACAACCAGTTCTTTAAATATTTTATATTTTTGCGAGCGGGTAATAACTTCCATTTCAATGATTTTACCGGAATCTCCGCGTCTTATGACTTTTAATTCAACAAGATTATCAAGCTTATCGCCCTTTTTGAATGCAGGATGTACAAATCCTGTTGCTGACTGTGAAACGAGTGTAGTTTCAAGCGCATTTTTCAATTCTTCCGCGCTCCATTCACGCTCCCATCTGAAATAAGGCGAGCGGATATCATAAGCATCAGGCTTGGATTTGTAATAGTTTGCGGCATCTTCTTCTTTATTTAGTGCGGTTTGTCCGATAATATCAGGTTTAGCCTTTAGATACGGCTTTTCGTGTGATGGAAATTCTTTTGTTTTCGGATCTGAAAATGCGTTTGAAAAACTTTCCGTATATCCGCCTGCAGTTGATGAATACTGTGCAAGAATTAAATCCCAATCGTATATTGCAACAATTCCTTCTGTTTCTTCAACAGCCTGGTTTGAAAGTTCTTTTTCTGTATTCGCTCCAAAATAAACCTGACTTGCAACGCTGTCTACAAGATCGTAATTAGGGGACGATTTAATACGAGGAGAAAGAGCATAATTTCTTGCCGCAACGGTTTGTGCTTTGAGTGCCTCAAGTCCGAAACGGACGGGCATTTCGTTTGGCACAACGCCTTTCAGATAATCTTCAACCTCTATCATATTGACAAGATTGAATGTACCGTTGCTGTTTGGTGTAAGCTCAAACGCTCCGTGATAAAGCGCCTGTTTGCCTGCCCTTTTTAATCCTGAAACACCTAAAAGTCCGAAATTGCTTGTTATCTGAACTGGACCGTCTACTTCTTCAGGAAAAATATTTCCTGGTGTGTATATGCTGAATTTACCGTCTTTATATGAGATTGAAATCTCTTGATTAGGTTCATAATTGCCTATAAGAAGTTTATTATCATAAATTTGCGTGTCACCTGTGCCGAAAATTGTTATGTTCTTATACTGGTAAGTGCCGAAATTCTGAGTTCCTATACCAACTCTTATAACCTCTGATGAGGGAACATTTTTGTTAACGACTGCTTGTCTTGCTGCTGCAAGTGTTGCCTCCGGAATATTCGGCATTATCTGCGCCTGACCCGGCGAAGTAAATAAAAATATAACTAATATAGGTATAGAGGCAAGAAAGTGTTCCATTTTAGGAAAAGACCTTTGCGTCTTAGCATCTTTGTATCTTTGCATCTTGACTATTTTACTTCCCATGTTGTGCCTTCTTTGGAATCCTTCAGGACAATATTAACTTCATCAAGCGCATTTCTGATTTTGTCTGAAATGTCCCAATTTTTTGCGTCTCGTGCTGCTTTTCTGTAGGCTATTAATTCTTCCATTGAATTAAAGTCTTTGCCAAGTTTTTCTGAAACATGTTTAACCGCATTTTTCAATTCATCTTCAGAAAGTGTTGCTTTTTCAAAGGTAAAGCCGAGTGTGGAAGCTAATTTATAGAGAATTGTAAATGCGTCTTTATCGTTTTTATTTGCTTTGTTTGTAAGTTCAAACAATACCGCAAGAGCCTTTGACGTATTTAAATCATCATCCATGGCCTCCACAAATGTTTTATATTCATCAGTTTTAGTTATATCTAAATCTTCATTGATTTTTGTGCGTTTTGCATTAAGCATTCTTTTAACGCCTGCCTGAGCGGACGAAAGAGCTTCATCAGAAAATTCAACAGGCATTCTGTAGTGGTTTGTCAGAATAAAAAATCGTATTGTATTGGAATCGTATTTTTTCAAAAGCTCGTCTATTGTTAAGAAATTGCCGAGAGATTTTGACATTTTTTCTTTATTAATTGTTACAAAACCGTTATGAAGCCAGTAATTTACGAATTTACAGCCGTTTGCGCATTCTGATTGTGCAATTTCGTTTTCGTGGTGAGGGAAAATCAAATCAGCTCCGCCGGCGTGTATATCAATTGTTTTACCTAAATATTTTCTGCTCATTGCGGAACATTCAATGTGCCAGCCGGGACGTCCTACACCCCACGGTGATTTGTATCCGAATTTTTCATCTTTTTTCCACAGCGCAAAATCAAGCGGATCTTCTTTGTGTTCTCCAACCTCTATTCTTGCGCCGCTTTCAAGCTGATCAATCGGCTGTTTTGAAAGCGCACCGTACTGCGGGAATTTTTTTACCCTGAAATAAACATCTCCGTCTGCTTCATAGGCAAAGCCTTTGTTGATTAATTCCTTTACCATTCCAATCATTTCGCCTAAAGTTTTTGTCGCAAACGGTTCAATATCCGGCTTTAAGGTATTTAGAGCCTTCATTGAATTTTCGAACTGTTTATACCAGTACTGTGAAACTTCTTCGGGAGTTTTCCCTTCTTTTTCCGCTTTTTTGAGAATTTTGTCGTCAACATCGGTGACGTTACGGCAATATGTAACATCATAACCCTTAAACTTCAAATATCTGTATAAAACATCCCATGTTATATAGCATCTTGCATGCCCCAGATGCGCGAAATCATACACCGTAGGACCGCACACATACATCTTAACCTTGTTTCCGTCAATCGGAACAAATTCTTCAACCTTGTTTGTATAAGAATTATGTAATTTCATAGAAATATCCCTCTTTTTTTTAATTTTACAACAAAAACATATTATATGTTAACTAATGTAAACAAAGTTAAAATAACGGGCAATTTTGTATATTAAAAATATTTAATAAATATATACGTAATAGTTATATTAAAAAGGAGATATATCATGGTTGAAAAAACATCAGCTGTAGGTGCAAATTCTTATTCATCTGCAAATGCAGGTACAAACACTTCTAAGACACAGAAAAAATCAAAACCTAATTCAATTCATACAAAAGAAAATGACGTCGGGCAGCAATCCATTAAACCAGTTCCGAAACCGAAACCGCAAAGAATAACGATTACTGTTGGAGAGGGGCAAAGTTTAGGTTATCTTGCTGCAAAATATAATACTACAGTATCGGATATTATAAAATTAAACGGGTTGAAAAATCCTGATAATTTAAAATTGGGTCAAAAACTGCAAATAAATGCGATTGACAGCAAGCAGCTGAAAGCTTATGAAGAGTATAAAGCTGAACTTTTTGAGCAGAAGTGGCAGCAGGAAAAGAAAGAAAAATTACAACAGAAAATTGAAACATCCAAATCACAAGTTCAAAAAGCTAAAGAATACGGATATGATGAGGATTATTCCTTTAAAGTTGATAAAAACGGAAATGTTATAGTAACTTTAAAAACCGAAAAAGAACTGGGTGAAGTCAGACGTGATTTTCAAATTCCTGCTGGCTCTCTGTCAAACACTAACGATATAAAAGGTAAATACAAACCTAAAAAAATATTTGATCTGGACAATTGTGTCCGATATAACAACTATGATAAAGCAGAAGTACCGGCTGGCGATTCTTTGTTGATTGAAGGAGCACATTTCCGTCCGGATGAAGACAGAACAAGTTGGGATCGTTTCTGGGGTAATATTATTTAAGCTAGTAAATCAAAAATTTTATGAACAGGTTTTATTAAATCTTTTACGGGACAGGTTTCGTCAAGCTCAAGGGTTATTGTCGGAATCTGTCTTTCTATGCCTGCATACGTGCCGAAACTTCCCGGAGTTGGATAGCCTATATTTCCTTCTACCGGATAATGGATTATTTCAGAAATTTTTTCGGATATCTCTTTTGCCGGACCGTCGTAGTTTACGACTTTGAAGGGGGCATGGAGCGTTAATATCAGCTCCGGTTCATATTCTTCAATAATATCAACAAGAAATTGTGTTTCAATTTCGCTTGCAGGACTTTCACCGCCAAAAAACTCGTTTTTTTCTGTTAATTTCCAGTTTTTTGCCGGAAAATTTCTGTTTAAATCAACTCCGTTGGCGTTAGTCCTTTGCCCGAGCTGCAATCCGTCGGGGTTCAGGCATGGGATAAACAGCGTTCCACTCCTAGAAATAGCTTCGCCCGCATTTAAACCGGTATAGCTGCACACTGTATCCTCGGCAGGTTTGCAAGATTCCGAGGAGGAGGAAATATATTTGTTTAGATAGTCTTCAATTAAGTATTTTCCCTGAGGTTCGTCACCATGGAAAACGCCGATAATAAGTGCAGAGTGAAGAGTGAAGAGTGAAGGGGAAATTAATTCAATTGTATTTCCCAGTTTTGTTTTTTGTGACTTCAATATTTTATAATCTTTCTTCACGTCTTATCCTTTATTCAAACAATGCTTCAATAAATTCATCCGGATTAAACTCTTTCAAATCTTCCATTTTCTCGCCTACGCCGATAAGTTTTACCGGAAGCTTCATTTCTTTTGCCACTGCAAGAACTATTGCGCCTTTTGCCGAACCGTCAAGTTTTGTCAGTGCAACTGAGGTAAGATTAACAGCCTCTGAAAAAACTTTTGCCTGCTGCAGCCCGTTCTGACCGGTATTGGCATCAAGTACCAGCATGCATTCGCGCAAAGCTTCCGGTGCTTTTTTATCAATAACGGATTTTATTTTTTTTAGTTCTTCCATAAGGTTGAATTTGTTTTGCAGGCGTCCTGCAGTATCGACTAAAACTATGTCAAAATTTTCGGCTTTAGCTTTTTCAATGGCTTCATAAACAACGGAGGCAGGATCAGCCTTGTCGCGTCTTACAATAGAAGCCCCTGCACGTTTTGACCAGATGTCAAGCTGCTCTTCCGCTGCTGCGCGGAAAGTATCGCCTGCTGCAATTAAAACTCTTTTGCCGCTGTTTCTAAATTTATAAGCAAGTTTGCCGATAAGAGTAGTCTTACCTACACCGTTAACCCCGCATATAAAGTAGATGTTTAAGCCGTCCTGAATGTTTATTTCTGTACTGCCAGCATCTTTAAGTGTTTTTGAAAATTCATCTTTAAGATATTTTTTTACATCGGCAGGTTTAATTTTTGTTTGATTTCTTAACTTGTCGACCAGTTCTGCTGCATAACCGACACCTAAATCAGCACTAATCAGAACGTCTTCCATATCGTCAAGAACGAACTCTGAAAATTCTTCTTCCTGCCCGACAGCATTTGTAACATTGCCGACAAGCATTTGTGCTGTATTTGAAACTGTTTGTTTTAAATTATTAAATTTATCTTTAAAAAATCCAAACATATTTTGTATCCGGAGGGCATGAAGTAAGCAGGGCTTGCGAATTTAGTCCTCTCCTATCTTCTTAATTAATCCCGTTATCGACAATAACTTTCGCTAAAATTCCGTTAATGAATGATGCACTGTCTTCGGTTGAATATTTTTTAGCGAGTTCTAATGCTTCATCAACAACAACTTTCATAGGAGCATCTTTCATATAAAGGAGTTCAATGATTGCTATGCGCAAAATGTCTTTATCCATTCTGATAAGGCGTGTTACATCCCAGTTTTTAACATATTTTTGAATAGTATCGTCTATTTCTTTATGATTTTTCTGGAATATTTCTGCAATTCTTACGGCATATTCTTTTACTTCGTTTTGAGAATCGAGAGTTGCGAATTCTGCAATCTCCAATGCGGTAAGAGCTTTTTCCGCTATATCTATCATTTCGTTAATATTTTTTGTCATGTCAGATGTCATAGGGAGCTGTACCGGAATATTTACCGCTCCTATCGGACGTTTAAGGTTAATTTCTGCATCTGCTTCGTAATTTTCAATAGTGTCGCGCATTACAATTAATGAGCCGACTGCTGTTTTTAATTCATCTGTTGCATTGCTTTTTAAAATTCTTACAGATTTCAGGATTATATCGTCTAAATCTTTTTTTGAATAATTTGCTATTTTTTTGTCAAACTGCGAGAAAAGTATAAATGCCAGTTCTCTTGCTGCTCTGCGGGCTTGCATATATTTACCTCTTTTTATTATCGTTTACACAAGCTTTATGCTAGCATGAAAAATTTTTATCTACAAGAAGATTTGTAATTTGAAAATGTTTTTTCAAAGTTATTAAGTTTTGTCTTTGTATTTTTTACTTCTTCAAGAAGAATGGAGCAAAGATTCTGGGTATCTCTTATGTCAAAATCGGAATTTTCTATTAATGTCTGAATTAGAACTTTTGTAATCGTAGTTATTTTTTCAAAATCACATAAAATTGTGTTTAATTCATCTTCCATATCTTCAAAATTATCCTGCTTCATATTACACCTCCAATTAAAAAATTCTATCATTTTTATATTAATTTTTCACTTAGACAAAAGTCTATATAAATCAGTCGAGGTGATTTGTATCTTCCCATGTAACGAAATGTAAAGACGGATATACATAAGGCTGAAACTCAAGTATACTCTTCATAG
>CALVEM010000005.1 GCA_944326605.1 Candidatus Gastranaerophilales bacterium
TGGTTAAAAAAGTGAAGAGATTTGTTTTAAAGAAGTGATGATAACTGAATTATAAGAGTGGTTAGATGAGAAAAAGAAAACCTAATAAGAAAAATTTAGATCTGAAAATATTCTCAAATATAAAAAATAATGATTCTAGACGTATTAAAATATTAGGTTTTACAATTTTTGAAGAATTATTTAATGAAGCTCTTCGTATTCAAAAATTTGTAGGGAATTTAGTTTATACAAAACGATTTCGTTCTCCCGTAAGAGAAAGAAAAATATTTAAATTCCTAAATATACCAATTTCTGAAAGAATTATTGAAAATGATGTAATGAAATATAACCTGCTAGGTTTTACATATAAGAAGATTGATTTTCAGAGTATATTTTATAATAAATATCTTAAAAATCTAAAAATTGATTATGATGATGTTTATATCTTGCATGCTAATAGCGGAGAGGCATATTTATTTTTTGCATATTGTGCAAAAGCGTTTTTAAATAAAAATAATTCTAAAAATCCATTATTTATTGCCACTCAAGATTATCATGTAGATATTGTAAATATGTATTTGCCGGGAGCAAACGTAATATTATTAGAAGACTTAAGACTAAAAACCAAGAGTGCTAAATGGATTATTAATAAACATAACTGTTATATGATTTTTTCCCCAATACATTTTAATAATGTAGAAAAAGAAACTGGTAGAAAAAAAATTGGACAGGTTCATTATCTAAACAGCATTGATAAAACCTTAAATATATCCAAACAGGATTATACAAAACCTGTGGCAAAAATTTCCCCCCAAGTAAAACAATCATTGAATAAAAAAATTAGCTCCCTTAATTTAGATTTAAGCAATTTTGTGATTATAGCTCCTGAAGCACAAACGTGCGAAGAATTGTCACATTCATTGTGGCAACAAGTTGTGAGTGAATTAAAACATAGAGGCTTTGATGTATTTTTAAATATTGTTAATAAAGAAAGCTATATTAATGGCTGCAAATCAACATTTTTAACGTATCAAGAGGTATTTCAGCTTGCTACAAAAGCAAAAGCAGTAATATCTTTAAGAAGTGGATTTACTGAATTTTTATTGCCCACAGAGATCCCAAATATAACAGTTTATACAAAATTTAGAGAAAGGGGCAAAAGAGGTTTTTCTGTTGAAAAAACAATTTCAGCTTTTTCAATGCACAAGTTTCCATTTGTTAATCACGATTTAATCTCTGAATTAAACATCAATGATTATGAAAATGAAAATGAACTATTAACATCTATTATGGAAAATCTGGACAGAATGGTAATAAGAGAGGTACAAACAGTATGAAAATAATAATACAAGCCGGTGGTAAAGGTACAAGACTGGAACATCTTACATATAACAGACCTAAGTGTTTGGTGCCTGTTCATAACCGACCAATGATTTTTCATCTGTTTAACAAATATCCGCAGTGCGAGTTTATAGTTATTGGTGATTACAAATATGATGTTTTAGAAAAATATCTCGAAACATTTGCAAAAGATGTTAATTATAAAATTGTTAGAGCGACAGGTACGGGCAATATTTGCGGCATAAAACAGGCATTAGAGTACGTTAACGAGAATGAACAATTTATGCTTATTTGGTCTGATTTGATTTTATCAGAGGATTTTAAGCCCGAAACATTATCAAAGGGAAATTATATCGGCATTTTAGAAGGACAAACCTGTTCTTGGAGTTTTATTGATGGGAAACTAGATAAAATTTCTTCAGATAAATATGGTGTTGCGGGTTGTTTTGTCTTTGAAAATAAATCTCTATTTGCCGATATTCCAACATCTGGCTCATTTACAACTTGGTTAAAAGAAAGCGGAATTAAATTAGAGGCTATGAAAATGCCTTCTTGTCCTGAAGTCGGAACTCTTGAAGCTATAAATAATTTAAAAGATACTCAAAACCGTTGCAGACCATATAACAAAATGGAATTTACCGAAGATAAAGTCATAAAAACAGGTTTGACGGAAGAAGGCAAGAAACTCATTGATAGAGAGATTGTTTGGTATAAAAAGATGGTCGAATATGGGTTTAATTCTATCCCTAAAATCCATTCATTTGAGCCGCTAACAATGGAAAAAATCGAAGGCACAAACATCTTTCAAGCTGATTTAAGCAATGCGCAGAAAGCAAAGATTACCGATAATTTGATTGAATCTGTAAATAAAATGCATTCTTATGAAACCATTCCCTCCGATAAAGAAGATTTAATCAAAGAATATTACACAAAAACAATCGATAGGTTAAATAGCATTAAACACTCAATTCCTTTTGCCGATAAAGAATATATTACTATTAATGATAAATTGTGCAAAAACCCGATTGTTTTTCAAAAACAGTTTAAAGAAGCTGTTGAAGAAAAATTGCTTAATACTGTCTTTTGTCCGATTCATGGAGATTGCACATTAACAAACACAATGGTTGATAAAGATAATAACATCTATTTTATTGATGCAAGAGGATATTTCGGGAAACAGGTTGTATTAGGCGATATTCGTTATGATTGGGCAAAATTATATTATTCAATGTGTGGTAATTTTGATCGTTTTAATGTTAAAGATTTCAGACTAAAAATTTCTGACAACGATGTAAGATTTGAAATCAAATCAAATGGTTGGGAGGATATGACAGAAAAAGTCCTACAAAATATGAAAGATTGCAAAATTGGAGATATAAGATTTATTCACGCAATTATTTGGTTGTCTTTAGCAAGCCATTGTTGGGAAGATTACGATTCAATGTGTCTTGCATTTTATAACGGAATGTATTTAGTGAGCGAATTTATTTAGGGGTTTAAATGATTAAAGAAAAAGAACAATTAAGAATTTCAAAACTTGGTCATACTTGGATTTTAGATTTTGACGGTACACTTGTTGAGCATAATGGATACAAAACCGGCAATGACAAGTTTTTGCCGGGAGCAAAAGAGTTTTTACAATCAATTCCGAAAGATGATTATGTTCTGATACTTACGGCAAGAGAAAGAGCTGCACAAAAACAAACTGAAAAATTTTTGATTGAAAACGATATTAAATACAATCAGATTTTATTTGAAATGCCTATGGGTGAACGAATTTTAATTAATGATGATAAACCATCGGGGTTAAGATGTGCATATGCAATAACACCCACAAGAAATCAAGGTTTAGAGAGTTTAGATGTGGTAATGGATGAAAATTTATAAGGAGTGGTAATGTTAATTATTAAAACAATGATTCATGAAACAATTTGGGGTGGCGAGAAATTAACACCGTATTCGGGAACTGATAATAAAAAGATTGGTCACCTTTATTCTTTAATCTCTAATGGTGAATTAGAGAGTGAAATTCTTAATGGTAAATATAAAGGTCAATTGTTTAGAAAATATTTTGATGAAAATAAAGATCGTTTTGGATTAGCCAAATATAAAGAATTACCATTTCTTTTAGCCTTGGTTGATGCAACAGATGATTTGAGCTTGCAAGTTCATCCAAATGATGAAATGGCTCAAAAACTTGAAAATGCAGACTTCGGGAAAAATGAGTCGTGGTATTTTTTGGAAGCTCCGAAGTCCGGAAAAATTTTTGATGGTTGCAAAGCAAAATCAACAGAGGAATTAATAGAAAAAGTTTCACAAGATAAATATGATGATATTATTGATTACTTAGATATAAAAGCTGGTGATTATGTTTATATCGAAGCAGGTACTATGCACGCAATGGCAGCCGGCAGCTTAGTTTATGAAATCGAAGAAAACTGCAATGCTACATATAGAGTTTATGACTTTGACAGAATTGATAAAAACGGACAAAAAAGATCACTGCAAACAGAGAATGCTTTAATGTCAATTGATGTTAATTTGAAATCTAAAGCCGAGAAATATGATTGCGAAAAAGTTGAAAGATTATATTCTACTCAGTTGTTTAAGAATGCAACAAAATATACAAATAATTCTAAAACTTTAGAATGTTTAACGGTTATTAATGGTGAATCTGAAGTTGAAAGCTGTAAGATTCAAAGAGGTGTAACAATTGTATTAGAGCCAAAAGAAACAGTTAATCTCAATAGTTCTGATTTTATTATTGCACGACCTTTAATAGAGGGGGATGTTTAATGCAAAATATTGAACTTTCAGCATCAATGATGTGTGCAAATTATGCTTGCTTAAGAGATGAAGTTAGAAATCTAGAAGAAGCCGGCATTGATATTTTTCATATTGATATAATGGATGGCAGTTTTGTTGATAACTTTGGAATGGGTTATCAAGATATGGCATATATCAAAAATAATACTTCCAAACAGGTTGAAGCACACTTAATGGTTTCTAAACCATATAATTACTTGGATATTTTGTTTAATTTGGGTATTGATATTATTTATATTCATCCCGAAGTAGACCCTGATCCTGCTACAACAATTGCAAAAATTCACAATCATGGAATAATAGCGGGTATTGCCATAAATCCCGGCACTTCAATTTCTACTATCGAAGAATTATTAAATACAGTAGACAGAGTTCTTGTGTTAGGTGTAAATCCCGGACACGCAGGAAGAAAATACCAAACGTACGTTGACAAAAAAATCGAAAAATTATTAGCCTTAAAATCAGAATACAACTTCGAAATTTATATGGATGGTGCAGTTACAATTGAAAGACTTAATAAATGGAGTTTGCATGGGGTTAAAGGTTTTGTTTTAGGTACTGCAACATTATTCAAAGATGACGGTAAATACAAACAAAATCTCGCAAATATAAAAAACAATAACTTAGCTATGATAAAAAGCTAAGAGGTAAAAATGGACAATACTGATAAGGTATTAAGATAAATAAATTAAAACTAATTTATAAGGAATTACAAATGACGTTGATAAAAAAAATATCAATTAATACAAAAAAATGTAAAATAAGAGAAATATATTTATTTGGACGAAAGATATATGAATATATAAAAATAAGCCGATACAACAAATCTATTAATAAAATAAAAACCTACAAATTTTATTCTTTCACAGGGGTAAATCGACCCAAAAACAATCAAAGAATTTTTTACCTAAAAGTTCATAGAGTTCATAGAACTTCTTTTGATTGCATAAGGCAATGGTTAGATATTGCAGAAAAAATGAATGCTTTTATTTATTTCGTTTGCGATAACCCCGAAATGGAATTGAAAATTAAGCAAATGTGTTTGCCTAACAGATTTTTTGCATTTATAAAAAGTGATAGGCATACATTAAAACCTGAAATAAAAAAGATTTTACATAAAGTTGAAAGACAGGCATTGTGGGAAAGAATTGCCTATTCAATGATTACACCTTTTCTACATGCTCAAAAAAATAATTATCCTATTTCATACAATATTGATGCTGATGATATTTTATTATGTATTAATCCGCAAAAAATAAGCGAAGCCTTTAAAAAGGCTGAAAAATATGCTATTGATAATAAAATTGATTTATTAAATTTCGATATGTTTTATTCTAAATCTTATGGTGTTCATTGGAGTTTTGGGATTGTTATTTGCACAAATCACCAAAAGACAATTAACACAATCAGAAAGAATACAAATTGGAGAAACAATAAAAATTTAATAGCAAATTATAATATATGTTGGATAGATAAATTTAATTTTAATGTAGATTGGTTGTTCACATATTTTAGAGATACCAAACAATTAAATATGAAAACTTTTTACATTGATAAAGGTTTAGTTGTTCATATGCCGGATATTATTTTAGAACATGGTTGGGCATTTATGATTCAATGGGGAAACAATGAAATTAAATTTCCAATATTAACAAATTTATATGATAGAAAAGTTTGGGATACAATTCAAATCCCTCAAAATGCCATAAAAATTGATGTTGGACTTAATACAGATGATTATAGGAAATTCTTATGTAATTTTTATGATTTTGGCGTAGGGTTTGAAATGGATATGCTTAATTATGCAAAAGAAAGAAGCTTAATCTCTGATGATTTGTATAATAAATATGCTCAAACTCCACAATTTATTAGAGAATGTCGTTGGAGAAAAGAGTTTGAAGAGCAATGCAGAAATAAAAAATCGAAAAGGAGTCAATAATTGGTAAATAAATTTGTTTTTGTTTGGGATTTTCTATATCACAATCCAATGTGTGATGGCACATATCATTATTATGCAGTTGATTTATTTAAACCTCTTGTAAAAATTGCAACGGGACTTGATATTGTAGAATTAAGGACTTTAAAGAATACGCATGGGGAAGAATTTTCAAGACAAAAATTTTATGATTTAAGTGACTATGGGAAGATAGAAAAGAGTTATTTTTCTTATGATATAACCAAAATAAAACAACCTTCAATTGATTACTTAAAAACTTTTATTGATTCTGAAACTTTTGTTTTTGGATTTGAGATGGGTACAGAATTAAAAAATATATTAACTGATTTAAATATCAATTTTGTTAATTTTTGGTATCACTCTTGGAAACTTTTTGATGATGCATTTCTAATGATTAATACAAATAATGAAGATATTTATAAAAAGTTGTGTCAATATAAGACCCAAGAAGAAAAATTTTATTTTTATGCGACTTATTGGAAGTATTTCACAAAACAAAAAGGCGAGCTTGATTATCTAAACAATCTTGAAGATAACAGTTGTCTATTTGTCGGACAAACTCTTAGAGATAAGTCTACAGATAAAGATGGTGTAATGCTTAATGTTTTATATTTTAAAAAAGAACTTGAAGAATTGTCAAAACAATACTCAAAAATTTACTATATTCCTCATCCGTTGGTTCAATATAATGAAGAAATAGAAAATTATTTGAAAGAAACTCCTTACATTGAAAAACTTGAAAATGTTGGCACATATCATTTATTGATGAGTGATAAAATTCAAAAAGTTGTTGGGATATCAAGTTCTGTTCTATATGAGGCTAAATTTTTTGGGAAAGATGTAACATATTTTTATAAGCCATTATTTAAAATTGATGAAGAGTTTTCCTTAGAAACATTTATAAGTGTTTTCCACGATTATTACAATCCTTATTTTTGGGCTGACATACTTTCTGTAATAATGAAAACAAATTTGGATGTTGAAAACAATATTTGGTTTAGTGATATATCAAATAAGTTCAGAAATATTAACCATATCTATTATGGTTATCAGAATTTTAATGAAAATTACCGATTAAAAGCTGAATTAGAAACCAACTTAAATAAAAAAGTTGATTCACTTAATTGTGCAACAAAATTGG
Organism: Candidatus Gastranaerophilales bacterium; assembly: GCA_944326605.1. Taxonomy (GTDB): domain Bacteria; phylum Cyanobacteriota; class Vampirovibrionia; order Gastranaerophilales; family Gastranaerophilaceae; genus Stercorousia. The sequence continues at coordinate 7,245 of CALVEM010000005.1, forward strand.
CGGAACAAAATAATGAAGAAAAATTATTAGAATTAAAAGAAATTATAAAACTAATCAACCGTAAAAAAGAGTTAAATTATAAATATCTTAAATATAGAATTTTGAGCAAATTAACTCTTGGTGCAACTAAGAAAAGATATAATAAGAAAAAATCTATGTTTAAAGAAAGTTTAACCAAGATTAAAAATTTTGAACATGGGATTGCTTAAGTTATGTGGAAAGAATTTTTAAAAAATAAATATATAAATAAATTCTTAATACGAGTTATTACTTTAACGATCCCTTTTGCTGCAAAAAGAAGAGAACTAAGAAAAATCTTAAAAGTATTTTTATTAGAGGCATTGAAAGATAAGTTTTCAGAACAATATCCCGACTACTTCCAGTTTGCAATGTTTCAGCCTTGGGGTGACTTTTATATGCCATGTGTATTATTTAATGAATTTAAGAAACAAAATAATAATGCAAAGATTTTGGCTATTTGTGTAAACGAAAATCAAGAAGAAGTTCTAAAGGGTTTTAATGCAATTGATAAAATCGAAAAAATCGCAAAAGAGGATTATGCCTCATTCTTTTCTATAACTTTGCCACAAAACTATACACAAACATTAAAGAAAGGAAATTTATATTGTTTGTCTCATTGGTTATACGCAGAAGCAGATAAAAATAAATCAATGAACTTTTTTGAACTTTATACAAAAATGTTAAACCTTCATTATCCTTCAAAACCTAATATCTCAAATTTGTATGAAATAAAAAACGCCAGATATTCTAATACGGTTTTGCTTTACCCGGAATCCAACTCTTTTAATTCTAAAGAGTTATCTGATGAATTTTGGACAAAATTGGCTGATAGGATTTCGGATTTAGGTTTTGACATTGTTTTTAATACAAAGAACAAAAAATACGGAAACTATGAAACAATATTTTTATCTATGAAAGAACAAATTGAAATGGCTAGGTGCTGCAAATATGTTATTGGTATGCGTTCAGGATTTAGTGACATCTTAGCTTTAAATGAAGTAAAAAATCATATTGTGATATATCCTCAAAGTATGTATTTTAAAACAGTAACAAAAGAACAGCAAGAACAAGAATTTAAACGTGCTTTTGTGATGGAGGAGGGTAGAACCTTTGAGGAAAATATGAAACGAATAACATCATTAAAAATGTTTAATGATTATGCAATAGAAATTTTTTACCATTCAGAAGAAGAATTAAATAATGAAATTATTAAATATGTAAGGATATAAAATGACAGAAATATTTTTTAAACAGGACCGTAAGGAAATTTACAGCATATTTGCTGAAGAGCCATTAATGAAAACAATCATTTATAAATTAGGCTTAATCAGAGTTAACGCAGAGTTATTGGGAACATTACATCTATTTGATATTAATATTTTTGCTGAGAACTTTTTTAACAATTTATTTTCAATAACACGTAATGCAACCTATGAGAATTTAAACTTATCATGTTCAAATGCAAAAGCTATTGACATAGTTGATAATACTAACAAAATTGCAATTCAAATTACAACTGAGGATACTTCTACTAAAATTACAAAAACGGTAGAAAAATTTAAAGAAACTAAATACTATAAAGATGGTTATGAATTGCAAATATTTTTTATATCGAAGAAAAAAAACATAAAATCTCGTGACGATGTGTACATTTTTTATATTGAAGATTTTATAAAAGAAATTTATAAGCTTCCTTATTCTCAAAAGAATAAAGTTAATGAATTTTTAAATGAAAGCATTAATTTATCAATAACAGATTCTATTATTGATAAAACAGATTTTAATAATCCTAAACGTCCAAATAATGTAAAAAAAATTTTTGAAATATTTGATTTGGACTACAATGAACAAGAGGATGAGGGTAATTTAAAAGTCATAAATCAATATATAGATAGGCTATGTCTTGTTGATTATAAAATGAGATGCTATTTAAATAAATTTGCCAAAATAATGTATAGATTAAAAGATAACAAAAATATGGTTAAATCATATCCTGATTTTAAAAAGTATATGAAGATATCGGCAATTGAACGTAATATAGATTTCTCAAGTAAAAACGAATTAATGGACATTATTCAATACTTAGAAGATATGAATTTCATAATATTTGATCAAGATTGGACAACCTGCAATGATAAAATGATTTCATTCAAAGGCATTGATAGCTGGGATGATTTAGTTCTAGATTTAATGGATTTTGCGCATAAAAGCAGTATTGATTCAAAGGAATTATTTGTCGATTTAAATTTTTCATTATTAGAAGATAATCACACAAGAAATACATAAAAACGGGAATACAATGAAAAGCAAAGGAATAAGAATGACAACATTATTGCAAAAAATATTTTCAGTAAAAAACAGTAATGACAAATCACATAAAATTTGGACAATAATTGGAATTAAAATTAATTTAAAAAAAAGAGTTCCAATAAATGTTCCCTTAAAAAAATTAAGAATGGTAGAAATTGAAATATTTTCTTATTGCAATAGAAAATGTTGGTTTTGTCCGAATAGTTTTATAGACAGACATTCTCAAAATAATATAATGCCAGAGGAGCTCTATATAAATGTATTAAAAGATTTAGCCTCTATAGATTACGCAGGAATTATATCATATTCACGATACAACGAGCCGTTATCTAATCGAGATATTTTTATTGAAAGAGTTAAACAAGCAAGAAAAATTCTCCCTAATGCAAAATTACACACAAATACTAATGGCGATTTTATTACAAGAGAATTACTCGATGAAATTTATGATGCAGGTCTGCGTTCATTGAATATTCAGTGTTATTTAAGGGAAGATGAAATATTCGACACTAATAATATCAAAGCTCGAATTCAAAAAATGTCCGAAAAACTGAATTTAAAATATACTCAAATTAAATCTACTCCTGATTATTATGGTGTAGCATTTGATTATAAAGATATGTCATTAAGTATGTATGCACGGAATTTCAAAATTACAGGTAATAATCGAGGCGGAAGCTTAAAAACAATTTCCAAGATAACAAGGAAAAGCCCATGCTATATACCATTTACAGATATTTATATTGATTATAACGGTTCTGTTATGCCTTGTTGTAATTTGAGATCAGATTTAGCATCCCACAAGAATTTTATAATGGGCAACGTATCTTCTGAATCAATTATTAGAATTTTCAATAATAACAAATACAAAAATTTAAGAAAGAAATTAAATAAAAATAAAATAGAAATATATCCATGTAATGAATGTAACTTTGCACAAGAATATAAGTACTAAGCTGGAGGTTTAATGTCTAATTCTATAAATATATTGTATACATTATCATCAAACACATTTGAAACTACATATATTTCAATGTTCAGTGTTTTACAAAATAATCAAGAATGTAATATAGATTTCTATATAGCTCTAATTAATAATTTAACGGAAAAACAACTAAGTTATTTGAAAAAATTAGAAAAACATTCCAATTTAAATAAATTCCATTTTATGTATATTGATGCAAATAATTATTTAGAATTACAAGATAGAGTTTATTTTACCGATAGATTTTATATTTTTGAAGCCGTTGAAAAGTTTAATGTAGATAAAATGCTATATTTAAGCTCAACAACATTTGTTACGGGCAATATTTTAGACTTATATAATACTAATTTAACCAACGTACATGCTATTGCAAGTGAATATATATATTCACAAAATATAAGCTATAAATATAATTCAAAACAAGTTGTTTTTGACCCCTCTGTAATATTAGTAAATGCAAGCGAATGGAAAAAGAACGATTATTTAAAAAAAATGCAGGAATGTCAATTTTTACACGACACCACGGGTAAACAAAATGAGGTATATTGTCTTAATAGCATAATAAACAATTGTAAAATCGTAAGCCTTAAATACAATTATACCGAAGATTACAGAAATGGGAATATCCAATGTTCAGAAACGGCAAAAGCCTCATATAATATATATTTTATGCATTTAAAAACACCAACAATAATCACAATTACAGGTGGCAGTCCGTTAAGTGGTAATATAAGTAAAAACAGTTACCTAAATCTCTGGTGGCAATATGCAGAAAAAACAGAAATTTATAAAGATATAAAAGAATATAGAAACATTAATAAATACAAATTATCATCAACTTCAGCTCATAATTCATTCAAATATGGGTGGTTGTTATCTAAAATATGGCCGTATATTAAACCATATTGGTTTAGGATTCTTTTGGGTTTTGTAATTGCAATACCGCTCGGACTTTTGGACGGTGTAACTGCTTTTGCTCTAAAGCCATATATGGATTATGTCATAGGCGGCAAAGCATTTGAATTCAGCTATCAAGGTTTTAATTTATCATTATCAAGTATTCAAATGGCATTTATTATTCCTGTAGGCGTAATTTTGTTTGCAGCTTTTCAAGGTATTTTAAGATATCTCAACGGATATTTTTCAACTTGGACTAGCCAAAGAATAACAAATGATGTTAAATTTGACCTTTTTGACAGATTAATACACATGCACCCGCAGTTCTTTGATGATAACTCTTCAGGTATTGTAATTTCGAGATACATGGGCGATCCCGGCACTGCCTCAGCAGGAATTGTTGATAATGTAAAAACCATTACCACAAGTCTATGTGGAGCTTTGGGGTTAATAGCAGTTATGCTTTATAGTTCTTGGAAACTTGCATTTATTGGTGTATTAGTTTTGTGTGTTGCTTTCATTCCTGTAATGCTGATTAGAAAAAGAATAAAAGAAGCGTCAAATAAGAATATGGTTATTGGCGGAAATATAACAACAAACGTAAATGAAACATATTCCGGTAATAAAGTTATGACGGCTTATGCACTCCAAGACAGACAAAGTGAATATTTCAGAAATCAAGTATGGAAATCATTTAATATAAATATGTCTTTATATAAAAGAGCAGGATGGATGTCCCCATTAATGTATTTAATAGCTTCATTTGGAATTGCAACTGTTCTTGGAGTTGGAACTTATCTAATTAATTCGGGTCAGATGACAGCCGGTTCTTTTGCTTCGTTTGTAACGTCTTTATTACTTTTATACAAGCCTGTTAAAACCCTTGGTAACACATTAACCGGCATTCAGAATATATTTGTTGCAATGGGACGTGTATTTGAATTATTTGATTTAACTCCTGCTATACAAGAGAAAGAAAATCCTGTTAAATTGGATGGTTTAAATAGTTCAATTGAATTTAAAGATGTTACATTTGAGTATGTTTTAAACAATCCTATTTTAAAAAATATTAATTTAACAATACCTAAAAATCAAACACTGGCTATTGTTGGTAATTCAGGAGGTGGAAAATCCACTCTCGTAAACCTCATTCCAAGATTTTATGATATTAAATCCGGAGCTTTAACTATTGATGGAATAGATATTAGAAATTTTAGTTTAAATTCTTTAAGAAGTAATATTTCTATGGTGTTTCAAGATAATTTCTTATTTTCAGGAACTATCAAAGAAAATATTATGATGGGAAATCCTGATGCCACAGTGGAAGAATTAATGGAAGCAATAAAATCTGCACACCTGCAAGATATGATACAGGAACTCCCTGATGGTTTAGATACATTATTGGGCGAACGTGGTTTAACTTTATCGGGTGGTCAAAGACAGCGTGTAGCAATCGCACGTGCAATGTTAAGAAACGCTCCGATTGTAATACTTGACGAAGCAACTTCAGCCTTAGACAATGAATCGGAAGCTATCGTTCAAAAAGCAATGGACAATCTAATGAAAGACAGAACAGTATTTATCATTGCTCATAGGCTTTCAACAATCAAAAATGCGGATAGAATTGCAGTTATAAATGAAGGCGAACTTGTCGAACTTGGCACACATGAAGAATTAATGAACATTCAAGACGGACAATACAAAGCTCTTTATGATATGCAGTTTAAAAGACAGGAAGTAAAAATTTAAGGAGATAAGTAAATGAAAAGACATGCATTATTAATTGGTTACACGGGATGGGATTTAAAAAATCAAACACAACTACCTGGCGTTCCTGTTGACATACAAAATTATAAAGAGTTTTTGACTTCGATTAAAGGTGGAGCTTGGTATGATCATGAAATCACCATTGTATATGATAAAGATTTGAATACAGTTAAAAGAGAACTTTTAAAAATTAAAATTGAAGACAATGATTTAGTTTATATTGCTTATAGCGGACATGGCTGTTACAGTACCGACAAGCAATGTAGGATGTTAGAAATAAGTAAGAATGAAGTTATTTATGAAAATGAACTTTCGAATTTAGCAAAACGTCAAATCTTGATTTTTGATTGCTGCTCTGGAAAATACAGTGAAACTATAACCGAATCAGTAGAAAGAAAAAATTATGCTGCAAGGCTAGAAAAAACATCCACATATGAAATAATATTAGCTCGACAACGTTATGAAAAACTTTGCCAGCAATGTCAAGAGCAGACATTACGATTCTATGCTGCAAAAATTGGAGATTATGCACATGATTCAGATGACGGAGGAATTTATACAAAAGCTTTGTTAAAAACATTAAGAAATGAGTATGGTGAAATTGATATGGTTGGAGCTCATAACAAAGCTGCACAAATAGTGCAAAACGAAACACAAGGAGAACAAAATCCTGATTTAAGAGTTCCACGATTACACAATTTCTTACCGGGTACAGTTAAAATATAGAAGGTTAATATGGATGTAAATTTGATAGAAACTTGTATTGTTGGTGTAAATGCAGTAGTAACTGCTGTTTTATCAGTTAAGCTATATATACTAACAAATATAGAAAATAGAAAAAATGCACTTGATATTCGATTAGCTGAATTGCAAAAACTATCATTCCAAAACCCTTTTTTAGAAGATAAGATGTTTACGGAACAATGGAATAATTTGCGAGCGCAATATTTAAATAATACTTTAGAGCAAGGAAAAGATAGGAATCGTGATAGGTTCTTAAAATATGATGTTTATACTGAGATGCTGTTTAATTTTTTGGAAATGTCTTACAAAGTATATAAAAAAGAAAAGGATTTACTAAACTATATTGATTTTAAATCTTGGTTTAGAATACACTCTGCGTGTTGGAAAAATCCATTGCAAGAGCATAGTAATAGGGAGGTGTATGGCAAAGAAATTTATGATATGGTTGAGGATTGGTTAAAATAAGGTCAAATATGTGGATAAAGTGACTTTTGTTAAAAATTTTGCATTAAACAGAGAAGTTGGTATTGCTGGTAAATTTATATATGATGGAATGCATGATTTAAACTGTATGTATGGATATAACGATTTAGACAATATATTTGGTTTTCTCTATAAAATATCTGTTGGTATAGAAAGATTACAAAAAATTGCTTATATCCTTTTGAAAAATCCAAATGAAGATGAATATAAAGAAATTGAAGAAGAAATAATTACACATTCACATACTGGCTTACAAGATAAAATAAATGATTTGACAAATATTTTTTTAAATGATCATCAAAAAGCTTTTCTTCATCTTCTGACTCGCTTTTATAATTCATGCCGCTATGACCGATTTAATTTTATGACTAGCTTCAATATGGAACAAGAGCTGTTTATAAATTATGTGCAAGAGCGACTTAATATCAATATAGATTTTAAAAGCATCTTTCCAACTATGCTTGAAGAACGAGTGAAAAAGTTTTTAGGAAAAGTTATTGGTAATTTAGCAAAAAGTTATTATAAAATAATACATCAAGAAGCAGATAAAATTGGAATTTATACCCATGAACTAGACGCTCTTTCTAAGAGCATGAAAATATTCGCAAATACTTCTGAGAGAGACAGCTTGCAAGAACAGATGATTAATGAACAGATTGCATTTAAAGAACTGCTTATTTTCCTCTTAAATACAAGTCAAAGTTCAAGCTTTTATGATTTTCTCAAGAGTATTCCGGCACTTGATATTGACATTGCAATGACTCAAGAATATCTTTGTGAATTAGTAAAAGAAGAAGTCCCGCAACAACTTATAGATGAGCTTGAAGATTTGTATTTAAATGGGAATTTTGATAAAAAAGAACGATTTGAAATGCTAAGTTGCATAGGGAATCCTCATTGCCATTTTTATTCAGAAGAAGATGAAGAAGGTTTTGAACAATATGATGCTGTAGAAAATAACGAAAATTAAAATTCTATAAATTTATTCATTAATATTCTTATGCTATCAAATTGGTTTATCCGAAATAATCAAACTATCTGTCATAAATAATCACACTAGGTGTCTTTTTACATTAATTACAAAGAATATGTATTTTAAAGTCCAGTTTGATTAAAACAGACAGTTTGATTTCTAAGGCATAAACTCTTGATTTTATTATATTTTAGCCGTTGGAAGCATTATATTTTCAGAGAAATCAAACTGGACTAAAATGGACTATTTTTACCAAATAACAGACAGTTTGATTTTACCATTAAAACCCAATAATAGCGGGGTATTACACCTAGTTTGATTTTTAACAGTCAGTTTGATTATTTCAGGCAAGTCCATTTTCAAAAAAGGACGGAAAAATTTTTATTAAGGTCGGTGTAAAATAACATATAAAATGAATACAAACAGACAGGTCGGAAGTTTGTAGGTTGGGGTTTCTACCCCAACTAATATCAAAAAAAATTTAGAGTCCGATTAATGTCCAATTTATTGTTGGGCTGAAAGCCCAACCTACAATGAATTAATAAAACTTAACATCTGTATTTTTTTAGCAAATATTATACTTCAAGAGTTTTCCTTTACGAGTAAACATATAATTCGAAAGTAGAATAAAATGACAATTATTTCAGCAGTAAAATTAGCCACTTTACAAAGAAAACTTGTAAAAAAAAAGTTGCAACATATAAAGGTGGCGAATTTAAATTCAATTCTGAAAGATTTAACGGTATCCCTGAAGCATACCAAAGAGTTGCTGGTGATATTGTACAACTGTCTGGTGAATATTCTAAAAATCCAATTAAAAAGATCCAAAGTTGGATAAAAAGATTTTCTGCTATCAGAAATTCAGAAAAAAATTCCCAAGCAGGGGCAAGAGAAATCAAGTAATTGATTTCTCTTGTTAAATGTTATTATTTAATATAAAATATCTTTTATGGAAATAAAAGATAAGTTTTTAGTTTGTAGGTTGGAGGTTGGAGCTTCTACCCCAATAAAAGTATTTGATGTAAAAGTTAAGTAATGGGGTAAGAAGCCGGATGGAATGTTTATTATTTAAGGTTTAAAAATGTGAACTTATAGTATCTAGTCATGAATAAAAAATATTATATTCTACTTAAAATTGGGTTAATGAATAAGTGATGAAAAAAGAAATTAATAAAAAAGAATGTAAAGGTAGTAATATACTTAATTTTATAATTTTTGGTATTATAATTTTTTCTATAATTTATATTTATATCTTATGGTCTAAATTTGATTCTTCATATATGCCATCTTTCCTGTCTCCGACAAAAATACGTGTACTTCATTACTATTCTAGTTTTGGCTTAGGTAGTATTATTAAACGTTTTCTATTTGATTTACTGATTTTTATATTTATTTATCCAAGTATATACCTTATGCGAATATGGATTAATAGAAAATTTAACTTATTCAAAAGTATTAGATTTTTTTATATTATATTTTTTACAATATTAATAGCATTAAATTTAATATATTGCATAAGTGGCATAAAATTTATAATTAGTAACAGTATTTTCGGATTTATTGACTATTTTATAATAAATATAAACTATGAGATATACATCCCTATATTTATACTTCTTATCATCGAAATATTTAATAATAAGTTAATTAATAATAAGGAGTAATTTATGTTTAATGGTGAAATTTATCTTAAGCTAATGCAGTTTTTAGTTGGGCTGAAAGCCCAACCTACAAACTTTTCATAAATTTGTAAACCTGGGTTTTACCATGATAAGATTCCGAAACAAGTTCGGAATGACATTATGTTTTTTGTGAATATCCGGTGTAAACTGCGATGCAAGTATGTAGGTTGGGGTTTCTACCCCAACAAAAGTATTTGATGCAAGTCCCTATTTTTGTAGCTTGACTGATAGCTGCTATCAGGTGTTATTATATTAATGTTAAATTATAGGAGAGAATATGAAAAAATTATCAGTTTTAATTTTATCATTTTTGTTATTAGCAGGAGGTGTTATGGCAGCAGATTTTGAACAACCGTTTAATAGGGGTGAACTAAACCCTTACAACAAATTTTTTACAGGAACTACTTATCTTGAAAGATTATGTGCAAATGATGATGTATGGAATTCATCTATAGCTAATGTTACATTTGAGCCAAAGGCAAGAACCAACTGGCATAAACACTCCGGCGGACAGATACTTCTTGTGACAGCAGGAGAAGGTCGTTATCAGGAACGTGGAAAAGAAGTCAGAATTCTTAAAAAAGGTGATGTCGTAAAAATTCCGCCTGATGTTGAACACTGGCATGGAGCCGGCCCTGACGGAATGTTTGCTCATATTTCAATAGAGCCTAATCTTCCGAACAATCAGACAACCTGGCTTGAACCTGTTACCGATAAGGAATACAAATAATTAAAAGGCTGATATTTTCAGCCTTTTTCTTTACAATATTGATATTTGCCTTTTAAACTCTTATAATTTTGTTATGGAATTTAAAATTGAAAACTGGCTTCAGGATTTTACGAAAAAGCTGTTTGATAAATTCAGCACCCGTATAAAATTTATAGGGCTTCAGGGCAGCTATAAGCGCGGAGAAGCAAATTCGGACAGTGATATTGATATTGTTATAATTCTTGATAGACTCTCATTTGATGATTTAATTTTATATAAAAGAATAGTTAAATCAATGTCATTTTCAACAAAAGTCTGCGGATTTATTTCAGGAGAAAAAGAAATTTATAATTGGCCGAAATTTGATCTATTCCAGCTTTTAAACGACACGGTTTCTCTGCACGGAAATTTACAGGATTTTATTCCGATTATAAAGCGTAATGATATTCTCGATTCAATAAAAATTAATACTGCAAATCTCTATCATCAAATGTGCCATGCCTATTTGTTTGAAGATAAAAATATTGAAGCCCTGTATCAAGGGTATAAATCTGCATTTTTTATTTTGCAGGCTCTTTATTATTCAAGGAATACTGAATATGTCGGCTCTAAAAATGAGCTGGTTCAGCTGCTTGACGGCGAAGACAGAGAAGTGCTGCTTGTTAATATAAACTGGAAGTCTTTGAATATAGCAGAGAATTCCGATTTTTATTTTGAAAAAATTATAAACTGGGCAGCTTTGAATATTTAACTTTAAATTTTTCGCAAAAATACAAAAAAGGCTTTCATTTATGAAAGCCTTTCCAAATTTGTAAAATTTCTCTTCAGTAATCTGAATTTGTCTACTGTAAGCCCAAAGCGTATTTGTTGCTCACAGAGATCATATCCATTGCGTTAAAAATATTCTGTTGTGTGATTGAAATAGAGTCTGCTTTATCTGAAATATTTGCAAGCTGTGCTTGATATTCCTGAGCCATGTTAACTTTTGACGGATCATCCATCATTGCCTGAATTCTATCGGCTATGTTGCCCGTAATATCATCCAATGTATCGTCGGTTGACACTGTTACTCCGACTTTTGCAGCCAGTTCTTTTGCTTCGGATAAAAGCTGTTGCTCTGATGTATTACCTCCTTGTTGCTGTTGTTCTTGAAAATTTTGTTGATGTTTTGTCGCTTCTGCCTGCGCAATAAGCTGTTGAGCCTGCGCTTCGGAAGTTACTGTTGAAGGATCTATACCGAGTGCTTCCAGTTTCATTTTTGTGGAAGAACTCAACTCCTCATTTTTGTATGTTACGGCAGCCATTGACTGTGCACTGCTTATAGAACTGATTGACGACATACCCATATCCTTTATGTTCTTACTAGTCTTTTAACGATTTTTTTATAAAAGTCAATCAATTTTCATATATTTTTTATCGGAATTTTTAATTTAAAACTTTAACCTTTAAGACAATATTTTTACATTTCTTAAATAAGTTAGGGGTAAAAACGGGCAGAATTACACACAATTCTATGTTTGTGCTACTATATAAACAGGAGTTATGTTATGAGAAAGATATTATTACTGGTTTCTATATTGTTTTTAATTGCTTTACCCTGCTTTGCTGCAAAGTATATAAAAATTGAACCTGAATTCTTAACAGCAACTCAGAGCAAAAACAGTGAGAAAGTAAATGAAACGATTGCCATTATTTTCAGCAAGATTAAGCCTGTTGTCAAAACAGACAGGTATCCTAAATATTATCACGATTTTACGCTTGTAAAGGATGACGGAACTCAAAATAAAGCTTATCGTTACGTAAAAAACGGCGGTGCGGAATTAATTTATACAACTGATTCAAACGAATTAAAATACGTTTCGTTCAGACGTCCTGAACTTCAAAAATGCCGTATTATCTATGATTATCCGTCAGGAAAACTTCATGCCGTTCAGGTTTTTATTTCCGAAACTGAATCTTATGTGTTCAGTGCAGACGGAAAATATGTTGATTATTCGCCTTATGTGAAAGAGGTAAAAGAAAAAGTTGTAAAAAACTGGAAAGTCCCTTCCAGAAAAAAAATAGATGTTCTGGCTAAAGGACAAAAAGATTTGCTTGTTCAAATGGCTGTAACTGTATCTAAAGACGGACATGTAAAAAAGTGCAGAATATTAAAATCTTCTAAAATAAAAGAACTTGATGATAATGCAGGTGCTGCAGTTCGTTCAGCTGCGCCTTTTAAGCAATTCCCTCCAAATTTCTTTAATGAAGAACTTGTTATTATTCTGAATTTTAATTTCAGTTTATAGAGATTTCATAGCTTCCGTTGTTTATCACAAATTTCATTCTGATTTTTTGTCCGTTGTATTCAGCAGGAGGCGGAGTAAATTTCGGTACGCTCATAAGCATATAATAAACAACATCGTTTAAAGTTTTGTTATCCGATTCTCTGGAAAATTTTCTGTTAATAAGTTTGCCTGTTTTATCGACGGAAAATTCAATTTCACATGAGCCTGAACCCGGAATGCTTCCTGCCGCAAATTTTGAAAACAATGCGGCTCGCAAATCGCCTTTATATTTAAGCATTACAGGACTGTTCGGATTATAAACAGGTTTTGGCGGCTCTACAGGCTTATGCTGCTGTAAAATTTCTTTTTTTTTAGAAACCGGAGGGGGATTATAGACTATTTCATACTCAGACGGTTTTGAAACTGATGTATTTGAAGAGTTTTTTTTTACCGGTTTATTTTGCGTTTGAGTATAATTGTTTGCAGAAAGTCTTTCCTGCCCGGCAGAAGGTGCGGCAAGTCGGATTTGCTCCGGTATGTTAGCGGCAGTCTGTTGATTTGCAGACTGTCCCTGATAGTAAGCAGGAGTATCATCCCATATTGTATCAATATCAGGTATTTTCGGCTTTGTAACTGACGGTTTCGGTTTTGGCTTTTCAGCCGGTTTAGTTTCGGTTTTCACCGGAATTAACCAGACTAGAATTGAAATAATTATACAGATTGCAAAAAACAATCTTGAAACAAGTTCCGATTTCGCCTCCAGCGTCATTGCTGTTTGTTTTAATTGCGGTTTTTCCGGAATTTTGTCCTCTATATAATCAAATGTATTATTCCCGCATTCACAATATTCAACTTTAGTTTTATATTCAGCTTTACATTCTTTGCATCTGTACATAATTTTATCCTATCATAAACACGCCTATTTTATAAACAGCAAATACTATAATCAAAATTATAAGCATTATGATTATAATAGCTGTCTGTCTTATTATATCAAAGTTTTTTCTTGCCTGTATAAATTTAATAACAAACGGAATTTCCATAATTATAAAAAGCAGTAAACATATAATTTTAAACACTATTTACTCCTCACAAAGATTATATTTTCAAGCATAATTGTTTTATGCATCTGCGGTTTAATATTAATAATTAATGCAGTTGCAATTCCAAGTATCAATAATGAAACAATAGTAATAATTGTAATTTTTGTAATACTCATTAATACGTTATCCTTTCATAATCAGAAAAGTTTTCCGGAGTTGAAAATATTTCCTGTGTACCTATAAGAAATCCGCCTATTACAACTGTTGATGTTCTTTGAGAGCCCAGCGGAAATTTGAGAATAGGTTTTCTCTGAAGATTAGCAATTGCAGGTTTAACTCTATTCCTTGCAGCGTCCATATAATTCTGGTTAGAACACATAACTTTTATGTTAGAAATATTTCCGAATTTGTCAACAACAAATGTGAATGTAAATAAAGTTCCTAAAGGCGCATAATCAATTTGTGAATCCCTCATTATCTGATTTTGGAGGTTGCTGCGCCATTTATTCCATGCAATAATTTCTTCCTGCTCGGTCATATAGGGGTTTTTATTTGTTTTTTGCGGCTGCGGTTTGACCTCTTTATTCTTAGGTTCGGGCAATTCTACAGCCTCTTCCTGTTCAGCCTGTTCAATAATTCGCTGCAGAAGTTCAAGCTGAGAGGCAGTATCTGGAACATTTCGCTGCGCAATTCTTCTCTCTCTCTTTTCAATTCTTTGCGGTTCAGGTTCAATATATTTAGTTGTACTTTGAACCGGAACTTGTTCATTAATCTCAACGGTTTTGGTCTGTTGAGGCTGAGGTTCGGGAGTTGAAGGTTTAACCGGCTGTGTTACGGGCAGGTTTTTTGTTGTGATAGTATCGCTTATTCTGGTCAGTTTAAAATGTTCATCTTCTATAATTACAGGCTGATGCATATCAGGATGAATTTTTATTGTGAAGATGGTAAGTAATATGAATAAGATAATTGTTATAACTTTTAAAAAATCCATAACTAATCTTTATCTACTTTTGCAAGTAACTCGTCGCACGCATAGATATCAAATTTTGTCTGGCTGAGCATCATTGTTTCTGCTATCAAAAGTGCTGTCGGAACAAGTGCGGCTACCAAACTTAAAAATATACCCTGCATATCTCCGCCGATTTCTGTCATAAAGTATGAAACGTTCATGGCAAATTCTATAAATATAATTGCGCATGCTATTGCAAGCGAGCGATTTTTTTCTGAATTCAGTCTTCTAACCCCTTCAAGTCCGTATATCGTGACCCCGTGGTGCTGATAGTCAGAAAATCCGTCCTGTTTGATTACCTGCGAACCCTGTATTTTTTTAGTACAGAAAAATGCGTTTACAAAAGAGAAAAAGGCAAAGATAATCAAAAATGTAGCAAGTACTAAAAATACCGGACTTATCCTCAAACCGGAAATTCTTACCCAACCGGCAGCTTCGGGGAAACACATTGCAAGAGTATTTGAAACACCGTAAGCAAGAAACGGCGCTGTTAAAATCCCGACAACTGTTTCTCCGACTGATTTTAACTGGAGATTAAACATTTTATCTCTTATGTATTGAAGTTTTCCGTTGCTTAAACTGTTTATGTATCTTTCAATCCATTGTCTGTATGATTTGATAACACTTTCAAAATCTTCTCTGTATTCATATTTATCCAGTGTCATGGTCCATTCAAATCCGTTGCACTTGAAGTATCCGCAGCTTATTGCAAGGACTGCCATTATGCCTGCAAAAAAGAAGGAAATAAATATTGCAAATGTCATAAAATCATTTAAATTCATATAATATACAAGATTTACAACATAAATTCCGAGTACGAATATCAAAGAAAATATCAGCATAAAACTCTGCCCGAGTTTGGCAGATCTTGACATTTCTTTTTGTATATTGCTCTGAAGATATAAATAAATCCCCTGTTTTAACAGCAGGCAGATACCGTAAATTAATATTGTGTAAACACCCCATACTTTGATATTTGTCGGCATGTGGAGAAAATTCGCGCTTTCTTTTATTTCAAGTCCCATAAGGTAATTTGATACCCCGAATGCGCATACCATAGCACTCAAAAACATTGCTATATGTAAAAATATACTTGTTTTAGTGTTTGCTGAAAGTTTTTGTTTCAAATCATTTATGTGGAATGCTACCTGTTTAATTATCGCTACACGGGCATTTTCAAGATCTTCTTTTTGCTTTTCAAGTTTCACTTTTGTAACGGCGTTGACATCTTTGCCGTAAAGACCTTTAATATCTTCTTCCGTCAAATCTTCTTTACCGATGGAAGTAATTGTTTTGGTATGTAAGTTTTGAGTTTCTTCAAGAATTTTTACGCTGACAAATTCTTCAGAATTCGCAAACATTAATTTACATACGTTTTTAACTTCAACTCTTTTTACCGGCTGACCTTTAAAAAGAACTTTGTCGCTTTGAAATGTGTTCATAATAACGCATTTGTTTTCGACCGTACTGTATTGAATTGTGAGCAGGATATCGTAGCCGGGATTTATAACAATGTCGCACCCCGGGTTTGTTCCGACATTTATTACATCTTTATTAAATACTTTTTCACCCTGTGAAGTTGAAATTATTACTGCCATTTTTACCTCATTTATTATAATATTACCGTCGACAATTAATCTTTCGGTTTTATCTTCCTATTGCATGAAGAAATCTTCTGATTGATTTATCAATATTTTGTTCAGGCGAAACTATCAAATGATTTTCGCCGAGAACAGGTGTAAGCTTTTCTTTTACAAGATCAAGCTTTTCAGGATGTGCGTCCAGAAACATCATTGAAATATCCGGCGCATATTTTTTTACGTTCTTAACATTATCGGGAAGAATATCCCAGTTAATTTGTTTTTCAACAGCGCCTTCGTTTTCAAGATCGCCTATTACAACAACAGCAGGAACATAGCCGTTCTTTTTCATTGTTAAGGCGTGTGAAAAAGCTTTTTTTAACCCGATACCGTACGCAGTTCCGTAGTCTGTTTCATCATACTTGGTAAAAGCATTCATTGATTTTGTAATCGTACTGCCGTTCATCGGAGAACCTTCGTAGATAAGGTAAGCGTCCTCGGATACTCTTAAAATCTTAATCTGATCTTCAGGATCTAAAAGATTGCAGATTTGGCGCAGAGTTTTTTTCTGTTCGGGTAATCTTTCCTGATTTGAGGCGGAAGAATCTATTAAAAATATTACGGCGGCAGGATGAAAGTCATCGACCTTAATCTGTTTTAACCCCGCCCATACAAATTTTAAAGCTACCGAAAGTACAAGAATTATTAAACCTAATGTGACTAACCTTTTATTTAACTTCATTATTCCCGCCTGATATAAAACTTTTAGCTAAGAATAATATAACATATATTTCTTCATTCTGCAAATATATGCTTAAAAAATAAAGTTTTGTGCTATCTTATTTTCTCTCTGAATTTATATAAGAGTCAAAATATTATAAATTTTACAAATAAAGAGATCCCGAAACAAGTTCGGGATGACATAAAAATGCAGATCGTCATGCTGAATTTATTTCAGCATCTCACTCGGGATAATGTGAGATCCCGAAACAAGTTTGAGATACTATATAATTTCTAAAAACAAACTCCTCAGAATTTTTCTGTGGAGTTTGTTTTATTTTTTTATTTAATTTATATTTTTTTATCAAATTTATTTATCTTTGTTTTAAGTTGTTGAACTTCCTCTTTTGAAAACTTTTTAGCTGATTTTGCAATTTTCTTAAAATTCTTATCTACAACAACTTCTTTATTAAAGTGTGGGACATCAGCTTGTTTCATTTTTACGGAAAGCGGTTTTGCTTTTTCAACTTCGCCTTTGAGAACTTTTCTTGTATCATCCATCATTCCATTCAACATTTGTTGAAGTTTATTTGTTGTTTGATTATATTTCTCTAATAGGTATTTAGCATCAAGTTGTTTTGCGAATTCTACACCGTTTTGTTCGTCAAATTCTATATGATGTCTTGTTGCCTGTCCTACTGATGTATCAGCTGTAACTTTTCCGCCTTTGCGGGACATTCCGATTGCAATATCTTTTCCGTCAGCAGCTTTTCCAGCGTCTATAAAGCCGTTTGCCTGTAATGTTGTCCCTCCGTCTGCAGATGCACGGTATTTTACAACTGCCTTAGATGAGCCCGGATTTGTGATTGATACAGCTCCCTGACCGATAACTTTTTTACCGTCTCTTAATCTCATTCCAGCAATTGCATAATTGGATTCTGCTTTGTAAGCTACATCAAGTTTTGGATTTTTTAGACTATCCAAGGTGTTGTGAATAAGTCGTTGTGCATTTTGATTTTGGCTCCCGAGAGCTTCTAACTGTGTGCGTCCCATAGTGATTCTGCCTGTTGCCCCTTCTGTCTTAGGCAATGCTCTAACAATTTTGCTCATAATTTTTCCGATTGACATAATAATTTTTCCCCTTTCCGTATTTTGACTTCTTCTATAATTTCGTTAAGTGATAAGTGTGATTTGTGTAAATGTGACCCCTTTTATATTTTGAAAACCGATTTTCCCTTACTCTTTCATAAAAACTTTTGAAAACTTAAAATTGCTAAATTTTATGAAATTAAAAGTATAAATTAGTAAAATATAGAATTTACAGTACATTACGGATTTACAAAACTTAATGTAAAATACTTTTAGATACTAAAAATTAAGTTTTAAGAAGTAATAACGGTAATGGGTGTAAAACAGGAATTCGGGAAAAAAATAAAAAGAATGCGCATAAATCGCGGGCTGACACAGGAGGAGCTCGCTGAAGCTGTTGATTTGTCCCAGCGTGCGATGAGCGGAATTGAAACGGGGGAAAACTTTGTGTCGGCCGAAACTATTGATAAGCTTGTTAAAGCGCTTGATACAACGCTTGAAGAACTGTTTGCAACAGATCATTTAAAAGTAGATACTGAACTCCGTCAGGAAATTGATGAAAAACTTGATTACCTGAACAATGACAGTGAAAAACTTATTATAGTCTATAATGTGGTAAAAAGTCTTTTGAAAGAGTAAATTGTTATTAGGAAGTGAATAGGTGAATGGGTTAATAAGTGAATAAGTCCTTTATAAAATAGATATTTGTGAAATTTTTGCAATAAACATTTTATGAAATATTAATAAGATCGCACAACAAGTGCGCGATGACATAAGATTAAAATTATACTCCTATTAACTTATTTTCTTTATTCCGCTATATTCGTATACGGCGAAACTGTCAAAGGTGCTGAAAGTTTCAGCTCAAACGTAGTTCCGTCGGGAATATTCACATCACGTCCTCTTTGCATTGCTCCGCGTAATCCTCCGCCTAAAGCTCCAACACCGCCATAGATTAACATATTTCTTCCCCAGTCATCGCCGCCGCCAAGTGCTGTGAAGGCGGCTCCTATTAACATGGTTCCGAGAGCGCCGACAACAATATCTCTTGTCATTTTTTTAGCGCGTTCATTTTCCTCTTCCATATAAATTTTTTCTGTTGAAATATCAATCAGATTGCCGTCAGGAGTTAAAATTTGATTAAAACTGAATTCCACGGCGCCGCTTCCGTATGCATAACCTGCATTTTGCGCATCTGTAGCCGTGCCGTATACAAGACTTCCCGCAGGTGCTATTAAAACTCCGTTATATACAAAATTTTCAGTTAGTGTCGCTGTTAATCTGTCGTCTTTTTCCAGACTGCCGGAATTTATTCCGGAATCAAAGGTGATTTTGAAAACAGTGCCGGCAGGAATTTGAACAACATTTCCGGTAAGGGTTCGGGGGGGGGGCGGCTCATAAGTATTATTTAAAATCTCTTCCTGTATAATTGGCGGATTATAATTCGTTCTGTCCTGATGTTCTCTTTTTTTATAAAAATTATTTTCAACCGGTGCGGATTGGACGGGCTGAAACCTTTTTCTGTCAAATTCCGCCTGTGCCTCATCGCTGAAATCATATTCAGCCAGAACAGGAAGTGCTAATATTTGAAAACTTATTAAGAGAGCCAGAATCTTTTTCATTATGTTTAATAATATACTAATTCTTGAATTATTACAATATCCCTGTTATAATCAATTGTGAATTTATTTTTGTCATCCTGAATTTATTTCAGGATCCTGATAAGATTATGAAACAAGTTCAGAATGACTAAGATAACGTAATATAGAAAATTTGGAAACGTATAAAGAGAGTAACAATGGAAAATTTATTGGAAATACTGGCAGTAGTAGTTAGTGCATATATTATCGGTTCAATTCCGACAGGATATATAATAGTAAAAGTTTTTACGGGAGAAGATATTAGAACAATCGGCTCCGGATCTACAGGTGCGACTAATGTTAAACGTGTAATGGGTAAAAAATGGTTTTTTATAACTTTATTACTTGATGCTTTTAAAGGCGCTTTGCCTGTTGTACTGGCTGCTTTATTTGCAAAGACTTTTACTGGTATCGGACTTTTACCGGTGCTGGCTGCAGTTGCCGTTATTATCGGGCACAGCAAATCAATTTTTCTCAAGTTTACCGGCGGAAAATCTGTAGCATCCGGTGTAGGAACAATTCTTGCTTTAAACTGGCAGGTTGGGCTGATTATAGCTGCTATTTGGGCTGTCATAACATTTTTCACAAGATATGTTTCAGTCGGTTCAATAATAGCCCTCGCATTGTCGCCTTTTATAATGTGGGCTTTTAAAGCTCCTGTTGCGTACATTTGTTATTGCGCTTTAGGTGCTTTATATATAATCTGGCTTCACCGTTCAAATATTCAAAGACTTATTAAAGGTGAAGAAAACAAGGTGAGATAAGATGGATTTTACAATACTTTTAATCGGCTTAGGTATAATTGTAGCACTATTTATTATAGGAAAAATCTTTGCAATATTGACAAAAATTTTAGTAGTAATTCTTATTGTTGCAGCTCTTGCTGTAGGATTTTTTATCTGGCAGAATAAAGATAACTATTTGAGTAAAACAGGGACAGCTAATTCATATATAATTCTTGTAAACTACTATGCTTCTATGCCTCTATGCATCTAAATAGTTTTTTATCCTTTAACCATTTGTCTAAGTACGCTGCTGTTTGTAAAATTTATATCCTGAGAAGTTTTTTCTTCCGTCTGAGGTGCATTTTTAGGTTCTACTTCATAAGTTTTAATCGGACGTTTGCCGGTTAACCGTTTCATAAAGTCAAAGTATGCTTTTTTAATTCCGGTTGCACTGTTTTGTTTATTTTCAAGTTCAATAAGTTCATCTCTTGAGTGTGTTCCGATAGGCACTCCGACAGATGCTCTTGTCAGCCATTCTCCGAGAGTTGTATTTGTAAGTGTAATCCAGCTCATTCCGAAAAGTGATCCGTTGTATTGACGTCTGAATGTGCTGTTAAACAGGTCAATCAACAATGTCTGGTAGAATAGTCTGGAGCCTTCCTGTACAAATCTTTCTTTGAATTTGGTTTGTGCACCTTCCACATCGTTGCCGTTTGACTTTAACATAACCATGTTGTAGTTATCAGTCATTAAGAACCAGATTGTTGCAGCCAGTGCTGCTGTTTTGGCAAGATTTGAAAGTTCGCTGTTTGAAACATTTGACATTGTGTCTACATTGAAGGCTTTTAATATATTGTCACTTACATAATCTTTAAATTCTTTTTGTGTTATTTTACCGTTAGAATATTTTTCTGCTTCGCGGCCGATATTCTGGACACTTTTTGCTAAAGCTGATATATCTTCTACTTTTTTAGCAGATTTTTTAACACTTTTAGAAGAGATTGATTTTATTGCATCATCAACAAATTTATAAGGCATTGTACCATACTTCCATATAAATTTAAAAGGAGCAATAAAGAAGTCGACTAAAGGTTTAATTTTCTTCTCTTTACCGCCGAGGCTGATTGTTCCGTCATGGTTAACCGCTTTAGAAGCTATCTGCCTGTATTGAGCTGCAAGTTCGGTAAATCCGTTTTCTTCAAGTACTTTTGTGATATTGTTGAATTTTTCTTTTGATATTTTGAAATCTTTAATTTGAGTTGTATCATTATATATTCTTTTGAAGAAGCCGGAAAACTCTTTCCACGCATTATCAACTGTTTTAATTTTTCTTATTCCTTTTACGGCAAAGCCACCTGCAATAATTACACCTACTGCCTTTGCAACTGTGCCGAATGATAACAGCGGTTTTTGCTGTTTGTCTTCTTTATGTTCAGAAGATTTAAACGACAAGTCAGGTTTAATTTTAGCTTCCGGAGCCTGGTTGCGTTCATTTTCGGCTCTGGCTTCTTCAGGGGTTAATCTTGTAATATGTTTTCCGTTAATTAAACGGGAGAATGCTTCTGTAGTAAGTGTTGTCAAGGCTGTCATTAACATAATTCCCATTTTGGAATTATTAATATACTTGTTTAATGCTCCTAATGTAACCAGTGTGATATAAGCATTGAAGCCTATTCTTGCCATTTCTTGTTTAAATCTTACTTTTTGTTCATGGGATGCTGCATTTTTATCATCATCCATCATTCTTGAAAGGTTATATGCGTCATTCGCAAGAAATATTGCCGGCGGAAGACCTGAAACAAGTCTGTTTAATGATCTTTCATGCTTTGTGTCGTAATTTCCTGTTTTAGGATCAAACATTTTAACCGAACGTTGGAATATTGCTGAGGTAATTTCATCTTTCGGTTTATTTTTAAGTTTGTCTGCTGTTTCAAAAAGTCCGCGCAGTGAATTGACCTGAGCATCTATTTTTGAACGTTGTCTGATTTTTTTGAAAAGCGGTTTGTTATATGTGCTGATTGACCATTGTTTAAATGGTTTAACTTTCCCCAGCAATTCGACAGTGCCGTTCAAAATATCACCCGGCAGGATTTTGAACGGATACATAAGCCCGTCCCAGATTAGCTGCGGAATTGTCTTTTTTCTGAAGGTTATTTTGTCACCTTCTACATTAATCATTTTTTTAGCAAAATCTGACTTTTTCAGGTGTTCCAGAAGTTCTTCGCCAATTGATGTTGTTACATCTTTACCGTCAATTTTTCTGGTTATTCCCATATAATCTTTGGTAAATTGTTTAAATTCTTTAATGCTGTATGTACCGGCTTTTTTGTATGCAGGAGCCAGTCTTAACCCGAGACCGATACCGGCAAGCGTTCCTAGCATTGCAAGCGTCGGAGCCAGAGCAGAAGGTTTTTTGTTCTCTTTTTTATTCCCGCTAAAAGAAAGACCTTTAAAAGATAAATCCTGGTGATTATTTTTTAAAGGTCTCTCGTTTAAATTATTTTTTAAAGACATGAACTCGGAAGAAAGAGGAACATGTTTGACAGATAAATCTTCCTTGGGCTTCTGTCGCTGTTTTACAGTATCGTAAGTTAATTTTCCTACTAACATTTCTTTTCCTTCCCGTCATGTATTTTTACGTGAAAAGAAAAATTTGACAAGTGGGAGTATATACAAAATTTACAGTATTTAACAAATATCTAAATATTTTTTAAGATTTCCAATATTAAAGATTTAAATTTTGTTTTTGCATTATTTGCAGCTTCAATAACTTCTTCATGGGAAAGTTTGCTGCCCTTATCAGAACTCGCTGCATTTGTAATACAGCTTATGCCAAGGACATTCAGTCCGCAGTAATTTGCAACTATTGCCTCGGGAACGGTTGACATACCGACGGCATCGCCGCCTAGTTTGCGTATCATATTGATTTCTGCCGGAGTTTCATAAGAAGGACCTGAATTTGCCCAGTACACACCCTCTTTTATATCTATATTTAAATCATTAGCGCATTTTTTTGCAAGGTTGATGAGATTTTTTTTGTAAACATCGGTCATATCAGGAAATCTTTCACCCATTGTCTCATCATTTGCACCTATCAAAGGATTAGTGCCCATAAAATTTATATGGTCTTTTATTATCATCAAATCAGCAGGTTTAAAGCTTTCATTGACTGCACCTGCTGCGTTTGTTAAAATAAGCGTTTTTACGCCAAGTGTTTTCATTATCTTAACCGGATAAGTAATTTCCTGCATGGTATGACCTTCGTAAAAATGGTTTCTGCCCTGCATCATCAAAACTTTTTTGCCTGAAATATCCGCAAAGACCAATCTCCCTTTATGTCCTTGAACGGTTGATTTTACAAAATTCGGGATTTGTGTGTAAGGTATTACATAATCACAGTATTCGTCTGCGAGTTCTCCTAAGCCTGAACCTAAAATAATTCCGATTTCAGGTTCAAAATTATTTGTTTTTTCTTTAATAAAATCTACTGTGTTTTGCATAAAAATTATTATTACCACTTATCTAATTAAAAAAGTTAGAGAGAGAACTCTAACTTTTTTATATAACCTGTTTGGCTGCGGATGCAGCATTAACCTACCAATCTGTCGTCATCAGCTTCTGCAGCTTTTACCATAATTGCATGTTCGACAGGGTTTTCTTTTTTGTATGTTGTATCAAAATTTTCCTCAAAATTAAAGTCATCATGAGCTTTTTTAGCCTGATTTTCATCTACAAGTTTTTTTGCAAGTTCAGCAATTTCGTAAACAAGCTGATATCTGTTATCTGTATTTTCATTTAAGTCCCATGCGACTCTTATTATTTGATCCATCATAAATTAACAACCTCACTTTTTGTTTCCATAAATAATAGTATAATACAAAAAATTTTTTGGCAAGTGGCAAAAAATCATGTATTGTTGTATAATCAGCTTATGAAAATTTTTGAAGGTATGCACAAATATGTTTGGATAGAATTCGGGGTATGGTTTTTTATATTGTGTGTTGCCGTTGCAGGAATTAGAATTCATCATTATCATAAACAAAAGGAACTGGTTACCTATCAGATATTTATGTCTGATGTAGACGGGTTGATTGTTGGTTCGCCGGTAAAATTTATGGGGGTTCAGGTCGGGTATATTGACAGGGTTAAAATTGTGTCAAATGATGTATATTTAAAGCTCGTAATAACTGAGGACGGGATGGAGATACCTAAAGGATCTGTTGCTACTGTGGAATTTAACGGTATGGGCGGTTCGAAGTCTTTAGAAATTTATCCGCCGGATGAAGAAAGCCTTGCAACAAATAAATTGATTGTTGTTAAAGAGCCGAAAAGGCTTCATGATTCACTCGGATTGCTGAATGATATGTTTGATAAAATCGGTTCTATTACAAGCAGATTATCATTTTTTGCACGAGAAACAAACGGCCCTGATTTGAGCAGCGGCATTCATACCGTCGGAATTGAAAACAATTTAAATGTTTTAAATAAATGGATAAGAGAATTTAAGGTAAAAAAAGAACATAAAGGAACGGGGAATTATGAACAAAGAAAAAGTCAGAATAATAAATAATCCTGTGGTTTTATTAAATTTGTGCACCATGCGCGACAAAAATACGGATAGTCAGGGGGTTAGAATTGCGACAAGAAAAATAACGAGATGTCTTTTATACGAAGCAGCAAAAAATCTTCCGCTTGTTGACAAAGAAATAACCACTCCGTTAACAACATTTACTGCAAAAACGGTTGACCCTAATATTAATCTTATAATATCACCGATTTTGCGTGCAGGACTTATATTTACGGATGAAGCTATTGATATTTTGCCGCAGGCGTGCATTAGGCATATAGGAATGTACAGGGATGAAAAAACTCTGAAACCTGTGTGGTATTATAATAAAGTTCCTATGGAAGCTCCAAATCCAGAAAAATTCTATATTTACATAACTGATCCTATGCTTGCAACAGGAAATTCTCTGATAGAAGCTATAAAACTTTATGCTGATAAAGGGATTCCGATTGAAAACATAAAAGTAATATGTATAATTGCAGCTCCTCAAGGGATTGAAAATATTCAAAAACACTATCCTGATATAGAAATCATAACAGCGGCAGTCGATGATCACTTAAATGAAAAAGGTTATATCGTTCCCGGTATGGGTGATGCCGGAGATAGGATTTTTAATACTTAATATTGAAAAGATTATATATATGTATTATAATGCAGGTTATAGTATTCAGAAAGGAGTAGTTATGAAAAGATTATTAGAATTAATTGAAAGTTTCGGGGGGGGGGCTTTGTAGGCTCCGCCGGAGGCAAAGAAGCAGCTAGAAGCAAAGATGCTAAGAGGCGAAGATGCGAAGCAAGTATCATTTACGTCATCCTGAACTCGTTTCAGGATCTATTAACTAGAAACAAAGATGTCAAGAGGCGAAGACGCGAAGCTAATATCAATAATAACTTATGTTGCAATTTTCCCAAAATAACTATAAATGAATACCCTTTGCAAAGTGAGCGCTCTCCATTCAGTGAGTGTGCTACGCACGTAGTCCTGTCGAATAATTCATGTCAATTCTCACTAAATTATTGTGAGGTTAGTGCTCACCCATCCGGCACGATGTGCCACCTTCTCCCGCACAGGGGAGAAGGAAATGAACTTCTAAAACACGGAGGTCAATCCGACGTTCATGAGATGCTGAAACAAGTTCAGCATGACATGTTTAACTTTTTGAAACGAACTTATTCACTTATTAACCTATTTACTTATTCACCTCGTAAAAGCGCAGCATTTACGCTAGCAGAGGTTCTCATCACCCTCGGTATCATCGGTGTTGTTGCCGCTATGACTATGCCTGTTTTAATCGGGAATTACAGGAAAAATGTTGTTGAAAATCAATTGAAAACTGTTTATTCATTAATTTCAAATGCTGTAAGAATGGCGGAGATAGATAACGGAGAGGGGTTTATGTTCGCAGTCGGCGAGGAGTTTGATAATGATAAGAATAATAATTCTTTTGAGCAGAGTGAAGCTGTATTTAATGCATATTTTAGAAGATACTTTAAGATAATTAAGGATTATCCAAAAAACAATGACATTTTTCTATCACGCGGATTTACTAAAAACAGCACAGCAACTGATGAAACAAATTATGCAAAATGCGTTCAGTTAGCTAACGGAATTGCATTATGTTTTTTCCCGAAGGGTGGAAATAGGGGACAATTTATTGTTTATTTAAATCCTGATAAGAAAAATAAAATAGACGGCCGAGATGTGTTTGCATTTCGTCTGTCAAGAGATAGAGGTGCGTTCTTTCTATCACAAAACCTTGATGTTTCAAGAGAAAAATTAATTGAGGGTTGTGTAAGTTCAGATCCGCATCCAATAAGTACGGATTTGCTTCGCCCGGATGTATGTACTTTCTTAATAATGCAAAATAATTTTGAAATACCTGATGATTATCCGGTAAGTTTTTAATAATTATCTTGGATAAAAATTAAATTGAGATTTTTATTTCTCCGACAATTTTGCCGTTAATAGTATTTATACTTTTGTTAAATTCAATGTCTGCCCAGTGAAGATTTTTCAAAATCTGTAAAACAACCATTTCACGTGCTTTCATATCACAATCTGCAATTTTTACAACAAAAGCTTCTTCATTTTCTGTATTAACCGCTATGCAAAGTCCGCCCGCGCCGACTTTTGCAATAATTCTTTTGGAATTTTCAATAATTTTGGTATCTGTTCTGTCTTCTCCGCCTATTATATAAGGGTGGTTGAGAAAAGCATTTTTAATTTTTTCGTACTCCGGATTACAAAATACATTTAAATAGCCGTGAAGCATATTTGTAAGCGGCATAGACATAATAGGGACACCGCAGCCGTCAGTTGTCACCGGATATTCCTTTGCAAGCCGGCAAAGTTTTGTAATTTTTTCTTTTATTGCGAGCTGAAGGGGATGCTCAGGACTGTCGTAAGTTTTTAAATCCCAATTTTTTAGCTTGCAAAGTCCGAGCATCATAATATGCTTGCCTGAACAGTTATTTTGTAAAATATTTTCAGCCGTACCTGATATAAGCATACGTGTTTGTTCCGTTTTTGAAAGTGGTTTGTGCAAACCGCATTTTAAATAACTTTCATCCAAACCAATTTTATCAAGAAGCCGTTTTGCGGTATTTATATGGATTTCTTCCCCTGCATGGGAAGCGCAGCACAGAGCAATTTCCTCCTCTGTCATATCATAAAATTTATCCATCCCGTAATCTATAATGAGTGTAGCTTGGAGTGGTTTTGCACATGAGCGCAAATAGAAAGGATAATTTTTTGTATCACCGGTGAAATCAAATGCACGATTTTTGTCTGAAAGTACAATAAAACCGTAATGTTCCTGTTCAACAAGTCCATCTCTTATATATTCAACTAATAGTTCCGGTTCTGTATTATTGCTGTGCATTTTTCTTTACAAGTTCCAGAAGCTGCAGCATTTTTCGTTTTAATTTAAGGTTTTCATCTTTTAATGCCGCAATTTCTTCTTCATATTTTTGACTGTCATCGGTAAATGTGGTATCTGTCTGCGGAACGGTATTATAATCAAGAATAAATCTCTTTTTAGCTTCATCTTTTAATATAAGTATAGCCTTAAGATCATTTTCGGTAACCAGACCGAGTTCAATCATAATTTCACCAAATCTTTTCGGATTTCCGTTTTCCTGAGCAGTACGATGTGCAAGAATTGCCTGTTGCAGCTGCTCTACAGTAATAATTCCTTTTTGCTTAAAATACTCGCCCGTTCTGAATTTTCCTGCTATATATCCTGCCATAGCATGTATTTCAAGCGAGTCTGGTTTTTTTATAAAATTTTGCTCAAGGCATAATTCATAATATTTTGCAATTTCTTCCATTGAAAGAAATGTATTAACAGAAATTTCAAGCATACTGTATTCATTCAGGCAGCATTGAAGAAAATTGTAAATATTGTTATCAAGTCCGTACTTTCTTTCTGTTAATTCGGTTTTGCCTTTAAATGTAATGGTCGGGACAAATGTCGCAAAGATATCCTCTTTATTACCGCGGAGAAAATCTTCACAGGCTTTATCTTTCATTTCATCCGAAAGTTTAATATACATAACCTGTTTGACCCAAAAAGGAACATTGAAAACTTTATCCAAAAATAATTCGAAAATATTTTTCTTCAAATCAACCTCTCATCGAAATATTCTCTATATTTATTTATTATAACATACCTTAAAAATAATATCAAGATGTATTATACAAACGGGTGATTTATTTCTTCTGCTTTATGCTATTGATTTCTGGAAATAAAAATTGTATTATAGGTTTATAACAGGAGATTTAGTATGGAAAAAGAGATGAAGAAAAAGATTTCAATTGCGATTATCGCAATTATAGGTATTATTACGACGATTAAACTTGCAGTAATTTATTATAATGCAAATTTTAACCCGTATGCTCTTTCAAGTTTTTGCTCTGTTAACGATTTTATAGATTGCGACGGTATTGCAAAAACAACGGAAGCCCAATTTTTTGGAATTCCTCTTGCATACTGGGGGTTATTTTTCTATGGTTTCGTATTTTTAATGCTTTTTGCTCCAAAACTTAAAAATTATAAATTATTCAAGTTTATGGAAGTTTTTAAAAATCCTCTTGATTATCTGGCATCTTTAGGATTGCTTGCATTTTTGATTTCAATGGTATTGCTTTGTTTAAGTTTATTTGAAATTCATAAGCTCTGTGTATTGTGTGCATTCACATATATTTTAAATTTATTGATAGGATGTATTGCAACGGATTTTAAAAACGGTGGTTTTGTCCATTCTATAAAACAGAGTTTTGTTGATTTCCTTGATGCTGTTAAAATAAAAAAATATCTTATAGCATTTATAGCTGTAATGGCTGTTGCTGTTGGATTTTTATCTTATACAGGAACAACTTTTGTTTTTGCTCCGCAGGTAAAACGCCAGCTGGAAATAAAAGAATTTGTACACCCGAATTACAAAAAATATAATGTTAAAGGAAATGTTCTGGGTGATGAAAATGCTAAAATAATTATATATGTTTATTCAGATTATCAATGTCCGATATGTCCTGCACAAAATATTATGATGTATAAGCTTGCAAAAGAGATGAAGGGTATTCGGATTATACATAAAAATCTTCCTCTGGATACGGATTGCAACCCGTATTTACAGGCTCCTTTTCACAAAGGTTCCTGTATTGATGCAAGATACGCAATCGCAGCAAAAAATCAGGGTAAATTCTGGGAAATGAACAGTATATTATTCGAGAAAAAGCCGCAGACAGAAGAAGCTATTTTGGAACTTGTAAAAAATAAAGGTTTTGATCTGGAAAAACTTCAAGCTGACGCAAATAGTCCTGAAACGGCAGATAAACTGAAAGAAGAAATAAAATATGCTTATTCTAAAGGTATAAACGGTACTCCGACAACTGTTATAAATGATAAAGTTGATATTGGAATGAAGCAATACAAAGAATATGTAGAAATGGTGAAAAAACTTGGAGCCGAAGAAAGATAAAATAATAATTCATACGTGTTGTGCAATATGTTCAGGATATCCCATATCTTATTTAAAAGATACGGGATATCAGGTTATTGCATATTTTTATAATCCGAACATATTTCCTGATGAAGAGTATCAAAGGAGACTTGATGCCGAAAAAACATTATGCCGTAATTTAGGTTGTGAACTTATTGAAGAAGTTTACAACCCTGATGAATTTTATGCTGCGGCAAAAGGTCTTGAGCAGGAGCCGGAAAAGGGAAAGCGCTGTGACAGATGTTTTGAATTGCGTTTGAGAAAAACCGCGGAATTTGCTCGGAAAATGGGAATAAATAAATTTACAACATCAATTGTTATAAGTCCGCATAAAAGTTTTCAAAAACTTTCTGAAATAGGTGCCGATATCGCAAAAGAATACGGCATTGAGTATGTCGCAATTGATTTCAAAAAGAAAGACGGATTTTTGAAAACGAATAAAATTGCAAAAGAACTTAATCTCTACAGGCAAAATTATTGCGGCTGCAAATTCAGTTTGAGATAAATCATATATTTACACTATGATAATTCAAAGAAATGTTATATAATGAAATAAACAATAGTTGATTTGCAGAAAAAATTCATTAAAAAGTATCATAGAGGAATTTATATTATGAATAAAAAGATTGTATGGTTATTGTCAGCTTTTTTAATCCTAACTTCTGTACAGGTTCTGGCAGTCGGAGTTGACAAACTTGAACCTATCGGGAAAAATAATTCCAGATCGCAGGTCTCAAGAACTTCACGTTATGATGAATTGTCAAGAAGAAGACAGGAGGGTGATGGAAAAGCTCAGGTAAAATATGAGTTGGATAAAGATACAATATATTATCCTAATGCTAATCTTGACAGTGCAATGGCTAAATATAAAACAGGTAATTATACCGGATGTCTGCAAGAATTGTTTTCACTGACAAAGAAGGAACCGTCTAACGCTCTTGCATATTATTATATGGCAATGGCATATACTCATATTGACCGTCAGGCTGATGCTATAGAGGCTTATGAAAAAGTTTTATCACTTAATCCTAATACTTATCTTGTGCAATTTGCAACAAAAGGCAGAGATTGTTTGACCGGCGGACCTGCATGTCAGGGTGAAAATGACGAAGATATGTCAGATTTGGATAGATTTATTAAAGAACCATACGGGAACGGACTGTCTCCGCAACTTAATCAGGAGGTCAAGCAGAAACGTTTAACAAATATTAAAGAAACAATTAATAAAAAAGAAAATCTTGAAGATAAAGATATTGAGAAAATAAAAAAATTCGATGACAGATATAAATCTTTGAAAGAAGAAACCGTAAAAATTGCTCAGGTTAGCGATGAGGAAGTATTGCAAGCTATTAAAACATTGAAAGATGCCGGTGTTAATGTTACGGTTCAGCCGGACAATCCTTATTCGCAGATGTCACAATATCAAAATCCGCAGATGGCAGAGATGAGTATGCTGCTCGGCGGCAACAATAATAACGGAAACAATATGATGAATATGCTTCCTATGTTGATGAGCCAGGCGCAAAAAGGTGAAAATATTGACCCTCGATTAATGCAGGCTGTTATGATGAATTCTATGATGTCTGATTTCAGTTACGCAAACAACAATAACAATGATAACTATTAGATTTTATGGCTTTAGATTATGAAACAGCAAAAGAAAAATTGTTGACAAGTTTAGATGAAAACTGTCAGCAATTTTTCGTAAAAAACGGATATATTCTGGAAAATGCTTATTATGAGCTTTTGTCGGAAAATCTTGAAAAGGCTAAAAATCTTTTTAATGCCGTAAAAAACAATGATATAAGGGCACACTGGGCAGCTTTTATGGTATCTTTAATTGAAGGCGATGTCAGAGAGTATCCTTCATATTTTGAACTTAGAAATTTTTTGGAAATAGATTTAAATATTTTGCTCACGTATTTTAAAGGTAATTATGTCGAAAATATTATAAGATATGCTGATTTTATGTTTACAATAAACCCGGAAGTTCATAAATTTATAGGCAGAGTGCTTTATAATAACGGATACCGTGAGCAGGGAATGTTTTTTTTAGACAGAGCTAAAAACTATTTTTACCATGATCCTGAATTACATTATCTTCTTGCATATATTTATTATTGTGATGAGGATTATCAACGAGCGCAAAAGGCGGCTAATGACTGTCTGTATATTCTTCCTGCTTATTTCCCGGCTGTAAGTATGCTAAAAAAATTAAAAGATAAAATTTAATAAATTGCAGGTTTTGATTGTTCGTGCTACGCTTTTAAACAGCCGAATATTTAACAGGAGATAAAAGATATGATTATAATAATGGAACGTACCGCAACAAAAGTTCAAATTCAGCGGGTTATAGACTTTTTAAGGGATAACGGTTTTGATATAAGATTTAATCAGGGGCAAATTCATGCGGTAATTGATGCAATCGGTGATAAAACTACTGTTACACCCGGCAGGGTTTCTGCTTTTGACGGAGTAAAGGAAGTTAAAATAATCAGAGAGCCTTTCAGGCTGGCTTCCCGTGACAGAAAACCTGATGATACCGTTATAGAGTTTGCTAACGGAGTAAAAATAGGGGGCGGAAATAAACCTGTCGCAATGATTGGCCCTTGTTCGGTTGAAGAGGATTACGAAGGCCTTTTAAAAGTTGCACTTGCCGGAAAAGAGATGGGATGTGAGTTTTTAAGAGGCGGAGCTTTTAAACCCAGAACTTCTCCTTATGATTTCCAAGGATATGGCGAAAAAGCTTTAAAATATTTGAAAAGAGCAAGTCAGGAAACAGGACTTCTTGTTGTATCAGAGGTTATGGATGCTTCTGATTTAAGTATGATGTGTGATTATGTTGACGTATTGCAGATTGGCGCCAGAAACGTACAAAATTTTAAACTCCTTCATGCTGTCGGCAGGTGCAGAAAACCTGTAATTTTAAAACGCGGTCTGGCAAGTACGATTAGAGAATTTTTGCTTGCTGCGGAACATATTATGTATAACGGAAATCCTAACGTAATTCTTTGCGAGCGCGGAATAAGAAGTTTTGACAGTGCTTTTACACGTAATGTCATGGATATAGCATCAATTCCTGTTATCAAGAAATATTCACATCTTCCGATAATTGTGGATCCGAGCCACGGTACAGGTCAGCGTTACTTAATTGAACCCATGGCGAAGGCAGGTCTTGTCGTTGGTGCTGACGGTATTATGATAGAAGTTCACCATGACCCAGAAAATGCTTTGTCTGATGGAAAGCAAAGTTTACCTATCCCGATGTTTAAAGA
The DNA here is from genome assembly GCA_944326605.1 of Candidatus Gastranaerophilales bacterium. GTDB lineage: Bacteria > Cyanobacteriota > Vampirovibrionia > Gastranaerophilales > Gastranaerophilaceae > Stercorousia. The sequence continues at coordinate 40,735 of CALVEM010000005.1, forward strand.
GGTTATGGGAAGGATAAATAATTTTAACAACCATCTGCGCTATGAAAAAGAATGCTTATCAGTGAATGTTGAATAAATGTTGGTCATATGATAAATTCATGTATAGAATAAAAGCAAGTCTCATTCATGTCATCCTGAACGTCAGATTGACCTCTGTGTTTCAGGATCTCTTAACCGGAAGTAAGGACGCAAAGAGGCATAGATGCAAAGCTAATATCAATAATACATTATGTCGTAATTTTACAAAATTACCAGTGGTAATCTTAAGCGTTTCTCTGGAAAAATCCTGCAATTTCTTTGTGCGTAAAGAATTTTACAATCGGACGTCCGTGTGGACAGGTGTAAGGCATTTTTGTCGTACGCCATTTTTTGACTATTTCCTGCATCTGCCATGTTGAAAGTTTTTGTCCGGCTTTTACTGATGCTTTGCAGGCAGTTGTTATGAGAATTTTTTCTTCCAGCCTGTCAATATTACCGTCAATATTTTCCAAGATATCTGCTAAAATTTCTTTGGGATTTACTTTTGCAATCATTTGCGGAACTTTTCTGAAAATAAGTTCGTTATCTTTTAAAAATTCTATTCCGAAACCGAATTTTTCAAATTTGTCAAGATTTTCTTTTATAAGTTCCGCTTCGGTGCTTGAAACGGGGATGACATCCGACACAAAAAGCATCTGCGAAACAATATTTTTTTCAGACATAAGTTTTTCATAAATATATCTTTCTTCTGCGATATGCTGGTCAATAATTTCCATTCCGTCGTCTTTTTCAACCAGAATGTAGGTATTTTTGTACTGCCCTATGATATTTTCTTCCGGCTCCTGTGTTGTCTCAACAGGTACAAAAAATTGTTTTTGCTCCTGCTGCTGTTGTGAAAATTTTTCTTCTTTCTCCTGCATAATTTTGTCGGATACGTAAATTGTATCGTTTGATTTGTCGAAGAAAATGTCGCCGGTACTTTCAAGTTTCGGCTGTACAAAATCAACAATATTTTCTCTGCCAGGTATTGCGGGCTGCTGATTGTGAGTTTGCTGTTTTTCTACATAATTCATTAAACCTGCTTGAATAGATGTGTATATAAAATTGAATACCTGATTAGGGTTTTTATAGCGGACTTCTTTTTTTGTCGGGTGAACGTTTACATCAACGTCTGACGGCGGTATCTCTAAATTCAATACTACAAAAGGATACTTCCCGTTTGCAATAAGACTTTTGTACGCTGTATCAATTGCTTTTTGGAAAACCGGACATTTTACGGTTCTTGAATTTATGTAAATATGATAACTTTTTTTGCTTGAACGGGTGTAATCAGGTGTGCTGACGTAACCGCTGATTTTCAACCCCGAAAGATTGTCGGTTTTCAAAACTTCTTTAAGATTTGAGGTAACATCAGATGAATAAACTTCTTTTATGGTTTGAAGCAGATTGTTTTGTGCTGACGTTTTGAGGATTGTTTTGCCGAATTTTTTCAATTCAAATGAACATTCAGGATGTGCAAGCGCAATTGATTGAACAAGCTCCTGAATGTATGAAAATTCAGTATTTGAACTCTTCAAAAATTTAAGACGTGCCGGCAGATTATAAAATAAATCTTTTATGTCCATAATTGTTCCGACAGCGCAGCCTGTTTCAACCTGTTTAACTTCCGAATTCTCGCATTTTACTTTTGTTCCTGTTTCAAAATCGGTTGTTCTTGTCGTGCAGGTCAATTTTGAAATAGAAATAATGCTTGATAAAGCTTCTCCTCTAAAGCCGAGCGTATGAATGTCGAACAAATCTTCATCCGTCGCAATTTTGCTTGTCGCATGTTTTGAAAATGCAAGCATAATATCATCGGGATGAATGCCCGAGCCGTTATCCGCAACCCTTATATCACGGCAGTCATTGTTGATTTCAATGCTGATTTTTGTAGCGCCTGCATCAACTGAATTTTCCACAAGTTCTTTAACAACCGATGCAGGCCGTTCGATAACTTCTCCTGCTGCAATCTGGTTTATCAAGTGTTTAGATAGTTGTTTAATCCTCGCCATATCCGCTTCCCTCAATCTTTATCTCAATCTACATCAAACACAAATTCATCTAAATGTTTGATTACAAATTTGAAACATTTCTATAAAATTAGGACGTTAAGACTATAAGACGCTAAGGCGATAAGTCTTTTACATATTAAAATCAGGGAGAAAAGGACTTGGGAAACGCTAGAATTAACACAAAATTAAAACCTTCAAAAAAAGCTGATTTGCAGGTAGTAAAACCTGTCAAAACTACACGCTACAGCGACATTGATTTGAATAACTGGAAAGCTTACGAGCATGTTAAAACCGATACTTTGTGGGAATTTCCGGCACGTTTAAGGGAAGGCGGGCATTCTAACGAATATCACGGGAATTATATTCCACAGATTGCCCAGCAGCTTTACGAAAGATTTACAAAGAGAAATGATGTAGTGCTTGACCTGTTTTTCGGTTCCGGAACATCAGGAATTGAAGCTGTTAATATGGGCAGACGCTGTATCGGTGTTGAACTTAAAGACGAATTGGCGGAAAGCGTCTCTGAAAAATTTACCCCCAAACAGCTTGTAACTGATGTAAGAATAATTTGTGCGGATTCAGCCTCTGAAGAAGCAAAAGAAAAAGTTCAGGCAAGTCTTGATATTATGAGAGAAGAAAAAGCCCAGTTTTTAATTCTTCATCCGCCTTATGATGATATTATCAAGTTCTCTGACAGAAAAGAAGATTTATCTAATTGTGACACAACTGAAGAATTTTACGATCTGTTTGAAAAAGTTGCCAAAAACGGCTATGATATGCTTGAAAAAGGACGTTTTGCCGCTCTTATCATCGGCGACAGCTACAAAAATTCCGAAGTTCAGCCTCTTGGGTTTGAATGCATGGCAAGAATGATGAAACTTGGATTTCGTCTCAAAGGCATTATTGTAAAAGATATTCAGGGCAACGAACGGGCTAAAGGCAAAACCGCAAACCTCTGGCGTTATAGGGCACTCGCCGGCGGCTTCTTTATCTTTAAACACGAATATGTAATGGTGTTTGAAAAGAAATAAGTTAAAAATTTCTGCTTATAATTTTGTATAAGAAGGACAATTTTCTTGTTAAATTCAGGTAATTTATCTTTAATAGTTTTCCAAATTATTTCATAATCAACACCAAAATAATCGTGTTATTAATTTGTCTCTCATTCCGGCAATTTGTCTGAATGGAATATCTGGATATTTATTCCTAAAATTTTCGGGAAGATTTTTTACAGCTTCTCCAATTATTTCAAAATTTCGTTCTACAGCATCTTTTATCATGTCATTTGATACAAAGTCTTTAAAATCAATGTCAGCTGTATATTTGAATATTTTTAAAATCGAATTTTCTATATCTTCTAAAAAGAGTAAAGGATTTTTTTTCTTCATAGAACAATTGCTTCCTGTAGAATTTTATCTTTAATAAATTTTTTTAGACTATTAGATGTTCCTAAGTCTATTTTTTTGTTAAAAATTTTGGAAAGGTAATCTTGCAAATCAATAAAATCAAACATATCAATAGGCTGCGTAAAGTTTACAAGCAGGTCAATATCACTATCAGCTGTCTGTTGATTTTTAGCATAAGAACCGAATAACAAAAATTGATCTACAAAATATTTTTCTGCAAAATAATTCTTATTATCATTGAGAATTTTTTTAATTTGTTCAATAGTGTATACTTTTTTATTTTTCATACATATTATTATACCATATTTTTAAAATTATTGTATAGTTTAATAATCTATTTTCCCTTTAGTGAGTATTGTAACACCTCTGCCCCAGCCGTTCGGATCATCTACTCTTGCGGTTGTATCTTCATGCCCTCGTGGTATAATCCCGTTTTGTGTAATATAAAAATCAAAAATGTCATATCCTACAGTATTAGGATTTTTGGTTCCGTTTACATCAACACGAATTCTTCCGCATCCGATAGGTTTTTTAAGTTCTGTTGTCCCTGTGCAGCTGCTGTTAATATGATAAAAACGTAACGTTGCTCCGTCAGGAGTAGTGAGAGTTGAGCCAGTATCCCCATTCACAATAGTCCCGTTAAGATGTTTATACGAATCAACATAACATCTGGTTATTTCTTCACTTGTTCTGCATACCTTAACATTTTTAATATATTTTGAAAAAACATCAATATAACTGTTATCTGATGTGAATACACCCTCTACAGTGCCTCCGTTATCGTTTGCTATCATCATATAAGCCTGCGAAATAACAGAATAAGCTTTTTTATACTGTGCAACAAGCTCCTTTTTCTGCGTATTATTTATAATAGTAGGCATAGTCATAGCGGCAACCACACCGATAATACCGAGTGTGATGAGGACTTCTGCTAAGGTGAAAGCGACTTTTTTACGATGTGAATAAGTAAATAAGTGAATATGTGAATAAGTTCGTTTCAGGAAAATATTAATGTCATCCTGAACTCGTTTCAGGATCTCTTGAACGCCGGATTGACCTTCGGACTTCTTAACCTCCGTCAGTCTTAACTTTAAAACCCTGTAACCCCTTGTTACATCTTTATCCTGTTGGGGGGGGGGCAACTCAGAGCTTCTCTGTTAAACATATTCCAACTCCTTCTTTTTTATTTTATTATTTATGATTTTTTAAGGTTTGTCAAGTTGCTTCTCAATGATAAATAAAATCTTAGTTTAGTTTTGAAGGTTATAAAATCTCATGCATTTAAAGGATAAAATCTTCAAAAATATAGTTTATTCTAATAATGTACATCAAAGGCATGCCAAAAAGTATAAAAGGCATGGTGTAAAAGGGACAATATTACAAAATATTAACCAAACTTGAAGAAATGTTAAAACTGCTCAAACCATGATGTCATCATGGTTTTCAGGGAAAAAATATCAGCGGGAAGAGGTTAGAAATAAAAAAGTTGTCCATACATGATGTATAGAGTACAATTAATACTATATTCAACTTCTTGTAGAGGTAGGATGATTATTGATGCAGAACAGAGTAGAACAAAATCTTTTACAAATACAGGAAGACATCGCACCTTATAAATCAAATATAATCGCAGTTACGAAGTATTTTGACGAAAGTGCTATAATCGCTGCATATAATGCAGGATTAAGAAATTTCGCAGAATCAAGGGTAGTTGAAGCTGTAAAGAAGATTGAAAATCTTCCCTCAGAAATAAGGAATAATTCAAAATTTCACTTTATCGGACATCTTCAAACAAACAAAGTTAAAAAAGCAGTTGCAAATTTTGATTATATCCATTCTGTCGATTCGGTTAAACTTGCCAAAGTAATATCGGAAGAAGCTCAAAATGCCGGGAAAATCCAAAATGTTCTGCTTGAAATTAATATTGCAGGCGAAGAACAAAAATACGGTTTTACCGAAAACGAAATTTTTGAAGAATTCACCTCTTTAATTGAGCTTTCTGGTATTAATATCGCAGGTTTGATGTGTATGACGCCTCTGGGGGCATCTGAAAAAACACAGGATGAAGTATTTTCGGAAATTGTTCAATTAAAAAAGCAGCTTGAAGCTAAATTTAATTATCCATTAAAAGAATTGTCAATGGGGATGAGTCAGGATTATAAAGAGGCAGCTAAATTCGGTGCAACGATGTTAAGGATTGGTAGAAAATTATTTAATTAAAGTAAGATAAACGGAGGAAAAACGGTGGCAGCAGTAACAGACAAAATTAAATCAGTAGTGGATTTTTTAGTAAAAGGATTTGAACCCAGAGAAACAATTTTCGACGAAATGGCACAGGAAGTAGAAGATGATTATCCTGTACAGGACAATCTGGCAATTGACCCTTCTTATTCTTATCAGCCTGCAATGGACAGAACTAATGAATTAAAAGTTGTAAATCATCCGAGTTTCAAGGGTTATGAAGTTAAGGTTATGGAACCGAGATCATTTGAAGATGCTGCAACAATTGTTCAACACCTCAGAAATAGAAAGACCATTGTTTTGAACCTTCATCTTTTAGATAAAGAACAATCTCAAAGAACAATTGACTTTGTTTGCGGTGCAGCTCATGCATTGGACGGCAAACCTCAAAAAGTCGGAGATCTTGTATTTGTATTTACGCCGAGCAATGTTACTTTGTCTGTTGATGTTTCGGCAAACCAGAACAAATTTAATGACTCTTTGTGGAGAGCTCCTTTACAGTAGCAGCTGTACTCTGCAAAAGAGTAATATATTATGAGAAAGAGAGAGATAGTTGAATATGAGGCATTTAATGCCTCTTTTTTTTATGTTGTTGTAAATTTATAAAAAATTTGCTATAATTTATATATAGCAATGGAGATTAGGGGATATGGATAAGATAACATTTTTACAAAAAAGAAGAGTTGCTTTTACACTTGCGGAAGTTCTGGTGACACTCGGGATAATCGGAGTTGTATCTGCGATGACCGTTCCTACATTAATGCAAAATCATCAGCGCAAGGTTTATGTAACGCAGCTGCATAAGGTTTATAATGAGATGCAGCAGGCTGCGATTAATTTAATGAACGACAGGAATGCAGTAAATTTAACCGAAGCAGGTATAAATTCAACTGCTACAGCTCGAACGCTTGTTACAAGTAATTTCAATATTATTCAAACATGTACTAACTCTCTTACACCTTGTTTTGCGGATGCATACAAGTTTGTGGACGGAACGAATTATGATATATCAGCACACATTGCTACTTCTTATTCATTGTCAAGCGGCGCTGCTGTCAGAATGCTTTACTCTAAAGAGAATAATAATAAAATTGTGAATATTCTGGTAGATATAAACGGCTCACAAGGTCCAAATATTATCGGCAGGGATGCTTTTTATATGGCTTTGTATAATAACGGAACTATTGATACTTATAATGGCAGTGCGACTTCACTCCCGTTAACTGAAGAACAGCGTGAAGGCGCCGGCTCTGAGTGGGGACCTTTCGGACGAATTCTCAACGATAACTGGGAAATGAATTATTAGTTTTTAAAATTTGCTTCAAATCTGATATTATGTTATATTTTCTTCGTTATGATTATGAAGAGTTTCGCAGTATGTTTTAATCCGAATGTTGCGCATTCTGTTGAAGTAAAAGACAAACTTTTAAATATCCTGTCATCAAAAGGAATAAAAGCAGTGGCTCTTGATATTGACGGATTAAAGGAAGGTTTTGACTTTGCGTTTGTCATCGGCGGTGACGGTACGATATTAAAAACGGCGAGATACTATGCAAAATCTCAAACTCCTGTGTTCGGCATAAATTTAGGACGTTTAGGCTTTCTTTCCCAATCATCAAAGGAAGATATTGAAAAATCGGTTGACAAAATTTTAAACGGAGAATTTATTATTGAAGACAGAATTATGCTGCAGTCAGGAAATTATACTGCGCTTAATGATTTTGTTTTAAAGTGTTCTTCTGCCGGCAGAACATCAAAATTTATCTTGAAAATTAACGGCAGCCCTGTTTGTGACTATCTTGCAGACGGAATAATAATTTCAACGCCGACAGGCTCTACTGCCTACGGGCTTTCAGCGGGAGGTCCTGTTTTGACACCCTCTTTAAAAGTTTTTGTAATTGTCCCTATATGCCCTCATACTCTGACAGCCCGCCCGCTTGTGATTTCCGATACCGAAAAAATTACGATTTGCGTGGATGAAGCCAAAGAACACTGTCTATACGCTGACGGACAGGAAACAATGGTATTTAATAAAGAAATTAATATTGAAAAATCAAGTAATAAAGTTAAACTGGCTCTTCTTGAAAATTCTGATTTTTATTCGGTATTGAGCGACAAACTCCACTGGGGTGCCCCTCTTAAATATAATTATTAATTTTTGTTCATAATTTTTCATTATTTCTTGTACTTTTTTTCTATTTAAAATAGTATGTTATTATACTATTGTAGATGTCTAATTATACAATTATATAAAGAGGTAAAAAAGTGGAAAATTTCGTATCAGATATCTTTGCTAAAAAAGATGAAACAACAAGCAATGATCAAGCTCAAAGGTCTCCTGTTAACCCGACAAAAATTAAAGTTATAGGTGTTGGCGGCGGCGGCGGCAATGCCGTTAATCGAATGATAAAAGCAGGACTTTCAGGTGTAGAGTTCTGGTTAATGAATACAGATTTACAAGTTCTGGAATACGGTCAGACAAAAAATAGAATTCAGCTTGGCGCTAAATCAACAAACGGTTTAGGTGCAGGCGGTGATCCTTCTGTTGGCGAAAAAGCAGCAGAAGAAGCTCAGCAGGAAATTACAGAAGCTTTAGACGGCGCAGATATGGTATTTATTACAGCCGGAATGGGCGGCGGAACAGGTACCGGTGCAGCTCCTGTTGTTGCTAAAATCGCAAAAGAATTAGGAATTTTGACAATTGCGGTTGTTACAAAACCCTTTACCTGGGAAGGAAGAAAAAGACAAAATCAAGCTAATCAGGGTTTAGAAAAACTCAGAGAAGCTGTAGATGCAGTTATTGTTGTTCCTAACGACAAATTACTTCAGGTAGTTGACAGACAAGTATCTTTAACTGAATCATTTATCATTGTTGATGAAGTTCTTTTAAGAGGTGTTCAAGGTATTTCTGATATCATTACGGTTCCCGGACTTATTAACGTTGACTTTGCAGATGTCAAATGTGTTATGCAGGCATCAGGTTCGGCTCTTATGGGTATCGGCCGCGGTCAGGGCGAAGGCAGAGCTGTTAAAGCTGCTGAAATCGCTATTAATTCACAGCTTCTTGAATCTTCAATTAACGGTGCAACAGGCGTAATCGTTAATATTACAGGCGGACCTGATATGACATTGCACGAAATTTCAGATGCAGCAAATATTATTCACGATGCTGTAAATGATGACGCAACCGTTATTATCGGTACTGCTGTTAATGAAAATATTCAGGGTGAAATTCAGATTACCGTTATCGCAACAGGTTTTGAATTGAAAAATCAGCAGCCTGAACCGAAAACTGATGTAAAACAGCTTAGTGCTTCTGATTTCTTCGCAGGAACATTTAACAATTCATCTGTTTCTTCAAATTCACAGCCTCAAGTCAGAAGATCTTCAATGCCCGATGTTTCACCGAGCTTTACAAACATTGAAATCCCTGATTTCTTGAAGAAATAGTAAGTGTAAAGAGTTAAAATCACACTAACAACAGCTGGAATATGAAAAAGATAGAAAGAGAATCGATTTTATTAAAGTCGGTTCTCTTTCGCAGTATTTTGGATTTAGCAAGAAGTAATCTTTTCCCTCTCTCCTACAGGAGAGAAGATAGTGTTACGAAATGTAAATATAATGTTAAAATATCCGAAACCCTTGCTATACTCCTTATAGGATAGGATAGGATAGGATGTGGATGGGAGCCTTCTAGCAATTATTTAAGACGGAAATTTTTATTAAAAATATAGGGGATATTACCAATTAAGAAAAAGAAAATTCTTAAACAAATGGCAAAAATGAATACTTTTGCCATGCGGATAAGTATGACAAAAATATAATAGTTCAGGCTGTTTAACAATATTACATAACGGGGCAAACACGAAAGGGGAAATTAAGATATGTCTAGATGGCAAATTGACACAAACGGGGATTATTACACAAGGTACAGAAATTATGAAAATTATTTAAGGGCAAATGCAGGCAAATTAAATTTGACACCTGAACAGGTACAAGAACAGTTAGGGCGCTATGCTGAAGGTTTACAGCATAAATTGCAGTACGAACCTCAGAATAAAACTTTTGGAAAAGAAGTTGCCAAAAATCCTACAGCCTGGGGAATTACTAATCCTAATCAGGTAAGTGAGCAACTTGCTTATGCGGAAAGTCAATTGAGCCAGCTCCAAGCTGATTTGGGTAATACCACCGGGCAAGTTAGTTTTGAAGATGAGTTAAAAAAATCACAGTTATATAAGTCAACAAACGGCAATTCTGTTGATAAATTAGGCAAAAGAAAGCAAAATCAAATCGCTGATGAAATTAAAAAGTTAGCAAAGTTGGCTAAAACTCCGGAAGAAAAAAGGATGTTGGAAGAAAGAATAGCAAAATTCAGGGGCGGTAACGATAAGGCTTTATTCAATAATGTTTTAAACGAAAATATCAAAGTTACGTCCGCGGAACCGCAGTCAGCCGGGCAGACACCAAAAAACTGGAAACAATATTATGAAGCACGCGGTTTGGAATACAAAGCTCCAGAAAAATTTGGCGGTATTGAAGCAGACAGGAAAGCGCAGGAAATTATTGCAAGGAATGAGCAGAGAAAATTTTCAATACCTGAGACAGAGACAAGAAGACCTGTAAGCATTGGATCTTATGCAGACGATGCTCCAAGAACCGTAAGTAATTTCGCTGATGATGCGGATGACTTTACAAGGTATACAACTAATTTTTCTGATGAAGCTGTTAATGCTGCAGAAAATTCTAATCCTGTAAAAAAAGGAAAAGGTCTAAGATTAAAAGCAAGAACACGTTTATTGGGCTCAAAGTGGAATAAATTACCAAAAGGTAAAGCCGGCTTAATTGCTGCAGGTGCTGCTCTGGTAGTTGGGGCAGGTGTTGCGCTCTTTGGCGGCGGAAAAGATGAGGAAAAAGTAAATGAAAAAGTTACAGCTAACAATCTCCCGCAGAACAAAACAAATATAACTCCTGCAGAACCGGAAAAAGAAGCTGCAGACACAATTTCCGCAGACACAATTGCAACAGATGAACCGGTAAAAGATGATACTATTGAAAATCATCAACCTGTTGTAAACCCGCAGCCTGTTGAAAATTCAGATTTCGCGGCTACACAGCCCACTGAACAACAGCCGGTCGTAACTGCACCTGCCGCAGTAGTTGATGAAACTGAAGAGGAACCTGCATCAGAAGATCAACAGGAAGCTGAAACTCATCAATATATAGTTCAGAAAGGCGATCATTTCTGGGGATTAGCAAAAAAAGAATTGATTAAAGCACATAAAGATGACCCGGATTACAAGCCGACAAACAAAGAAATACTGGAATTAGCAAAAAAAATAATGAAAGAAAACGGATATGAGCTAGATGAAAATAATTACTATCCTACTCCTATGCTTTATCCGGGAGACAAGTTAAATCTTGCAGCATAATAATAATATAAAACAATAAAAGACCGCTTTATCAAAAGCGGTCTTTTTGTTCTTTACCTGCCACATTCTCAAGTGTCTGAGGAGCGGATGCTACTTCTTTAGTGTTGCCATCTCAAGTTCATACAACACTCAGGTGGCGGGTGGAACGGCTACGCTCCTAGTCTTTTGCGTGACCTGCTGTACCTAAAACGTCGCGCATTTTGTGCATAACCATTTCTTTAACAGCAGTTCTGCCCGGTCCCATATATTCTCTCGGGTCGAATTTTTCTGGATGTTCAACAAAGAATTCTCTGATTGTTGAAGTCATAGCTAATCTCAAGTCTGTGTCGATATTGATTTTAGCAACACCGTGTTTAGAAGCATAGTTAAGCATATCTTCAGGAACACCCTGAGCATCAGGCAGCTGACCGCCGAATTTATTACATTTTGCAACGAATTCTGCCGGAACTGATGAAGATCCGTGCAATACTAACGGATAATCATAGCCAACTACTGCATTAACTGCTTTTTTAATTTCAGCAAGTCTTTCAAAGTCTAATTTAGCTTCGCCTTTGAATTTGTAAGCGCCGTGAGAAGTCCCGATAGCAACAGCTAAAGAATCGCAGCCTGTTTCTTTAACGAATCTTGCAGCTTCTTCAGGGTCGGTGTATGTTGAATCTTTTGCATGAACTTTAACATCATCTTCAACACCTGCTAATTTGCCGAGTTCAGCTTCAACTGAAACGCCTCTGGCATGAGCGTAATCAACAACCTGTTTAGTTAATTTGATGTTTTCTTCTAGCGGGAATCTGGAACCGTCAATCATAACAGATGAGAAACCGCCGTCAATACAAGCTTTACAAATATCGAAATCAGCACCGTGGTCTAAGTGCAAAGCAATAGGTACTGTAGTAGTTGCAAGAGCCGCTTCAACCAACTTGATTAAATAAGTTTGGTTAGCATATTTTCTTGCACCTGCAGAAACCTGTAAGATAATAGGTGATTGAGTTTCTTCTGCAGCTTCTGCAATACCCTGTAAAATTTCCATGTTGTTAACATTGTAAGCACCGATAGCATAACCGCCTGCGAGTGCTTTTTTGAACATTTCTCCTGTTCCAACTAATTTTCTTTCACTCATTTGAGTTCTCCTTCTTTTATACTCTATCCTGACGACTGTCAGATTTTAAAACAGAAATATTACAATAGCAGGTTACAACAAACAAAAAATCGGTGCAAGTGTAAAGAAATATTAATATCGTATATACTATTTTACAAATCCTTAAATGACTTGCTATAATACGATTATAGGGGAATTAATGAAAATCAGGCTGTCAAAAAATATTTTGACAGGTCTTAAATTAACATACAAAAAATAAGTAAGAAAATTAAATAAAGTGGGGTAAAAGACTATGACAATCAGACCGGTTACATCTGTATCATTTAACAGAAATTACAACAAATTGAATTTTGAAGGGCGAAAAGACAGGGAAACTCAATATCATAGACCGTCTTATGTCGTAAATACTTTAAGGTCCATACCGCTTGCAGCGGTGTTAGCAATGAGCCCGCTGAATAGCAGTATGAATGTATATGCTCAGCAGCCGCAAGAAAAGAAGATCGTTATGTCGCTAAAAGCTAACAATATCACTCCTCCTGATATTTTTGGGAAGCAGATGGGCTGTGAAATTGATTTTATAAGTACTGACGGAAATGATGATACTGCAGAAAAATTAGAGCTTACATTTGTTAATTGGCGTCGCGGAGAACAACTTATTAACGGTAAAAAAACAAAATGTAAATATGCTTATACAACAGTAATAGATCTTAAAAATGTTGAATTGCTTAAGGAGGTAAGAAAATATTCAAACTCTGATGATAAGGTGACTGAACGTTACTTTGTATCAGGACCGGGTTCTTATGCAAGATCATTTTTCTTTGATTTAAACGGTAACTCTTTGAATACCGGCAATTTTAACAGAAAATCTGACAATATGGAACAGGAAATTTCAAAAGATTTTTATAATTATCTGGCAGATTTATTAAAAAATTCCGGCGATATGGTTAAATTTAAAACAACAACCACAAATATCGACGGAGATAAAGAATCTGATGAATTGATTGATCTTCTGATGGGTGGCAGTTATTAATATGTAAATTTTTGTAAACATGTGAAAACATGCTGAAATCCATGGTTTTGGCATGTTTTTATATTGGTAAGAGAGAAAAGTAAGAGAAGTACTATCATGGCAATAGAAAATAATATAAATATTAAGTCTATAAATTCCACTGCACAACCGCTTAGTTCAAGCTCTATATCAGGCAGCGGTTCTAATGTGCAAATTGACATGGTAGATGTAAAAAAACAAGAATTATTAAAACGTTTAAATATAACTGCAGATGAATATCAGTTAATTTTAAAAGACAATCCTTCATTTTCTGCTTTAGATGAAGTAAAACAGTTAGAAATTGTACAGCAGTTTAAAGCTAGCCAAATATCCGCTCCGGTTGAAGAAAAAACTGTTGAAGCAGAAAGTAAGCCTGCTTCAACTGAATTTGACAGAGCTGCATACAATTCTATGGATAACAAAGAAAAGCTTGAGCAGGTAAAATACGAATTTGCAAAGAACGTATTTATTTACGGTATAAAAGACAGAGACGGAAATACCGTTGCAGGCTTGACAGCTCATTCTCCCGAGGAATGGGCAAATATGTCAGAAGAACAGAAGCAGCAGTTTATCAATAATTTGATGAACGGTATGGCTAATGATAAAAAGCTTGCAGGTGCTGTAAATTCTATTAAAGGTATTTTATCCGGTAATAAAGAAGATGTACAGACAGCATTGCTTGATTCTATAATGCGTGCTACACAGGTTGCTAATTCTAAAAATATGTCATTTTTGGAATTTTTCAGCTTGGATGAATATGAAAAATTTGATGCAACAGAAGAATATCTTGAAAATCATAAAGATACATTGACTAAAGCAGATAAGGAGTATTTAGATAACAATAGTTTTCTTAAAGATGTGATGTTAAAATCCTTAAGCGAGCATGGGGTTGGTTTGGATGATGACGCCTCTATGGCTAAGATTGCTATGCATGCTAAATATTGTAATTTGGATTTAAATGAAGAAATTTTGCACGAACTTACTGCCAAAAAAGAAACAGGAAATCTATCTCCTCGAGAAGAACATTGGTTCAATGAGCTAAGTAAATTTAATGATGATAATGGTAAAAATAGTTTTGATAAATCAAAAGCTTTTAAATTAGTAACTTTGAAAAAAGAGTTTGAACAACTGAATGGTAAACTTGATTCAGGAGAACTTTTATCTGATGAAGAGCAAGCAAAATACAATATGCTTTTGAGCTATTTCAATTCGGATGAAGCAAGCCGATTGGAAAAGGATGTTGTTCCGAATTTAAAAAAAGCAGAAACTGATTATGAAAAAAGTGTACAGGCAGATATAAATGAAGTAAATAATGCTCTGGCAGGTTATGTTAATGATAATAGAATTCGAACTGGAATTACTATAAAATATTTAGACAACAAGCGTAGAAATATGTCACCTGAGGAATGGGAAAAGTTTCTTAATACTTATTGTGAATTAAACCCGGATTCTTCCATTAATGTTGGAATTATAGAAGCTTTTGGAAATGATAATATCAGTGTATATAAAAATGCACATTTAATCACAGAATCAGTGATTGCAAGTAAGCAAAATCCATCTGAGGCTATAGCTAAGGCGCAGAATGAAGCCATATCTGAAGCATCCAAATCAGATAACTCGTTCTTGCAACAAGTAGCTTATGATGCTAACATGGCGAGGTCCTCTATAGCTCAAAAAGCAGGAAATGATTATTACAGTGATGCTGTGTCAACAAGTTTGGTGGAAATGTCTTCATCCGGAGTTTATGATCAGACCAAAAGTGAAAGAATGGCAAAAGACGCTGTTAATGTTCACGCATCTATGAAAAGTCCGGAAATGCAGCGTAACGCTCAGAAGCGTCTTGAAAAAAGTCGTATTTACACTACAAATGTTAGAAACTATACAACAGACAATATCGGCAAGTTTCATGCTGAAAACCAGATATCTATCTATAACGCAGCAATTACAGGCGATAAAGAAGCTGCCGCTCACGCTTCCGAAAACGGTTCTGTTGCTTCAATGGCAGCTGAAAACCAGAATGAGGCTTTCGATTTATTATATGACAGATTAAATGAATATTTTGAAGGCGATGACGCGGTAAAATATTTAAATAATCTGGCAGACCAAATCCCTGACTGCGACAAAGACAATCAGCTTAATATGCATAATCGGATGATGGGGTCTCAGTATCAGGAAGTTCAAGAGCATGCTGCGGGAAATATCGGGAATTATGATCCTGCTGTTCAATCCGATGCAATGGATACTGTCTATGCTACAGGTAATTCCGCTGCTGTTGAAGCTGCAATAAACAGCCTCGGCGCTAATACAGCTCCGGTTACAAAAGGTTATATTCAGGATGAAGCCGGTGTACCTGACATGATTAAAAGTGCAATTCAGGATAAAATCAGCTCAGGTGCACAATTAACTCCTCAAGAATATGCTTCTTTATCATATAGAGAAAAAGTTGAATATCAGGCTAACTATTTTAAAAATCTTCCGCCTGCAAAACAAATTAAATTACTGGCTTCTATTTCTGACAACAACCAGAAAAAAACTATTTATCAACTGATTATGAATAATAACAGCGGTTTATTCCAGAGCATTATTGAAAGTAGTGCTGATACTGCAAGATTTATTTATAATAATATAGATGCTGCACGCGGGCTTGTAAAACAAACTGCGGAAAGAAAAGCTGCCGCTGATATTTCCTATAATGAACTATTAAAAGATATAAATTCTGATGAGGAAATAAAAGATACGGCAACAGAAAATAATTTGTCAAAGGATAAAAATTATATATCTTCTCCGGACTATTTATCAGGTATAAATTCTAAAAATCCTAAATATGAATTATATCCTAAAGATCGCTATGGAAACTTGATTTCTTAAACTTGATTTTTTTGTCTCTTTATATTTTAATGGTCTTACAGCGGTATTTGACTTATGAGATCCTGAAACAAATTCATAATGACCGGTTAATATATCGCGAGTTCATTTGAAAGAAGACAATTATAAATTGCCCGAAAAAATAGCAAAAAATATTAAACTAGCAAAATATGCAGGCTTCTGTTACGGCGTAAAAAGAGCCGTTGAAACAGTTAAAAAATTAAGGTGTGAAAATCCTGACAAAAATGTTTTTGTGCTGGGAGAATTAATTCATAATACCCATGTTATCCATGAACTTGAAAAACTCGGTATTAAAACATTAACCGAAATCCCGGAAAAAGGAGAAGGTATTTGTGTTATAAGAAGCCACGGAGAAAGCCCTGAAATTATTGAAAAAATCAAACAGGCAGGGTTTGAACCTGTTGACCTGACCTGCCCTGACGTTAAAAAAGTTCAGCAAAAAGCTATTGAACTTGCAAAAGACGGCTATTTCGTTGTTATTGTCGGAAAAGAAGAGCATCCTGAGGTTATTGCGATTAAAGCAAATGCAAAATTGTGGTCTGATAAAGTTATTGTTGCGGCTGCCCCTCAACAACTTGAACCTTATAAAGATCAGATCAAATCACATAAACGTGTCGGGGTTGTTGTTCAGACGACACAGAGAATTACTGCTTTGAATGCGGTTGTAGAATATCTTACCGCTATAGCAAAAGAAATTCATATCGCAAATACAATCTGTCAGAGTACTGCAATGCGTCAGACCGAAGCCGGAGAACTTGCCAAAGAAAGTGACCTTGTGATAGTTGTAGGTTCTAGAAAGAGTGCTAATACAACGCATTTAGCAGAGATTTTAAAAGATATTACAAATACAATTCACATTGAAAACGCTGAAGAACTTGAAAATTACAAAGATTTAATTACCAATTCTCAAGAAATTGCAATTACTGCCGGTGCTTCTACCCCGCAGGATATTATTGAAGAAGTTATAAATACTTTAACGTTATTCCCGAAATGAATTCGGAACAGGCTCTGAGTTTATTTCAGGAGCCATAAAAGATATTATTAAGAAAGGAAAATAAAATAATGACAACAACATTAGAAAAAACAAATTTAGATGAATTTGAAAGATTACTTGAGGAATCTTTTTCAAAATCTTTTTCAGTAGCTGATATCGTTGAAGGTACAGTAATGAAAAAAGAAAACGACGGTTATTTAATCAGTGTTAAAGGTGCTAAAACAGAAGCATTTTTACCTTTGAAGGAAATATCTTCATCAGAAGGCGCTGAAACTTTAGAAATCGGTGATGAAAAAGAATTTTATGTATTGAAAGAAGAAAATGATGAAGAAGGTATGGTTCTTTCTTTGAAAAGACTTGCTAATGCTCAAGCATGGGCTCAGCTTAATGATGCAAAAATCCAGGGTGATACAATCTTGGCAAAAGTTGTTTCAATCGTTAAAGGCGGAGTTCTTGTTGACGTTGCTGATTTAAAAGGCTTTATTCCTTCTTCTCAATTGAGAACAGGAACACCTTTTGACGGTTTGATTGATACAAAAATAGAAGTTAAAGTATTGGAAGCTGATCCTAAGAAAAATAAACTTATACTTTCTCAAAGACAGGCTGTCGCTGAACAGCGTGATCAGGTTGTAGACAATATCCTGGCTGAACTTGAAGAAGGACAGGTTGTAAAAGGAGAAGTTGTAAGAATTGCTGATTTCGGTGCATTTGTTGATATTAACGGAATAGATGGACTTCTTCCGATATCTGAAATTTCATGGTCAAGAATTAAACATCCGTCAGATGTTATTTCTCTTGGTGAAACTATTGAAGTTAAGATTATTAAAATTGATAATGAATTAAAGAGAATTTCCCTTTCATTAAAGAGAATGGGCGAAGACCCATGGCATCAGATTGAAGGTCAGTTTGAAGAAGGTCAAATTATTAAAGGAACTGTTAATAAAGTAACCGGTTTTGGTGCATTTATTAATATTTTCCCGGGTGTAGAAGCCTTGTTGCCTGTTTCTGAAATGGCTGAGGAAAACGTAAATCCGTTTAATACTTTCAAAGTTGGTGACAGTGTAGAAGTTCTTATTAAGAAATTTACACCTCAAGAACACAGAATTGCATTGAGCATTAAAGATATTAATAAAGATGCTGAATAGTTAATTCATATTTATTGAAAACAGACCGGACTTGAAAAGTCCGGTCTGTTTTGTTATAATAGATATGTTGCAGAAAGAGAGGAAGCGAAATTATGGAAAAGTTTGTTAAGAGATGTGAATTCGGGGGGGGGGCGTTGTAGGCTCCGCCGGAGGCAAAGACGCAATTAGATGCGAAGAGGCTAAAAGGCGAAGATGCAAAGCTAATATCAATAATAACTTATGTTGCAATTTTACCAAAATAACTATCAATGAAAGCCCTCTGCAAAGCGAGCGCTCCCCATTCAGTGAGTGCGCAAATCAGCCCTCACCCCATCTCTCTCCCATAGGAGAGGGAGTAATCTGTCATCCCGAACTTGTTTCGGGATCTCAAGAGATGCAGAGCCGCCGAGGTCAATCCGACGTTCAGCATGACATTAATATTTCCCTGAAACGTACTTATTCACCTATTCACTTATTTTCTTATTCTCCTCGTAAACGCGCAGCGTTTACACTCGCTGAGGTTTTAATCACCCTCGGCATTATCGGTGTGGTTGCCGCGATGACTATGCCTGTACTTTTTGCGAAATATCAGCATAGGGTTTTAGAGACCGCTTTTAAAAAATCTTATGCAAATCTTTATAATGCCGTGAATTTGACAATTTTTGAACTTGGTGCACCCAATATGGCTTCTAGTTTTATTGCTTATAATGATAATGAGTTTTATGTCAGTGTTTACAATAAATTAAATACTATTGAAACAATATCGGAAAAATACTATTCGACAAAAATTGATCTTAAAGGTTATACTAAAAAATCTATAAAGGGTGCATCTCCAACACAATCGCAAACTCGAATTGGACATATACTGGCAGATGGGAGTGCAATCGGCGGAATGAAAAATTCAGGCGGCTGGTATTTTACAATAGATACAAACGGACCCCAAAAAGGTCCGAATGCATACGGACATGATATTTTTATATTTGTCATTAAATCTGCGAATTCACCGAGATTGGAGGCTGTTGACAGAGAGCTTGCCCACAAGACTGATGATGACGGAAATTCCTTTACTCCCGATGATGGTGCATATTTTGAAACTTCTCGAGAATGCAGCAAAACCAGCACAAAATTATCTAACGGTTTTGGCTGTACTCCTTATGCCGTAAAAAATATTTGTCCTGATGACAGCTCAAAGACATACTGGGAGTGCCTGCCTTAACGCAAGAAAATTTTGTAGACTTACTTTTTATTCTCCGAAATAGTTTTTCAAGCCGACTGCGAGTTTTTTATTTTTGCAGAGCTTTTTGAGTTTTGCAATGGCGCGGTTTTCGATTTGTCTTATGCGTTCTCTTGAAACTCCGTATTGTGACCCTATTTCATCAAGCGTCTTTTTGGTGCCGTTGTTGTCAAGCCCGTAACGCAGGATAAGAACATCACGTTCTTTCGGGCTTAACTGGTTAAGCATTTTTCTTATATCATCAAACAGGTTTTCCTGTGAAACTCTGCTGTCAGGAGTAATAGAATCTTCATCAACTATAAAATCCGCAATTTTGGATGAATCTTCGGACGAATTTGCCGGAGTTTCCATGCTTATTGTTGATTGAGCTGATTTAATTATCTGGGTTAACTTGTTTACGGGAACCCCTAATCTGTAGGCTATTTCCTGTTTTGTAGGTGAATGCCCGAGTTCAGTGGTCAAATCTATTGTCGCACGGCGGATTTTGCCAAGTGACTCTATCATATGTATCGGAAGCCTGATAATCCTTGCTTTGTCTGCTATTGCCCGTGTAATAGATTGTTGTATCCACCATGTTGCATAAGTTGAAAATTTGTAGCCTTTTGTGTAGTCAAACCTGCTTGCAGCCTTCATAAGTCCCATATTTCCTTCCTGTATCAAGTCGAGGAATGACAGACCTCTGCCTATATATTTTTTTGCGATACTGACTACAAGCCGTAAGTTTGCGTTAACAAGAAGATTTTTAGAAAAATCATCGTGTTCTTCGTATATTTTTCTTGCAAGATCAAGTTCCTGTTCGGTTGAAAGAAGCGGTATTTTCCCTATTTGCTGCAGGTAAATTCTTACGCTGTCATCGGAATTTACGCTTGAAAGATTTTCCTGAACTTTTGGATCTTCTACGGATTCAAGTACGTCTTCTTCTTCGTCAGGTATTTCTATTGAATGAAAATCGACGTTTTCATCAGATATATCTTCGGTTAAAAGACCGTATTTTTCTAATTCTTTTTTCATTTTGTAAATTCTCTCTCAATCTTATAATACTTATTATAATAAATTTTTGCAATCAAATATTTGTACTATATTTTTTTTGAAAGTTTTTGCCTTACTGTTTCAAAAATTATTGCGCTGAGGGCGTTCGATACATTAAGAGAGTTAAAATCTTTTAGCATCGGGATTTTCACTGTAAAATCAGCCAGTTTTAAAAGTGACTTTGAAACTCCTGCGTGCTCCGCGCCCATAATGATTGCGAAATTCATGTCATTATAATTTATATCATAATAATTATCTTTTGCACTTGCATCGGTTGCAACTACCCACCAGTCTGAATTTTTTAATTTTTGAACCGCATTAACCAAACTGTTCACTTTGATAATCGGTATATGGTTAATTGCTCCGGCGCTTGTTTTTTCAACGGTTGCGTTTACCTGAACGTTGCGTCTGGAAGGAATTATTATTCCGGAAACTCCTGCGCACACACAGGTTCGGATTATGGCACCTAAATTATGTGAATCTTCAACACCGTCAAGAATTACAAGGGATGCTTCATGATGGGGCTTTTCTAAAAAATCATCCAAATCAAGATATTTGACCGGTGAAATTTGAGCGATTATGCCCTGATGGTTAAATTCGGCATAGGGTAAGAATTTTTCTTTTGCTGCAAATTGAAAAACTATCCCGTTGGATTTTGCCAGTTCTTTAATTTTATTCAATTTGCTGTCAGAATGAATATTTTTTGAAATAATAATTTTGTTTATTTCTCTGTCGCCGGCAATTAATGCTTCCATTACGGCGTTTTTACCGAAAATTATATCATCCATTATTTTGCTGCTCCGGTTTTTGAAACATCAAGCATTCTTTCTATACATTTGAGCGCTTTTTGCGAAATGTCTTTATCAACTTTAATTTCGTATGTTTCGTTATTTAAAGAATGATAGATATCTTCAAGGGTATTAAGTTTCATGCTTTCGCAAATAAGGTTATCTTTTATAATTACAAAATCTTTTTGCGGATAATCTCGCTTTAATCTGTCAACAACCCCTTTTTCTGTAGCTATAATGAATTTTTTCTCCGGACTGTTTTTTACAAAATTCATTATTCCTGTAGTACTTCCGACAAAATCGGCAAGAGATGAAATTTCCTCTTTGCATTCAGGATGCGCAAGAAGTTTTACGCCGGGATTTTCTTTTTTTGTTTTTAAAACATCTTCTACGGTAATATTATGGTGAATAGGGCAATATCCGTCATAAGTAATAACCTGCGTTCCATTGAGATGTGTTTCTACCCATCTTCCGAGGTTTTTGTCAGGAAGAAACAGAACTTTTCCAGCTTTAAGACTGTCAACAATATTGATCGCATTTGAGCTGGTGCAACAGATATCACATTCAGATTTAACTTCTGCTGTAGAATTTATATAACATACAACGGGAATGTTCGGATATTTGTGTTTAAATTCTCTGAGTTGCTGCAGATTAATCATGTCAGCCATTTCGCAGCCTGCCATTTTGTTCGGCAGTAAAACTTTTTTATCAGGGCAGAGAATTTTTGCTGTTTGAGCCATGAAATAAACCCCGGCAAAAAGGATCATACTGGCATTTGTTTTTGCTGCCATCTGGCTCAGGTAAAGAGAATCCCCTACAAAGTCAGCTACCTCGTCAATTTCTGCATTCTGATAGCAATGTGCAAGTATAACTGCATTTTTCTCTTGTTTTAACTTATTAATTTTTTCAATCAGCTCTTTCATTCGGGTAAATTCTCCTACATTTAGTGTAAATTTATGTTAAATTTGCGAACTTTGTAAAATATATTGTATAATAAAAATACAATAGAGTAAATAATGATAAAAAACTATAAAGACAGCATAATATTATGGATTTAAATAACATACTTTCACAGTTAGGTTTAGGCGGCAGTAAAGACATTGTTTATTTGTCTGTAACACCCGGTATTGGTTTGGAGCTTATACAGCTTGATATTCCATCACGTACGATTAAGAATTATTCTTACCGTCCTCTGGAATATAACGAATCATTACGAGAAATAGCAGATATGGACGAATTTAAAAGAGCTGTAGAGGATTTATTTTCCGAACTGAAAATTAATCCTAAAAGCAATGTTGTTTTAAATTTGCCCATGGTTCTTTTCGGAAGTAAAGAATTACCGCTTTTACTTGCGGATGACGCAGTTACAGAGGCATTAACATCCGAAGTTGAACAATCATACATTTTTAAACGTTATGAACCTGTAGTCAGCTGGTGTGATGCAACAGCAAGCCAGACAGGTGATTCTAGAAAACTGTTTTATTCAGCAATCCAGAAGAATGTAATTGATGATATTAAAAATGTTTTGACAGAACTCGGCGTTAATCTTACAGGTGTTGAGGTTTCGCTGACATCTATTCTGAAAGCGCTTGCTTTTACCGGTCTTGCAGAAGATCAAATGAAAGACAACGTATCATGGAATATGATGCTTATAAATCAGAACGGTTACTCAATTTGTTCTATGATCGGTAAAAATATTGTCGAGTATTATGAGGAACCTCTTGCAATTAAATCATTTGAAGGGGATGAAATTTATAATGCAATTAATGCTTCTGCTCAAATTACATTAATGAGTTATCCCGCTAATTATCTTTACATTATCTCAACAACTGATATGGTAAGTGCGGAACTTCTTTCCAAACGAATAAATGTTGACGGAATAATAAATTTTTATGATAACAATGATTTTAAAAAGGATAACCCGCTTCCTGTCAGTTTAGACGTTCTGGAAGATACTTCTCATAAAATTTCTCTTGAAGCAATCGGTATAGCTGTAGGGTCTGCAGCAGGTATGCCTGTTAAGTTTAATTTTATGACAACATCTTCCGAAACAGGTATTGATGATCCTGATGAACCATTCCATGTCGAGTTGGGCTCTCATGAGTTTGATATTTCTCCTAATGCGGCAAGAAATATTTCATTATTAGTTTCGATTTTACTTGTTGCCCCTGTTTTTGCGGTATATACGATTGTACCTATGATTGGCAAACAAAAGCAGGCACAGTTAGATGAAATAAACTCAAAATTAGAGCAGACAAATAACGAAATAAAACGAATCCAGGAAGAACAAAATAAGCTCAATGACTTTGATGCTAACGCGGAAATTAAAAAAGTTCTCGGTGATAACAGGTCTAAATTAATGGCATATACTGCACTTGGAGAGTCTGTTCCGAAAAAACTATGGATTACTTATTTCGTAGCTCAAGGAGACGGTAAATTTGACATAAAAGGCGATTGTGAGAATGTTGAGGACATTTACACTTTCTTTAAAAATATGAAAGATTCTTTAATTAATACAAAATTAAGACTTCATAAACTTGAAATGAAAACAAATTCTGTGGATGAGGCTGTGACTATTGATCCTAACATGCCAACTGATTATGAATTTGAAATAACAAATATGACGGATGCGGAAGTTAATGCTCTTGCTCAGGCGGCAGCTCAGGCGACAGCAAATAATGGAACGCAAAATGGCGCACAGCCGGCTAAAAAATAAAAGATAAAAACAGATAGGAACAAGAAACGTGGAAAAATACAATATATATTTCAAAAAATTTCAAGTCGCAATATTGATTTTTGCAGCTGCAGTTTTTGCGATTGGTTTTCTTATATATAAAACAGTTCCTGAAGTTCAGAAAATAATAGATATTCAAGAACAACAAAAAACGCAATCTGCTTCTCTTGCTGATGCCGAAAGAAAGCTCGCCGATTTACGAGCAGATTCTGAAAGGCGAAAAGTCGAAAATGAAAATCTTCCAAAACTGTTTTTTAGACCGGTTAATATGGGGCTGGATACTGAGGCTGCTATTTCAGAAGAATTTGGTGAAATTTTGCAGCTTATAAGAGAAAATAAAATCAAAACACGTTCTATTGTTTATGAATATGATCCGAAAGATGATAATTTTGTAAAAAATGTTCCGGAAAAATATCAAGTTTGCCGTATTACAGCGGAAATGATTGCCAATTACAGTGATTTTGAAAATTTCCTGCGAGATTTATACAAACATGAACATTACCTTGAAATATCCAAGATAGAAATCAAACCTTACGAAAAAAATAAAAGAATTTTGCTTATAAATTTACAACTCAAACTTTATGCACAGCGCGATCCTTCAACTTATATTCCTGCAGCTGCTCCAGCGGACGAAAAAGCCGGTGATGCTCAGAGCTCTTCACCTGCAAATGTTCCTTCTCCACAAAAGATTGACACATCCGGCGGTATTTCTCCTGAGGCAACTCAATAGATTTATTCAAATAGTTTGTAATTTATTCCGAAGAGTTTATCTTTATTTCTTATACATGTTGCGCAAAAAGCTGTTTCAAGTGAATTGTGTTTTGCAAAGTCTTTAAAGTCAGAACCGCATCTTCCTCTATGGTCATTTGCAAGAAACGGACATGTGTATACTCCTTTTGCGGTCAAAATTCTTCCGTATTCGCAATCAAGACTGTTCCAATCAAGTTCCGGGAAGTCTTCGAACGGTCTGTTTTTATCGTAATATATATTTATTGTAAAATTGCTGTCTTTTGCATTAAAACCTGCTTTCAAACATATCTGTTTAAATTCATGGATTAATGTAGCTTTATCCTCGTTGTAGTAATTTGTAACACATATTATAGGATTAAAGCCGTATTTTGCAAGACTTTTTATCGCATGTATACTTTGTCTGTAAGAACCTCTGCCCCTTATATCGTCATTTTTTATTTCGTTATAATGATCAATACTTAATTTAAATATTATTTCAAAAGAACTTTCTTCTTCAACGCGCTTTAAAAAACGTACTTTTTTCTCGTTAATAAAAGTTCCGTTTGTAAAAATACATACATTTGAGCGTTTAAGACATGTCCTTAAAATCGTATTAAAATCAGGATGTGTCATTGGTTCAGCGCCTGTCAAATATATACATTCAATATTTTCTTCTCTGGTGTCTGCAAGTGCTGTTTTGACTGTATCGAGCGGGATAAAATCTTTAATATTTTTGCTAAGCGGAAAATTTATGTAACAGTGTTTGCAATGCTGGTTGCAGTTTTTTTCAGTAAGTTCAATAAAGAGATTATTCAGCTCCTTAAGTTTACAGACCGGTGTTTGGAAAATAGCATTTTTCATATAATATCAACTCCTCTTTGATTTATTGATATTTTAATTTTCTAAAACTTAAAAAAAAATTCTCCTGTAGGGTAATTATTTTTGAAAATCGTCCGGTTTTTTATCTTCAAGCCACTTACTCATTATGTAGTGTTCATAGCTTTGCGCGTAATTATAGAGAGCATTAATAAGCACTCTTCCGCTTTGAGACTTTCCTACAATCAAAAAATCACCGGATTTGTTTTGAGCAAGCATGATTTCTCTGTGAACAATTTTATCAACATGGTTTTTCGGATTTTTGTTAATCACTAAAGTTATCCATTCACACAGAAGTTTTGTTCCGGTTGTTTTGTTATTCACGATATCATCGGCTTTTGATTGAATATATTTTGAAAATTCTTTTAGTATCATAATTTTAGTTTTCAAACGGAGTTGTTGCTGCAAAGCATACAATTCCCGTAATTCCGTTTTTATTTAGTTCTTTAATCATTTCTTCAAAAGTAGAACCTGTTGTGCAGATATCATCTATGAGCAAAACTGTTTTCCCTTTGTAATATTCTTTATTAACCTTAAATGCGTTTGAGAGGTTCTGCATTCTTTCATTTCTTTTAAGTTTATACTGAGGTTTTGTATCTTTGATTCTTTGTATAAGATTTTTGTTAAATTCGTTAGCTGTAAGTTTGCAAAATTCTTCTCCAACGAGGTTCATGTGATTGTATTTCCGTTTTTTCTCACGTTTGGGATAAATCGGCACGGGCACTACTTCAAAATCGTTTTTATCCGTAATTTTTCCAAAATATTCTGCCATAAATTTTGCCAGATAAAACGCCAGATCTCGCTGGTTATGATATTTTAAACCTCTGATGAGTTTTTGCAGATTTTTGGAATAAATTCCTGCGCAAAATACTTTTTTGCCGTCAATAATTCTGTTCACTTTTGCCGGCAGAAAATCCAGAGTATTGTAACATTCAGAACACATTCTGACAGCTTCTTTTGAACTTTTGCAAAAGTAGCATTTCTTTTTGTAGATCCAATCCAGCAAGTTTTCAAAGAATTTGTACATAATTAAATTATATAACAAATAACAATATAATCTAATTAGTCTTTGTGCTGTTTTGTCATTGTAATTTTATATCCTAAAATATCAAGAATTTGTTGAGCATCTTGCAATTTAATCGTTCCGTCTTTGATTTTTTTCACAAGATTGACACAGGATATTGTCCGTCCGTTGTGTGAAAGTTTGCAGGCAATTTCTTCTATTGTAAAACCTTGTTTTTTGATTAATTCAATGAGGCTTGTTTTCATAATCTTTGTAAGTTATAAATTATATAATTTAATTTATAACATGATTTAAGTTATAAGTCAATAAATATATACTTATAAATTATGAATAAAGAAATGTTATTAAAACAATTCGGTAAAAATGTAAAAATTGAAAGAATAAAAAAGGATTTGACCAGGGAAAAGCTTGCAGAAATTATGAATGTTTCTGTGAATTATTTATCAAGCATAGAATGCGGCAGGGCAAATATGTCTCTTGGTAAAATTTTAGAATTGTCAAAATATTTAGAAACTGATATTGCAAACCTTTTGATGTTTAAATAATATTTACATCGGCAGTTTTATACAGAATTCGGTTCTTACGTTTTCTTCACTTTCAACAATAATTTCTCCGCCATGAGATTTAACAATCTGCTGAGAAAGGTATAATCCTAAGCCGGTGCCTATTTTTCGGAATTTTTTAGCTGCGGAATAGTATTTGTTAAAGATAAGTTTAATTTCCTCAGGCGGTATACCCTGACCGTAGTCTATTATTGAAATTGTTATAAATCCGGGGATTTCACCTGTTGTGATATCTATTCTGTCTTTTGTGTTGCTGTGTGATATCGCATTTGAAATAAGATTTTTTATTACTCTTTCAAGCTGGAGCGGATCAGCAGTAACTTTTATATCTCTTGACGGGGTGAAATATATAGTTATTCCTGAGCTGTTTGCTATCGGCTGGGTATTATCAACAATATCTGATATAAATTTGTTAAGCATAATATTTTCTTTAAGCAGTTTTATACCGGTTTCTTTGATTTTATATGTCTCAAGAATTATTTGAACAAGCTCGACAAGCTCCTCATTAGATTTTTTCATATTGTGCAGGGCAACTTCCTGTTTTTCCGTAATTTCTCCGAATGTTCCGTTGAGCAGGAAGTTTATAATATTAGATTCCGCGACAATCGGAACTTTCAGGTCATGTGTAAGTGTTGCAACAAAATCTTCTTTTAAAGTTTCAATTTCACGTTCCTTTGTCACATCTTTTATTAAAATAACATAACGTTTTTTATCGTCATCAAGTGTAAGTTTTATAACATTCATTACAAAATTATTTGTCGGAGTATGCTTAATAAAAACATCTTTATTTCTAACCCGTTCAAGCGGTGTTTCATCGCTGATTTGTATATAATCAAATATGTTTGAACCGATTATTTCCTGTCCTTTTAGACCGAACCAGGTACTGACTTTCGGGGTTACACGAAGTATATTGTATTTGTCATTAATAATTAAAATCCCGTCTGATAAGGAATTAATTACGGATTCTAAAAGTTTGTTCTGGCGCATTAATTCTGCCTGATACTCAACAATCATTTTTTCTCTGTCATTAAGGGTTTCAACCATTCTGTTGATACTTTCCGTTACATTCTTGTATGTAGGGTGGTTTATTTCTTCAATTTTGGTCGACAAATTTCCGTAACGTACGGAATTTACGGTGTTTGTAACCATGCCAAGATAATCATTAATTTTAGACCAGCGTCTGTTTGTTTGTCTCGCAACGAGAAATAGTACCAGAAATATCAGAATAATACTTAAATTTAAAATATACCAGAGCATTTTGTTTTTCCCTCTCTTTATGGTAAAATTATAGCAGATAAGGGATATTTTGTATATGGGAAAATTAAAATTACCGCACACAATTAAAATGGTTATTACAGATTTTGACGGCGTAATTACCGACAACTGTGTTTACATAAAAGATGATTTTACAATGACAAGAAAGCTTAATTTTAAAGATATAATGGCTTTTTCTATTTTAAAAAAGAACGGTTATAAAATCGGAATAATTTCCGGTGAAGGCAATGCAGCTATAGAAATTCTTGCAAAAAAGTTTGCGGTTGATGAGGTTCATCAAAATATAAGGATAAAAATTGATGTATTAAAAAATATTATAGAAAAATACAATCTTTCAAAAGAAGAATTTTTATATATCGGCGATGATATCAATGATATAGAGTGTTTGAATTATGCAAAATATAAAATAACTGTTCCGCATTCTACAGAAAAAGTAAAATCTGTTGAAGGTATTCAAATTACTGAAAACGTTGCCGGTGACGGAGCTTTTAGAGAGGTAGCGGATTGTTTGATTGGTTAAAACTTGCAGTAAAAAAAATCGGAGAAATTAGCAGTTCTATTGACAAATATAAAAAAGATACTGTTATTCAGTCTTTGCCGTCGTATTCCTGCGTTAGCAGAGCCAAAAAGCTGCTTGAACAAAATAAACCTCAAGAAGCAAAAGAAATTCTTGAAAAGGCGCTTTCACTCCCGCAAAAAGATGCTCTTGTATATAAATATCTCGGTATTACATCTGAAAAACTCGGAGACAATGCTTCTGCTATTGAAAATTATCAATTATCGGCTGATCTCCAGCCTCAAGACAAAGATATTTGGAAAAAATTAGGTTTTGCTCTTATAGCCGGCGGAAAATTTGAGCGGGCAGAAAAATCTTTTGAAAATGCGGATAAAATTCAGGGCAATAATACTGATACATTTGCCGGATGGGGCATAGCTTTGATGAAACAGAAAAAATATGCCGAAGCCCGTGAAAAATTCATGTCTGCGTCAAAATTTAACAGGTATAATTTTTCAGCGGTTTTTCTTTGTGCTGTTATGGAAATAAAGCTTGAAATGTATGATAAAGCTGAAATGAAATTGACGTTTTTGGCTAATGTATGCCCTAATGAAAGTAATACATTTGAATTCGCAAGACTAAAGGCAATAAAAAAAGATTTTTCCAGTGCAATTCATTATGCTAAGAAATCTCTGGAATATAATCCGAATATGCTTCCGGCATATATTCTGCTCGGTCAGTTGTATGCAAGTAAATTTGAAAAAGAAAAAGCTCTTGAATATTTTGAAAAGGCCGAACAGAAAAATCTTATTACTCCTGCATTGTATCTTGAGTGGGCTAAAGTGCTTGAAAAATTCGGAGACTATACTGAAGCGAAATTAAAACTCTTGAAATCCGCTGAACTAGATGCCGATAACCTTGAGATTACGGCTAACCTCGGACTTTGCTGCGTTACGCGCAAAGAATTTGAAGAGGCCCGTCCTTTGCTGGAAAAAGTTCTGGAAAAAGAACCGGATAATCTTGTCGTAAAACAGGCACTTGGCATTATTGATTATCAAAACGATAATATTGATAAGGCTATTGAACTTTTTAAAAGTAATGATGAGGACAGCGTAAATTGCTACTATCTCGCTAAATGTTATGAAAAGAAAAATAATGATACAAAAGTTAAAGATTATTATGAGGCGGCAATAACGCGAAATCCTCAGTATATATCGGCATTTATTGATTATTCGAAATATCTTATTTCAAAATCCGAGTATGATGAGGCGCGGCGAAAACTCAGGAAAGCATTGAAAGCCGATGAAAATAACATTTCTGTTTTAAATATGTTATTTTTTGTCAGTTACGTACTTGTCAAAGATGAGCTTTATGAATATAATGTAAAAGAAACAATTAAAATTGCACAAAAGATTGAAGAAATTAATCCGGACTTGTTTGAATACCCTGAGCAAAAGACCGAACTTGAACAGCTTTTGCGCGACAGTTCAGAAAGAGAATAGACCTTGAGAAAAATTATCGTACAAAAATTTGGCGGAACCTCTGTAGCAGACACTGAAAAAATTAAAAATGTTGCCAAAATCGTTATAAAAGAAAAAGAAAACGGAAACGATGTAGTAGTGGTAGTTTCGGCTATGGGGCATACAACCGATTATCTTGTTAAAATGGCTAAAGATTTATCCCCTAATCCTTCTGAAAGAGAAATGGATATGCTTTTATCTACAGGCGAGGGTGTTTCTATTGCACTTTTGGCAATGGCTATTCAGGCTCAAGGATATGATGCAATTAGTTATAATGCAATGCAAATAGGTATTATGACTGAAAATATTCATTCCAAAGCAAGAATTTTAGAAATAAAAACCGATAAACTTAAACAGAATATAAAAGAAGGCAAAATTATTGTTATTGCAGGGTTTCAGGGTGTAACTGAAAATGGAGAAATTACAACCCTTGGCAGAGGCGGTTCCGATACGTCGGCCGTTGCTCTTGCAGCTGCCTTGAATGCGGAGAGATGTGATATTTATACGGATGTTGAAGGAGTTTATACTACTGACCCGCGTGTTGTGCCGCATGCTTCAAAATTAAAAGAAATCTCTTATGAAGAAATGCTTGAACTTGCGCATGCAGGCGCTAACGTTTTACACCCGAGAAGTGTAGAAACTGCAAAGCTTAACAATGTTCCTCTGCGTGTAAGAAGCAGTTTTAATATTGATAATTTAGGTACTTTAATATTAGGAGTTAATAAAATGGAATTAAATAAACCTGTTGCCGGCGTTGCCCAGGATTTGTCACAGGCAAGAATAGTAGTTTGCGATGTTCCTGATAAACCTGGTGTTGCAGCAAAATTGTTCAGCAAACTGGCTCAAGAAAATATTTCTGTTGATATGATTATCCAATCTTATGCCCGCAAGGTGTCTAATACAAACGACATTGCTTTTACTGTTGATAAAACTGATTTGAGCAAAACAGCAGCTGCATTAGAAGTCCTGAAAAGTGAAATAGGTGCAACAGGCGAAATTGAAGTTGATGAAAATATCGCAAAAGTTTCAATAGTTGGTGCCGGAATGATAGACAGACCGGGGGTTGCCTCCGCTATGTTTGAAACACTTGCCGAACAAGGGATAAATATAAGAATGATTTCAACAAGTGAAATTAAAATCAGTTGTCTTGTCGATAAAGAGCAGGCTCCGCTGGCTGTAAAAGCATTACATACAGTGTTTAAGCTTGATAGTGATGATGTCGCTGATGTAAAAGGTGATTTGCCGGATGTGTAATTAGATGCAAAGAAGCGAAGAGGCATTGACGCAAAGCAAATTTAGAAGATAGGCCGTTAAAGCTAGTAGAAGTCAATAGGTCAGGATGTCAAGCTATTTAATGTAACTAATCTCTTCCTTCTCTTTTTAGGAAAGTATAAGATGATGGGTTACAATCAATACCCACCCCAACTCTCCTTAATCAGTGAGGGGACTGCGCTATTCTGTGAAGACAAAGAAAGTCTATGCAATGCCCAAGTGTCGGGTGGAGCGGCTATGCAAAAAAAACGGGAGCATAAAGCTCCCTGTTGGAATTAAGAATAGCTGGAAGTATGAAAAAGATTTATACAAATATTTAAAAGAATAAGTGTTATTTTTACAATTACCCGTTCGGGCTATTTGAAAAAGACGGGTTAACTATAAAAAAATCTAAATAAACAGGCATGCTTTTTAGTGAGTAAAACTAAAAAATACATCATATATATTAATAAGTGCATATATTACACTTATTTTGAAGCGCCATATATAGCAAGCCTTTTAGCCATCCTTAATAAAAGTTCATAATAGGGGTTGACAAAATGTATTTTATAGTTTATATTAAAAGTGTTAGATGAAGTGTTAAATAAACACTTAATAAAAACCTCACGAGAGGAGGGCTAAAATGATAACAATTAATCCTGTAAAATTAAATTCAGTAAAATCAATTACTTTCGGCGAAGGTAATTTAAATAATATAACCCCGAGTGTAGCGATACTTTCGCTGCAAAATCCAAATGCGAAAATAAACTTTGAGAATGATTTAAATCGTACTCAACAGGCGGATATGGTTCAAAATCCGAATATGTTTAACGCTTTAGGCGCTAAACTTCGCAAGACTTATAATATACTATTTTCACCCGACTATGACAGAGCTAGTAAAAGTCCTAAACATATTTCATTTTTAGGTTAATTTTACTCTACTGTCTTTACCCCTAAAACTTGCTTCATTGATTATAACCATGTTGCTAAGTAATTATTTAATAACTTGATTTATCCTTTCTGTGGGAACATAGAAAGGATATTAAGTTTATGAACGAAAAAATTAAAGAAATCAGATTTGATGCTGAAAAAGCAAAATGTTATTTTTCAAAAATGTTAGCATTTACTCTCGGACCTGTCGAATTAAAAGATTTATTGGAAGAAAATAATGTAAAACTTGTTGATGTAAGGCTTTCTGCAGATTATGAAATTTCACATATTCCGGGAGCAATTTCAATTCCTAAAGATGAGTTGGCAGACAATACTGAAAAACTTTCAAAAAACGAGATTACTGTAATTTACTGTTACAATCAGCAGTGTCATTTAGGAGCTGAAGCTTGTTTAATCCTTGCGGATTACGGTTATCCTGTAATGCTTCTGGAAGGCGGTTTTAAGACCTGGACAGAGGACTTCCGCTTTGCAACAGAGTAAATAATAGTCCTCCCACGCATCTTTATGATCCGCATGTCGGTTAAGGTTTTTCTTTCTTTAGACGATTGAGCGGCGGTAGATTAAGTAGGAGTGAAATTAAAGAACTCTATGTCATCGCGAATTTATTCCGCGATTTCTTTGTTGTTTTTAGATTGCGCAACATGGTGCGCTATATCAGGTTGAAATCTGCATTCTTACTCTCTTATCTTAAATTAGTATCTGTTTATTCATAAAATTGTAAAATAACCATATGTAACGTAAGCAATAAGTCCAAGATGACTTAAATATTTGCTCCGCCGTTGTTTTTCATCTTATCCAGAACTTTTTTGCTGCCCTCCCTCGCCTTTGCAATTGTTAGGGCAAAATCAGTTGCTTCTTGATCGCGGTTAATTGCTTCTTTAAGTCCTGTCATTTCATCAAGATTAAGATTGGAAAGTATTGCCTCATCTGAATTTAAATATATTTTAAAAAGTTTCTGTGAAATAAAATCAAAGCCGGGAAGTTTCATCTCAAGTGCATACCACTTGTAGAACTGATGAGCCATATAATAAGGGTCTATATTCCCGTTTCTCATTATGAACACCGGTTTTGATTTGAATGAAAAACCTGATTTCGTAATTAAATTTATATAAAATGCTTCAATCCCTTTCAATTCAGTTACAAGTCCTTCTTCTTGTTTAATTGCCGCAAGGAGTTTATCGGCGTTGTCAAGTTTTATAACTTTTGTCCCTTTACTTTCAATATAGGCTAAAAGTTTGCCAGCGTCATTATTACAGCTTTTTACAATATCTTCTACATTTTTTTTGACAAGCTCTTTATTTTTTTCTGTTTCGGCGTTCAAAGTCATAGTTACGCCGGTTGAAAGTACCGTTTTAGACGTTGAATTGGTGCTTGAAAGCTTTAAATGTCTGCAAAGTTTTTTACTGAGGGATTTTTCCTGCTGTTCTAAAAAGAAATAAACGATTTTTTGAAATAAGTTCATAATATTAATATATTATATTATTGGTATCTTGTAAATATACTTTACATAATGCGTGTTATTTGAAGTCTATAAGACTATAGGACGTTAAGACGATAAGTCATTACGGTGCGCGAAGCGCACGTAAAATAAATAAAGCGACGATAACGGAACGAGCAATAATTGCAGGCGAAGCAAACTTCAAAGGCGTGTATTGTTTGAGCGGTAAAGAGATTCTGAAACAAGTTCAGAATGACGGATTATATAGCGAGTTTACACGCCTGTATGCTGAGCCTTGCAAATTATTAGCGAGTGAATGTGTGTCGCCGGTTTGCGTCGCTTTTCCGCAAAAGCGACCGCTGTGCGCGCAGCACCCGCCGGAGGCAAAGAAAGTACGATAGTTTGTTTTTAGTTGCCGATAACACGCATTATTCAAATATTAAATTTGTATAAAGATTGTAAAAAATACACTTGCTTTTTAAATACTATTGTTTTATAATGTAATTGTGAAATAAATCACGAATAAAGATGATTTTTTTATAACAGTGCACAGCACAAGGAGATATTAAATTATGACAACGAAAAGTAAAAAAACGGTTGAAAACCTTGAAAAAGCTTTAAAAAGTGATTCAAGCAAAGTTGAAACCGCTGAACAATTGGAATTGTTAATCGAAAGAGTTAAGAAAGCTCAAAAGATTTATTCAAATTATTCTCAGGAACAGGTTGATGCGATATTCAAAGCAGCTGCTACTGCTGCTGACAAAGCACGTATTCCTCTTGCAAGAATGGCTGTTGAAGAAACAGGTATGGGTGTTTTGGAAGACAAAATTATTAAAAACCACTTTGCATCAGAATACATTTATAACAAACATAAAAACGCTAAGACCTGCGGTATTATTAAAGAAGACAAAACTAACGGAATTAAAATTGTCGCAGAACCTCTTGGAGTTATTGCAGGTATTGTTCCTACCACAAACCCGACTTCTACTGCAATTTTCAAATCATTAATTGCTTTAAAAACAAGAAACGGTATAATCTTTTCACCGCACCCGAGAGCAAAAGCCTGCACTATTGCTGCTGCTAAATTAGTTTTGGAAGCAGCAGTTAAAGCCGGCGCTCCGGAAGATATTATCGGTTGGATTGATGTTCCGTCTATTGAATTGTCTAACCAGTTGATGAAACACGAATCAATTTCTTGTATTCTTGCAACAGGCGGCCCGGGAATGGTTAAAGCTGCATATTCTTCAGGCAACCCTGCTTTGGGCGTAGGTCCCGGCAACGCATCTGCAGTTATTGATGAAACTGCTGATATTAAAATGGCTGTTTCTTCAATCATTATGTCAAAAACTTTTGACAACGGTATGATTTGTGCTTCTGAACAATCTGTAATCGTTGTTGATGAAATTTATGAAGAAGTTAAAAAAGAATTCATCTACAGAGGTGCTCATCTTTTGACTCCTTCAGATGAAAAGAAATTAATCGATCTTCCGTTCATTGACCCGAAACGCGGAACAGCTCATCCTGACATCGTAGGTCAGAGCGCACACAGAATTGCGGAACTTGCAGGTTTTAAGGTTCCTTCAACTGCTAAATTACTTCTTGCGGAAAGACCTTCTGTTGATTGGGAAGATCCGTTCTCAAGAGAAAAATTATCACCGATTTTAACTATGTATAGAGCAAAAGACTTTGATGAAGCAACAGAAATGGCTTACGAACTTGTTTCAAAAGGCGGCGCAGGTCACTCTGCAGACCTTTATACAGATACACGTCATCAGGAAAGAATTGATAAATTTTCTGAAAAAATGCCGGCTTGCAGAGTTTTAATTAACTCACCTTCTGCACAGGGCGGTATCGGTGATTTGTATAACTTTAAACTTGAACCGTCTCTTTCACTCGGCTGCGGTTCATGGGGTAAAAATGCCGTTTCAGGTAACATCGGTGTTGAAAACTTATTGAACTACAAAACAGTTGCAGAAAGGAGAGAAAACATGCTCTGGTTCAAAGTTCCGCCAAAAGTTTACTTCAAAAGAGGAGCAGTTGATTTAGCTCTTCGTGAACTTCAAGGCAAAAAACGTGCCTTTATTGTAACTGACAGATTTTTATTCAATTCAGGTGCAGTAGATCATATTGTTAATGTTTTGGATGAAGTAGGCATTGATCACCAGATATTCTTTGATGTAAAACCTGATCCGACATTATCAACTATTAATCAGGCAATGGAAATTATGAAACCTTATGAACCTGATGTAATTATATCACTTGGCGGCGGTTCTCCGATGGATGCTGCGAAGATTATGTGGTTGATGTATGAACAGCCTGATACGGTATTTGAAGATATTTCAATGAGATTTATGGATATCAGAAAGAGAATATGCCGTATCCCTGAACTCGGTAAAAAAGCTACTATGGTTGCTATTCCGACAACTTCAGGTACAGGTTCTGAGGTTACACCGTTTGCAATTATTACAGATGACAAAACTCACGTAAAATATGCAATCGCTGATTATGCATTGACTCCTAACATGGCAATCATTGACCCGAACTTTGTTGACGGTATGCCGAAAGGTTTGACAGCTGCATCTGGTATCGATGCACTTGTTCACTCAATTGAAGCTTATGTATCTTCTATGGCTACAAATTTCACAAATTCAAATGCTCTGGAAGCTGCAAAATTAGTCTTCAGATATCTTGAAAGATCCTGGTCTGAAGGTGCAAACGATCCGATTGCCAGAGAAAAAATGCACTATGCGGCAACAATTGCAGGTATGGCATTTGCAAACGCATTCTTAGGTTTGTGCCACTCAATGGCTCACAAACTTGGTGCTATGTTTAATGTACCTCACGGTGTTGCAAACGCATTGTTAATCAGACAGGTAATCAAATACAACGCAGTTGACTGCCCGAAAAAACAATGTATCTTCCCGCAGTATAAATTCCCGAATGCAAAGGCTAAATACGCTCAGATTGCAGATGAATTAGGCTTAGGCGGAAAGAATGATGATGAAAAAGTCGAATTGTTGATTGAAGCAATTGACAAGCTTATGAAAGCAGTCAACTTACCGAATTCTATCAAAGATTTCGGTGTATCTGAAGCCGACTTCAACGCTAAATTAGATGAAATGGTAGAACTTGCATTTGACGACCAGTGCACAGGTGCAAACCCTGCATATCCGTTGATGGAAGATATCAAGGCAATCTATAAAGACGCTTACGAAGGTGTTGTAAGAGATTACTACGAAACTAAGTAAGTATCTGTTAAAATTAAAAATAAAAGAACCGCCTTAAAAAGCGGTTCTTTTATTTAATTAATAAAGTCTCCTGTCGCATCATAATTTATATAATTTAATTTTTCGTCAGTTAATACTGATTCTATTTTTGTATGCCAGTTGCTAATTTTGTTGTTAGTAATAATAAAACTATAGGCATCGGCGCCGAGCTGATTTGGACCTTTAAGTCCGTTAGCATCAATAAACATTACCCCGCATTGTTTTTGATAAGTTTCTGTTGTTTCGTAACCTCCGTTGCCGTCAGGAATCCAGTTGCCATCTGCATCTGTAACTTTATTAGTAAATATTCTTCCGCATTTACTATCTCCGCCTACATAAGGATTTATTGCGATTATAGAGCCATCGGCAAGTACAGCTTTAGAATAATTTTTAATTGAATGAGTGGCATTTTTCCCTTTGCCGTCATTGTATGCTTTCGGATATTTATAATACTCCGGAGCACAGCCTGATGAGCCAGGTTTACATATTTGAGCAGTATTTAAATATGAAAAAAATTCATTAACTAACTCATCTTTTGTTTTTGTTTGAATAAATATATCTGCATAATCGTATGCCCCTTCATCAAATTTCCACCTGTTCATAGCATTCAGAACTGTAGAATATGTTTTTTAGTTTGAGTAGCAAATACTTTATTTTTATAATTTGCAATTAACGCAGGCATAGTCAATGCCGCAACAATTCCGATAATTCCAAGGGTGATTAAAACCTCAGCCAAAGTAAATGCGGTGTGACGGACATTGTCAGTGGTGTCTACGTGCGTAGCACCTTCTGCTAGAGTAAACGCGACTTTTTTATGGGGAGAATAAGTAAATAAGTGAATAGGAGAATAAGTTCGTTTCAGGATCTTATGAGATCCCGAAACAAGTTCGGGATGACGGATTGCTGCCTCTCCTATGGGAGAGAACTGGGGTGAGGATTGATTTTCACCCTCACCTTTACTTCCCCTCCCCTCAAGGGAGGGGATATTTTTTTCTCCTCTCTCCCCAAAGGGGCGAGAGTTAGTGTGAAGAAACAGCGTAGCCGTTCCATCCGACACACGGATTTTGCATGAATTTTTCAGGTCATTCTGGGCGAAGCGAAGAATCGCATTACCGTCACGATTATGCGAATGCCTTAGCTCTAAAACACTGTAATCCCTTGTTACATCTTTATCCTGTTGGGGGGGGGCAACTCAAAGCTTCTCTATTAAACATTTTTCATCCTCCATATTTTTTTTCTTATTATTTACGATTTTAGTATATTTGTCAAGGTTGGCTGTGAGATGAAATAATATTTTTTTATAAGTCTATTCCATTAAGGAAGGCAATCCCAGTATGATTTGCCTGAATTATCAGGACATTTGTTCATAAGTGCATAATACGCGCAGTAAAATCCGTTGGAATCGCTGGTATCTGTTAAAGAACATTTTTTTTCTGTTGATACATTATCTCTGTTTGATCCGTATCCCGGTTCATCTTCTTTATAGTTTCTGTAAGTGAAAGTTGCTTCTACGGCACATGTATCTTTGTTAAGGTGTAACCCCCATATATCGTGTCCAAATCTGTTAGGCCCTTTCATTCCGTTTACATCTACTGTTATCAGTGTTCCTCCCCCATCGTCAGAAGAAGACGGGTGAGAACAAATGCCTATAAAACTTCCGTCATTTAGAATTGCCTGATAATTAGGACCCCAATGCCCTACATAGTTTTTATTTCCAATAAGACAATTCATGTGCAAATTATCATTGGCTTCTGCACCGGTAAAGGTATATTGTTTATAATTTGCCGGAGGAATTGTGTTAGCGGAATTTTGCCCTTCTTATTTTATTTTACCGGCAGCATTAAGTTTGTCATAAATAGTTCTTTTTATTTCTTCGGTTTGTTCAACATTACAGTTATTATATTCATATTTAATAGTAGCTGCTACCTGACTTAAAACAGAGTAATGTTTTTTGAACTGTGTTTCCAGAACCTTATGTCTATAATTTGCGGTTAATGTCGGTATAGTCATTGCTGCAATAACACCGATGATACCTAGGGTAATTAATACTTCTGCTAATGTAAATGCTGCTCGCCGGATATTGTCAAAGTGAACTACTTGAGTAGTACATTCTGCAAGAGTAAAGTCTGTATTCATTGAACCTCCTTTACTGGTAAATATCCAGTAACACTATGTTACTATATCCAGTAAAATTGTCAAATGAATGAACAAGAACTTTATATAAATCTTGGGAAAAAAATAAAATATTTAAGAGAAAATGCGCATCTTACACAGGAAAAACTAGCGGAACTAGCGGGAATAAGTCTGGATTATCTGGGTAAAATTGAGGTAAATATAAATAAGCCGGGTTTGAAAACATTAATAAAAATTTCTAATGCTTTATCAATACCAATTAAAGCTCTTTTTGATTTTGAATAGATGCTCGGATGTTCGATAAAGATATTGAAACAAGTTAGGGATGACAAAATAAAAAAAGGCGACACCCAGATTCGAACTGGGGATAAGAGCTTTGCAGGCTCCTGCCTTACCACTTGGCCATGTCGCCTTATTCGTTTCTTTATAATAAAAGAGACATAATAAAAAGTCAAGGTAAGTATTGGGAACTTATATAGCAAATTCCACTAAAAATGGCTAAAATTGTCACCCTGAACTCGTTTCAGGGTCTCGCAGTTTTGAGATGCTGAAACAATTTAAGCATGACAGTATTACGCATATTTAGTGGAAACTTGTATATTATTCCCTTTTATCGACTATTGACATAATTTTTATATACTGCTACAATTTATGTATGTTTAAGAAGAGTTGGTTATTTTTATTATTTCTTTTGGTGTTAATTCCGCTTCAAGCAAATGCTGATATTACTTTGAAATTTAACGGTTTTATCGCAGATGAGGCAAATCTGTTGTCCGAGCAAGTTGAAAATGATTTGAATATGACACTGTGGGATCTTCAAAAAAAATCAGGAGCAGATCTGGTTGTTGTTACTTTGCCTTCTTTGAATGGCAGAACGGTAGAAGAAGTTGCACTTGATATCGGACGTTCTTATAAGCTGGGAGCTGTCGGCAAAAATAACGGCATGGTATATTTGACAGCATTAAATGAGAGAAAAATGCGTATTGAACAGGGGCTAGGTCTTGAAGATAAAATTCCGGTAAGTACCCTTGAAAGTATTATGAATACGGATATTCTCCCTTATTATAAACAAAACAATTATGAAAATGGTATCAGAAGAGGTACTTACGTTTTAGCTCAAACTGTTGCACAGGCTGAAGGTGTTAAAATTAAAAAGCAGGGTGTTTGTCCGCCTGCATTATCACCTTCATCATCCGGTTCAGGAAACAGTGGTGGTGATATACCTTGGTGGGGTTGGCCTATTGTTTTATTAGGCGCATTATGTTCACCACGCCGTAGAAGATTTAACTCTGGCAGTTTCGGAGGCTTTGGCGGCGGCGGAGGCTTCGGCGGAAGCGGTTGTTCTGGAAGCTGGTAAACTGACGTTAGGGCGGAAAGGGCAAAAAACGGGAGCAAGAGGAAATTCTAAAAAACTTCAAAAATAAAAACCAAAGCGCTGCGACTGACAAAAATATTGAAAATTACAACGGATATCGGTGGAAAGGGTAAAAAAAAACGGGAACGAACGTAAGTGAGTGACTGGCAATAATATATAAAGTTTGATTGATCTCGACGGAAAGGACAAAAAAATGAAGAATTTGGATACATTTTTAGAAGAATTAAAATTCAATTTAGGTGACAACTTGGTGTCTGTTTTTGCTTTCGGTTCTCAGGCAAATGTTGAAGATGCCAAAAATAACCTTAATTTAATGGTAGTCACAAATCAGCTGACTGCTGAGAATTTGTATGCAATTTCAAAACCTGTTCAAAAATGGGTTAAGGCAAAAAACCCTATTCCTGTAATTATGAACAGAGATGAATGGTATTCTTCATTTGATGTATACACTATTGAATATGCTGATATGAAAGATAATTACCGTCTTTTATACGGAGAAGATATGGTGCCTTCAATCAGTGTAAATAAGTATTTTTTACGTCTGGAATGTGAATCCGAAATTAAAAATCTTTTATTAAAATATAAAAATAATTTCTTAATGAATATTCGCTCGGACAGAGAAATGAAGAAAGTTCTAAATAATGTGATTAAAACTCTAGTTGTTATATTTAGATCTGTTTTAAGGCTTCATGACAGGGCTGTTCCTTATAGAGCTGTTGATATAGTTGAACATTGTTCGGAATATTTATCTTTTAACAAAGTTGTTATGACAAAGCTTGCTAAAATGAAATATGAAAACGATGACTGCAACAAGCAGGAATTGCTGTTTATGGAAAGTGAGCTGTTAAAAGATATTCAAACTATTTTAAAACAAGTTGATGCTATGCATTTTTAAATTTTTGTGGTATATTGAAAATACGGGCGATTAGCACTCTGCCGAACAAAACAATTGATAATTGTTTTGTGAAAGGGGTAGCGCACCCGCCACAAAAATGTAAATTTTTGTGTATATTGAAAATATGGGCGATTAGCGCAGTTGGTAGCGCACCACATTGACGTTGTGGGGGTCACGTGTTCGAGTCACGTATCGCCCACCATACTTTTTTCTTTACTAAAAAGAAAAAAGTAGGCAAAAAAGAAAAGATTACTCAGATTAATTTCAAGTCGTACAGGTTATTGTGTAACCAAAAAGGAAGCGACATTCAGAGCTTTGAAAAAGCAGGCAAAAAAATAACCACAGATTACTTAATCGACAATTTGTTGTAAAAATAGCAGGGGTTTTATTATGCAGGAAGTTACAATTACAGAACTTGATTCAAATTTATCTTTTAAGGCTAAAATTGATAATCCGCCTGAAACAAAACAGAATTTTACAACTGTTTACATTGATGAAAGAGAGGTTAAAAGACCTGCAGCTACTCAATCTAACGGGTTAATAGAAGTAAAGGTATCAAGCCCGGATGATGATACATCAAATTTTCTTGTTTACTGGAAAAATTCTAAAAAAAGAATTGATTTAATGGTCGAAACTGACGACAGTATGT
This sequence comes from Candidatus Gastranaerophilales bacterium, assembly GCA_944326605.1. Taxonomy (GTDB): domain Bacteria; phylum Cyanobacteriota; class Vampirovibrionia; order Gastranaerophilales; family Gastranaerophilaceae; genus Stercorousia. The sequence goes on from CALVEM010000005.1 coordinate 83,215, forward strand.
ATTTTATAAAAGGCTGTTCTCTTAAAAATTTTGAAAGCCCCAAAAAAACATTTTCTGTATTTTATAATTCATTTAAACAGGCTTAAATACAGGCTGCATAATTATTTATATCTTCATCAGTAATCATTTCGGTTGCGGCAACAAGTATTTTATTGTTATCCAGTTTTAAACCGCCGATAATTTTGTTTTCTTTAAGTTTTTCAAGAGTTTTATCAGCGTCCTGAACTTCAATTACAAATTCGTTAAAGAACTGTTTATTTAAAGTTTTTATACCTTTTGCTGCAAGTTTTTCAGAAAGTTTGTGAGCCATTTTTGCTGATAAATATGATGCCTGTCTGAAACCTTTTTCTCCCATAACAGTGAGATAAAGAGTTGCGCATAAACCCATTAATGCCTGATTTGAACAAATGTTGCTTGTCGCTTTTTCTCTTTTAATATGCTGTTCTCTTGTCTGAATAGTGAGACAGTATGCTGGATTGCCATCTGTATCAACAGTTCTTCCTGCGAGGCGTCCTGGGATTTGTCTCAAATATTTCTCTTTGCAGGCAATAAAACCGGCATAAGGTCCGCCAAATGACATTGAAAGTCCGAGGGTTTGTATGTCGCCTACTACAATATCAGCATCAACCGGCGGCTCAATTAGTGCAAGCGCGGAAACATTTGTACACACAATCAAAAGTGTATCAGGAGGATGATCAATATTAGTTATTTCTCCGTAAAAATCAGGATTTTGAACCATTACACAGGCATAATCAGATGTGTTTCCGGCGATTTCATCAAACATCCGAACTTCAATATTTCCGGCCCAGCAGTATGTTTTAATGACATTTATGTATTCAGGATTTAATTTATTTGATACCAGAACTTTATTTTTTTTAGATATTCTGACCGCCATTAAAATTGCTTCAGCACAGGCTGTAGCTCCGTCATATACAGTTGCGTTTGAAACATCCATTCCTGTCAGACGGCATATCATTGTTTGAAATTCGTACATAACTTGAAGCGTCCCTTGAGAAATTTCCGGCTGATAGGGTGTGTATGCGGTTAGAAATTCAAATCTGTTCGCAACCTGAGAAATACAGGCAGGAATAAATTTGTTGTAAACTCCGGCACCGAGAAATGTTGTAAAATCCGTATTATCTTTTTTAGCTAAAGACTTAATACGTTTTTGTACTTCCATTTCACTCAAAGCAGGTTCCAAATCCATTTTTACCATTCGTGCCTGAATTGGTATTTGTTTGAATAAATCTTCAATACTTGAAACCCCAATACTTTTGAGCATTTCGTTTTTTACTTCATCATTATGTACCAAAAAGTTTTTCATATTTTATTCCAGTTCTTCTTTGTAATCTTCGTATTCGAGTAAATCAGCCTGTTCTGTTTCAAGATTTCCTGTTGGTTCGATCTTTACAAGCCATCCTTTTTCAAAACAGTCTTCATTTAATATTTCCGGTGTTTCAACAGCGGCTTCATTTGTTTCAATTATTTTGCCGCTTACAGGCATATAGATTTCGGAAGCAGCTTTAACAGATTCAACTGTTGCAAATGTATCACCTTTTTTAAATTCGGAACCAACTTCCGGAAGTTCTAAAAATACTATATCACCGAGCTGTTCTACGGCATAATCTGTCAAACCTATGGTGAATGTATTATTCCCGTTGTCTGACACATATTCGTGAGATTTTGAACATAAAAGATTTTCAGGCATAATCATAAACTTCTCCATTTCTTTATATCTTAACTTTATTTCTTTTTTGTATAAACGGTCTTTTTACAATTTCAGCATCATGAAGTTTTTCTCTTATCATAACCTGAACAATTGCTCCTGTGCAAATTTCGTCATTATTGTTTACATAAGCCAGCGCAATATTTGCCCCGAGCATTGGAGAAGGTGCTCCGCTGGTTATTACCCCTGTCTTTTCTCCTTTATAGTAAACTTCATATTCGTGGCGTGCGATAGATTTGTCGAGCATTTTTAATCCGACCAGCTTCTTTCTCCCGCCGTTTTTAAGCTGTTCTTCAATAACTTCTTTACCGTTGTAGTATTCTTTTTTGTCTTTTGGAATAGACCAGCTTAAACCGGCTTCGACGGGTGTTGTATTTTCATCTAAGTCGTTGCCGTACAGATGGAGTGCTGCCTCCAGCCTCAAAGTATCGCGCGCACCAAGACCTATCGGTTTTACACCGAATTCATTACCGGCTTCAAGTATTTTATCCCAGAGGTATTCGGAATTTTTATTTTCAACCAGAATTTCATAGCCGTCCTCGCCTGTGTATCCTGTTCTTGATACAAGCACTTTTATTCCGGCTATTTTATCGGGTTTAATTGTAAAAGATTCCTGATGGGTTGAAAGTCCTAGTTTGCGCATTAATTCATCTGCGTTTGGTCCTTGAACAGCTAAAAGAGAATAGTTATGTGACTGATTATCTATTTTTACATCAAATCCCTTGCTGTTTCTTACCATCCAGTTTAAGTCTTCATCAATTCTTGAAGCATTACAAATGACAAGATATTCTAAGATGCCTAGTTTATAAATAATTAAATCATCAATCAGACCGCCGTTTTCATTTGTTAACTGGCAATAAACCGCTTTTTCATAATTTAATTTTGTAATATCCTGAGGAACAATTTTGTTAAGAAATTCCATTGCATCTTTTCCTGATACAAAAACTTCACCCATGTGCGAAACGTCAAACAAACCGACTTTTTCTCTTACAGTTTTGTGTTCTTCAATAATAGATGTATATTGAACAGGCATGCTCCAGCCTGCAAAATCAACCATTTTAGCACCCAGAGCAATGTGTTTATCATGCAAAAAAGTTTCCTTGGTCATCAAAATATCCCCCTTTTCAGGCTTCATTGTCTCATTTAAATAGGGATATTGTCAATGGTTTATTGAGTTTATTGAAGTTTAAATAAAAACGTGGTATAATTGATTATAAAGAAAGTAAGAAAGGAGTAAATTATGAAAAGATTTTCAGATAGCTTCGGGGGGGGGGCACTTTAGGCTCCGCCGGAGGCAAAGACGCAATTAGATGCGAAGATGCAAAGAGGCATAGATGCAAAGCGAGTATCATTCATGTCATCCTGAACTCGTTTCAGGATCTATTAGTCGGATGCAATGCAATTATCGTAAATAATAATTCCCTCTCCCGCAAGGGGCGAGGAAAAAACGCTTCACCCTTCACTCTTCACACTTCACGAAAAAAGACTTATCGTCTAAAAAAATGTGCATTTACTCTGGCAGAAGTCCTCATCACCCTCGGCATTATCGGTGTGATTGCCGCTATGACAATACCAACATTAGTTGCAAAGTATAAAGAAAAAGAGCTTATAACAAAAACTAAAAAGACATATTCTGTTATTCAAAATGCCGTATTGCTTGCAAAGAGTAAAAACGATATAATTGATGACAACACTTTTTTATTTGATCCTTCAAAGACAAGCGCTCAGGTTGCAGAGAATTTTTCACAATATTTTAACGGAGCAAAACTATGTCTTGACCGGAATTTCAATGGCTGCAAGGATTATTACTATGATGTAAAATTCGCGACAAAGGAAGGCGGGTACTCTTTAAATTATCCCAAAATTATTTTAACTGATGGAACTATTATTTCAGTTGCTCAATGGAGTTCTTGCTATAGAGTTAGTAATACTGATTGTGTTCAGGACAGTAACGGAAACTGTGTTACTGACGCGGATGGTAACACAACCCCGGCCACATCTATTCATACCGACTGTGCAGGCTTATATTTTGATGTTAACGGAGCAAAATTGCCAAACCAGTTTGGGCGTGATAACTATATGTTAAAAGTTTTTACAAATTCTATAAAAGGCAGCGGCTGGGCACCAGAAGGTGCTACGAGTTTGAAAAATATTTTGACAGGTAAAGATAAACTTGAATATATAAAGTTTTAGTCAATATTTTCTGTAAAATATGGCTTACCCTTTCAACTAAAACGAGTAAGCCATATTTTTAAAGTTCTGCCAGTTTTTTATAAAGTTCAATTTGTTTCTCAGAAAGGTTTTTAGGAATAACTATCTTAATTTTTGCATTAAGGTTTCCGTATCCACCGCCCTTTTTCGGTAAGCCGAGTTCTTTTAATCTTAAAGACTGACCGGAGGAAGTTTTTGGCGGAATTTTTATATTTATTTTGCCATGCAGTGTTTCTATTTCTTTTTTGCAACCTAAAACGGCTTCCGGCGGAGTAATCTCTACTTCTTTAGTCAAATCGGAGCCATTAACTTCATATTCATTATCTTTAATATTAACAATCAGGTATAAGTCCCCTTTTCTGCCGTAAGAATCGGATTTGCCTTCTCCTTTAATTCTGACTTTTTGACCTTCAGTTATATTAGGAGGAAGTTTAACCTTAATGGATTTCGGTTCTGATTTAAAGCCTGTACCGCCGCATTCACTGCAATAGCCGCCATTTCCGGAACATTTTGTGCAGCGTTCTATTTCATTAAATTTTACACTAATCGGTTTTTGCTCAAAAATATCCTTTACCGTTACGTTTAAATTCATTGTAACGTCAAGATTTTCAGCTTTTGGTGCCTGCTGCTGTGTCCTTCTGCGGGAAGTTCTTTGCTGCTGTCCTGCTCCGCCAAAATCAAAGCCGTCAAAATTCATGCTTCTTGTTCTTGAACCGGCGCCCATCATATCGCCGAATAATGAACTGAAAAAGTCTGAAAATCCGCCTAAATCCTGACCGTTAAAACTGAAGCTCTGATAATTTCCGCCTTGACCGCCGCCAAATCCGTATTGTTCAAATCCCGGAGGCGGTGTCCAGCTCTGCCCTCCCTGCCAGTTTGAGCCTAAGCTGTCATAACGCTCCCTTTTTTGTTTATCACCTAGTACTTCATAGGCTTCATTTATATCTTTAAATTTGCTTTCTGCTTCTTTGGTTTTGTTGACATCAGGGTGATATTTCCGTGCAAGTTTTCTGTATGCTGATTTTATTTCAGCTTCCGTTGCATCGCGTTTTACACCCAATATATCGTAATAATCTTTATATTCCATATTCAGTATCTCCTACTATATATGATAATATAAAAAATATGAAAACCTGAAATAATTAATTATTTTTTAAGTATTAATAAACCACACACCATTTTTTTCGTTTGTCATTCTGAACTTGTTTCAGAATCTATATGATATCCTGTACTAAATTCAAGATGACAAAATGGTGTGTGGTTTAAATTTTTAGTTTTTGCCAAAAAGATTTATGCAAAACCTATGTAGCGGATGGAACGGCTACGTTCCTAGAACATTAATCCTGCTTCTCTTGCAGCATCAGCTAAAGCCGCTACACGACCGTGGTATAAGAAACCTCCGCGGTCAAATACAACACATTCAATGCCCGCTTTTTTCGCTTTTTGTGCAATAGCTTCACCTACAACTTTAGCAGCTTCAATGTTTCCTCCGTGTGACAATTTTTCTTTCAAATCTTTATCATTGGAAGAAGCTGATGCAAGTGTTACATGGTTAACATCATCAATCAATTGAGCATAAATATGTTTTGTGCTTCTAAAAACAGCTAATCTCGGGAATTCTGCTGTCCCTGATAATTTAACTCTTATGGTTCTGTGTCTTTTTTGAATTTTTGGTTTTCTGCTTTCTTGTTTAATCATTTTTTTATTCCTTTCAATTTACCTGTTTTAGCGGGCTATTCACCCTTCACATGTAATATCTCCATATGTGCGCATTATACAAAGCTTCAATATGGCTTGGAGTTTTTACGATCCTTCTTTAGCGTTACCGTCCAAAAGTTTATGCAAAACTTAATTGGCGGGTGGAGCGGCTACGCTCCTATTTTTTACCAGCTTTACCGGCTTTACGTCTGATATGTTCGCCTTCATATCTAACGCCTTTTCCTTTGTAAACTTCAGGAGGACGTTTAGATCTGATGAATGCTGCAACATCGCCTACAGTTTGTTTGTTAGAGCCTTTTACCGAGATTTTTGTGTTAGCTTCAACCGAAATAGTAATTCCTTCAGGCGGTTCAACTATAACAGGATGAGAATAACCTAAAGAAAGGTTTAAGTTTTTCCCTTCCATGTTAGCACGGTAACCAACACCTTGAATTTCTAATTTCTTTTCAAACTGTTCTTTTACACCGTGAACAGCGTTAGCAACTAAAGTTCTTGAAAGTCCATACAAAGCGTCAGTTTCTCTTGATACACCGATTTTAGAAAGAACAATGTGGTTGTCTTCAACTTTAACTTCAATTTCCGGACGAATTTCAACAACTTCTGTTCCGTGAGGGCCTTTAACAGTAACTGTATGACCTTCTATTTTAACTTCAACCCCTTGAGGGATTTCGATAGGTTTTTTACCAATACGTGACATTTTAATTTCTCCTTTTGGTATATATTGTGTACTTTTTCTGTCCTTTTCTACCAATTGTGAACAGAATTTTAGAAGCTCGGAAGTCCGGATGTCAGGAAGGCAGGCTGTTTAACGAAAATGAGCTGACCTATTGCCATCTGTTCTTCTGTACCTCTGATTTAATATACGTAGCAGAGAACTTCTCCGCCGATGTTTTCTTTGCGTGCTTTTCTGTCTGTTAAAAGCCCTTTGCTTGTAGAAACAATCGCAATGCCCATTCCGCCTAATACTTTAGGAAGGTTTTTAGCTTTGCTGTAGTTTCTCAAACCGGGTTTAGAAATTCTTTCTAATTTAGTGATGATAGGTTTGTTTTTTGCATCGTATTTCAGAACGATTTCCAAGACCTTGAATTTACCTTCTTCTTTTACGCTGTAGTCAGTAATGAAGCCTTCTTCTTTAAGCAATTTAGCTAATTGAACTTTTAATTTAGAAGCCGGCATAGAAACTGACGGGTGTGAAACCATGTTAGCGTTTCTAATTCTTGTTAGCATATCTGCTATAGGATCTGTCATTGACATTTAAAATACCTCCGGACTTACCTCCAGTTAAAGGCAGTATCCTTGATTTAACTATTACACCACTTACTGAATTAATTTTGCTTCATATTGAAGCTTGTTTCAGCAGTCTGGAACTGTACTAATAAACTATCATAAACATACTTAATTTACAATATTATTTTTAAATTTTGTTTACAAAAACCAAAAAAGACCGCATCCCCCGGTCCTTTGGTTTTTATTGATATAAAATTTACAGTTGCAACACACCGTCGCCTTTGCATCGCCATTTCACTCTCTGAACTTCTTTACATAAGTACAGTTGGTAGGCGGAGCTGTTACATGTAACCCTTGAGTGTTGGTTGGAACGGCCACGTTCCTTTCTTTAGCTTTTGTCTCAAAGATTTATGCAAAACCTGAGTAGCTGGTGCAGCGACACGCTGCCTTCTTTAGCCATTACCTATAAGATTCTGCAGAACCTAAGTGGTGGATGGAACGGCTACGTTCCTACCAGCTTGCTTTTGTAACGCCCGGAAGTAAGCCTTCGTGAGCCATTTTTCTTAAACAAATTCTGCAAAGACCGAAATCTCTGTGATAGCCGTGAGGTCTGCCGCAGATGCTGCATCTGTTATGAAGTCTTACTGCAGGGTATTTGCCGGCTGCAACAAGTTTTTCGCGTCTAAGTTCTTTGTTTATCATCGCTTTTTTAGCCATGAATTTCTCCTTTTATGTTTATTTGTTATCTTGTTTAAATTTGAGATTCCGAAACCAGTCCGGAATGACGTTTTATTTTAATCCTTTGAAAGGCATTCCGAGTAATTTCAACAATTCGCGTGCTTCATCATCAGTTTCAGCAGTTGTGATAATTGATACGTTCATACCTTTTACTAAATCAACTTCTTCATAAGTGATTTCAGGGAATAATGCCTGTTCTTTCAAACCTAATGTATAGTTGCCGCGGCCGTCAAAACTTTTTGGAGAGATACCTCTGAAGTCACGGATACGGGGAAGAACTACACAGATAAGTTTTTGTAAGAAGTCATACATTCTTTCACCGCGCAATGTAACCATTGCACCAACGGGCATTCCTTCTCTTAACTTATATGATGCGATTGATTTTTTAGCTTTTGTAACTACGCATTTTTGACCTGCAATTTTAGTCAATTGAGCTTCAATAGCTTCTGCGATTTTTGAGTTGTGAGAAGCTTCGCCGACACCCATATTCAAAACGATTTTATGAAGTTTTGGGATCTGGTTAACATTTTTATAGCCGAATTTTTCCTTTAATGCAGGAATTACTTCTTCTTGATATTTCGCTTTTAAGTTTCTGGTTTTAGTTGTCATTTTCTTAATTTCCTTAATTCTGCGATACTAAAATTATAACACGAATTATAATTTAGCATCTAATTGTTCACCACATTTTTTACAAACACGAACTTTTTTGCCGTCAACGACTTCGTGTTTGATCCTTGTCGGTTTGTCGCAAGCAGGGCAGACAACCATAACATTTGAAGCGTCAACAGGTGCTTCAATTTTGATTAAACCGCCTTGGATACCTGCCATAGGTTGAGGTTTTTGAGCTTTGGTTACCATATTCAAACCTTCAACAGTAACAGTGCCTTCTGAAACATTTACTTTTTTAATGTTTCCGGCTTTTCCTTTATCTTTGCCTGCAATAATCATTACTCTGTCAGTATTTTTTACATGCAATTTTTTCTTTGTCATTTTTGTATTCCTTTTATTTTTAATTTTCTTTTCAGGAGCTCCCGTGTCAAGCACGGGATTATTTATTTCTACGACTTGCTTTCAGCAAGTCTAGAACTAAATAACTTCCGGAGCCAAAGAAACTATTTTCATATATCCTTTGTCTCTTAATTCACGGGCAACAGGTCCGAAAACACGTGTTCCTCTCGGATTGCCGTCCTTGTTGATTATAACTGCCGCATTTTCGTCAAATCTGATAACAGATCCGTCTGCACGTTTGATATCAGCTTTTGTTCTTACTACAACAGCTCTAACAACTTCAGATTTTTTTACAGGCATATTCGGGTTGGCATCTTTTACTGCGGCAACGATTTCATCGCCTACTGCAGCAAATTTTTTGTTAGAACTTCCCATTACGCGAATGCATAAAAGTTCTTTTGCACCTGTATTATCTGCTACTTCTAGTCTAGTTTCTTGTTGTATCATTGTTCTTTTCCTTTATTTTTTAAAGAATGTTTTACTTATTGACAGCGCATTATTTTATATAATGATGTCTGTATGCTGACCGAAACAAAGTTCCGGAGGTTCTGAAACAAGTTCAGGATACGTTACTTCTAAATTTGCTGACGCTCATTAAGAATTAACGTGCTTTCTCAACTACTTCAGCCAGTTTCCAGCGTTTGCCGCCTGAAATAGGTCTTGATTCAACGATTCTTACAACATCGCCTTCATTGCAAACATTGCCTTCATCATGTGCTTTGTAGTTTTTATTTGATTCTATGATTTTTTTGTATTTCGGGTGTGGTTCGTAATCTGCGACTTTCACAACAATTGTTTTGTCCATTTTATTACTTATTACAACACCTTGTTTTTCTTTTTTAGGCATTTTGTCTTTTCTCCTTTGAAAGCTTCCGCTATACTGCAGCGCTTCCTTTTTCTTTTATAACAGTTTTTGCTTGTGCTATAAGTCTTTTTGTTTTGGAAATCAATGCTGTATTTTCCAATTTGTGAGTGGAAAGCTGTAATTTGTAGTTAAACAAATCTTTTTTCCAGTCAACTATTGCACTTTGCAGTTCTTCTACTGTTTTTTCGCGCATTTCATTTAGTTTCATCGTTATTATCCTTATAGTTTCAAGCGTTATTACGCTTCTAACTTAGCTTTTTCTACTACTTTAACTTTGATTGGCAGTTTTTGAGCAGCCAATTCAAGTGCGTGAACTGCAACACTTCTGTCGAAGTAATCAAGTTCAAATAAAATTCTGTTTGGCTTAACAACTGCAACCCAGTATTCCAAGTTACCTTTACCTGATCCCATACGAGTTTCAGCAGGTTTTGCAGTAATCGGTTTATCCGGGAATATTTTAATCCAAACGTTACCGCCACGTTTGATTTCACGAGTCATTGCACGACGTGCAGCTTCGATTTGTCTGCTGGTAATCCAGCCCGGTTCAACAGCTTGAAGTGCATATCCGCCAAATTCCAATTTTGTACCTCTGGTTTCTGTGCCTTTCATTCTGCCTTTCATCATTTTGCGGTATTTAGTTTTTTTAGGCTGTAACATTTTTATTTACTCCATTTACTTTATTTTCTTTGTTAACTATTCGGCTTCGATAGCTCTGCGTCTCGGGCGTCTTGAGCCTTTGTCAGAACCTTCTTTACCGCTTTTAGCTTTGATGTTCTGGTCAGCTTTTTCGCCGGGCATTAAATCGCCTTTGAAAATCCATACCTTAACACCGATTTTGCCCATAATTGTATCAGCTTCAGTGAAACCGTAATCTACGTCAGCTCTGAGTGTTTGAAGAGGAATTCTTCCTTCTTTAGCCCATTCTGAACGAGCAATTTCAGCTCCGCCCAATCGGCCTGATACCATAACTTTAATCCCTTGGGCGCCTGCTCTCATTGTGCGCTGCATTGCCTGCTTCATTGCACGTCTGAAAGCAACACGTTTTTCTAACTGTTGTGCGATTGCTTCTGCTACAAGCTGTGCATCAGCATCAATTCTTGCAACTTCTACAACGTTGATAACGACAGGTTTTCCTATGTATTTTGAAACATCTTTTTTAAGATCTTCAATACCCTGACCGCCTCTGCCTACAACAATACCTGGTTTAGCAGTTACAACCGTTACGGTTGTATTTTGAGCTTTTCTTGAAATTAAAATTTTAGAAATGCCTGCTGTATAAAGTTTTTTCTTAATAAATTTTCTGATTTTTGCATCTTCTGCAACGAATGCACTATAATCTTTTACCTTAGCAAACCATGTGCTTACCCAGGGCTGGATTATACCGATTCTAAATCCTTTTGGATGTGTTTTTTGTCCCATTTTATTTACCTTTTGTTATTACTACTACTTTTTAGTGATGTCACTTACTTTTAAAGTCAAATGAGAAGTGCGTTTAAGTCTTTTGTACATACGACCTTGCGCTCTTGTTCTGGCTCTTTTATATGTAACGCTTTCGTCTGCAAAGATTTCAGAAACCTTTAAAGATTCAGCGCCTACGCCGTATTTTTCCTGTGCATTTGCAACAGCGGCTTTCAAGTTCTTTTCAACCACTCTTGCTGCAAAATAAGGCATGAAACGCAACATATCTTGAGCTTCAACGACAGATTTTCCTCTTACTTCATTGATTACTCTGCGAAGTTTTCTGGCTGTCATTTTAATATCTGTTTGTCTTGCTTTAGCTTCCATTGTTTTTTTCCTTCTAAAATTGTGTGCGTAGCACTACTTATTTTCTTTTCGCAGTTTTGTCTGAACCTGCGTGACCTTTAAACAGTCTAGTAGGTGCAAACTCGCCTAATTTGTGACCGATCATCTGTTCTGTTACATATACAGGAACGTGAGTTTTCCCGTTGTGAACAGCGATGGTGTGTCCTAACATGTCAGGTACAATCATAGATGCTCTGGACCAGGTTTTAATTACTTTCTTTTCAGAGTTTGCATTCATTTTTGTAATTTTATTTTGTAGAGCTTCTTCTACGTATGGACCTTTTTTTAATGAACGTGCCATTAATTTATTCTCCTTTTGTGTTTGTTTTTCGGTTGTGAGATCCCGAAACAAGTTCGGGATAACATATCCGTAATACTCACTTACGTTCGCTAACGGCTATGTTATTTTTTTCTTCTTCTAACGATTAATTTGTCAGAAGCTTTTCCTGCTTTTCTGGTCTTATGACCAAGAGCCGGTTTACCCCAAGGTGTTTTCGGGTGTCCGCCGGGACCTGTTTTACCTTCACCACCACCGTGAGGGTGATCGCAGGGGTTCATTGTAACACCGCGTACTGTAGGTCTGATGCCTAAGTAGCGTTTTCTGCCGGCTTTACCGATAGAAAGGTTTTTAAATTCTGCGTTTCCTAATGTACCGATTGTTGCCATGCATTCTTTTCTTACCATTCTCATTTCTGATGAAGGTAATTTAATTGTTACGTAGTTGCCTTCTTTAGCCATTACCTGTGCTGCGTTACCTGCAGATCTAACCATAACGCCGCCGCGACCCGGTGTAAGTTCAATATTGTGAACTATTGTACCTAGCGGGATTAATTCAAGCGGTAAAGCGTTACCTGTCTGAACAGGTGCTTCAGGACCTGAAATAATTACATCGCCTACGTTTAAGCCTTCCGGTGTTAAGATATATCTTTTTTCACCGTCTGCGTAATATACTAAAGATATTCTTACGTTTCTGTTCGGATCGTATTCAATAGTTTTTACTGTTGCAGGTACGCCGAATTTTTCACGTTTAAAATCTATTATACGGTAAGATCTTTTTACACCTCCGCCTTTATGACGGCATGTAATTCTTCCTGTATTATTTCTTCCTGCTGTTTTTTTCAATGATTTTAACAATGATTTTTCAGGAGTTGTGCAGGTGATTTCTTGATAATCACTTTTTGTCATCCCTCTTTGGCCTGGAGATGTAGGGTTTATTTTTCTGATTGCCATTTTATTTTTCTCCTTTAATTGGCTTTGTACTTTTTCTGGGACTTATGCCTTCCGCCCCTTTTTATTATCTTGGATTATTGGCAACTCGAAATTTTTCATTCCACTACATAAATTTTTTAAATTTATTCCGTTTCATCAAATTTCTTGTTGAGATGTGCCGGTTCGCTTTCCTAGTTTGCATTCAATCTATGCTCACTCAGGTGTTCACACGGCGCATTAGCCAAAATCCGTTATGCTCCGATTAATTCTTCAATCGGATCGCCTTCGATTGTTACGATGGCTTTTTTAGAAGAATCTGTTCTTCCGAATTTATATCCCATTCTTTTTTCGTGAGAAGGCATATAAACTGTTCTTACTTTTTTGACCTTTCTTCCCGGGAAAGCCAATTCTACAGCCTGAGCAATTTCAACTTTTGTTGCGTCTTTTACGACTTCAAAAGTATACTGCCCCATAGATGTAGCACCTACTGACTTTTCTGTGATGATAGGTTTTTTAATTACATCATATAATTTTTCTGTATTTGTTCTTGCTTTACTCATTTTGTAAGTTTCCTTTACTTTTTTCGGATTTGCGATCCCGAAACGAGTTCGGGACTAAGCACCCGTAAGCCTCATTCTTCGGCAGCGGTTAGCTTAGCTTTTCTGTTATATCTTTAACAGCAGATTCGGTAATTACAACAGAATCAGCTTCCAGTAAATCTTTTACGTTAAGGTTTGAAGGTAAAATGATTTTTACGCTCGGAATGTTTCTTGCTGAGAGTTCCAAATTTTTGTTTTCTTCAGCTTTAACATCTGCAACGATTAAAATTTTACCTGTAACTTTTAATGATTTTAATGCGCTTACCATCAATTTTGTTTTAGGTTCAGAAATTGCTGAGAAGTCTTTTACTACAACCATTTGTTCGCTTCTTGCAGACAATGCTGATTTGATAGCTAATTGTCTTGCTTTTTGAGGCATATTGAATGCATAGCTTCTCGGTTTTGGTCCGAAGATTACACCGCCGCCTGCAAACAATGGTGAACGGAGAGAACCTGCTCTTGCTCTGCCTGTACCTTTTTGTTTCCAGGGTTTTTTGCCGCCGCCTGATACTTCTGCTCTTGTTTTGGCGCAAGCAGAACCCTGACGCGCATTGTTCAATTGTCTTCTTAATGCTAAGTGCATTACATGAATATTAGGTTCAACACCGAATACGTTTTCGTTCAATGTAATTTCGCCTAATTTTTCACCTGTTGTGCTTAATATTTCTTTTGACATTTTTGTTTTTCCTTTGCTTACCGCTTACCCCTTTCGGTCTCCCGTTTTATATGGTAAGAGCGGGTTAAAATTATTACTTATTTAGAAGTCCGGAGGGCAGGATGTCAAGAGGTCAGGCTATTATCAAAATGGCTTGCCTTCTTGCCTTCCACGGGCTTGCCTTCTGGATTAGTTCCACTTAGTTCTTGTCGGAACTATTGTAACTAATCTGCCTTCACAGCCCGGTACTGAACCTTTGATTAATACTAAGCTGTTTGCGGCATCAACTTTAACTAATTTCAATTTAGTTATTGTAACTCTTTCGTTGCCCATGTTACCGGCCATTCTTTTGCCTTTGATAACACGTGAAGGAGTTGTACCTGCACCTATTGAACCTGGTTCTCTGTGGTTTTTAGAACCGTGTCCCATAGGTCCTCTTGAAAAGTTCCATCTTTTTACTGTACCCTGGAAGCCTTTACCTATTGATTTACCTGTAACGTCTACTTTTTCAACGTTATCAAGAACTGATAATTCAATCTTGTCGCCTACTTTGTAATCAGACGGGTTATCAACTCTGAATTCCTGAAGGTGTCTGAAATTTTCAAGATTATTTTTCTTAAAGTGACCGATTTCTGCTTTAGTTAAGTGTTTTTCTTTTGCAGAAATTGTGCCTACCTGAATTGCGTTGTAGCCGTCAGTTTCAACTGTTTTTACCTGAGTAACAACAATCGGATCAACTTTAATTACGGTTACGGGAATTGCCAAACCTTGTTCGTCAAAGATCTGTGTCATTCCAAGTTTTTTACCTATTACACCTAGTGTCATATTTTTACCTTTCATTTTTCTTGGATTATTCGCGGTTCAAAACGTTTCATTCCATTTCGTAATTTTAACAAATTACTCCATTCCATCACGTTTTTCACCTGGACGAGTTTCAACCCTTCGGGTTTCACTCTTGCGAAAATCCGCTTCTCTTGCGAGCGCTACGTCTTGCTAATCTTTACCTAATTTGAGGACTTACACCTCACAGCCTTTTGGGCTGTCCCGATCTGGAGATTTTTTATAAAGGCTGTCCCTTTATAATTTTGCCCCTGTTCGGTTGTAGTTCACATTACATGCATAATGCTTATTTAATTTTCAAAAGGTTAAATATTAAAGTTTAACTTCAATATCTACACCTGCAGGAAGGTCTAATCTTCCCAATTCTTCAACTGTCTGTTGAGTAGGTTCGTATATATCAATAATACGTTTATGAGTTCTCATTTCAAAATGTTCACGGGATTTTTTATCAACGTGGGGTGAACGCAAAACGCAATATATACGTCTTTTTGTAGGTAAAGGAATAGGTCCGGCTACTTTAGCGTCTGTTCTTTTTGCTGTTTCTACGATTTTGTCTGAAGATACGTCAATTAATTTATGATCATAAGCTTTCAAACAAACTCTGATTCTTTGTCTAGTTGTGGTTGCCATTTGCATTCCTTTTTCTTTTATTTATTGTAATACACTGCCTGAAACTGCTATTCTACAAATATTTCGGATATTGTGTAAATACATTATTCCAAGCATATCAATGGTAAAACAAACAAATCCTGCTGTCAACAGTGATATTTGAAAAATGTATAGATTTGTTAACATGTAATTTAACGCGGTAAATTTTTGAAAAAATCTTCGTGCGAAAGAGCTTTAGCTGTACAGCCGCCGCCGTTCATGTCATTATTTGATGTAGTTGAACAGTATTGATCGGTTTCACTGTATAAATGTGTGCCTTTTGCTCCCATTGGCAGTAGTGTGCCGTTTTCATTAATTTGAAACATAAATAAATCCTGCCCCAGACGGTTTGGTCTTTTGTTATAGCCGTTTACATCTACTGAGATAAATACGTTTGTATCTGCCCCCTGTACTACTCCACCACCTGCATTATTAATTAAAACCAGCATACCATCATTTATTACAAATTGCCCGTCATCAAATGCAGAATAATTAATATCATTTTGTCCGTTATAAGTTTTGTATATATGTTTTTGTTTTTCAGGTGCGTCGATATATTTGTTATTAGGAATACATGCAGTGTCCGCATCTGGAGAACCAAGTCCGCAATCTCTTACGGTTTTTAGATATTTCATAAGGATAGGTTTCAGTTCTGCTGGTTTTAATTCTGTTATGCTAATAGGAACTCCATTTTCATTTTGATACAGTAACAAAGCTTGATTTATTGTTGAATAAGCCTTTTTTAAGCCTGTTTCAAGCTGTTTATTTTGCGTATTGGTAATTAGTGCAGGCAAAGTCAGCGCTGCAACTACTCCGATGATTCCGAGAGTTATGAGAACTTCAGCGAGTGTGAAAGCCCTTACTGTACGTGAGCCTTGCGGGGGGGGGGCACTCTAAAAGCTTCTGATATAAGCATATTTCATCCTCCTTTTTTTTATTATTATAAACTTTTTTATTTAATTTGGCAATAGGGGAAAAATAGGAATTTATATCGCAGTTTACAAATTTAGGGCAGGCTCTGTACTCGTTTCAGAGTCTAACTGTTATGAGATGCTGAAACAAGTTCAGCATGACGTTTTTATCTATAATTAGTATTGCGATATAAGATCCGAAAAATAGGAATTTATAATGAAAGATCCCGAAACAAGTTCGGGATGACGAATAATAAAATATATATCTGTCATGCTGAATTTATTTCAGCATCTCACATCTGGAAATTTTGATTAAAAATCTGATTAAAAACCAACCTTGCCTATGCCGGGATGGTGGTTTTATTTCCCTGTTTCTTTGTTGTCATCTGATTTTTCAGGTTCATCTTCCGGAGTTTCTTCAGCTTCGGAATTTTCGTCTGAAGCTTTTTCATCATCAAGGTTTTGCTCATTATCAGCATCTTCTTCAGATGCTTCATCACTTTCTTCTTCGGATGTTTCCTCTTCTTTTTCATCTTCAGCATCAAGTGCTGCCTTGATTTCTTCTTCATCTTTCGCTCTGATAACAGGGATTGAAAGCATTAGTGCAACCTGATCTCCATCCTGTTCAAGGTTAAGTTCAAGTGCATCTTTGTCCATTTCAACGTATTTTGAAAGCAGTTCAACAAGTTCACGCCTCATACGTTCCATAAGCTCGGGTGTCAAATTGGTTCTGTCCTGCATTAAAACAACGCGTAATCTATTACATGCCGTATCTTTAGAGGACTCCTCTGCATCTTTTTCTGTCTGGCGGAAAAAACCTAAAACTTTGTTATATAAATTTGCTAAAATCATCTTACTTCTCCTTTCCTGTTAAACCGGAGAAGAACTTTTTAATTTTAGCCATAACGCCTTGAGGTTCTTCCAAATTTAAAAACGGAACATCTTCGCCTATAATTCTTCTTGCAACATTGTTGTAAGCTTTGCCGGCAAGGGATTTTTCATCATTTACGATAGGTTCGCCTTTGTTAGTAGAAGTGATGATGCCTGTATCTTCGGGAATTATACCTATCAAGTCTGCTGAAAGTATTTCAACAACGTCATCTACACTCATCATATCATTAGATTTGATAAGGTTCGGGCGAACTCTGTTTATCAATAGTTTGTACGATTTAATTTCTTCTTTTGCCTCCAGCAAACCAATAATTCTGTCCGCATCTCTGACTGCAGACATTTCAGGGGTTGTAACAACAATAGCTTCTGAGGCTCCTGCAACTGCGTTCTGGAAACCCTGTTCAATTCCCGCAGGACAGTCAACGAGAATAAAATCGAAATCTTTTTGAAGTTTTTCGCATATATCTTTAAGCTGTTCCTCAGTTACAGCTGATTTGTCGCGTGTTTGAGCAGCTGCAAGAAGACAAAGGTTAGGATTTTTCTTATCTTTCACCAGCGCCTGTTTAAGTTTGCACCGTTCTTCAACTACATCCACTATTGTGTACACAATTCTGTTTTCTAATCCGAGCAAAAGGTCTAAGTTTCTTAAACCAAGGTCAGTATCAATCATTACTACTTTTTTGCCTGCTCTTGCAAGAGCTGTTCCGATGTTGGCATTAGTAGTAGTTTTCCCGACACCGCCCTTTCCGGACGTTATTACGATAACTCTACCGCTCATTATTTCTCCTTTTATGCTTCATGTATTTTATGTATAATAATTTGTTTTTTTCTAATGCACGCTTCTTCCGGTATAAATGTGTCTGTCTTTTGAATATACGGAATGTTGATGTTATCCGGACGCCTTGCAAACACATCTGCAATTCTTAACTGGATAGCGTTCATTTTTAATGCGCGTATTCTTGCATATTGATTGCCGGCAGAACCTGCGTGAGCTATCCCGCCTAAAATCCCCCAGACCGTAATATCTCCCTTAGCAATTATTTCCGAACCGGGGTTTGCATCGCCGATAATTACAATATTTCCGTCTGAAGTTATACTTTGCCCTGACCGTAGTGTCCTTTGAATATATAGGGTCGGGAGTTTTTCAGTTTCCCTCAATGATTTTCTTAAATCGTCAAGGTTGAAATCTACATCTTCTAATTCATCACCTTCAATTTTATTTGCGTTTTCAAGTTGATTATTAAAATTCTCGAGTTCGCTTTCAATATTTTCCTGCGGAATTTTTATATCTTCAACAGTTTCAATATTAGATTTATCAATAGTTTCCATCTGATTTTCAGGCGTAATTGTTTCCGGTTTAATGTTTGCAATTTTTTCAACATCTTCTGCCGGAACTTCTTCTCTTAATTTTTTAATATCTTCTTCCTGTGCAAAAGTTTTGATATCAGCGGTTTCATCTCCGAAAATTTTATCTAATGCTTTTTCAAGTTCTTTGTTAACTTTTTCCTGATCTGCATTAAATTCGGGTGTCGGAACTTTATTTTCAAGAACTGAAACTTTTATATTAAGATCCTGTGCTGATTTTACTGTTTCATCCGAACTTGTGCTAATGAATTCTATTTCGGAATTCATAGATTCAACAAGAGCTTTAATACTTGTTAATTCAGTTGATGTCAGATCAACAGCTCCTAATTTCAAGCAGACCTTTTTGCTTTGTGCATCCGGCAAATCTAAAATCCTGCTTAATTCATATATTATTTCAGAAGTTTTGCTGGCATTTGAAACGTCAACAATAAATCCGTTTTCAATATATCCCTTATCCATTTTTGAACCTTTCCGCAAATCTATAATATATTTCATGAATACATGAAACATTTCGGAACATCAATGGATTATTTCGAATTGTAATATTTTTTATTTTAATGGTTTAGGCAAACATTGATTCATCAACGTATTTGCCTGCAAGGTGACGTGCTAAATCATTCTTTGTAATCTTTCCGTCTTTGTTTTTGTCAAGCCCGTCATTTTGATTGTAATAGGCTTCTCCTCTCACACATAGTACGTTTCTGTCGGCTCTGCCGGGCAAAAATACTATTGAATATAAATCTGCTGCGGATAGTTTTGCATTAGGTGAAAATCTTAGTTTTTTTGCATCAAGAATAATTTTTTCAACTAAATCAAGCTGTTCGATTGCGGACATTTTTGCAATTTTAACCTTTGTTAAATTTAATCCGTAATTCTTATTAAGCTGGTTAATAGCTACCTGAGTAAATTGAATTAAGCCTACTGCGGTACTTCCGTTCCAAGCGTGCGGATTAAGACCGGATTCGCTGTTCATTACCGCAAGTAAGTCTTTATAATCACAATTTATTCTTTTTGCAACTTGTTTGACTTTATTTAAAAAGTTTTTATCTAATTTATATCTGTTTTTAAAGCCTTTATCTATTGATTTTGTTACGTTTATATTTCCATCATCGGAAGATGAAGCTGTATTGAAGTTAAAGAAATTATTAGAATCAAATGCCGGCAAAGTCAAGTTTGGCTTAAATATAAAAGGATTAAATGTTGTGTTTTGCTGCTGCATTTCGGAGAATGAAGGTAAAGTCAGCGGTGCGGGCGGTGTAATACTATAAGAATTGTTAAATTGCACAGGCGGAAAATACGGCTGTAACTGAAGTCTTGGCATAGAAAAATTAAATAAAGAAGTCATCATTCCGAAGTTAAATCCGGAATTAAAAGCGCCCAGACCTCCCCAGAACGGTGTAAAACCGTAAGGTATAAACGGTCTGCCGACAAATATATTATTATTTATGCAATGATAAAACCCCATTTTTCCCCGTGTTTTTTTATTCCCCTTATATATATAAAGTATATTTTCGAATAATTTTTGATAAATTTTTTAATCATGTTAAAATTTGTTAATAAAAATCTACTGTTAACTAATGAAAAATAGTATTTTTATTATATCATTAAGCTAAGGGTAGAGATAATATGATTTTTAACGAAACAAAAACACATGAAATTACGGTGGACGTAGTAATACTGACTTTAAAAAATAACGCGCTCCATGTGCTTCTTGTCAAACGTACAAATGAACCGTTTAAAGATAAATGGGCAATTCCAGGCGGATATGTTAGATTGTCTGAAAACCTTGATCAAGCGGCGTTAAGAGTGTTAAAAGAACGTACAAACGTTGATAATATCTATCTTGAGCAGCTTTATACATTTGGAGATCCTCTGCGCCACCCTAATGCCCGTGTTATTACATGTGCATATTTTGCACTTGTAAGAGCGGAAGATATTAAAGTTGTTACAACGCCGGAACTCGGATGGCACAAAGTTTCTGACCTTCCGCCTCTGGCTTTTGACCACAAGGAAATTATTGAATATTCTCTGAAAAGAACCCGTGAAAGATTAGAACTTTGCCCTGTAGCTTATCAGCTTTTGAATGAAAAATTTACGTTGACCGAAATGCAAAAAGCTTATGAATTGATTATGGGTAAAAAACTTGATAAGCGTAATTTTCGGAAAAAAGCACTTGCAACAGAAGGATTGATTGAACTCAATGAATATACTAAATCTTCATCAAAGCGTCCTGCAAGGCTTTATACTTTCGAAAATATTAAGCTGAACTCTAAAAGAGCTCACTTTATTTCAAAAAACAAGGAGAAAAAAATAAATGTTAATTAATATAGTCTGGGCTGTACAAATAATTTCAGCTTTACTGTTAATAGTATTGATTTTATTACACTCACCGAAAGGTGACGGAATTGCCGGCATGGGCGGTGCGTCTCATGTTTTTGCCTCTCAAAAGAGTGCGGAAAAAGGATTAAACAAGCTGACAGGAATAGTTTCGGCTGTTTTTTTGGTTTGTACATTCCTTTTAGGCTTCGGAATTATTAAGTAGTGAAGTAGTGAAGGAGTGAAGAGTGAAGAGTGAAGGATACTTTTCACGCAATGAACTTTTTTGGGGAGAAGATAATCAAAAACTTCTTTCGCAGAAGCATGTTGCCGTTTTTGGTCTTGGCGGGGTGGGCGGATTTTGTGCTGAAGCTCTTGCAAGAACAGGTGTAGGCGAACTAACGCTTGTCGACTTTGATACTGTTTCGACGACTAATATAAACCGCCAGCTTGTTGCATTGCATTCAACTGTAGGGCAAAAAAAAACTTATCTTTTTGAGCAGAGGCTGAAAGATATAAATCCTGATATCAAATTGAATGTTATTGATGATTTTTATACTGGCAATATTGACTTTTCAAACGTTGATTTTGTTGCCGACGCAATAGATACGATGCGTTCAAAAATTGAATTGCTTGATACCTGTGTAAAAAACAAGATTCCTGTTATAAGCTCGATGGGTGCAGGAAACAGGATTGATCCTACGCAGTTATATATCTGTGATATTTCTAAAATTGAAAACAAAAATGCGCCATTTGTTTCAAATATAATTTATCAGCTGAAAAAGCACGGAATTGAAAAAGGAATCACTGTTGTTGCAAGCAGAGAAAAACCTTTTGTACAGGAAAAGATTTCAGCTAATGAAAAAATAATTACAAAAGACGGTGAAAATATTGAATTTACAAAAATTATCCCTTCATCAACTCCGTTTGTGGCAAGCTGTGCCGGAATATTTATGGCATCATACATTGTCCGAAATTTTTTAAAGGAGTATAAATCATGAATATATTAGTAACAGGCGCTTCTAAAGGAATAGGCAACGCAATAGCAAATGAGCTTCAATCTGTCGGCGAAGTATTTGTTACAGGCAGGGATGAACAGGCGCTCACTGCTTGTAATGCTAAAGGTTTTTGCGTATGCGATTTATCAAAAGATATAAATATACTTGCAAAATTTATTGAAGAAAAAAATATAGACGTGTTAATCAATAATGCTGGCGAGTATATTTATGGCGCGCTTGAAACTATGAATATAGCTGATATTCAAAGGCTTTATCAAACAAATTTAATTGCTCCTGCATATCTTATATCAAAAGCAATTCCTCACATGAAGGGGCAAAGATGGGGAAGAATAATAAATATCGGATCAATTTCGGGTGTAATGGGAGAAGCTTATGCAAGCATTTATTCATCGTCAAAATCAGGACTTATAGGGTTGACTAAAGCTCTGGCTCTTGAGCTTGCGGAATTTGATATAACCGTAAACACAATAAACCCCGGCTGGGTTGAAACGGAGCTCGGAATGAATTCTATTGAGGAAAGCGAGTTTTCAAAAGAAGAAATAATGGATACAATACCGCAAAAAAGATTTGTAAAACCCGAAGAGGTAGCAAAACTTTGTAAATACTTAATTTCGGAAGATGCAAAAGGTATTACGGGGCAGTCGATAAACATTTGTGCGGGTTTAAGTGTCGGAATTTAAAATTAAAGAACTTTCCGAACAATATCCTGTGCCGTAATTTTTAGGCAGTCAAGATTTTCACAAGTTGTTTGTCTGTGTTGCCACAGACAAGGTTTTATCGGGCAATTGTCTGCTGCTTTAATCGCGATTACATTTTCAGATTGCGGAATTAATTTTTTATCATCAGTGGGACCGAAAATTACGTAGGTTTTTGTTCCCATGGCAACGGCAACATGCAAGGGGGCAGAATCCGAACAGATAAATTTTTCAGCTTTTCCGATAAGAACCGCCAGATCTTTCAAACTTTTTGTTTTGCCGTAACAGTCGTCTATACACCCTCGCCCGTTTTGGGAGAGGGAAGAATTTGTTAATGAGCAAGTCTCATTGTCTTGCGAATTTACAAATTCGGGTGAGGGTAAAAATTTACTTTTTTGCCTGATTGTTTCTATTACTTCATTGTCATCGGGGCCTCCGGCTAAGATAACATGTTTTCCTTTTTCAAGAAGCAAATCAACAGTCTGTGCCCATACATCCGCCGTAACTGTTTTTATCATTCCCTTTTGCACGCTCATTTTGCTCACACCGGGGTGGATTAGAATGGAGTTGGGGATTTTTTCCTGTCGTTCAACATTGATTTCAGGAAGATAAGTTTTGGAATTTGTCACAGGTGTTACAAGATCGTGATACATAGCGCATGCATACTGGTTTTTATTTAAAGGTACAGCTTTTGTTAAAAGAATTCTGCTCAATTTGCCTGTATCATAGCCGTATCTCTTTTTTATCCCTGTTAGTGTCAAAAGGATACTGATAAATTTATTTCCGCCTGACGAGAACACCATATCAAAATGCCCTTTGCGTGCAAGATACACAAGTTTTAAAAGTTCTGTGTATTTATTTTTCCCTTTAACGTCAATAAGGAATAAATCATCTATAATATCAGTTAAATCTTTTACACTTTTGCTTCTCGGTTCCAGCGCAAGAGTAATTTTTGCTTCGGGAAATTCTTTTTTTAAAGATATAAGAGCGGGCAGAAAAAATATTTCATCTCCTATTCCGCCGAAATTTATAGCTAAAATATTCATAAGTAAATTATATAACAAAAAAATTTTGGGTCATTCTGGAAATTATATACAAGTTTACAATAATAATTGGGAAAAATGTCTTGCTGAACTTGTTTCAGCATCTCACTGCAGTTAGACCATGCCCGCATTGGGACATTTTGCACGAAATCATAGATTTCGGCAAAAGCAGTCAAACAAGTTCAGGGTGACATTTTATTTCGTAGGATGAGAAAAGCGCAAGCGTTCCCACCATTTTGTTTATTCTTAATCAGCTGGATTCTGTCACCCACCCCATAATCCACTCTATTCAAGGTAGGGGAAATAAATTTTTACATAAATAAATTTTGTAGTAATATTAGTTTATGGTAAACAAAGTTACAACCGCTACAGTAATCGGTCTTAATGCATATAAAGTTTCTGTGGAAACTGATGTTTTAAACGGGCTTCCGGGTTTTGCTATTGTTGGTTTGCCTGATACGGCGATAAATGAGGCGCGCGACAGGGTGCGTTCGGCTATAAAAAACTCGGGCTTTACGTTTCCGGCAAAAAAAGTTGTTATAAATCTTGCGCCTGCGGATTTGAAAAAAGAGGGTTCAAACTTTGATCTGCCTATTGCAATTGGTCTTCTTGTCGAAGAAGGAGTTCTTGAAGAAGATAAGATAAAAGATTATGCATTTGTCGGAGAACTTTCTCTTGACGGTACTGTACGCGGAGTAACAGGTGTTTTGCCTTTAATTCTCGGATTAAAGGAAGATGGTGTAAAAAATATATTTGTTCCGGAGATTAACGCTGTGGAAGCTGCGCTTGCAGGCGGAGTTAATATTTTTGGCGCAGGGTGTCTCGGGGATGTCGTTAATCATTTTTCAGATATTCAGATAAAACCTACTGTAATTGATATAAATAAATATTTGACAGATAGCGCAAAGCAGGAATATATTTACGACTTTAAAGATGTAAAAGGTCAGCAAAAAGCCAAGCGCGCTCTGGAAATCGCCGCGGCAGGCGGTCATAATATGTTAATGACAGGCTCACCGGGGTCAGGTAAAACTCTTATGGCAAAATGTTTTGCATCAATTTTGCCTCCTCTTGAGCTTTCGGAAGCACTTGAACTTACAAAAATATACAGTATCTGCGGGCTTTTATCTCCAGATGAACCTTTGATGACAAAACGTCCTTTCAGAGCCGTTCATCATACAGCTTCCGCAAACGGTATAATCGGCGGGGGATCTAATCCGAAGCCCGGCGAAATTACGCTTGCTCACAGGGGTGTTTTATTTCTTGATGAAATGGTTGAATTTCCGAGAAATGTACTGGAGGTTTTGCGTCAGCCTCT
This sequence comes from Candidatus Gastranaerophilales bacterium, assembly GCA_944326605.1. Classification (GTDB taxonomy): domain Bacteria; phylum Cyanobacteriota; class Vampirovibrionia; order Gastranaerophilales; family Gastranaerophilaceae; genus Stercorousia. Next base: position 108,018 of record CALVEM010000005.1, read on the forward strand.
TGAAGACGGAGAAATTGTTATTTCGCGTGCCAAACATTCTATCAGGTATCCTGCAAAATTTATGCTTCTCGGGGCTATGAATCCATGTCCGTGCGGTTATCTCGGTGATAAAGAAAAACAGTGTACGTGTTCTGAATTTCAGATAAGCAGATATAAAGCAAGATTGTCAGGCCCTTTGCTTGACAGAATTGATCTACAGGTCGAAGTGCCGAGGCTTACCGCAGATGAGCTTTTGAATACGCAGCCGTCTGCCGAAACTTCCGAAGATATTAGAAAAAGAGTTGTTAAAGCAAGAAAAATTCAGGCTGAACGCTATAAAAATGACGGAATTTTAACTAACTCTGAATTGACTTCCAAACTCATAAAAAAATATTGTGTGATTGATAAGCAGAGCGCCGAATTATTAAAAACGGCAGCTGTAAAATATCAGCTTTCAGGCAGGCGCTATGACAGAATTCTGAAACTTGCAAGAACAATAGCAGATCTTGAAGGTGCAGATGATATTAAGCAGCCTCATCTTATGCAGGCTTTACAGTACAGAATTAATTAAAACCTGAGCGGATAATCTTTCGGGATTTTCCAGCCATTCATTTGTATTAATGCTGTACAGTATGCTCTTTCATTGCTTACTTCCTGTTTACAGCCGAATGTACTATCGTTTCTTAACATATTTTCTGTTCCGTCCCAACTCCACTTATATGGTTCAATGCCTTTTTGATAATGGTATTTATTGTTTGCATTGTTTTCAGTCGGCGCAAACAGAAAAGTAAAGCTTTTTGTACCTCTGTGTTCATAACTTCCTCTTACTCCGCCTGATATTTGATTTTCTGTAATATAATAATCTTTTGCATTCGGGTAGAAAGTAATTGATGCAGCGCTGAATGCCGCGAGACTGCCATCCGGAAAATAAACAATAATCTGTTCTGTTCCGTTATCTGTAAATATTTTATTCGCAATTATGTATGGAGCAAAATATTTGTTGAAGTATTCTATATTTGTTATTGGTTTGCTGTTTCCGTCCTCATCCTGTTCATAAAGTCTTTCATACTTATCCCACTGTGTCTTATCGCCATAATCGGCTTCAGCTCTTTGTACAGCCTGATTCATAGTGCTGTAAAATTTTGCCAGTCTTGTTTCTGCAACTGTTTTTCTGTGATTTGCGATTAACACAGGCATAGTCATTGCAGCCACTACACCGATGATACCGAGAGTAATCAAGACCTCTGCGAGAGTAAATGCTGGGCGTTTACGATGTGAATAAGTAAATAAGTGAATATGTGAATAAGTTCGTTTCAGTGAAGGGTGAAGAGTGAACGGTGAAGCGTTTTTCCCTCTCCCCTTGCTGGAGAGGGCTAGGGTGATGGGTCTTATCCTATCCTTTGAATAAGTTCGTTTCAGAAAGTTATTCTCGTCATCCTGAACGTCGGATTGACCTCCGTGTTTCAGGATCTCCTTTATTCCTTCTCCCCTGTGCGGGAGAAGGTGGCACATTGTGCCGGATGAGGAGTAGTGATTATCACCCATCCCTTTACTTCCCCTCCCCTCAAGGGAGGGGATTAGATTAATTTTAGCTACGTGCGTAGCACCCTCTCCCGCAGTTGTATGCTCAACTTGTTCGCACAACTGCTCCCTCTCCCAGAGTGAGAGGGTATTTTCTTCGCCCTCCCTGAATGGGGAGCACTCGCTTTGCAGAGGGCTTTCATTTATAGTTATTTTTGTAAAATTACAGCATAATTTATTATTGATATTAGCTTTGCATCTATGCCTCTTAGCGTCTTTGCTTCCGGTTAAGAGATCCTGAAACGCGTTTAGGATGACAAAACTTAAACCAGCTTGTCTTCCGGACTTCTTGACCTCCGTCAGCCTTAACTTTAAAAACCTGTAATCCCTTGTTACATCTTTATCCTGTTGGGGGGGGGCAACTCAAAGCTTTTCTAATTGTCATTTTTAACCTCCAGACTTTTTCTTTATTATTTACGATTTTTTTAGTTTTGTCAATATTTATCAACCAGTCAGATTAAAAAATCCGGCAATTAATCCTACAAGTGCTGATACCCCGAGATAAAACAGCGGATCCCTTTTTTCCGTTAAGCTTGCAAAAAATAAACCGGCAAGAAGTATCATACCCGGAATATTTATGTTATTAATAAACATATCTACACCGACAGCAGCCAGTAGCCCGCATCCTGCAGGTTTTAAGGTGTATATGACAGAACGAACATATTTGTTATGTTTAAATTGTTCAAGTACTTTCGAAATAATTACAACGATTATAAATGACGGGAGTATAACAGAAGTTGTCGCAATAAGAGAACCTAAAATTCCTGCTGTTTTAAACCCTGCAAATGTTGCAACATTTACCCCTATCGGACCCGGAGTTATAGAAGATATTGCAATCATGTCTGCTAATTCTTTTGTTGTATACCATTTTTGAACATCGGCAATATGATAAAGAAATGGCAGTGTTGCGTATCCGCCGCCGAATGAAAACAAGCCTATATGGAAAAATTCTAAAAATAATTTTAAATATATCATTTTTGACTTTCTCCATGTTCAATTTTTTTCTGATATTCAATCCATATTCCGATAAAAATAGACAGAATAATAAGTGCAGCCGGTGGGGCTTTAAAGCATGCTGACAAAATAAATATTAAAAAGAAAATCCAGCATGTAAATTTGTCAACAACGCTTTTCTTCCACATTTCTTTGATAGCCAGAAAAACAAGCAGTACTACACCAATTCCTACTCCCCAGAATATGCTTTGAATAAATTTGAGCCTGATAATTTCTTCAATTAATTTCGCAATAATAATAATTGAAATGAATGCCGGTAGTGTTATTCCGATAGTTGCGGCTAAAGCTCCCGCTGTTTTTTTTAGTTTATATCCTACAAAAATTGCGGTGTTTGCTGCAATAATCCCGGGAACGCTCTGCCCGAGAGCATAATATTCACACAGTTCATCATCATCAATCCAGTTTTTCTTTTCGACAAGTTCTGACTGCAAAAGCGGAAGAATTACATATCCGCCTCCAAGCAATAATGTTCCTACTTTGAAAAAAGTCTTGAATATTTGATATAACGTCTTTTCCATAAGATAATTATATAACAAGCATTGAAAATTTTACAAAAATTTTTTATAATATGAATAGTCTAAGTAGAAAGGAGTAAAATATGAAAAGATTATTTGATTTAGTGACAAGCTTCGGGGGAGGGGCTTTGTAGGCTCCGCCGGAGGCTATGCCGTTTCTGTCATCCTGAATTTATTTCAGGATCTCTTAACTGGAGGCAAAGATGCTAAGAGGCGAAGATGCAAAGCTAATATCAATAATAAATTATGTTGCAATTTTCCCAAAATACCTATAAATGAATACCCTCTGCAAAGCGTGCGCTCCCCATTCAGGGACGGCGAAGAAAAGAATAATTCCCTCTCCCATAGGAGAGGGAGCAATCTGTCATCCCGAACTCGTTTCGGGATCTCAAGAGATGAAGAGCTGCAGATGTCAATCTGAGCTTCAGGAGATGCTGAAACAAGTTCAGCATGACAGTATTAATCACCATCTCCCTCAATCGCTCCTCCGAGGTAGGGAAGCGGGGAAATTCGCTTCACCCTTCACTGAAACGAACTTATTCACCTATTCACTTATTTACTTATTCACCTCATAAAAAAGTCGCGTTTACTCTCGCAGAAGTTCTTATCACCCTCGGTATCATCGGTGTAGTTGCCGCAATGACTATACCGACTTTAATGACGGATTACAGAAAAGAAACAACTGCAGCAAGGGTTAAGAAGTTTTACAGTGTGATAAATAATGCTGTAATGTTTGCAGCAGCCGAACATGGAGATGTTTCCGGCTGGATGAGTGCGCCTGCAAACTTAGATTATAATGAAAATCTTAACTTTGTACAGACATATCTTATGCCATATATAAAATATACAAGATATGATAACTGTTATGGTAATTCAGTTTGTGTTTATTTATATGGCAGACGGCGGAATGTTTTTTTTCAGTGTTGATTATAATGGCGGTGATATCGTATACTTTGTAAACGGTAAGTTTGATTACAATATCCGAAATGTTTTTGCTTTTCAATTTAATAAGATTAATGGTACAACGGTTGACGGTGAGCAAATTGTGCGTCCAAACAACAAAACAACTGTTGAACCCTATGTGTTTGAGTTGGATGGGAAGTATGAAACTCTGATAAATGATCCAAGACGGGGGTGCAGCAAGGCTCGTGAAACTACAAGTACAGTAAGACTAGGCACTTTTTGTACAAAGCTTTTGCAAATGAATGGCTGGAAAATTACAGATGATTTTCCATGGTAAAAAAGAAACCGGATTTTCCGGTTTCTTTTTTTAATTATTTAATGTAGCTTTTAATCTTGCCATAGCTCTTGCAAGTGCTGCTTCCGCCCGTTTTGCATCCAATTCCGCATCTTTATTTGCAAGTCTTTCTTTTGCGCGTTTCAGAGCATCTTTGGCACGGGTTACATCAATTTCATCCCCGCTTTCTGCTGTTGACGTTAATATAAGAGCTTCATCGTCTTTAAACTGAAAAACTCCGCCCATAGTTGTGAAATACTTTGCGTCATTATTTTTTACGGCTTTTGTCACCCCGATGTCAAGGGCTGCCATAACAGGAACGTGGTTTTTCAAGATACCCATTTCGCCGTCTGTTGTTTTTGTGTAGACCTCATCTACATCTTCATCAAATACAACTCTTTCCTGTGTAATTATTTTTAAATGCATAGAATACCCTTTCAGAGGGCAGGATATCAGGAAGGCAAGAGCTCAATTTTTTAATCTTTTATAATCTGCCTTCCTGTCTTTCTTGCCTTCTATTTCAATGTTTTTGCTTTTTCAACGGCTTCTTCAATTGTTCCTACCATATAGAAAGCTTGTTCCGGCAGGTCATCATGTTTGCCTTCGATAATTTCTTTAAAGCCTTTGATTGTATCTTCAAGTTTTACGTATTTACCCGGAATTCCTGAGAACTGTTCAGCTACGAAGAACGGCTGTGACAGGAACCTTTGAATTTTTCTTGCTCTGTTAACTGTTTCTTTATCTTCTTCCGAAAGTTCGTCCATACCTAAGATAGCAATAATATCCTGTAATTCCTTGTATTTTTGGAGAATTTCAAGAACTTTTCTTGTTGTATTGTAGTGTTCTTCGCCGATGATATTCGGATCAAGTACTCTTGAAGTAGATTCAAGAGGATCAACAGCCGGATAAATACCTAATGATGCGATTTGTCTTGAAAGAACCGTTGAAGCATCAAGGTGTGAGAATGTTGTTGCAGGAGCAGGGTCTGTAAGGTCATCTGCAGGTACATAAATTGCCTGAACAGATGTGATAGATCCGTCTTTAGTTGATGTAATTCTTTCCTGCAATTCACCCATTTCGTTTGCCAGTGTCGGCTGATATCCTACTGCTGACGGCATACGGCCAAGAAGCGCCGAAACCTCAGATCCTGCCTGAGTAAATCTGAATATGTTATCAACGAATAAAAGTACATCCTGTTTTGAAAAATCTCTGAAATATTCAGCGGCAGTCAAAGCTGAAAGTCCAACCCTCATTCTTGCTCCCGGTGGTTCGTTCATCTGTCCGTAAATCAGAGCTACTTTGTCGATAACTCCTGATTCTTTCATTTCATTCCACAGGTCATTTCCTTCACGTGTTCTTTCTCCTACACCGCCAAAAACGGAAACACCTGAATGTTCCATTGCTATGTTATGAATTAATTCCATAATAAGAACTGTTTTTCCGACACCTGCACCGCCAAACAGACCGATTTTACCGCCTTTTTGATAAGGTTGTAAAAGGTCGATTGCTTTAATACCGGTTTCAAGAATTTCAATATTAGTGTTTTGATCGGTTAATTTTGGTGATTCTCTGTGGATAGGCAGATAAGTATCTGTTTCAATCGGCCCCATTTTATCAACGGGATCGCCTGTAACATTTAAAATCCTTCCTAAAATAGGTTTTCCTACAGGAATTTTGATAGGTTCGTTAGTGTTAATAACTTTCATGCCTCTTTTAAGACCATCAGTTGATGACATCGCAACGGTTCTTACTTTGTTTGAACCGAGCATTTGCTGGACTTCTGCAACTACATAACTGCCGTCATCTTTATTGATATGTAGAGCTGTGTAAATTTCAGGAAGTTCACCTTGCTGAAATTCAACGTCAATAACAGGTCCGATAATTTTAGTTATCAATCCTTCATTTTTAGTTAATGTATCCATTTTCCCTCTCCTTTGATAATAAATTTATTATAATACAAGAAAAAAAAATAACAAATAATAATATTTATTATTTACATAAGGCTTGTTAACTTCCCATAACATGCCTTATGTAAAATTTGTTTATATAAAACTAGCAAAAATTTTTTTTCTCATGTATTATATTCTCCATAACTTCTATGGATGATATAATGCAATTATTAATTGATAAAGAATTAAATTCTGATGATAAGATTTTGAAACCTGATTTCAATTCTAAAACCGGTAGAGAATTTCTTGCGTTTTATCTGCAAACTAAATTTAAACAAATCCTTGCATTTGATAAACGATGTGATACTCCTGTTTTTAAAGAAGTTAACCCTACTTTTATCACAAGATTTACAAAACGGTTGATCAATAATCCTTCTAAGCGGCTTTTAATCGGTATTTCTGGGGAATCTGCTTCCGGTAAATCAACTATTTGTAAAGAAATTAAAAATACTATAGAACAGTTTTCAATGCCCGTTTCTGTTTTAAGTACGGATAATTATTTTAATGATATTTCAAAATTAATCAAACAATATGGAAGTTTTGATAACTTGCGCGATAATGGTTACGATATTGATGCTCCGGAAAGTTTTCAGCTGGAATTGCTAAAAAAAGATTTGGAGGCTCTTGCTCAAGGACTGGATATAAAAGCCCCGAGATATGTGCCTAACGGTACTGGAGTGTCAATTCCGGCTTCTTTGGACGTACGTTCCGATAAAATTATTGTTGTTGAAGGTATTGCAACAATGTATGAAAATGTAAAAGATGTCTTTGATGTTAAGATATATATAGAAACAGAAAGTGATATCAGGCGCAACAGAATAATAAAGCGTGCTGTTGCCGAACGTAATCAGGATGAGCAAAATGCTTTGAAGCACTGGGAATATCTTCTCCACGCAGGAGAAAAATATGTTAAACCATGCAGGGCTTACGCTGATTTCGTTTTAGATGGCAATTCTGATTTACATTATTTTGACCAAATTCTTGAATATATTCATGCCGTTACAAATAATTTTCAATAAGATTTCTTAATACTTTTGACTTGTTTGCCCAGAATAAAAAAATATGTTAGAATTACAATTAATTATAATTGTGTATTATTTTTGAATTAAATACACTAAATAATTGATACGGTAATTATTATATTTAACTATAATTGTTAGCGGATACAAAAGAAATAGGTGGCAAGTGAGTAGAAATTTTATAGATAGATTTAACGCAGAAGTCACAAAAGATAAATTCTGGGATTTAAACAAAAAAATAGGAATTCTTCTTGTTGTATTGTTTTTAACCGTTGTAATGATTAATACTACAGGTTGTACTCAAAACAATACGGAAGATATCAGCAACATTCCATCTCCGGCACAGCTCCCAAAACAGGAAGTGAAAGTCGGTAATGACGGTGAAAATGCAGCTATAGCGAAAGACGATGATGTTACTATTGTATCTGATCAGGATGCATTGAAAAATGAGAATTCTATGGTATCTATGTCGGTTGAAGATATGGGAAGATCAGATCCGTTTCTTCCGGAGGCAGAGAGAGTCGTTGTAAAACCAAAACCGGAAAGCCTCGGATTGTTGCCTCCGCCGGAATCTATAGTTGTTGATTCAACAGCTGTTGATGCTATGGCGACAAAAGTGTCCGGTATTATGTATGATAAGATTAACCCTTCTGCGATTTTAAATATCAGCGGTTCAGATTATCTTGTAAGATCCGGAGATATTATAAACGGCTATAAAGTATTGTCAATCGGACGTGATATGGTTACCGTACAATACGGTAGTAACGTTTATAAAGCAGGTGTAGGCGAATTATTTACAGGTGAAGGAATTAACTTTAATACAATTTCGAATCTGGAAAGTAAGTTTGGCGGCAGGAAAAATTCCGCTAATAAAAAATAAAATTAAATTAAATGTAAAATAACAACCAGGAGCAGATATGGAAAACAGTATTTTAAAAAAAATTATAGCAGGCGTTATGCTAACAACATTCATGTTGTCTAACAGCTTTGTAACATCTGTAGCAATGGAAGATGCTGCTGTTACAGAATATGGCAGCAACAAACCGATTTTACGCAATGAGAATAACACGATTAATTCTCTTAGGTTAAAAGGCGATGTGAGTTTTACTGATAAAAATATTCCTATCAGTATAAGTTTAAGGGATTCTGACGTAAAACAGGTTTTGAGAATGTTTGCCGATAAGGCAGGCATGAATATAATTTTTCATAATTCAGTCGCTGGAACTGTTACTCTTGACCTTGTTGACGTTCCTTTGAACGAAGCTTTTGACATGGTTATGGAAATAAGTGATTTAAACTATGTCGTTCAGGATAAGACAATAATAGTTGCAGGTGCCGGAACAAGTAATTTTAATCTTGCCAAACAAAATATGACTCTGATACCTGTGAAATATGTAAGTGCCTCTGCTCTGGCTGACTTTTTAAATAAAAATATTTATTCAATGAATAAATCAGGAATTTCAAATTCTCAAATTGTAACAACTAACCCTGTAACAAACGAATTGATTGTTTTCGGCGGTAAAAATGATGTTGCAATAGCTCAAAAAATTGTAGATAAATTTGATAAAAAGCCTCAAACAACAATATTTAAAGTAAATCATACAACACCTGCCGAAATGGCAAATATGATTTGTAATATGTTAATGCCGGCATCAGGTGCTTCCGGCGGCGGTGGCGCTGGTGGCGGTGGTGGTGCAGCCGGTAATACAGGTGGCGGTGGTGCAGCTCCAGGAACTGGAACCGGAACTTCGGCTCCGGCTGGCGGCGGTACAGCAACAGGCGGTGCTGCCGGGATTATGACAGGTGCTGCTGCTGGCGGCAGTGGCGGCGGAAGCGGTGATATGGTGCTGAATGAAGGAACCATTGCTTGCACTATTGACGGACAAGCAGCAGGAGAAATGGCATCTCTTGGACTTCAGAATTTGTCAATTGCATATTATTCTCAGTTGGGAACAATTAATGTTATGGGCGGTTCTGAACAGCAAATTGAGATGATTAAAGATTTTATTAATCAAACTGACAAAAAACAGCCTCAAGCATATCTTGAAGTTTCAATTATTGAATTAAATGAATCCGGCAGTAAAGAACTGCATAACAGTTGGACATTCTTGAGTAATACTTTCTCTGCAACATTCAGCGGTTCAACAACTCAAACACATCCTATGTACCCGATATTTATAAAAGGTAGCGGATACGATGTATATGACACTACAAGTGAAACACCTACAGTGACAAATACTCTAACTCCGTATAAAGGACCTGTTAATATATCTTATGCAATTAATTACCTGATATCGAATTCAAAAGGACGTGTAGTTGCTAATCCGAAAATATTGATAACTAACGGACAGGAAGCTACAATTGATATTACTCAGGATTATATTGAAACAACCGAAACAGAACAGAGTGCATATACAGGCGGTGTAGTTGCATCCAGAACCTATAATATAGGTGAAGATGCCGGTATAAAAGTTGGAATTACTCCATTTATCAGTCCTGACGGATATGTAACTTTGAATATAAAACCTGAATATGCAACTATTTTAGAACAGGTTCCGGGTGAAGATGAAAATGGTCCTTATATTGCAGCTACTTTGTTATCAAGAAGAAATCTTGACTTGAAAAATGTTCGCATAAAAGACGGTGAAACTCTTGTAATAGGCGGTTTAATTCAGGAAGAAGAACATAAATCAATAGGTAAAGTGCCTATATTAGGTGATATCCCGTTAATTGGTATGTTGTTCAGAGATACAACCAGTGATAAATCTAAAAACGAGATGATAATTATGATTACTCCTAAAATTGTAACAGATACGGAGGATGCGGTTGGAAATACCGAAACATTATAAATTATAATATTTAATATATAAAATGAATGAACTACTAACAAGGTTAAAAAACAGTATCAATTCACAGATACTGCATAAAGTAAACAGTACACTATTGGAACAATATAAATTTGTTCCAATTAGTGTTAAAGACAATTTCCTGTTCGTAGCTATCAATTCAACATCCGATAAAGAAGTTATAAACCTTAAACTGAAAGAATTTTACCCCCAGCAAATTAAATTTATTCAGGTTCCGGATCAGGATCTTACGGATTTGATTTCAAGTCTTAAGGAAGAATTTGAAAAAGCAACTCCTGATGACGGAACGTCTAAACAGGTACGTCTGGGAGAACTTCTTGTTCAAAAAGGGTATATCAATGATGTTCAGCTTCTGCAGGCGCTGGCAGAGAGTAAACGTCAGAAAATACCTATAGGTTCAACTTTATTTAAACTCGGTTTTATTACGCTTGACCAGTTAAAGGAAATTCTTCATCTTCAAACAGGATATGATCTTGTTACTCCGGAACAGCTTGCTTCTCAGGATAAGTTTATTAAAATGCTTCCTGAGGATTTTATTAAGACTAACAAAATTATCCCTATATCATCTGACGGCAAAACATTGATTTTAGGGGTTGTAACTCCTGTTAAACCTGATGTCTTAAAAGAAATTATTTACCTGACGGGACAAAATCCCAAACAACTATTGATGACTCATTACGAGTTTGAAAACTCGTTGAATACTTTTTTCAGTGAACAGAAAAAAGAAACAGAAAGAGTTATCAAACAGATCGAAAGTGAAGCCGAAGAATTTGAGGTTGAAGAATCTTTAGCCGACATGGTTGACAAGCAGTTAAAGGATTCAACCGGATCTGTTGCAAAATTTGTTAACCAGATTATAACCAACGCCATTGACAGCCATGTTTCTGATATTCACATTGAACCCAGATTGTCTGGTTATATTGTCCGTTACAGAAAAGACGGTATGCTTCAGAAAGTTCTTGATATTCCGCCAAAGGTAGAGACATCTGTTATCGCCCGTTTTAAAGTACTTTCAAGAATGAATATTGCGGAACACAGAAGACCTCAGGACGGTACTTTTTCGATTAAATATAAAAACGGATCTTATGACTTTCGTATAAATACTCTGCCGGTATCAGGAAAAGAAAAGGTTTGTATTCGTATTCTTGCTCCTGCTGTCAGTTTGAATGCAGAAGATAAGAATATTAAACTTATCGGTGGTACTGATGAAGATATTGCAAAAATTAAAAATATGGTCAGCTGTCCGAACGGTATTATTCTGACGTCAGGTCCTACAGGTTCAGGTAAAACAACGACTCTTTATTCGGTATTAAAAAGTTTGAATGATGAAGATGTAAATATTACAACAATTGAAGACCCTATAGAAATTAAGCTTGAAGGTATTAACCAGTCGCAAATTAACCCGAAAGCCGGTATTACGTTTGCTTCATGTATGCGTGCGATATTAAGACAGGACCCTGATATTATTCTGGTTGGTGAAATTCGTGACTATGAAACTCTTGAAATTGCAATTTCTGCGGCATTGACAGGTCACCTTGTATTAAGTACAGTTCACACAAACTCGGCTGCGGCAACAGTTACCCGTTTAATTGAAATGGGTGCTAAAGATTATCTTGTTTCATCAACTTTATCTGGTGTTATTGCACAGCGTCTTGTAAGAAAGTTATGCGATGACTGTAAAGAACAGTACTTCCCGACCCATGATGAAGCAAGACAAATTATTGCGAATGAAGAAGATATTCAGGATTTTATGAAAAAGCCTATTTACAGGGCAAAAGGTTGTGCAAAATGTGACTTTACAGGCTATAGAGGCAGGCTTGGTGTATATGAGATTATGACAATAACCAAAGAAATTAAAAAATTAATAGCCAGAGGCGCTCATGATTTAGAAATTGAAGAAGCAGCAGTAAATAACGGCATGAGGACACTGCATGAATCCTGTATAAATCATATTCTCAACGGACAGACTACAATTGATGAATTTGTACGAGTTCTCGGGGTTGTTAATGAATAGGAGATACTATGACGATATATAATTATATAGCATTAAAAAATAGCAAAGATATTGTAAAAGGAAAGGTTGACGCAGCTGACCAGCGTGAAGCAAGGGAAGCTATCCGCAAACTCGGATTTATACCAACTAAGGTTTATGAAGAAAAATCCAAGGAAGATGAAAAATCTGCCAAGAAGAATGTAAAAGGCGGGAAAGTTCATAAACTCGGCTTGCAGGATCGTATTGATTTTACTTCAACTCTTCAAATTCTTGCTCAGGCAGGTATTCCTATTATTGAATCTTTAATGTTTATCGAAAATGATGCGGCAAAACTTAGAGTTCGAGAAGTGGCAAAAGAGTTGCGCAGACAGATTATGGCAGGTGCTACTTTTGCCGATACAATTGCAAAATATCCGGAGCAGTTCGGTCAAGTTTATATCGGTCTTGTAAAAGCCGGTGAAGATTCAGGTGAATTGGAAAAAACATTGCAGCGTCTTTTGGAACTTCAAACTAAAGAAGCCAATATCAGAGGTAAAGTAATCGGAACGCTGATGTATCCTATGTTCGTTATACTTCTTGCAATTATTATCGTGCTTGTCATGTTGATGTTTGTATTTCCTGTATTTAAAGAAATGTTTGACGGTATGGGAAAAGAACTTCCGTGGATTACAGCAACATTAATGAGTGCCGGGGTATTTTTGAAAACGTACTGGTTTTTTGCTCCGATTATTGTAGGCTCAATTGTCGGAACATGTACGTTTATTATGAAATGGCAGCCTTCAAAAAGAAAAGTTGATGAATATGTATTGAAGGTGCCAATTCTTTCATCACTGATTGAGTATTCAAACTTTGCAAACTTCATTGCGGTTATGCAGGTTGCTTACGATGCGGGTGTTCCTATTATTGAATGCTTGTATCTTGCAAATATGACACTTACAAACCATACTTTGAAAACAAAGATTGAAACAGCTACTTTAAAAGTTCAACAGGGGCAGCATCTTTCGATAGCTCTGAGATCGACACGTGTTATGCCTAAGATGATTTTGTTTATGATTGCAACGGGTGAGCAGTCAGGTAGTTTGGGAGATATGCTGTTACAGGCAACTTCATATATTGATAAAATGCTTGACGGTATTATTGATACTATGACAAAAATGATTGAACCGATAATGCTTATCGTAATAGGCAGTATCGTATTAACTCTGGCTCTTGCTCTGTACTTACCGTTGTTCAATTCTTATATGACAGATTAGTAAAAAGGAAAATATAATGAAAAAGACTTATGTTATTACCGGAGCTACATCAGGTATAGGCAAAACTTTGCTTGAAGCTTTTGCAAAAGATAATATTGTATTTGCAGGATACAGAAATGAAAAATATCTTGATGATTTAAAGTCTGTTTCTGATAATGTAATTCCGTTTTTCATTGATATGGAAAGAAAAGATGCCATTGCTCAGGCTGCTGCATTTATAAAATCTAAAACTGAAAGAATTGATACGATTATAAATGTTGCGGGGTGTGTAATTGCCGGGTTGCTTGAGCGGATTGACGTTGACGATATTCGAAAACAGTTTGAAGTAAATACATTTTCTCATCTTGACTTAACGCAGCGTTTGCTTCCTCTTTTGAAAAACGGCAAGATTATTAACATAAGTTCAATGGCAAGTTTCGGTATATTTCCGTTTGTTGCGCCTTATTGTGCTTCTAAAAGAGCTCTTGATATTCTGTTTAATTCTCTCGGAGTTGAATCTAATATTAAAGTGGTCTCTGTAAAGCCTGGTGTTATTGCAACTCCCTTGTGGGGAAAATCTGTTGAACTCAATAAAAAATCAATTGACAGATGCAAAGAGTATGAAAAAGAAATGCAGTATATGATTGCAAATGCCCGCAAAAATGAAACGAACGGACTGGACGTTCATAAGGTTGCTGATTTGATCGTTAAAATTGACGGAATGGAAAATCCAAAATCTTCATATACTGTCGGGAAAGATGCTTTTTTTGCAAAATTTGTTTCAAAACTCCCGCAAGACTGGCTCAACAAAATGATTAGATACGGAATAAAAGCTAAGGTTTCTTCTTTAAAATAATTTCGTAATTCAATACTTCGGCAATTTGAGCAAGTTCACATACGCGCAATCTGTTGTGTTTGAGCTTGTTATAAAGATTTCTTACGCTGTCCTGTTTATTAAAGAGTTCATTAACTGCGTATTTCAAAAGGGTCATATTCAACCCTTCAATATTTGCAAGATACTTCAACTGCTTGCCCAGATTTTTTACATCGAGTTTAATTTCATCTTCCATATCGTAATTGTATCATATTGTTTTTAATTATTCAATATATAATGATAAAATTCATTATATAATGAATTTTATATTACACATTACTATACTCGTGATTACTTGAAAAAAGCTTGTTATTTGTGTTAAAATTCGGATAAATAATGAGGTAGATAATGAAAATAGCTTTGTTAAATCATGGATGTGCGAAAAATCTTGTAGACAGCGAACTTATGCTCGGGCTTCTGGCGCAGAAAGGGTATGAAGTTTCTCTTGACGAAAAAGAGGCGGATATTATTGTTATAAACACCTGTTCATTTATTCATGATGCTGAAAAAGAATCAGTACAGGCTATTTTGCAGATGGTTCAAGACGGTAAAAAAGTAATCGTAACGGGTTGTCTGCCTCAAAAATATAAAGGCGAACTTAAAAAAGCTATACCTGAAATTGCCGGTATGATCGGAACTTCAGATATTAAAGAGATTGTTGAAGTAGTTGATCATGTGGCAAATCATAAAAAATATGTTTCAATGGTTTCTGAAAAGCCTGAATATATTTATCCTGAAAATATAGAAAGGCAGCAAATTACCGTCGGAGCAAGTTCTTATATAAAAATAGCTGACGGTTGTAATTACCACTGTGGCTATTGTATTATTCCGCAGCTAAGAGGCGAATATCATTCAAGGTCTATTGAAAATATTGTTGAAGAAGCAAAAGAACTTGTAAATAAAGGGGTTACTGAAATCGTTTTGATTGCTCAGGATACAACCAGCTACGGTATAGACTTATACGGTAAGCAGGCTCTTCCGCAGCTGCTTGAGGAATTAAATAAAATACAAGGTCTCGGCTGGATAAGAATTATGTATGCTTATCCTTCGCAGATTACCGATGAATTAATAGATGCGATTGCTAAACTTGACAAAGTTGTGAAATATATTGATTTGCCTTTGCAGCATTGCAACGCAGAGATTTTAAAAGCCATGCGCAGACCTGTAATGGACTATGAAAAACTGATAAAAAAAATAAGAGAAAAAATACCGGATGTTGCTGTTAGAACGGCATTTATTGTGGGGTATCCGGGTGAAACTGATGAGCAGTTTAATGAATTATATGAATTTGTAAAACGTGTAAGATTTGAAAAAATGGGTGTTTTTGAATATTCCAGAGAAAAAAATACTGTATCTTATGCAATGTCAGAACAGGTGCCTGCAAAAATAAAAAAACAACGTCATAAAAAATTGATGACTTTACAGCAAAAAATTTCGCGGGAAATCAATCAGTCTTATGTCGGAAAAACTTTATCCTGTATTGTAGAAGGGTATACTGATGACGGAGTTGTATTACTTCGATC
Organism: Candidatus Gastranaerophilales bacterium; assembly: GCA_944326605.1. GTDB lineage: Bacteria > Cyanobacteriota > Vampirovibrionia > Gastranaerophilales > Gastranaerophilaceae > Stercorousia. The sequence continues at coordinate 123,801 of CALVEM010000005.1, forward strand.
ACAGCATGATGCTCCTGAAATTGACGGAATGGTTTATGCTTCATCTGAAAATCCGGTAGTTCCGGGGGATATTGAAAATGTTATGATTGAACGTGCGGACGAATATGATTTATTTGGCACAATAGTATAATTGTGTTATAATTATTTTGGATTAATGAAATGGAATTTGTAGAAAATAAGGAAGTTGAAAAAGAACAATTAAAAGCTATTTTTAGAGATATGGTAAAGTATTCGCCTTCAAAAATAATAGGCATGCTTGGCAATGCCATAATTGTCCCTGTGTATACAAGTCTTTTGCCTCCGGATCAGTATGGTTTGTATTCTCTATCTATTGCGATGCTTTCTTTTTTATGTATTATATTTTCTGACTGGGTGGGTTTGTCCGGCTTAAGGTTTTTTAAACATCACCAGATGATGCAGGATATGCCTAAATATTTGACAACTCTTGTTACTATGCTTGTATCAAACATTTTTTTGATGTTTGTTATTGCATTAACTTTCAGGCAGAGTTTTTATGACTTTTTTCATATTCCTGTAAAATATTTTCTTGCAATTCTTGTTTTAATAATTCCTGTTGCCATAAGAGCGTTGCTTTTCCAGCTTTTACGTGCACAGCTAAAATCAATGTCCTTTACTCTTTCTACGATTATAAATCAGTTTTTAACAATTCTTCTGTCTATATTTTTTGTTAAATTTTTCCATCTCGGAGCAGTTGCATTGTTGCTTGGTATGGGAGTTTCAATATCTCTGATAGACTTGCTTTTGATTTATCAGAGTAATATTTTGTCATGGTTCAAGCTTCAAAAAATTGAGTGGAATTCTGTTTTACCGATTATGAAATATGGCATTCCGATTGCGGCAACTTCTTTGAGCGCATGGATAATAAATCAGAGCAACAAATTTATTATGAACAGTATTCATGGATTTTCACAGGTAGGGATTGTCGGTGTGGCATACGGTTTGACATTACCTCTTTTGATGACAATATTTTCAATTATTACGGTTGCAGCAATTCCGAGAATTATTAATATGTATGAGGAAAAAATTGATGTAAGACCTATTATATCAAGGTTTACCGGATATTATATATTAATTGCACTGCCTGTTATTACTGTAATTTCGCTATATTCTACGGATTATGTAAGCATGCTTTCTTCCAATGACAAATTTTTGGATGCATTTAAGTTAATTCCTTATTTTGCCTTTGGAACTTTTTTTATGGCAATTACTGATTACACAACACTGCAATATCATCTAGCAAATAAAACTTATATTGATTTTATAATCAAATTAACATCCGGAATTGTCGGAGTTGTGCTGAATATATTGTTAATACCGGATTACGGTTTGACAGGAGTTGGTATTGCAACTCTCGGTGCAAATTTCTTATATTTTCTTTTAAGTATAATTATTGTTCTTCCGGGATTAAGGCTTATTTATCCTTCGTCTGTTATGGGCAGGATGTTTATTTCAGCTCTTCCGTTCGGAATTTCATATTATTTATTCAACAGATTTTTCCATCTGCCGGCTTTATTTGAAATGCTGTTTTTGATGTTTATTTTTTATGGTTGTTACTGGCTGCTTTCAAAAAAAGCTGTTAATTAGATTAAATACTTTACATTCGTTTACAATCTAGCAAGAAAAAATATTTATATACTTTTATACTTTAGAATTTCTGTGTGTAAATTTATTAAGTATCTGTAACAAAAAATAGAAAAAGAATTATTCTCTTGATACAATAATTTAGCTAGAAGTTTAAAATTTTTAAATTAGGGAAAACTCGAAAGGAATATAAAATATGATTCAGGTTAAATCCGCAAAAAGAAAAGTTGTAGCATCTGCTTTAACATTTTGTTTCTTTTTGCAGCAATCATTCTGTTTACAGGTGGCAGCCTCTCAAATTTCAGGTGTGGAAGGAAATAACGGAGTATTTAATATTGACCCTACCGCAGTGAACGGAGATGTAGGCTTTAGAAAATATGCAGATTTTAACCTGAGTGAAGGTGATATTGCAAACCTTATATTTCATTTACAAGGAAAAGACCTGTCAACATTTGTAAATCTTGTTGATAATACGATTAATGTTAACGGTATAGTAAATTCTGTAAACAAGAATGGCGCGTTTAATGACGGGCATGTTGTTTTTGTTTCGCCTAACGGTATGGTTGTGGGAGCCTCAGGTGTTTTAAATGTCGGTTCTTTATCCGTTATGACACCGGAACAAAACACTTACGACAAGTTTAAAGGCAGTGTAAATATCCCTTCAATTGCTGAGAATTATGAAAGTATATTAAGTGAACCTGGCTCCGGTGCTGTAAAGATTGATGGTAAAGTCCTTGCCCGAAATTTTGTTGACATAAATGCAGCAGATGTGAATATCGCTAATAACGCCGTAATGCTTGCGGGTGTAAATGATGCAACAAAAATTCTGTCAAACAAACAGGCTGAAAATTTATTTAACAAACTTGTTAATAGTGAAGTTAGCACCGGTAATACTTTTTCCAACAATAACGGTTCTATTCAAATTACTTCTTACGGAAAAGAAGGCGGTACAACTATTTCAGGGCAAGTTAGAAATTTTGCGAAAGACGGCAGCATTGAAATAAAAAATACTGGTGATAAGGGAATAAATATTTCAGGAAACATCATAAATACAAACGGAATTTTACTTGCCGATAACAGCGGCGCTGACGGACTATTGGTGAGCGGGAATGTAGTTAACTCCGGTGATTTGACAATGACTAACAGCGGTTCCGGCGGTTTAGTTGTCTCCGGGAATGTAACAAACAATAAAGGAGCTGCTAAGTTAACTAACAGTGCCGGACAGCTTCTGGTTGATACCACAGGTCGTATAAATTCTGACGGAAGCTCGTTGACTTTAACAAATACCGGTTCAAAAGGGATGAACATTGAAGGTCGTGTTATCAATACCAATAAAGATGCTAATGTATTGCTGTATAACAGTAATTCCGACATGAAATTAGGAAACGGACAAAATAATAACAATGTTGCATCAAATGCAAATGTAAATATTCAGGTAATAAACGGAAACCTTTTAAATAACGGCGTTACAAATACTCTTATTTCAACAACAGAAGGTGCAAATCTTAATATAAATGTTGAAAATGGCGGTATAGGTCAGGATTTAGGCGGACAGGACGGTGTTTATACAGGCATCGGGCAGAACCACAGAGATCTAACAAAATCCATTAATGTTTCTGTTGATGGTGCAGTTAATGCGTCAAGTTCGGGAAAAGGTTCTGTTGCCAATATTGCAAGTTTGAATAAAGATTTGAAAGTTGATCAAATAAAAGCTGATGGGCGTGTAATTTTATTAGCAGATTCTTCTGACAAAGGCTCAAAAGCCTATAATATAATAAATGCTTCAAAAGATTTGACAAAGCCGAATGTTGAAGGTGCAGGAATTTCTCTAATTGCAAGCGGTAATATCGGAGAAAAAGGCAATGCTTTAACATTCAGGCAAACTCAAGGTAAGTTTGATAATTCCTCAATGTCAGGCAATTTGAATTATAATGACAAAGCGTCTTACGGCGTTGATATGCTTGCTATAAAAGATATCAATGTTAAAGGATTAGATGCCGAAAACGGTAATAAACTTGATACAAATATCGGCGGTTTAATTTCCCGCGAAGGCTCTATTAATGCGGAATTTTCAGGCAATACTTACGTTAGAGAAACTACTGCGGCAAACGATATAAATTTAACTACACGCGGAAAAAATATATATGTTAATCATTTAGGCGAAGTTCCTACATACGGATATGATTATTACGGACCGAACACAAATATTCATCCGGATAAAGCTTCTATTACATCATTAGATTTAGGAACAGATTGGAATAACCGTGCTGATTCAACTATTGTAGTAAAACACGGTACAATTGACGGCCTGGGTCAGGGAAGACCTGCCTCAGAACAAGATTTGACGCTTGTCGCTGATAATGCTTATGCCGGCGGTTATTACTTCAATATGGGCAATAACAGGGGTGAAATCCCGAATGAAAATCCGTCAAATCCAAGCGGACATAAATTTAACCCTTCAACTGTTGTTAAAGATGACAGAACTGATGAAATAACAGCATCTGAAGGCGGAACAATTTCTATAAGAACTAAAGCAGTACGTCCTGATGATGTTACTGCGATCGGCAGAAATGAAGATGAGCGTAATTATTACTATGGCGGCAGCTCTCAAGGTGCAGATGAAGGTTATGATGGTGTAAATGGTGGAAACGACGGTGATAAGCAAGGAACAGAGGAAGATGATGACAATCTTGTAGTCCCAAAAGACGATGATGATGTCCCGCCGCTTGACACTGATACAGATACAGACACCGATACTGATACAGACACTGATACTGATATTGACACGGATACCGACACCGATACAGATACTGATGTTGACAACGACAACGATAATGACAACGACAACGATGATGATACAGATACCGATAATGATACAGATACAGACACTGATAATGATACAGATACAGACACTGATACCGATGTAGACACAGATACTGATATTGACACAGATACCGATACTGATACGGACACGGATACGGACGTGGACACAGATACGGACACCGATACAGATACAGATACAGATGTCGACAACGACAATGACAATGACAACGATGATGATACAGATACAGATGTTGATACTGACACAGATACCGATACTGACGTAGATACGGATACGGACGTCGACACAGACACTGATACTGACACGGACACTGATACGGATACGGATACGGATGTCGACACGGATACAGACACTGATACGGATAATGACAGCGACAATGATAACGACAACGACAATGATAATGATAATGATAATGACGATGATACTGATACCGATGTAGATACCGACACCGATACAGATACAGATGTTGATAATGACAACGACAGTGACAGTGATACTGATGTCGATACTGATACAGATACGGACACTGATACGGATACTGACACTGATACAGATACGGATGTAGATACAGATACGGATACAGATGTTGACAATGACACCGATAACGACAATGATAATGACAATGATAATGACAATGATAATGACAACGACAACGATGATGACACTGACACGGATAATGATACTGACACCGATACAGATACGGATATAGATTCTGACTCTGATTCAGATGATGACGATGATGAACCCGTAACTCCGCCGGTTACAGACCGTGATATGGGTAAATATACATATAAACAACGTGTTGTTGATTATAATGTAAATTCCATAGACAAGCGTCAGTATATGAGATTTAGCACGCGCGACAACAGAAATCCTGTTCAACTTGCTAAGAATACTCAGATAGATTCATTACTTGATATTTCAAGAGGCGGTATTGCTGTTACTCACCACAACGATTTAAAAGTTGGAGATGTAGTTCCTGTCCAGATTTCTTATGGTAATTTGGATATATCTGCTGATGTGAAAGTCGTTTCAGCCAGCGATCATAGAGCCGGAGCAGAATTTGTAAACCTTGATCAGGCAACAGCAAACAAACTCCTTTATATGAATATACTTCTTGAAGAAGAAGCAACTGCAAGGGCTAAAGGAAATGATATTTCCTGGATAAAATAACTAAAAATAATCCTTATATAAAAAAAGAAGCTGATCTTTAATTGATTTAGCTTCTTTTTTAAGTATACATTCCGCTGTATGCTGACCGCCTACGCTGATTTTTCGCCATAATATCAAGAGTTCTCTGATCAAAGTAGAAATCCGGAACAGAGTTGGAGGTTTGATTATAGTTTTGATTTCCTGATGAACCGAATAATGCAGCGGTATTTTGAAGCGAAGATCCCCATTTCTGGAAGTTATCCCAGAAGTTTGTAGATGATTTGCCGGCAGCTTTTTTGCCAATGCTTTTCATTGCATAATCTTTGCTTGTTCCGGCTTTGAATGAAGCCTCTACAGCATCTTTATTTTGTGCACCGAAGTTTTTAATTTGATCTTTTCGTGATACCCCTTGTTCTAATTCTAACGGATTATCTTTATCATTAAATTTACTTTGCAGGTCATTGCTTATATTTTTTCTTGCCTGTTTTTCACTCAGACCTCCAAGGTCTTCTCCGCTTTCTAGTTTCTGATCGACAATATCTCTTGCAGCTTGATTAGCTGCAGCTTTTTCAGTAGCTTCTTGAGCTGCCTGATCTATTGCTGCAAAGTCTTTTTTCAGGTTAGCAGTACTTTTGCTTGCTGCTACACCTGTCTGAACTGCTGCTGCTGCACTCTGGAATGCTCCTGCCAGATTGCCGTCTGCTGCGTATGCCGCTGTTTTAGTGATATTTGCTGCTGTCTGCCCGTACTGACCTACCATATCGGTCACTTTCCCGACTTTTTGCATTACGCTGCCGGCTGAAATTAAGGCGGCGCCTAACCCTGCAGTGTATGGGTTTGAAGACAATGATTCCCCGAGTGTTACAAGACCTTGCCCTGCATAATCAACCAACTGTCCGACCTGTGATACAAGTGCTGAAACCTGTTCAATTGTCGTTGCAACTTTAATTACTTTGTTTGTTGTTGACTGATTTTCTTCAATAGATTTTTTGTTTATATTTTGCGTTTTTACATAAGCTTTGTTAGTTACATTCATTTGCTTTAAAGTTCGTGCGGAGTTTCTTTGAAGCGAATAAATTACACGTCCGTTTTGCTGAACTACTGAAGTTTTTGCACCTATGATGGATTGTAGTTCTTTTATTCTATCGCTGTTTGCACTTGAACCGCCATCCTGACCGTTGATAGAAAAAGAATTGGATCCCAGTAACGATTCAAGCTCGCTCTGCGCATTATCAATTTCTGTTTGCGCCTCTTCAGATTCTTTTAAAACTTTTTCAAGTTCTTGATTAGTTTTCTTTAATTCTTTTTCTTCAGCTTTTAAATTCTTTTCAAATTTTTTGTTATCTTTTGTAATTTTAGCATCAAGCTTAGTTGCGTCTTTGCTGAATTTGTTTACTGTTTCAGCATCTTCTTGTGTCTCTGAGGTTAAAGAACGTACGTTATCAGCACTTGCTTCTGCGTCATTGGCTGCAGCTCTGCCGTCTGATGCGTTATCAATATTTGCGATATTTTCAGGATTTGAAGAGCTGTTACTTCCTGCGGATGCGTATGAAGTAGTTCCAATGTTATTGTTCAGGTCATCAATACTTCTTCTTGTATTTAAATCCGTCAGAGTACCATCGGCTTTTGTATTTGACTTAACCCCCGGAGCATTAAAAATAGAGCCTGACATTTTCATGTATTCAGGCTTTGCCGTCTCAGCAGATTTTTGAGCCTGCTTCGTCATTGCGGCTTTAACCAGATTTACTTTGTTGTTGTATGCGGTGTTAATGCCCATAGCTCTCTTCTCGTGTTAAACTCTCTTAAATATATAAAAACGTTCTGTTTCTCACGATTTCAGCATGTTTGCATGTTGTTACATTTATTAATATTTTATTTTTTGTTTTTTACACTGTTCATCCCGAACTTGTTTCGGTATCTCATATAGCTTCTAAATCAAGTTCATAATGGCACTGGCAGCATAAACCAGTCATTATTTGCCTAAAATTTCTGTTCATGGTAAAATATTCAAGTATTTTAGTTTAAATTTTTGAGAAGGAGATATAATTATGAAACTAATGGAAGGTAAAAAGGGTGTAATTTTCGGAGTATCAAATACTCATGGCATTGCTTATGCTATTGCCCGTCAGCTTTACGAAGCCGGAGCTGATATTGCATTTACTTATGCAGGCGAAGCTATGGAAAAACGTGTAAGACCGCTTGCTGAAGAAATGGGTGCAAAAGTTATTATGAGCTGTGATGTTACAAAAGAAGATGAAGTTGCAGCTGTATTTAAAGAATGTGAAAAAGTTTACGGTAAATTAGACTTTGTTGTTCATGCAGTTGCATTTGCAGCAAAAGAAGATTTGCAGGGCAGATTTATAGATACAACAAAAGCAGGCTGGGATTTAGCATTAGGTGTAAGTTCATATTCTCTTATTACTCTTTGCCGTTATGCTGAACCTATCTTGAATGAAGGTGCATCAGTATTTGCTCTTACATATTTGGGATCTGAATATGTTGTTGCAAATTACAACGTAATGGGTGTTGCAAAAGCAGCATTAGAATCTTCTATGAGATATCTGGCAGCTGATTTAGGCAAAAAAGGAGTTAGAGTTAACTGTATTTCAGCTGGTGCTGTTAAAACTCTTGCGGCAAAAGGTATTTCAGGGTTTGATAAAATGCTTAAAGCAGCAGTTGCAAAATCTCCGCTTAACCGTAATGTTGCACTTGAAGATGTCGGTAAAGCAGGTCTGTTCTTAGCATCAGATCTTTCAACAGGTACTACGGGACAAATTATCTATGTAGACTGCGGATGTCATTCTGTATATGCATCATTAGAAGAAATGGAGATTATCGCAAATTCGATCCCTAAGGCATAAATATAAAGATTATAAATAATAATAAAAATAATAATCCCTGATAAATCATCAGGGATTATTTTGTATTCCAATTTTTAAATACAATTCATTTAAAATTTCTTTTAAGTCTTTTTTATTGTAATATTTTCTGTTTACCTGATAAAAAGTTTGAGTTTTGGGATTTATAATGATTAGAACCGGCAATTTTTCGTCAAGACCGAATGCTTTATAAAGTTCTTTATTTTCTTTTTTTACGGTATTAAGGATGCAGAAATTATATTTCCCTTTAAATTCTTCATAAATCATTTCTCCGATAGGCGCCATTTTTACAATTGAGAATATATCACGGGAATTTGCAAACACAAGAATAAACGGTAAAGTTTGACTTATTCCATATTCATAAGGAATTCCTATGTAAGGTTTGTTAAGATATTCACCTATATTCAGAGCAAAACAGCTCTGCGGCAGAAATAATAATATAAATATGGATAATAACAGTTTTTTCATGATAATACTTATATCATAATAAATTTTTTTGTGCTATTTTTATATTATATATTATTAATAAGAAGGATTTTTATATGACAGCTACTAAGATTGAAGATTTACCCACAGTTTACGACCCGAAAGAAACAGAAGAAAAAATTTACAAATTCTGGGAGGATGGTGAATATTTTAAGGCTGATGCAAAAAGCAAAAAGCCGCCGTATTCAATAGTTATTCCGCCTCCTAATGTTACAGGCGTTCTTCACATGGGACATGCACTTGATGAAACATTGCAGGATATTTTAATCCGTTATCACAGAATGTCAGGGTACGAAACTCTGTGGCTTCCCGGAACAGATCATGCAGGGATTGCAACTCAAAATGTTGTTGAAAAAATGTTACGTGAAAAAGGGCTTTCACGTTATGATTTAGGACGTGAAAAATTTTTGGAAGAAACATGGAAATGGGCAAATGAACATAAATCTGCAATTTTAGATCAGTGTAAACGTCTGGGAGCATCATTTGACCGTTCAAGAGAGCGTTTTACGTTTGACAAAGGATGTTCAGAAGCTGTTAAAGAAGTTTTTGTAAGACTTTATGAAAAAGGTCTTATTTACAAAGGTAAATATATAGTTAACTGGTGTCCGCGCTGCAACAGTGCAATTTCTGATGTTGAAACCGAATATGCAACAGAACAGGGGCACATGTGGGAAATCTCTTATCCGCTTAAAGGCGAAAGCGGTGCAATAATTGTTGCAACTACAAGGCCTGAAACAATTTTCGGCGATGTTGCAATTGCTGTTCACCCGTCTGACCACAAATATTCCGAACTTGTTGGTAAAACTGTTATTATTCCGCTTTCAGGCAGAGAAATTCCGATTATTGCAGATGAGTATGTTGACAAAAATTTTGGAACAGGCGCTGTTAAAATTACACCGGCACACGATCCGAACGACTTTGAAGTCGGAAAACGTCATGGGTTGAAACCGATTTGGGTTATCAATAACGACGGAACTATGAAAGCTTGCGGAGAAGTCCCTCAAGAGTTACACGGACTTGACAGATACGAAGCAAGAGAAAAAATTGTAGGAATGTTGTCTTATAACAATTTCTTATTGAGAACACGCGACCATGAACACAATGTCGGCAAATGCCAGCGTTGCGGAACTACTATTGAACCGCTTTTGTCCGAACAATGGTTCGTAAAAATGGCTCCGCTTGCAAAAGAAGCTATTGCTGCAGTTAAAGACGGCAGAATAAAATTTATTCCTGACCGTTGGGAGAAAAATTATCTCGGCTGGATGGAAAATATTCGCGACTGGTGTATTTCAAGACAGTTATGGTGGGGACATCAAATTCCTGCTTATTACCACAATGAAACAGGCGAAATGATCGTAGCAAGAGAAAATCCTGATCCTGAAAATTATACTCAAGATCCGGATGTGCTTGATACTTGGTTTTCATCAGGTCTGTGGTCTTTCTCGACCATGGGCTGGCCCAACACCGAAAGCGAAGATTTCAAGAAATTCTATCCTACAACAACTCTTGTAACAGGTTTTGATATTATATTTTTCTGGGTTGCAAGAATGATTACAATGGGATTGGAATTTACCGGAAAAGCACCGTTTTCTACCGTTTATATCCACGGGCTTATCCGTGATGAAAAAGGCCAGAAAATGTCTAAATCAAAAGGCAATACAATTGATCCAGTTAAAATTATCGACAAATACGGTTGCGATGCCTTGAGATTTACGATGACATCTTTATGTACTTACGGCGGTCAAGATATCAAGATGAGCGAGGAAAGATTTGAATACGGAAGAAACTTCGCAAATAAAATCTGGAATGCTTCAAGATTTGTATTAATGAATCTTGACGGCGTTGACAATAAAGATATTGATTTTAACAACCTGACTATCGCAGATAAATGGATTTTAGACAAACTTAATAAAGTTGCAAAAGAAGTAAACGAAAATATTGAAAGTTTCAGAATAGGTGAAGTTGCACATATTCTTTACGATTTCTTCTGGAATTCATACTGCGACTGGTATGTTGAAATTGCTAAAATTCAATTACAGGATAGTAATTTAAAAACAAATACCCAACGTGTTTTAAGATATGTTCTTGACATGTCATTGAGAATGCTTCATCCTATAATGCCGCATATAACAGAGCGTGTATGGCAGTTAATTCCGAAGCAAACAGAAACAAAAGCGCTTATTGTTGCAGAATTCCCGAAATATAAAGAAGATTTGGAATTTCCGAAAGAAGCGCAGGAAATGGAATTGGTTTTTGAAACAATTACTTCTTTAAGAAATGTACGCCAGAGTTTCAATATTTCACCGTCAGTTAAATGTGATATTGAAATCAGGGCAGAAAAATCGGAAAAGCCTGTATTTGAAGCTATAGAAGCTTACATTCAACGTCTTGCAAGAGTTGAAAATATTTCTTATGCAGATATGGATGCTCCAGTCCCGCCAAAAAGTGCGACAGCAGTTGTTTCTGCTTCAAAAATAATTCTGCCTCTTGCTGATTTAATAGATCTTGAGGCGGAAATCGCACGCCAGCAAAAGAAACTGGATAAACTTACCGCTGAAAAGAAATCAATGCTCGGCAGAATAAATAACCCGAAATTTGTTGCAAATGCTCCAAAAGATCTGATAGAACAGACCAAATCAAGAGTTTCAGAGATAGAAATTCAAGAAAAAACGATTCAAGAGTTGATAAATTCTTTGAATGCTTAATTGTAAATAATTATTACACAATTTAATAAATTTAGTAAATAAATTCTTATCAGGAGTTTTATCTGGAGTGTAAAGCAGTATAACAAAATTTTTGAAAGGGAAAGATTAAAATGGTTAAAATATCACCTGTATATCATAATTTTGCTGATCGCGCAAAACAATTAGGAAGAAAATTTGTGAACATACCTTTAAAAGACGGTAGTTCAGCAAAAATATCATGGAATGATAATGCCTGTGATTGTTTTATTGTAAAAAATAATAAAATAGAAGGCTGCAGAGGTGCATACGGACGTCCTCAATATGTGCAAAGTGAATTTGCTGCTATTCTTGACAGAATACAAAAATTCGTAGTTGAGGACTAGCAAACAATCTTTAGATGCTAATTTAATATATATTTTTTAATAGCAGAGTATGGTTTATTCTGCTATTAATAGTTACAGGTATTTATAAATATCTGTAAAAGAAGTTTACAAAAACTTTACAAATATTTAAACATTTGTTACAATAGTCGCAAGGTAAATATAATAGTGTCTTATGACAATGGAGTAAAAATGACATCAAAAGAATTAAGTTTTGAAGAATTGTTGGAAAAATATGATTACAAATTCCAAAAAGGTGATTTAGTTAAAGGCATCGTATGTGGTTATGACAGCCAGGGCGTTATGGTTGATATCGGCGCAAAAACTATTGCGGTTGTGCCTACACGCGAAGCTGTTGACAAAGATGAAAATCTTGAACAAAAATTTGAAAAAGGTAAAGAATATGAATTTTTAATTATAAAAGAAGAAGACGAAGACGGCAAATTTATGCTTTCGCGTAAAAAAGTTGATCTTGCTTATGCCTGGAAAGAACTTGAAAAAGCAAAAGAGGCTGATGAGACAATCCTCGGTACTATTGCCGGTATCGTTAAAGGCGGTGTCCTTGTAGAAGTTTCAGGTGTTAGAGGTTTTGTTCCTTCTTCTCAACTGCGTGTAAAAGAAAGTGAGTTAGAGGTTGGCGGTAAGCTTGAACTTAAAATCCTTACTCTTGAACCGCAGCAGAATAATTTTATTCTATCAAATAAAAAAGTTTTCGATGACAGTGCTGTAGAAGCCAGAAAAAATGTGTTCTCACAAATTGAACCCGGTCAGATTGTAAAAGGTGATGTTGTAAGAATTACCGATTTTGGTGCATTTGTTGATCTGGGCGGTATTGACGGACTTCTTCCGCTGTCTCAGTTATCATGGAGATGGATTGATCATCCGACTGATATTTTGAATGTTGGCGACAAGATTGATGTTGAAGTCATTGCAGTAGATCATGATAAACAACGTGTTTCTTTAAGTTTGAAAAATCTTGAGCCTGACCCATGGGTTGAAGCTGAAAAACAAATAAAAGAGGGCGACAAGGTTGAAGGTACTATAACAAGAATTAAACATTTCGGTGCATTTGTAGAAGTGTTCCCCGGAGTAGAAGCTTTGCTGCCGCATGCAGAAGTTGTTGAATTGCAAAATCAAAAAGACTGCATTTTGCAGGTCGGTGATAAAGTTGATACTTATATTCTGAAGTTTAATCCAACAGACAAACGTATTGCTCTAACAGTAAATCCTGATAAATTTGATGCAAAGGAATTGGAGCAAGTTGAAGAAGATAAAGAATAACTTTAAAAATTAATAAATAAAAAGCGGGGATAAAATTCCCCGCTTTTTTTATGAAATTGAAAAGTTTTCTCATATAAACGAATGATTTTTTTTGAAAATAGATATATTTATTTAAATTAATACCGTATAATTTTTATAGTTATGTTGACTTTACAAAAAATGTCATTATAAACAAACTGTAAGGTAGAATTTTATGAAGGAGAGTGACCATTATGGGTATGGCAGCTTCACAGGCAAGATATTTAGGATTAACAGCCAGAAAAACTAATGTAGAATATGAAGGACAGCAGATAAATCAAGCGCGTACGGCTTTGGCAAATCAGAGTGCAAATACATTTAATGAACTGCTTGCGCTTGAAGTTCCGACAGCTCCGAGTTCACAAGATTATACAACTTTACAGTATTCTTATCAGGATGGGACTTATGGCGAAACAATCACTGATATGACGGAAATTACAGACGATCCGAATTATAACTATTTGATTACACATTATCATTATTCTGATGTATATACCGGTATTCAAAATAACTTGTCAAATCCTCAGGTTGTTTTAGGTACTGCAAGTGCAGAGAACAGTATTAATCAGACGGATATTGTATATGATCCGGATGCAGATACATATACTATTGCCGGAAATCAAGCTCAAAATTATGATTCTTTAATTGAAGAACAGAGGAATAATTTTGAGCGTATTTGTGAGGATTATCCGAATTTAAAAAATGAAGATCCGGCAGATATTTTTGTATATACTGATGAAAACGGCAATATGAATTTTACAACCCGTACACAGCTTGATAATGCTCTAGCAGGTCAAGGGGCAGCAAACAGTTATTCCGTTCAATCAGATGTCCCGACTTATGTCGGCAACTGTGAAGTTTCCGCTTACGATCCGACTGATCCCGAACAACAGGCAGCTTATGAGCAGATTTGTAAAGAATTCCCGAATGAAGGATTTGCAACATCTGACAGTATTTATACATGGGAATATCAAGGCAGAAGATATTTCTCAAGCCTTGAGGATTTAACCGCTTCTGCAATATCAGCTCCTGATTCAGCTAAGCCGACAGAAAATCAGAGTAAGTTAGTTACTTATTACGCAGAAAATGTAGAAACAAAAATAGAAAGAACACAACGTGCATTTGTTGATCTGGATGAATCAGGTCGACCGCAGTCAATAAGATTTGAAGATTCTACAGCTACTTTTGCATTAAAAACAGAATCAATTACAGATGATGTGGCTTATGAAGATGCAATGAACCAGTATAATTATGATATGCAGGTATATGAAAAGAAAATAGCTGATATTAACGCTAAAACGGAGAAAATTCAGGAAGAAGACAGAACTCTTGAATTACGGTTAAGACAGCTGGATACTGAGCAAGAAGCTTTACAAACAGAAATGGAAGCTGTTCAGAAAGTAATTGAAAAGAATATTGAATCAACATTCAAAACATTTGAATAATAATTGAATTAATAAGAGGTTTTTATGTCATACAAAAACGACAGTTATTTAGTAATCGCAAATAAATTTAGCTCCGCGAGCAGTGATGCAAAAGCACAGTTATGGGAAACTTATGATCAGTTACGTGATTTGACTGTTTCAGGCAACGGTCTTGGTTCCGGTTTTGGTATGACCGGCGGATTTCTATATAATCTTGCCAGTTTGTTAGCACCATCCTCTTTTGCGACTGTTTTTGGCGCTTCCGAATCAATGAATGTTCCAGGGACCTCTTATGCTTCAACATTTAGCGGCGGTTCATCTTATGGAATAGATTCGTTATACAATTATTCAGGTTTCCCAAACGGAGCTGCACCTGTGTCCTGGGGACTTGACGGTTATTCAACAGGCGGAGCTTCCTCAATTGTCAGCGGCTGGGGTACTGAAACAGGTGTAGCAACCGGTTATGCGTCAGGAATAGGCGGTATTGCTGATGTAGCAAGTGCCGCTGCATACGGCCTCGGGGCTGCAAACGGTTACGGATTTTCAATGAAAAATTTAGTTTTGCCTGTTGCCGGTGTTATTTCAGGTTGGGGCGGTATTATGCAGGCAGCAGCTCCTTATTTAGGTGAATACGGGCTTCCTGCCCTTGTTATGGGCAACTTGATGCAGGGGACATCATCTGCGGCTCTTGCAGCTTACCAGAATGTTACGGGAAATATTACCGCTAATGCAGATACTATTCTTTCAAATAAAGTACGTAACATTGAAACTGTTTGTAAAATGCTTGATACTCAAGGAGACGTCGTTAAAAAGATGCTCAAAGAATCTATTGAAAGTGACAGCAAAGCTATTCAAAACTTGTAAATTTATTTTACAAGTTTTTTTATATTATTAAAGTTTTTTTGCGATTATCCGTAATAAAGATAGTGGATAAAAATACTTTAGGCTGCAAATAGTTAAGACATGTTAAGCAAATGTTACCTGACATGGCAATAATTGTTTACAAATTGTTTTAATATACATGTAGGTCTAAAGTGTAAGGAGAAAAATGCTTCGTGATACTTTAGAGATGAATATAAAAAGATTGTTTGATTTCTTGATATATTCAAAAAACTTTCTCATAAGGAAGAATCCTATAAAAGCAATGGTAAATTCATTTGTTGAGGGATTAAAAGAATTCCTGACAATGAATAAGAAACGAAAGATGGCACAGTATAGGTTGAACTATCATCGTCATCAGTTTCAGAAGATGGAACAGTTGATTGCTGAAAATAATCAACACGCGTTTCTCAGAGGCAGCCACCTCAATGAAACAAGATAAGGGAAAATAAAATGGGATTAGTCAACTCACAAATACGATTATTGTATCTTCAGCAAACCAGATTAGATCTGGAATATAAGATAATGTTGATTACCCAGGCGAAAATGGGTTTATCAAAATCTGTCAGTGACTTGATGGAAGTCGGTAATGATTTTGACCCTGATTCTCCGACCACCAAGATGCTTCAGCAGCGGCAGGCGAAATTAAAGGTTCTTGAACAAAAGCTCGATGCTCAGATGCTGCAGTATCAGTCAAGATTAAAGATGATAGATGCAGAATACTCATCTTGTCAGGGAATGATAGATAAGAATATTCAAACGTCATTTACATACAGATAAAAAAATCGGTTAAATTAACCGATTTTTTTATATATTTGTCTGGATAAACAAACTAATAATATCATTTAAGGCTGCGTATTGTTTTTGTAATTTTTGAGACTGTCTTTCCAGCATTCCTATTTGTTTCTTGTATTCCATAATAGATGTCTGGCATTCTCTTGACGAATTATTTAAACTTTCTTGAACCTGTTGAGCTTCTTGCAGAACACTTTTCATTGAAATTCCCAGTGCTTCCATTGTTTGTTTAATAATTTGTGCTCCGGTTTGTTTTGAAACACCTGCCGGAAGCTGGTTGATTAACTGCTTTAAAACAGCAATATTTGCAGGAATTTCAAATCCGTCGAGTTCGGAAGCAAAAGTATCTGTTATTGGCGATGTTTGTGCAAACGACATAACTCCTGGGTTTGTAAATTGATTATGAACTTCCTCATCAAATGCCGGATGAATTTCTTCTTGATGTTGAAATTCTTGTGAATTGTCATTTTCTTCTTCTACAAATTCTATATCAGAGCTGTTATTAACAAGGCTGGTCTCATCCGCCGGGTTGTCAACTACACTTTGAATTTCTATATCTGATTGTTGTTTTAAGGCTTCAACTATCTTTTTGCCTACGCCTTCTGTAATTCTGTTACTTACCATCATTTCCCTCTTTCAGATTTGATTATAATATAGCAAAAAAATTATTTCAAGAAATTCACAAAATAGTTACGAAATGCTAAGAAAACATCAAATTTGAATAATGATGATATAATAAAATAAGAAAGGAAAGTTTACAAAGCAAAACAGGTGCGAGGAAAAATATACTGAAACTGCAAAACAAAGTAAAAGCACCTTTAAGATAGTCGTAAGCTATGGTAAAAAGATGAAAAGACGTGCATTTATAAGTGTATATGACAAAGTTGGATTAATAGAGTTTGCAAAAAATCTTGTAGAAAAATTCGACTATGAAATAGTAGCTTCAGGCGAAACATTTGAAGTTTTAAAAAATGCAGAGATTGAAGTTATAAACGCCGCTGAATTCTCAAGCACTTCCGGACTGTTAACAGCTGAATATAACTTTTTGAGTGAAACAATACTTGCTGCAGTTCTTGCAAACAGTAGTGATTCAAAACTTTTAACAGACTTGGAACGTGTTGCCGTAAAACCTTTTGATATGGTTGTGGTAAATTTGTGTCCGTTTGAAAAATTAGCTCTTGAATCAAGCGACACTGATGAAGTTATATCCAAGATTGATATATCTGGAATTACTCTGATGCGTGCAGCTGCAAAAAATTATAAAAATGTTACTGTAATAACAGACAAAATAGATTATTATTTAGCTTTAAATGCAAATGAATTCGGAAGGTTAAAACTTGCAGCCAAAGCCTTTTATTTAGCTTCTAATTACGATAGAGCAGTTTCTCAAATGCTCGCAGAGCAATCCGGAGATAAACCGTTTAAAACCTTTAGCCTTGAAAAACTGAAAGATCTACAGTACGGGGAAAATCCGCATCAAAAAGGTGCAGTGTACAAATCTGGCAAAATGGTTGACTATGAAGTTATAAATGAAAAAGAATTAACCTTTAATAATATTCTGAACATAACAGAAGCAGTAAATATGGTTAGTGAATTTTATGATGTAAACTGTGTTGCGATTATAAGACACACAAAGCCGTGCGGTGTTGCCCTTGGCCGTTCATTGTATGAAGCTTATACAAAAGCTTTTGACTGTGATCCGGTCAGCTCTTTTTACGGTGTTGTCGGATTTTCCAAGCCGGTTGATGTAGAAGTTGCAAAGCACATAAATTCAATGGCTGTGGAAGTTGTAGTTGCTCCTGATTATGATAAGGAAGCAATAGAATTGTTTAAAGACAATCCTGATATCAAACTCGTCAAATTGAAAACTTCTTTGAAAGAATACAGAAGGTTGACTGTTGAAGAAATTATATTGACTCCGTTCGGAGCTCTGGTTCAAGACAGAAACAACAGTGAACTGGATAAGGATAAATTCAAAGTTGTAACACAGGAAAAACCTACTCCCGAACAGATTGAGGATGCAGTATTTGCTTGGAAAGTTGTAAAGCATGCTAAGACAAATGCTGTAGTAATTGCAAGAGATTTTAAAGCAGTAGCTATTTCGCAGGGACAAACTAATGCAATTAGCGCAGTTGAACACGCTCTCGATTATGCCTGCGACGGTGCTAAAGAGGCAGTTCTGGCGTCTGATTCTGTTTTAACCGCTGAAGATTGTATTTATTCTGCAGTTCAATCACGTGTAAGTCTTATTATACAACCGGGAGGCTCTATTAAGGATCAGAGCTTAATTGATGTATGCGACAAATACGGAATTGCAATGATTACAACAGGTATAAGAAATTACAGACAATAGAAAACTAATTTTTTTGTTTTAATATTTCTATAATTTGCGGATAATAATTTAAAACTTTTTCAATCTGTAAGTCATTACCGCCTTTTTTGTTAGATGAAAAAAGCGTAACTTCATTTGTCAGCCCTCTTTCTCTTTCTGGATTGACATAGGTAAGTTTTCTGATATTGTTGTCTGCTACAACAATTTTTGTTTTATTCAGAACGGCCATTGCCCAGAACCAGACATCATCGGCAGCGGGTGTGAGTTCCTTGAATAAATTTTCGTCCAATACATCTTTATACAAACAATTTGCCGGGTATAATACGCCGCCTACACCTGTCAGAAAATTTAAATAAGACGCTTTTGAACTTCTTATTTTTTTACGCCATTTTTTATACGGAGCAATCCCGTTTTTTGATAGCTTAATTTTATGTGCTCTGTGGCATATAATGCAATTTTTATTTTCTTCATAACTTTTTAAAAGTTTTTCAAGCCAATTTTTTTCATAATAAATATCATCGTCTGCAGTAACTATAATACTATTCGGGAATTGTTTTAGAGCAGGTATGAGTTTTGTATAAGAGCGAAGATTTTTATGCCATTCGATTTCCAGCCCGTTTTCTTTCAGCTTCAAAACTTTTTCGGGTATATCTTTTTCTCCGTTCGGGAATTGTTCTGTCCCAAGCCACAGGATTACTCTTGCCGGTTTTACGGATTGTGTTAACAGAGAATAGAGCGTGAAATGAATTTCATACATTCTTTGCGGGAACGAGGTAAGAGAAATTATTATACCGTTGTTATCCCCTGTTGTACCGTGTTCTTTAAACTCAGCAATTTCTTTTTCTACAGATGCTTTGTTTATAGTTTTGAGTTCTCTCTTTTTAAATAGTTTAAACATAAGCCTATGTTATTATATAAAGAAATAATTTGCAAGCGTAATTCTTTTATACTAGAATACTTTTGGAGGAATAGTTATGGAAATTAAATCATGGGAAGATTATTTTTTAGACCTTGCAAAAACCTGTGCAAGCAGATCTAATTGTATAAGAGCACAGGTAGGAGCAGTAATTGTTGGTGATGATAAAAAAATTAAAGCAACAGGATATAACGGAACACCTTCAAAAGTTGAGTCATGCTATGAAAGAGGCGAATGCTACAGGATTAAACATAATATTCCGTCCGGAACGAGATATGAAACTTGCAGATCAATCCATGCTGAACAAAATGCAATAATTCAGGCCGGTCAGGACAGATGTAAAGGCGCTACAATGTATATCTGGGGACATAATTTTATTTGTATTTTGTGCAAAAGATTTATTGTTCAGTCAGGTATAACAAATGTAGTTTTGAGAAAAGATGAAAACTCTCCTGTTCTTCATGTTACTGTTGACGATATCAGACGCGAGCTTGAAGAAGAATAAAAAAATATGTTATAATAATTAAATATAATGAGGAGGCTTTATATGAAAAGATTATTAGAAATGTTGTGTAGCTTCGGGGGGGGGGCACTGTAGGCTCCGCCGGAGGCAAAGACGCAATTAGATGCAAAGATGCTAAGAGGCGAAGATGCGAAGCAAGTATCATTTACGTCATCCTGAACTCGTTTCAGGATCTATTAACTAGAAACAAAGATGTCAAGAGGCGAAGACGCGAAGCTAATATCAATAATAACTTATGTTGCAATTTTCCCAAAATAACTATCAATGAATACCCTTTGCGAAGTGAGCGCTCTCCATTCAGTGAGTGTGCTACGCACGTAGTCAAGCCTAACAATTCATGTCAGTCTTTACCATGTCATAGTGATGGTGTTACGCACTCATCCATGCATGACTATAAAAATTTATGCAAAACCTATGTGTTGGATGGAACGGCTACGTTCCCCCTCTCCCTCTGGGAGAGGGAGCAGTTGTGCGAACAAGTTGAGCATACAACTGCGGGAGAGGGTGCTACGCACGTAGTCCTGTCGAATAATTCATGTCAATTCTCACTAAATTATTGTGAGGTTAGTGCTCACCCCTCATCCGGCACGATGTGCCACATTCTCCCGCACAAGGGAGAATGGAATGATATGCTGAAACACGGAGGTCAATCCGACGTAGATAAGATGCTGAAACAAGTTCAGCATGACATTAATATTTTCCTGAAACGAACTTATTCACCTACTCACTTATTTACTTATTCACCTCGTAAACGCCTAGCGTTTACTCTTGCCGAAGTCCTGATCACCCTCGGCATAATAGGTGTTGTTGCAGCGATGACAATTTCAACATTAATTGCAAATTATCAGAAAAAACAGGTTTCAACAAAAGTTAAACATACTTATTCTCTTTTGCAGCAGGCTTTTAAAATGGCTGAAACGGAATATGGTGAAATTGTAACTTGGGATTTAGCGAATATTAACAATTCCGATTTTTATAAAAGCTATATGAAACCTTATTTAAATATAATTAAGGAGTTTGATAATGATTTCCCGGAATATTACCATGCATATTGTCGTGATGATAAGGCTGTGTGTGATAATTATGCCGGAGTCAAAAGTGCTAATTCATCTAAATTTATTCTGTCGAACGGTACATTATTGATTGTAGCCTCTATGACTAATACTAACAGTGTTTGTAAAACAATAATTACTGATATTAATGGCTTAAAAGGTCCGAATGTATGGGGGAAAGATATTTTTATTTTTTCTCTGGACAACACAAAAGGAGTAATGCCATATGGATTAGGAGTAGAGGTTGCTGGTGTAAATGTTCCTGTCGATAAATATCTTTTAGCTAGTCGTGAATATCGTTCGTGCAGGCAAGACGGGGTATTTTGTGCAGCATTAATGGCAGTTGACAGTTGGGAAATTACAGATGATTATGGTTGGTAAAACAGATTATTCAATGTCAATCTTTGCTTTTCTGTAAAAAATCATTAAATCCATAATGACAGGTAGTAAATTTGATTTAAATTCACTCTTTTCTCTACTGAATTTAGATGATTTTTGCCTGTTCTATATATAAAATCAACAAATATTAATGTATGATAAATATAGAAAGGCAGGTACAGTTAATGGACAGTTTTTATCCTCAATATGATCTGGCAGGCAGAATTCAACACACAAAACTCGATACGGGGATGACGCCTTCAGTCAGAATGTCAAGGGTTGAAGATAACGCATCTCCTGATTTCAAGCAGGTAATGTCAGGTTTGGTCGAAAATCTTAATACAGAGCTTAATGCTCCTGATAATCTGTTAAAAGATGTTATGTCCGGAAACAGCAATGTGGATATTCACGATGTAATGACTGCTATGGCAAAATCAGAAATAAGTATTAATGTCGCAACACAAATTACAGGAAAAGTCATACAGGCGTATGACAAAGTTATGCAGATTCAGGTGTAAAATAATATCAGGAAACTATTAAATCAGATTGGGGCAAAGCATAAAATTTATCCGATAAATGCTTGCAAAGAGGACAAAGAATGGATTTTCAAAAGATACTGGAGAATAAACCTTTATTATACGGAATAATCGGCGGAGTTATTTTATTATTGGCTCTGTTTATCACTATAGGTATTGTAAGTTCTTCTAACAAATCTTCCGGCGGAACAGAAATTACCGGCGAGCCGCTGAAGGAAAATGTTGATCTTTTGACAACTGATAATGCCGGTAAAGCCATTGAAATTCAGGCGCTTCTTGCAAAATATGATATTGCGGTAAGCAGAAGATTAGACGGTACAAAATCTATTCTTTATTTAAAAAAAGGCGACTGTAAAACAGGAAGAAAGGCTTGCTACACCACAGACAGAGATTTAGCTTTAATTCAAATTGTTCAAAGCGGTTTGATGGATCAAAATGTCGGACTTGAAATTTTCGACAAAGGGGATTTCACATCAACTAAGGAAGATAAAAAAATAAGACTGTCACGTGCAATAAACGGTGAACTTTCAAGACTAATAAGACGTATTGACGGAGTTGATAATGCTTCTGTCTTTATTTCAATTCCGGAACAGACGATGTTTACTTCTATGCAAAAACCTGTAACTGCTACCGTTCAAATTACTCTGGCGAAAGATGCAACAAAACTCGATCAGTTGAAAGTGAAAGCTATTACAAATCTTTTACTCGGAAGTGTAACGGGTTTAACTGCTGAAAATATTGCAATAACTGATACTAACGGAAATACTTATCACAGTATTATGAATGCGGAAGATGAAATGCTAAGACGCCTTGAAGAAAATGATAAGTATATGACAACAAAAGTTAATCAGCAGCTTGACAGATTGCTCGGGCAGGGAAATTATGTTGCAACTGTTAGTACCTTTCTCCGCCAGGCTCCTGTAGAGAAATTTACAATAGACTATGACCCTGAAAGAAAAGCATCTGTTACTGAACAGACTTTTTCTGAAGGTCTCGGCGATCAAACAAGCGATACAAATAAAAATGTCAATGCGGTAAGTGTGTACTTGCCGAACGGGCTCCCGAACGGTTCATCTGATTCGAGCCAGAACCGAAATTATTCGCGTACTGCAAGAGAAACTCAATACGGAGTTACAAAAACCCAGACAAATGAATATATTAAACCCGGTGTGGTAGAAGATATTTCAATAGCTGTTACACTTGATAAAAATGCACTTCCGGCAAATACAACGTTGGAAGAACTAAAAGAATTAATTGCGAAAGCTGCAAGTCCGAAAGTTGATCCGGAAAACGTTTCAATTGCATTTTCCGATTCTACGGATCCTTATCTTGCATCAGACAGACCTGCAAACCTGCCGAAGCCTGATGAAACAGGCAATCCGTGGTGGCTTGCAATAGCTTTGAGTGCTATAGGTCTTGTAATTGTATTCAAAGCTGTATCAAATAAGGTTCAGCAGATTCAGGAAGCAAACAGACGTGAAGTTGAACAGCTCAGACAAAAAACAGCACAGCAGGAAAAACAATTGATGGATATCAACCAGCGTGCTGCACAATTGACAGAACGCCAGTCAGAACTTGCTCAAGGTCTTGTAGAACAGCAGCAGCGAGGTTATATCCCGCAGCAAACTCCTGATCAGTTGAATAATACCCTTTCTAATCTTTCGGCGGAACTTTCCGATACGGATGATGAAGAAGCAGGCGAAAAGATTAAAAGCTGGATTGAGCAAGGGTGATATGGAAGGCAGGAAGTCCGGAATGCAAGAGGTCAGGCTAAATAAAAGAAGGGAGGCTTATCAAGCAAAAGAGGTGCGAAGGACAAGTTTGAGATCCTGAAACAAGTTCAGGATGACGGAAGTACCCGAGTGCATTGACTAAATAAAGCGGCAACATTAAGATAATAAAAAGTTAATGCAATACAAACAAAAAGCGCCTCGAAAGCAGTCGTAAGCTAAGTAAAAAAAGAAAGGAAAGTTTATCAAGCAAAGCAGGTGTGAGGGACAAGTTTGAGATCCTGAAATAAGTTCAGGATGACGAGAATACCCGAGTGCATTGACTAAATAAAGCGGCAACACTAGGATAATAAAAAGTTAATGCAAGACAACTAAAAAGCGCCTCAACAGCAGTCGTAAGCTATGGTATAAAATGGCAATACAAGGTTTTGATTATAAAGGTTTTGCACAGAATTTAGCACAGCAGTCACTGGAGTTAATTCCTAAGGATTTTAACGATAACCAGAAAAATTATGTTGCAAATACTCTTTTAAACTTTTCAACTATTGCCGGTCAGGCTCTGAACGATGATACACAGCTGAATTTTAATCTTGATCAGGCAATGATGATCACCCAGATTATTGCTGAATGGTCTTTCCATAAATCTGTAGATTTGATACGTTCCGGTATTCCGCAGCAATACTGGGATCCTATTATGCAAAAAATCGCTTTTACGATTTTTGAAGTAGCAAAGAATGCTTACCATCAAGGATTGCCTCAGGATCAGTGTTTACAGCTTATAGAACATCACGTTAAAAAAACATATCTGGATTGCATCGCGGAATTAAAGGATAAAAATCTTATAGATGAAGGCTTAATGGAAAAAGCTGCCAGTCAGTCCAATATAGATACAATGATGCAGGAGCAAGTACAGGCTGAGCAGCAGGCGCAGCAAGCTCAGCAGACGCAAAGTCAGGCAGAGCAGCCTCAACCGGCTGCAGGTACAAATACATCCGGACAAAATCCTCTCGGGGCAGATTCAAAAGTGTTTAAACTTGCAACACTGGCGCTTTTATTCCAAAAGATGAAACAGGAAAAAGTTCAGTCTATTTTAAATAAATTCAACCCCGATGATGCAAATTCGGTAATAAAATTTATGGGTATGCCTGATTTGAATGCAAAAATTGATCCCGGTATTACCATGCGTTGTCTTGAGGAGATTAAAACGTCACTGCCTGATGCTCATCAGGATTTAACTCCTTCAAAAATAGTTACTAAAATACAAAATGTTTCGCAATATTTCGACAAATCACAGCTTGAAAGTTTACTAAGACCTGAACGAATGAGGGTCAAAAGGTTTGTCTTTACGGCTTTAGAGGGAGAGTATCTGGAAATGCCCCCGAAAGTTGCAAATATTATTGCCACACACATTGAAGATAGTGTATAATAAAATTAATCATGATTATCAAAAAGAAATCAGCAAAACCTGTTCAGCAAGTTGAAGATGAACAGGTAATAAAAGAACCTGAAAAAGAGGTTGAAGAAGAGAAAATAGACTTATTCAATCTTGATAATATAGATTTCAAGCAGCGTCAGGAACGCAGACGCGGAGACAGACGCAGAGGGTTTCGCCGGATAGATGACCGAAACCTTATTTCGCGTGCGAGGGAAGAAGCTCAGAGTATAAAAGAAGCTGCCGCAAAAGAGGGGTATCAAGAAGGACTTACCCAGGCAAAAGCCGATATAGATGAAGTTAAAAATACACTGACAGCTTTTATGTCCGCAAAACAGGAAGTTTTTGATTATGTAGCTCCTAATATTATGGAAATAAGTCTTGATATTGCAAAAAAAATTATTAAAAAAGAAATACAACAGGATTCCTCAATAATTCTTTCTAATATTCTTGAAATAATGAAAGGTTTATCAAAGGAAGAAACAAAAATAACATTGAGAGTAAATCCGCTTCAGGTTTCCATGTTGAAAACGGAAATCCCTGAAATACTTAATACGGCAGGGCTTGAAGCAAAGGTTCTTATTGTACCTGATGAAACAATAATGGAAGGCGGTTGTATGGTTACGACCACAAACGGTGTAATAGATGCGACGATTGAAACTCAATTGTCTGTAATAAGTGAAGCATTGAAGGAAATTTAATGGCACAGGAACAGGCACAGGGCGGAGGAACAAATTTAAGCGAAGTTTTTATGGCAATATTTGTACTATTGCTGATAGTTCTGTTGCTTGTTGAACTTCCCAACTGGGTTGTCAATTTCTGTATAAGCTTGAATATCGCGCTTGGTGTTGTACTTTTGATGATTTCGCTGTACGTAAAAAAGACGCTTGAACTTGCATCATTTCCGTCAATTATTCTTATCGGAACGATGTTCAGGCTGGTACTTTCTATTGCATCAACAAGATTGATTTTGTCTAAAGGTGAGGCAGGTGAAGTAATTCACGCTTTCGGAACTTTCGTAACCGGCGGTAATATGATTGTCGGCGGTGTAATCTTCCTTATCATTACAGTTGTTCAGTTTATGGTAATTACAAAAGGTGCCGAACGTATTGCAGAAGTTGCCGCACGTTTCGCGTTAGACGCTATGCCCGGTAAACAGATGACTATTGATGCCGACTTTAACGCCGGGTTGATTTCTCCGGAAGAAGCGACTAAAAAGCGTGAAGATTTACAAAGAGAATCAAACCTTTTCGGTAGTATGGACGGTGCCATGAAGTTCGTAAAAGGTGATACTATTGCGGGTATCATCATTGTATTGATTAATATTATCGGCGGTTTGTGTATCGGGTGTTTAATGAATCAGATGCCGATTGCCGATGCTGTTTCTAAATACACGATTTTAACAATAGGTGACGGTTTAGCATCTCAATTACCTTCGCTTTTGATGTCAATTGCTGCAGGTGTATTTATGACGCGTTCTTCTGCCGCAAGCTCGTTAGGTACAGATGTTACCGCGCAAATTATAAGCAAGCCGAACGCTTTGTTTCTGGCATCTTTATTCTTGTTCTTCCTCGCAATAACAGGGCATACATGGTTCTGGCAGGGAACAGGACTGCCGTTCCTGCCATTCTTTATGTTTGCTGTTGGATTATTTATTGCAGGTTTCTCAACATTAATCAATGCAGATGTTCAGTCGCAATTAGGGCAATTAGAAAACGTCCGTCAGAATATGCAGGATCTTGTTAACCCGAACAGAATGTATGAGCGTTTGGGGGTTGATGTTTTGAGTTTACAGGTCGGGTCAAATCTTCTTGTAATTGCAGATCCCGATCAGGAAGGACAATTGCTTGCTAAAATTGCTGCTTTGCGTCAGAGAGTAACAGATGAACTAGGATATATTCTGCCTAATATCAGAATTATGGATTCATCAGCACTTGACGCTAATGAATATATGATATCAATCCGCGGAAATACTGTGGCAACAGGTTATGTTTATCCGGGAAAATTAATGGTAATTGCGGATCAATGGGATGCTCTGAAAAAAGATGTTCCGCAGGATGCAATAATCGGTATTGACCCTACATACCAAACTCAGGCTTACTGGATTACACCTGAAGAAGCTAAGACCGCACGATCAGTTACAGCAGTCGATTCTACCGACGTTATTGTAACACACCTTCAGGAATGCGTAAGAAAACATGTTGATGAAGTTATGACAAAAACCGACGTTCTCAAACTTATGGAGCTTGTTCGTTCACAGGATCCTACACTTGTCAACGACCTTGTGCCTACAATTATTTCAACAAGCGACTTGAGAAAGATTTTTGTTAACCTTATCAGAGAAAAAGTTTCAATTAAAGATATCATATTCGTTTTCGAAAGATTATGTGATTATGCAAGATTTTCAAAAGAGCCGGATATCTTATCAGAACGTTTAAGAGCTGCACTCGGACGGCAGATTTGCCTTGCAAATGTCGGGGATGACAGAGTGTTGTACGCTTTAACGCTTTCTCCGGAGTGGGAAAAAACTCTTGATGACAGCTGCCAGAGAACAGAGCTCGGCACAATGTTTCTTTTAAATCCTATGCAGGTTCAGGAACTTATTGAAACTACCGCAACAACTTTGATGAGGGCGCATCAGGCATGCGGTCAGCAGCCTGTAATTTTGTGTTCTCCGAGAATAAGGCTGCCTTTGTATCAGCTTCTTGAACGACATATTCCGACAATCGTTGTAATTTCGTATTCTGAACTTATTACTGATATTAAGGTTGAAGCGATTGACACTATCGGTGAATCCTATGCTGCTGAATAGGAGTTTAAACAGATAATATGAAAAAACTTATTTTATTCTTAATATCAATTTATCAAAAAATATCAAAACACACTCCGGCTGTTTGCAGGTTTTATCCGACATGTTCTGAGTACACCCGTCAGGCAATAGAAAAATACGGAGTTTTAAAAGGCGGCTTGCTGGGTATAAAAAGAATATGTAAGTGCCATCCATATCATGAAGGCGGTTACGATCCCGTGCCTTAGGGTTGAAATTATAAAAAAATAGTTTAAAATAGATATGTTGCAGAAAGAGAGGAAGCGAAATTATGGAAAAGTTTGTTAAGATATGTGAATTCGGGGGGGGGGCACTTTAGGCTTCGCCGGAGGTAAAGAAGTAATTAGATGCAAAGACGCTAAGAGGCAAAGATGCAAAGCCAGTATCGAAAACAATAATTCCCTCTCCCTCTGGGAGAGGGAGCAGTTGTGCGAGCA